>JAQBPB010000103.1 GCA_028287745.1 Chloroflexota bacterium
GCCAAAACCGGGTCCGTTTATACATATAAACCCGGTAAGAATATTCATAGGGGCCTGGCAACCGCCAGGTCCTTTTTTATTTTATAAAATTTCATCTTTATGATAGCTTAACGGTTTAGTTAATTTCGCTGGTTGAGCAAAAGGGGTTTATGGCACGCAAGTTGCACCCTACATTTCATTATGTGCATTACGATGGAAAATAACAATTTTAGTGTGAGGGAATATGCCACCGGTAAAAAATGAAGATTTGCATGGTAACGTCCCGGACAGTGAGGATGTAGTACTGCTTATTATTGATATGATTAGTGATTTTGAATTTAAGGATAGTGACAAGCTGTTTGAATTTGTACCGGAGGTGGCTAAAAGGATCGCTGACTTAAAACGAAGTGCAAGAAAAGCCGGGGTCCCGGTGCTTTACATCAATGACAATTTTGGGAAATGGCAATCGGACCTTTCAAAACTGGTAGAACACTGCCTGCAAGAGCCCGTCAGGGGCCGTCCGGTCGTAGAGATTTTGTTACCGGAGGAAGACGACTATTTTGTCCTGAAACCTAAACATTCCGGGTTCTTTTCAACCACCCTGGAAGTATTGCTGACCTATCTAAAGGCAAAAACGCTGGTCCTGACCGGGGTAGCCGGGAATATCTGCATCCTGTTTACAGCCAGCGATGCATATATGCGGGACTATAACCTGGTCGTGCCGCCTGACTGTGTGGCTTCAAATACCCGTGAATTGAATAACCAGGCCCTGGAATCGTTGGAAACGATCCTGGGTGCCCACTTAATCGCCTCAACCGAACTCGATTGGGAACGTTTAAAACAAGAATTCTCTGAGGCAACCGAAAAATAGTAAGGTCATACCCGCTCATCCTGAAAAGTCAGGTAGCTCAGAGCAGTTTCATATTACAAATCTGACTTATCAGGAGGAGTCTGGCTGTGACTTTTACCCTCTGGGCTATTATTGTTGGCGTAGTCTTTATTTTCATGGCGCTATCCGCTACCGTTCTCAAACGGCTGCCCCTGACTTCTTCGATTCTATACCTGGGCATAGGCATACTGCTGGGACCGATTGGGCTGGGTTTTATCAAACTTGACCCGCTTAAAGATGCGGAACTGCTGGAACGTATTACCGAAGTAGCTTTGCTAATTTCGCTTTTTACCGGTGGTTTGAAGCTCAGGACGCCCCTGTTAAAGCGGCGCTGGCGCTTGCCGGTCCGCCTCGCGGTTGGCTCCATGTTAATCACCATAAGCCTGATAACCGTGACCGGGGTATTCTTCCTGGGCTTGCCACTGGGGGCAGCTATTCTTTTGGGAGCTATCCTGGCGCCTACGGACCCGGTGCTGGCTTCGGACGTGCAGGTCGAGAACGCTTATGATAGTGACAAATTGAAGTTTAGCCTGACCGGGGAAGCGGGCCTCAATGACGGCAGCGCGACCCCGTTTGTATACCTTGGAATGGGCCTGCTTGGCTTGCAAGAACTGGGTAATTTTGGGATTAAATGGTTTCTGGAAGATGTTCTCTGGGCGGTAATAGTTGGTATTGCAATTGGGGCGCTGTTTGGAACCCTGGTCGGCCGCCTGGTTATGTACATCCGGCGCGTGCATAAACACGCCCTGGGGCTGGATGATTTCCTGGGCCTCGGCCTGATTGCCCTGAGTTATGGCGTTGCTACATTGGTACATGCCTACGGCTTCCTGGCAGTTTTTGCGGCCGGGGTAGCCCTGCGGCGCCTGGAACGCCAATCCAGCGGCGAAAAAGTAATAGAAGAACTTACGGCTGTAACCAACCAGAGTAAGGAAGAAATCGCGACAGACCCGGACAAAGGGCCGGTCTACATGGTCGAGTCTGTTTTGGGCTTCAATGAGCAACTGGAACGCATTGCGGAAGTAGCCGTAGTTCTCCTGCTGGGCGGAATGTTATCGGCCACCTACTTTAGCTGGCATGTTTTCTGGTTTATTCCGCTGCTTTTCCTGGTTATTCGGCCCATATCCGTCTTTGTAGGCTTGATTGGCCTGCCATCAACCTGGCCACAGCGCTGGTTGATGGGGTGGTTCGGCATCCGGGGAGTAGGTTCCATCTACTACCTGACTTATGCAATCCATCATGGGTTGCCCGGAGACCTGGCCCAACCGCTGGTTTCGCTGGTCCTGATGGTTGTCTCGGTTTCAGTTGTATTACACGGTATTTCGGTTACTCCTTTAATGAACCTGTACAGCCGCAAGACCCAACCGGCCAACGAGGCCGAACCGGTCCCACCCCATTAAGCCTTTTATATATGGTTAACCATTCCAATATTCCGGTTTTTCCTGGCACGTCTGGTGCAAATAAGTGTCAGATAGAATGTGAGACGTTAAAGGCCTTTATTTTAACGTTTACGGTACCGAATACTGGTGAGCCAGTGGAAAATTGCCCGGTATCAAATGTCCAAACGGTAAGTTATTACCTGGTGGCGTTTTAGTCATTGCCGTTTTGGTGTATAACATTTTAATTTGTTGGGTTTTGAGCCAGAAAGAGAAGAAACATGGAACTTTCACGCCTATTTTCCGGTACAATTGCTGGTTTTGTCGCGACCGCTCCAATGTCGCTTGCCATGAAGGGAATGCAAGCCCTTTTGCCGGAAAAGGAAAGTTATTCTTTACCTCCCAGTATTATCAGTTTCAATGCGGCCAATAAAAGCGGGCAGCCTCCTTCAAACGAAAAAGAACATACTGTTTTAACTTTACTGGCTCACTTTGGGGCAGGCGCGGGTTTCGGCCTTTTTTACGGGCTGGGTTCGGTGGGGTCTAAAAAGCTCAAGAGCAGTCCATTAAGAGGTATAGTTTTTGGTTTGCTGGTCTGGTCGGTTAATTACCTGGGTATTATGCCCGTCTTGAACCTTTACAATTCGGCCAGTAAGGAACCGGTCAGGCGGAATGCCCTGATGATTATTGCTCATCTGGTCTGGGGAATAACTACCGACCTTGTGTTCAGGCGCCTGGACTCTGTCCGCAAGCGTTTGGTTTAATTAGCAATTTACTTAACAACCGGCCTAAATTAACCGGTTTAGGGAGGACCCTTATACAATGACTCAGGTCAGAAAAGATACACGTGTGGTTCGGAGAGTGGCGCGGGAAACCTTTGGTTATGATACTTTACGGCCAGGCCAGGAGACTGCCATTAAATCGGTACTGTCAGGCTGCGATACGCTGGCGGTAATGCCCACCGGGTCCGGTAAGTCGGCTATATATCAAATTGCAGGCGTCCAGATTCCCGGCCCAACCCTGGTAGTTTCACCCCTGATTGCCTTACAGCGTGACCAGTTCGAGTCCCTGGATGAGCAGGACGTGGGGGGTGTTGGCCTTATGAACTCTACCTTAAAACCGGCAGAACGGCGTGAAACTTTCGAAAATTTATTGGAAGGTGAATTGGAATTTCTTCTGTTGGCCCCGGAGCAACTCAGTAACCCCGAAGTCCTGGAGCAAATCAAAGCCGCAAAACCTTCCCTTTTTGTGGTTGATGAAGCCCATTGTGTCAGCGAGTGGGGCCATGATTTCAGACCGGACTACCTGCGGTTGGGGACCTTTATTGAGGAACTGGGCCACCCAACGATACTGGCATTAACCGCGACCGCCTCACCGCCCGTGCGCGAGGAAATTATCACCCGGTTGGGTATGCGTAACCCGAAAGTAGTTGTGCAGGGCTTTGACCGGCCGAATATCTGGTTGGATGTAATACGGTTTGACGATGAACTGGATAAAAAGCGCAACTTTTACGAGCGCATTGTTGAAGTTGAAAAACCGGGTATTGTTTATGCTGCGACCAGGCAGCGTTCCGAAGAAATTGCCCAGGAATTGCAAAACAAGGGTATAAAAGCCCTGGCTTATCACGCCGGGATGAAAGCCCCCGAGCGCGAGCAGGTCCAGTCCGCTTTTATGAATGATGAAGCGGAAGTTATCGTGGCGACCACCGCCTTTGGAATGGGCATTGATAAGCCTAATGTGCGCTTTGTCTTTCATTACGATATAAGTGATTCGGTTGACTCTTATTACCAGGAAATTGGCCGGGCCGGTCGAGATGGTGAACCCTCCCAGGCGGCGCTGTTCTACCGACCGGAAGACCTGGGGATTCGCCGGTTTTTTGCCAGCACCGGCCAGGTGGATGTTGACCACCTCCAGCAGGTTGCCACGGTGATAATAAGCCAACCTGGCCCGGTGACCTTGCACGACCTGAAGGAAGTCACCGAGCTATCCCAATCCAAGCTAACCACCGCCCTGAGCCGTCTGGAAGAAGTGGGCGTGGTAGTCATAAGCCCTGGTGGTGAGGTGAAAACCGGAGAGCGCAACCAGGATATCGCGGAAGCCATGCTAGAGGCAGCCAGCACCCAGCAAAACCATCACGACTTTGACCGCTCCAGGATTGAAATGATGCGTGGTTATGCCGAACTGCGGGACTGCCGCCGCCGCTATTTACTTAACTATTTTGGCGAAGAGGTTGATGAACCTTGCGGGTACTGTGATAATTGTAAGGCCGGTATCACCGTTGAGAAGTCCGAACAACTCGAAGTGTTCCCTATCAATAGCCGGGTATCGCATAACGCCTGGGGCGAGGGTCTGGTGATGCGCTACGAAGGTGACAAAATGGTTGTCCTTTTTGATAAGGTCGGCTACAAGACTTTAGCGGTCGCAGTAGTGCAGGAACGGGGACTGGTTAAGCTGGTAGCCTAGCTTGCCGTTGGGGAAGATTATTTAACCAACTGGAAACGACATTGGGCCTGGCCGTTTTTCCGGCAGCTTTCTTTTACAGGCAGCCCGGTAAATTCGGCCACCAATGCCTCCGCTAGCTGGCAGGTCTGGGGATGGGGTAGGACCAGTAAGGCCAGGGGACAGCTAAAGCCCTGGATTATATAACTATCCTGGTTTTCTTCAAGTTCGGCTAACCCGCCAAGTTCATTTAGCATATCCACCGCCGCTGCCAGCCTGACCCCGGTGTTTCCGTTTGTAGCCGGTAACTGTCCGGCAATCCGCTTTCCAACTTCCCTTAAAAGGTTTTCCAGTTCTTGTGGTGGCATTTGCCCGGCCAGCACATCCAATAAGTTACGCAAGACCGGACCATAGGCTTTTGGGAAAAGGCTTTCTGCTTCTGCCGTTAGCTGGTAGGTAAAGGAAGGTTTTCCCACTCCCCGCCGGGCCTCGGCTTGCCGGATCAGACCATCCCGTTCCAACCCGGCCAGGTGCGCCCTGACGGCATTATCCGTCAGAGTGAAAGCCTGGGCCAGTTCTTCAACGGTGCTGGGGGCATTCCGGCGTAAGAAAGTTATAATTTGGCCGCGCGTACTGGCAAAGAAGCGCTGGTCCATTCCCCTGTTGATCATTTTTCCCTCCAATTATTACTATGAACAACTTAATTTTAGCATTACCATTCAAATTGTCAATAAAGTCAAATAAATCATTGACATTATTGACTTATGTGTTAGAGTGGTTTTACGCAAATAACTAAAACAAAACGATTGGCTGGCTTTTTGGTAAGGAGGTAAAATGTCACTTAACCACCTGGTAGAAGTGCCCAATTTCATTACTACGATTGAAAAACACACCCGGCAGGTTTCGCCTGAGCAAAAAAAGCGTTTTGAAGTCTATATAGCTGAAATCTTTGCGGCCTTTGGGATGGACCTGGATACCCCGGCCACGGTTGATACGCCCCGGCGTTTTATCGAGGCTCTATATGATATTACCGCCGGTTACGATGGCGACCCGAAATTGATAAAAGTCTTTGAGACAGAATGTCATGGTGGCTCGGACTGCCGCTTGAGCCAGGTGATTGAAGGCCCAATCCAGTTCTATAGCCTGTGCGAACACCACGCCCTGCCTTTCTACGGCAGCGCCTACATCGGCTATATCGCACACGAACACATTTTAGGAATTTCCAAGTTAACTCGCCTGGTCCGGACATTTGCCCGGCGGTTTTCCGTCCAGGAACGCCTGGGCCATCAAATCACCAACGGTTTACAGTCTATCTTAGAGCCGCACGGCGTAGCGGTCTACCTGGAAGCCCATCACCTCTGCATGCAAATGCGCGGAGTCAAAGAAACGTCGCCTCTGACCCGCACAACTCACTGGCGCGGCAATTACGAGAATGACCCGGCTTTACGGGCCGAGTTTATGACTGCCGCCGGGTTACAACGCTAATAAAAGTTAATTGGGAAGGAGGCGCATAAATGAGCCAGGGCCAAAATGCACCGGATACACTTGAGAAAGCAGCCGATCTTTTGCAGCAGGGTCTGGGAACCGCTTTTAAGGCCGGGGGGAGTTCAGGCAGGCAGGTTAAGAACCTTTTGAATGGCGTCTGGTTCGGACATCCCTTGCACCCGGCCATGACCGATATTCCGGTGGGCTTCTGGATGCTATCCACAACCTTTGACCTTTTATCAGGCGCGAATAAAGACTCCCGGCTGGCTCCAGGCGCAGATGCCGCCCTGGGGTTGGGCATCCTGGGTGCTTTTGGCGCGGCGGCCACCGGGTTAACCGACTGGAGCGATACCTATGGCAAAGAGCGTCGTACCGGGCTAATCCATGCCTTGCTTAATACGAGCGCTTTAACGGCTAACTGCCTGAGCTGGATTTTACGCCGCCAGGGCCGTCGGAAGCTGGCGGTCTTGCTGTCTACGACCGCTCTTGGGGTGACAACTTACAGCTCCTACCTGGGTGGGGAAATGGTTTTTAACCTGGGGACTTTGATTAACCGGAATGCCTGGGCCACTGGCCCGGAGGATTGGACCCCGGTAATGCCGTCAAACGCCCTGCCGGAGAATACTCTTTGTAAAACCCGGGCCAATGGCACTAATATCTTGCTGGTCCGCCAGGCCGGAAATATCTTTGCCATTAATGAAACCTGTTCCCACGCCGGTGGACCTCTTTCAGAAGGCCATCTTGAGAAGGATACCGTAATTTGCCCCTGGCATGGTTCGCGCTTTTGCCTTGTAGACGGAAAGGTCCTGGACGGCCCGGCTACCTTTAAGGCTCCGGTCTACCAGGTAAGAGAAAGTGGCGGCCAGGTTGAAGTAAGGTCAGCCATTAACCACGGTTAGTTTTACTAAATAAAAAGGTGGCTTCCCAACGAAGTGAAGCCACCTTTTTATTACTAACAACTTTTAAGAACTAGGAACGCTGGTCAATCGGGATATAGTGCTGGTCCACCGGGCCGACATACTCGGCGCGCGGTCGGATCAGGCGGTTATCGCCCAATTGTTCCAGGATATGGGCCAGCCAGCCGGACATCCGGCTGACGGTAAAGACCGGGGTAAAGAGTTCGATCGGAATACCCAGGCTGTAATAGGTGCTAGCCGAGTAGAAATCGACGTTAGGCAGCAATTTCTTTTCTTCGACCATCATCTGATCAATTTTGACCGACATTTCGTACCAGCGAGTTTCGCCTTTGAGTTTACCCAGTTCCAGGCTCATGTTCTTGAGGAACTTGGCCCGGGGGTCGCCCTCTTTGTAAACGCGGTGACCGAAACCCATGATTTTTTCTTTGTTTTGCAGAGCCTGGTCAATGAATTCGTCAATCTTGTCCATTGAACCAATTTTGAGCAGCATGCGCATAACCGCTTCATTGGCGCCGCCGTGCAGGGGGCCTTTGAGGGTACCAATGGCGCTGACAACGCCGCTGTGCATATCGGTCAGGGTCGAGACAGTTCCACGGGCGGAGAAGGTCGAAGCATTAAGTTCGTGGTCGGCGTGTAGAACCAGGGCGGTATCAATCGCTTTGACCGAAACTTCATCCGGTTCTTTGCCACTGAGCATATAGACAAAATTGGCAGCTACGCTCAGGTCTTCACGCGGCTCAAGCGGTTCCTGGCCTTCGCGGACCCGGCCGATTGCGCCAACAATGGTGGCAATCTGGGCGGTCAACCGGATAGCTTTGCGAATGTTCGCTTCGCGGGACATATCGGTGGTATCCGGGTCATAGAATGAGAGCAGGGATACAGCCGTTCGGATGATATCCATCGGGTGAACTTCCTTGGGCGCGGACTTGATCAGTTCCAACACCTGTGGGGGCAGTTTAGCGCTTTTCCGTAGTTTAGCGGTCAAGTCATCCAGTTCGGCCCGGTTGGGGAGTTTACCAAACCACAGTAAATAAACTACTTCTTCATAACTGGCATTTTGAGCCAGTTCGTCAATTGTAATACCCCGGTAAGTTAGTTGAGTTCCAATAATTGAGCTTATAGCAGATTCCAGGGCAACAACACCTTCTAACCCTTTGGGGCCTTTGGCGGTACTTTTCCCGTTCCCGGCCGAAGCCTCTGCTTTTTTCTCAAGTTTTTCAACCGACATTGGTCTACTCCCTCTTTTATTCAAATTAATCGGCTTTTGAGCCAAAAGATTAAGTTTTTGCTGTTCCCTAAATATCATACTTAATATACCAAATCCGATCAGCCGAGGCAAAAAGCAACGGCGTTCGATTGTGATAATTATAACTCAAATTACCTGATAAGGTGATTAGAGTATTCTATGATAATGGGTGTTAAATCTAATGGCTTTTAAACATCCGTTATTCAATTTTGCTTTGAAGGGCAAACGCGACCGGGATATCTAGGCTGACCCGGCCACTCCTGACCAGGTTTTGCAGTTCGATAAGTGATTGGCTACCTCCATAAGCCGGGTCACTGGTAGTTAGTATAGCCTCCCAGGTCTGGCCCGTGCCCAACCGGCCGATTTCCTGGGACGCCAGGTCAAAGTTCAAAGGCCCTTGAAGATTAACGACAACCAGCAAGTCCGCCTGTCCTTCGGATGCGTAATAGCGGAAGGCAATCGAATCTTCTTCTATTTTCACGGCCTTGAAATTATCCCGGTGGGGTTCGCGGATTAGCGGAATATTCAGCCGCAGGGCCAGCAGGTCACGATAGAGAGCCTGGACTTCCCGGTGGCCTGGTTGTTCCGCTTCGGCCCAATCCAGTTTTGATTCCTCGAAAGTGCTTATTGCCTGTGGGTCAGGGACCGAGTCGCCACTGAACCCGGCGAAATGCGAAAATTCTTCCCGGCGGCCCTTGGTAATCAGCTTGCCTAAATCTTCGTTGTGGTCGGTAAAGAACAGAAATGGAGTGCTGGCGGCCCACTCCTGGCCCTGGAACAGCAGGGGAGTATAGGGACTGAGCAGCAGCAACCCGCTCGCGGCCCGGTAGGCATCCAGGCCGATACTTTCGGTCAGGCGGTCGCCCAGCGGCCGGTTTCCTATCTGGTCGTGGTTCTGGATACAGTAAACGAAATGCGGAGGGTCGAACTTACTGGCATCGGTGCCGCGTTTGTGTCCGGTTAATTGTGAAACCTGCCCGGTATAGAACCAGCCTTTAGCCAGTGTTTCGGCCAGGTCTGCGGCGTTACCGGTATAGTTTGCATAGTACCCTTCGTTATCTCCGGCCAGGGCCGAACGTACCTGGTGATGAAAATCATCCGCCCAGACCGCGTCAATCCCGGCCCCACCTTCGGACTGTGGCTTTAGCAGCCAGATTTCGTTACGCTCATCTTCGGCAAAAAACGCAAAATGGCGGCCCTCCGGCAGGCTGGCCCGGACCCTGGTAACCATTTCCTGGAGAATGTGAGGTTTGCTATCGTCAAGGATGGCGTGGACTGCGTCCAATCGCAAACCGTCCATCCGGTACTCCTGGGTCCAGTAGAGGGCATTGGCGATAAAAAATTCCCTGACCGGTTTAGAGGCGTAATTCAGGGCATCTCCCCAGGGGGTCTTTTTGTCGTGAGTGAAATATTCCATGGCGAAATCACGCAGGTAATTGCCATCCGGCCCCAGGTGGTTATAGACCACATCCTGGATCACCGCCAGGCCATGACCGTGCGCGGCGTCTACCAGCTTTTTAAGGCCAACAGGGCCGCCGTAAGCCCGCGCCGGGGCAAAAAGGCTCACCCCATCATAACCCCAGTTGCGGTCACCCGGGAAGTCGGCTACCGGCATAATTTCAATCGCGGTTACGCCCAATTGCTTGAGGTAAGGCAGCCGGTCTATAAAGGCTTCAAAAGTGCCCTCCGGGGTAGCCGTCCCGATATGGACTTCGTAAATAGTCATTTCATTCAGTGGTATCCCGTTCCAACCGCTCGAATTACGCCATTCAAAGCCGGGTTCCACTACCTGGCTCGGCCCGTGCACGCTTTCCGGCTGGTAGCGGCTGGCCGGGTCGGGCCGCAATTTATCATTATCCAGGCGGTACATGTAATTAGCCCCGGCTTTAAGCCCGGCTACATGGCCGCTGAAGTATCCTTCGGCATCACATTCCAGGGAGTAACTGGCTAACTCCTGGCTGTTTTCGCCGGTAATAACAACTTCCACCTGCTTAACATCACCGCCCCACACCCTGAACCGGACGCCTGTTTCGTCCGGCTCGGCTCCGATTGGCATCTTCCACATCATAAAATTCCCATTCCCCTGCTTATTTATCACTTAAAGGTTGGCGCAATAACACTAAAGAGCGCGGTTTCAGGTTGAACTTTTCCCCACATGCCAGGTTATAGGCCTGGGGCTTTTTAGGGTCATAGGTATCAATCAGCACTTCCCAATCAGGTTCCCCTTCTCTGCCCGGTAACGTGAAAGGAATTTCCTCCCAGTGGCCGTTGGTCAGTAGTAGCAAAACATCATCTTTCTGCCGTTCGCCTTTTTCGTTGTATTCGTCCATAACCTGGCCGTTAAGGAGCATACCCAGCACCCGCACGAAAGAAGTGTTCCATTCTTCCTCGGTCATATCCTCGCCGTCGGGCCGGACCCACCGGATATCCTGAATATCGGTACCGCGAATCCGGCGGCCCTGGAAGAATTTACGGCGGTGCAAAACCGGGAAATTGTGCCTGATTTGGATTAGCTTCCGGGTAAATTCGCACAACTCCAGGTTGGTATCAGTCCAGTCCCAATTGAACCAGCTGATTTCGTTATCCTGGCAGTAGGCATTGTTGTTACCATTTTGGGTCCGTCCGTACTCGTCACCGCCGCAGATCATCGGAACCCCCTGGCTCAACAGCAGGGTTGCAAGAAAATTGCGTTTCTGGCGCTCGCGCAGTTCGCGAATTTCCGGGTTATCGGTCGGGCCTTCCACGCCACAGTTCCAACTATGGTTGTTGCTTTCGCCGTCCATGTTATTTTCGCCGTTGGCCTCATTGTGCTTTTCGTTGTAGCTGACCAGGTCGTTCAGGGTAAAGCCATCGTGCGCGACAATAAAGTTGATGCTGGCCGAAGGCCGCCGCCCGTTATGCTGGTAGAGGTCACTGCTGCCGCTGATCCGGTAAGCCAGCTCGGCCACCTGGCTTTCGTCACCGCGCCAGAAGCGCCGCACGGTATCGCGGTATTTGCCGTTCCACTCGGCCCAGAGGACCGGGAAGTTCCCTACCTGGTAACCGCCTTCCCCGATATCCCAGGGCTCGGCAATCAATTTGACCTGGGAGATAACCGGGTCCTGGTGAATAATATCCAGGAAACTGGAAAGTTTTCCGACTTCGTGCAGGCCACGGGCCAGGGTTGCGGCCAGGTCAAACCGGAATCCGTCCACGTGCATGTCCAGAATCCAGTAGCGCAAGCTGTCCATCACGAGTTGCAAAGAACGCGGGTGCAGCATATTCAAGGTGTTTCCGGTGCCGGTATAGTCCATGTAGTAGCGCGGGTCGGCGTTTACCATCCGGTAATAGGAAACATTATCAATACCCTTGAAAGATAGTGTCGGGCCGAAGTGATTTCCTTCGGCGGTATGGTTATAAACCACGTCCAGGATTACTTCAATTCCGGCGGCGTGTAAGGTTTTTACCATCGCTTTGAACTCGCGGACCTGCTCGCCCTGGATGCCGCTGGAAGAATATTCGGAGTAAGGGGCGAAATACCCGATAGAATTATAGCCCCAGTAATTGCTCAGACCTTTATCCACCAGGGTTTTATCATTGACAAAATGATGGACCGGCAGCAATTCAACTGCCGTAACCCCTAGCGATTTCAAGTATTCTATCGACTGGGGTGTGGAAAGCCCGGCATAGGTACCACGCATTTTGGGGTCAATTTCCGGGTGGGTATTGGTAAAGCCCTTCACGTGTAGTTCATAGATAATTGAATCGTGCAGGGGCGTATTGGGCCGGATATCGTCACCCCAATCAAAAGCCGGGTCAACTACCACCGACTTGCACATGCCAGGTGCGCTGTCCTGTTGGTCAAGGAGCAAGTCACGGTCTTCGTCATCGGTATCAACCGGGTAGCCGAACATGGCATTACTCCAGTCAATCCGGCCGCTGATGGCTTTGGCATAAGGGTCAAGGAGTAGTTTATTCGGATTGAAACGGTGGCCCAATTCCGGCTCAAAAGGGCCATAAACCCGGTATCCGTAAAGCTGCCCCGGCTGAATACCCGGTATATAGCAGTGCCAGACATAGTCGGTCTGTTCAGTCATACGGATGCGCATCCGTTCGTTCTCATCCTGGAGCGACTCAAACAAACATAAATCAACCCCTGTGGCGTTTTCACTGAATAACGCAAAATTGACGCCCTGGCCGTCCCAGGTTGCGCCCAGAGGATAAGGTTTTCCCGGCCACACATTCATTTTTCCAAGACTCCTAACTTAGTGATAATACGGCTAAATTTTCTCTAGTAAAGCTACCGGGAAGGCGGCTAAAACTTCTTCTAAAGCCAGCCCTGTACTGCCATTTTGTTCTCTTACGGCGACATTTTCGCCGGTCAAGAGATTTCGATACTTTTGTCCAACTTCCACTCCTGGCAGGGCCAGCCAGGTATCGGCCCAGACGTTGCCTGTCACCGGGGTAATCGTGTCGGCCCCTTTGGTGAGGCGGGTATAGCGTATTGGGGCCACGACCAGGGCTTGCTGGTCCTCAAAATTTCGCGCAAAGGCTACCAGGTGGTCCTGGCGCGGGCCCTGGAATTCCAGCGGGGTATAGGTTCCCCGGTAAAATAGCTTGTGGTTGGCCTGCCGGAATTTCAAGGCCCGGCTGATTACCAGTAACTTGACCCGGCCATCCTCTTTATTTTCGAGTAAGGCGGCGGCTCCTTCCGGGTCGGAAATTTTTTCTACTTCGGACAGGTAACGGTTGCGCAGTTTGTAGTCCACCGGGCGGCGGTTATCGGGGTCTACCAGGCTAAAGTCCCAGAGTTCGTTACCCTGATAAATATCCGGCACGCCGGGGCTGGCAATTTTCAACAGGACTTGCGAAAGTGAGTTTAAGGCTCCGAAATGGGCAACACGTTTTTGAAGTGCCAGGAAATCCGGTAAGAAGCGGTTGCTTTCCCCTGGTTGCAAGATGGCCTTGATAAAATCAGCCACGGCTTGCTGGTAATGTTCATTAGGATTGACCCAACTGCTGTTAACTTTCGCTTCGTTCATGGCCTTGCGCATGTAAGCCTGGATGCGCTCGATCAGTTCCTGGTTTTCGGCCTTGCTCAGGTTGTCCTGGAAGGGCCAGACACCTAGCAAGGTCTGGTAGAGGAAATATTCTTCGTTACGGCTGGGCGCAAGTTGGCCTTCCACCGATTTTTTATACTTCTTATTAAAACGGGTCCACCGGGCGATAGCCGTCCGCCAATCCTTTGGTATTTCGGACAGGACATCTATTCTCATCCGCACATCTTCACTGCGCTTGGTATCGTGGGTACTGGTGGTCAGGATCGAGAAGGGCCAATTCCGCTGCCGGTCGGCCTGCTGGCGGTGAAACACGGCGGTTGAAATTCCAAACTGGTCAGGTTCTCCGCCAACTTCGTTGAGCGAGATTAAACGGTTGTAGATATAAAAGGCGGTATCTTCCAGCCCTTTGGCAATCACCGGGCCGGTCGTCTGCTGGAACTTCATAATAAAGTCAAAGCGGGCGACTTTTTCTTCTTCACTCAGGTGTTCGTAATTCTTGAGGATTAGAATATCCCGGATAAAGTCAAAGATGGTTGGGTCAATCGCTGAATTGCGCTTTTTAGCCCTGGCTACGGCATGTTCAATAAAGACCTGGTCTCGCTTCTCAACTTCGGTGGTCGCCGGGGTGATATAGGTCCGGTAGACCGGGAAGCAGGCGATTACCTCCCGGATGGCGTTTCGCTGGCTATTCAGGGTAAAGTCGCGGTGGCGGCGGTCCTTTTCAGTTATCCGGTTCAATAAATTGGTCAGGGTCATTATTTCGCTGGCCAGCGACAGGCGCATAATTTGTTTTTTGGTGTCATAAATCAGGTCGGCGAATTTAATCTTTTCCCCGATAAAGCTGCTGTAAATATCATCGAAAGCCTTCTGGTTGGCCGGGTCTACAAAAAGACCGTTTATAGCATTGGTATATTCATACCCGGTCGTACCGCATACCAGCCAATCGCCCGGCAAAACCTCGTTATGGCCCAGGATTTTTTCAACTGCAATATAAAGGGGCCGGGCCACCACCGGGTCACGGCCCATTTCATCCCAGCGTTTTTGGATCAGGGCCGCCTCAAGGGCGGGCCGGTCCAGGCCCTCCAATTCATCCGCCATTTCATTTATTTCCTGGCGGCACATCTCAAGGTAGAAAGCCTGCTGTAAATTCTGGAAATAGGCCCAGGGATTACGCAGGCCGTCCACGTGGTCGATTCGGAGGCCGTTTAGCTTGCCTTCGCGCAGGAGGCGCATAACCAGGCGGTGGGTTTCCCGGAAGACCGGCAACTGGTCAATCCTGACAGCGGCCAGTTCATTTACATCAAAGAACCGCCGGTAATTGATTTCCTCGGCCGCGACCCGCCAGAAGCTCAGGCGATACGGCTGCTGGTCCATCAGGTTGTCCAGCAAGTCAAAGCTGCGCGGCTGCCCGGCTTCCCCGTTAAAGATAGTGACATTTCGTTCGATAAATTTCTGCACACGCGGTTCCAGCGTGGATAGCGCGGCCAGGCGGCGTTTGATAATTTCCTTTTCCCGGTTGAGTTCGAGAATTTTTTCTCGTTCAGTCTCGTAATGGAAAGGTAAATGGCTTATGGCGGTAAGAATACTCTGGTATTCCAGGGTAGCTTCGCTTTCCGCGCCCAGTTCTTCCACCAACTGTTCTTTATCCAGGTCAAGTATCAGGCTGTAAGAGCGAGGATTTACCGGGAAGACACTTTCGTAATAGTGCAGGGTAAAATTACCCTCAGCCGGGTTGAAGTTGATTTGCAGTTCTTTGTTTTCCAGGACGGTGCCGTATTGCTCGCCCAGGGTTGGTAACAGCACTTTATTGGTCAGCTTGGGGTTGATTGGTTCCCAGTCAACATCAAAGAATGCGGCATAGAGAGAGGACCGGCCGTTTTCCAGCACATCCATCCACCAGGTGTTCCCCGGCTCGCCTATCCCCATGTGGTTTGGTACGGTATCCAGGATCTGGGACATACCCAACCGGTGCAATTCCTCAACCATAGCTTCGTAATCGTCCTGGCTGCCGATTTCAGGATTTATTTCGTTATGGTTGGCAATGTCATACCCGTGCATACTGCCGGGCCGGGCCTTAAAGTAAGGTGAGGCATACAGGTCGCTGATACCCAGGCGAGCCAGGTATCCGGCGATTTCTTTAGCCTGTTTAAAAGTAAACTCCTGGTTAAATTGCAGCCGGTAGGTAGCTGCCGGGACGTGCAAATGCTCTTTTAATTTTTGGCGGACTTTCGACAAGATTGTATCAACAAGTTTTGTATCAATATTATTTGTTAGATTTTCCGGATCATTTTCAACCATAATAGACGCAGTCATCGGACTCCTCTTTAAGCTTTAAGCTAGTTTGTATATATGTATAAATTTTTCCCATAACATTAGATTAAAATGCTTATCGAGACGGCATTATCTCCAGCATGTTTAGTAGTTGTGTTTTACAAATAGCAAGATGTGGGCCATATTAAATAATTATTAGCGTTATTTTAGAACATAAATCGTACTTTTTGGCTGTTAAAGCCCCTTTGAGTTCTTTTTTTGAATATGTTGTTAATTTAACAATTAAAAAATAAGCCTGATGTCTAAACTAAATTTTGCACATAGACCTATAAGGCTATTGCAATATAGGGTATAATAGAGTTGTGACCAGGTGGTCACAAATAAAATTAAAAGAGGTTTCGTGATGGATACAGTATCCCAGGTTTCAAATCTAAACCGGACCAGTCAGTCAGCCGGTTGGGCGATACAGACCCAGAATTTAACTAAAAATTACGGTCAGTCGCGTGGAGTAAATGATTTAAACCTTGAAGTGCGTGAGGGAGAAGTCTTTGGTTTTTTAGGCCCAAATGGCGCCGGTAAAACTACTACCATCCGGATTTTATTGAACCTTATCAAGCCGACTGCGGGGCGCGTAATGGTCCTGGGCCTGGACAGCCAGCGGGATAGTGTGGAAATAAGGAAACACATCGGCTACCTGCCGGGCGAATTTTCGCTTTATCCAAACCTGACCGGGGCCAAAACCCTGGAATACTTTGGCAATTTGCGGGGCGGTGTGGACTGGTCGCGTGTCAACCGACTGGCCGAACGGCTGGAACTGGACCTATCCAAAAAATTCCGGCAGTATTCGCGAGGCAACAAGCAAAAAGTCGGTATCATCCAGGCAATGATGCACCGGCCCCGCTTGCTGGTTCTGGATGAACCTACCAGTGGCCTGGACCCGCTCAATCAGCAAGAATTTTACCGGTTGGTGGAAGAAGTGCGCCAGGATGGCAGCACGGTATTCTTTTCTTCCCACATTATAAGTGAGGTGGAAAAAATCTGCGACCGGGTGGCTATTATCCGGGAAGGCCAACTGGTCAAAGTGGGTAATGTTGCGGAACTGACCGGCCTGAAAAGCCATCACCTGGAGCTTATTTTTGCCGGGGCCGCCCCGGTCGAGGATTTGCGGCAGCTGCCGGGCATTAGGGACCTGTCCATTGTTGAAGAGGACGGGCCAGACGGCCGGACGGTAATCCGCTGTGTGGTCGGGGCGGAAACACTGGACAAGGTGGTAAAACTGGCCGCTAGCTATACTCTGCTGAACTTTGTCAGCCGGGAGCCTTCCCTGGAAGAAAGCTTTTTGCATTATTACAAGTAGCTTAACCAACCGCCTGGCTTAAAGTAATCTTTTGACGGTGTTCGGAGCAGATTATGTATATCTTTAGAAAGACTTTACTGGATTACCGCCGGTCGGTTGCCATCTGGGGTATCGGCCTGGCATTGCTGATGCTGACCGTTGGTACGGCTTATAACGGGGTCATTGGTGGACCCGATAAGGTCCAACAAATCGCCAGTTTGCAAAAAATAGCCAACTCATTTGCCTTTTTAATCGGCAAAGCCTACGACCTGGATACCTTTGGCGGCTTTGTGACCACTCGGTATATGGGTGTCGTCCCGGTCCTTCTGGCGATATTCGCTTTACTGGCCGGGAACGCCCTGATCCGGGGAGAGGAGGAACAGGGTTCACTCGATTTGTTGCTCAGTACTCCCCATTCGAGGGCTACAGTCTACCTGCAAAAATGGGCCGGGTTGGTGGTGGCCCTTGCGGCAATCTGTGCCCTTTGCTGGCTGGGCCTGATAGCCGGGGCCGCCACCGGGGGGCTGCAACTGGACGCCGGGGCGACCGCAGTGGCGTTTCTTAATACATTTTTGATAAGCCTTTTCTTTGGCACCATGACCATGGCTTTTGGACAGCTATTCTCGCGCAAGGTGGCGGCGGGTTGGACCAGCGGGCTGCTGGCCGCCACCTACTTTATGCATACCAGTTCGCAACAACTTCCCGGCCGGGAATGGCTCGGTTTTCTGTCGCCTTTTTATTACTATAACCTGAGTAAGCCGCTGGCCCGGAGCGTAGGCACCGACTGGCAGGCGATGGCTTTGCTGGCGGTTATAGTCTTGCCGGTGCTGGCAGCAGGACTGATGATGTACCTGAACCGGGACCATAACAGCTATTTTCGCCTGTGGACGACCACTCCTTCTAAAAACACGCGTGCGGTTTACCGGCCCGGTTCTACCTGGCTTAAAAACAACTTTACCTTCAGTTTAGGGCAAACCTTACCCGGCATGCTGGTCTGGACCGCCGGGCTGTCGTTCTATATTATCTTTATGGTCCTATCGGTGCCATCACTGCGCGAAAGTATTGAAACCCTGCTGTCAGGGGAACTATTCAAAAACTTGGGATTCTTAATCGATTCGTCGGTTGAAAGCCTCTTACAACTGCTTTTGTTTGTTTCGATTATGGTTCTATTCGTGGCTTACGCTGTAACCCTGGTCGCCGGGTGGAGCGGCGAAGAACTGCAGGGCCGCCTGGAACTGGTTTTGAGTACACCCCTGCCGCGCTGGCGCATCCTGCTGGGCCGGTTTCTGGCGGCCCAGGTAGCCCTTGTATTGCTGGTATTTCTGACCTGGTTGAGCTGCTGGTTGGCCTGTAATGCGGCTGGACTGGTGGTTAAACAGGGCAACCTGGCGGCGGCGTTCTTCGGGTTGTGGGTGGTCTGCTCCCTGATTGTCGCGGTAGGTTTTGGGTTAAGCGCCTGGAACCCCGGCCCGGCGGCCGGTATCCTGGGCGGCCTGGTGATAGTCAGCTACCTGCTGGACTTGCTGGGAACTGTGCTAAGACTGCCCGTCTGGGTGCAAGACCTTTCGGTCTTCCGGCAGTACGGCAAACCGGTTGTAACCGGGCCGAACTGGCCCTCGCACATGGTAATGCTGCTTTTAATTGTAGTTTTTGTGGGGCTGGCGGTTTTCCGCTTTGAGAAAAGGGATGTTGTTAAGTAACGGCTAAATTCTTAATGAGAATAAAAAAAGGCTACCGCTCCCGGTATCAGGAGCGGCGGCCTTTTTAAGTTAAGCATTCAAAATCTAATTTGGTTTGGTCAAAACCTGGATGGCCCGGTCGAGTTGCGGGTCCTGGCCTAGCTTTCGCTCGGTTTCGGTCGGAATTACCTCTACATCCGGCTTGATGCCCTTGGTATCGGTTATATTAGTTTTGTTGGGTGTAAACCAGCTTTCGAAAGTCACCCGCAGGGCCGAGTTATCCAGCAGTCGGATGACATACTGGGCCACCCCTTTGCCATAAGTCTTTTCGCCGATGATGGTCGCTCGCTTGCGGTCCTGCAAGGCCCCAACCGTAATTTCACTGGCGCTGGCGGTCCCGGAGTCGGTCAGTACGACCAGCGGCTTATCGTAAATTTTTAGCTGCGGGTTGGTGATAACATTTTCGGGCCGCATATTAACATTCTGGGTCGGGATATTGTCGTAGTAAGCGATACCGCCATCCAGGAAGCGCCCCAGTAGTTGCCTGGCCGTATCGGTCAGCCCGCCGCCGTTGCCACGCAAATCCAGGATGTAGCCGTTCGGGTTATTGTCTTTTGCCAGCGCTCCGACCTTCTGGTCGAACTCATTCATGGAATTGCTGCCAAAGACCTGCCGCATATCTATATAGGCCAGGTTGTCAGGCAGCATATAGGCGTCCACCGAAGGCGCAATCAGTTCCTGGCGGGTCAGTTCGTATTCGGTTTCTTTATTATTCTCGGCGGGCCGAGCGAAAGTTAATTTCACTTTGGTATTTATCTCACCGCGCAACTGGGTGGAGATTGAAAGGGCATCACTGACAACGCCGGGCAGGCGGGTGCCGTTAATAGCGACCAGGTAGTCGCCTTCTTTGATACCGGCTTTTTCAATCGGGCTATTGCTTATAACTCGCTTGACATAATATTTACCTTCTCTTATTTCCGGTGTGACGCCCAGGCCGACAAACCTGCCGGTAATATGGTCATCGTTGGCTTTCGCGATAACCGGGCGGTTAAAAGCGGTGAAGCGGTCGCCCAGGGCCGCCACGGCGGCTTCGGCGGCGGCATATATCATTTCTTTATGATTGATTTTCGATGGTTCGTAAAAGTTTTTGTCTATCAGGGCAAAAGTTTGCTGTAAAGTCAGCCATTCCTTATGGGCATTAGCGGGAATGCCGCTCCAATCCAGTATCGGGCGCTGAACTACTTCCAGGGGTGTATTTTCCAGGGTGCGGGTCTGCATAAAAATAGTAAAGAAAATACCGGCCATAAAGGCTACCAAAAGGAAAACTACCATACGAAAAGCTGCCAGGAACGGCATTAAGTAATCGGCGCGGGTAGTGGCCGGTTTCAAGGGGGCGGGGGCCGGGGGAGCCGGATAACTGGCTACCGGGGCAAATTGGCCTGCCGGAACTTCGCCCTGGGGAACCTGGGCTGGCTGGTTATAGGGATTTTCCGGGCGTGAATTTGCATTTGATTCGGGTTGTTCACTCATTGATTTATTTCCTAGTTATATGTACTTTCAAGACTCAATAATCATAGTTCAGATAGGAGGTCCGGTCAATAGAAGCAAACGACCAGATATGTTAAAATATAGTAGTCCGCCGTTTGCTTTGGGGACTGGTATAAGTCATTAGCCTTTAGAGCTAAATTTAACGGAACGGAGCGGGCAAAAGAAGGCCCGCTATAATAAGCGGTTGGGATGGCCTGGCTTTTCCAGGTTGAGTGTGGGCGATTGTTTGCGCCTTGACAATCAACTAACCATAACCTAGAATTTACGGTAGCAGAATTTGCGAGCTACCCGAGGAGATTTAACTTAATATGCGTAGTCGCGATGTTCGGCAAACCTTTGTCGATTATTTTATCGAAAAAAACCACCTCCAACTGCCTTCCTCTTCACTTGTGCCCCCGGCCGGAGATAAAACGGTATTGCTGACCACGGCTGGAATGCAACAAATGACCCCTTTCTTTTTGGGTCTGCAAAAACCACCCCACAACCGCCTGACCACAATTCAGAAATGTTTCCGTACGCCGGATATTGATGAAGTCGGTGATTTAAGCCACCTGACTTTTTTCGAAATGCTGGGTAATTTCTCGGTCGGCGACTATTTTAAAGAAGGGGCGATCACTTTCGCCTGGGAACTTTTAACCCAGCGCTACGGCCTGGAAGAAAAACGGCTTTTCCCCAGCATCTACCCGAACGATGACGAAGCCCTGGGAATCTGGACCAACAAAATCGGTTTGCCGGAAAGCCAGATCGTCCGGTTGGAAGATAACTGGTGGATTGCCGGGGAAACCGGCCCTTGCGGCCCGGACAGCGAAATTTATTACGACCTCGGTCCGGCCTTCGACCCGGACCCGAATGCCAGGGTTGGTATTTCGCCCCGCTACCTGGAAGTCTGGAACCTGGTCTTTATGCAGTACAACCGCCAGCCGGGCGGCCAGGATATTCCGCTGGTTAAAAAGAATATTGATACCGGTATGGGCTTTGAACGCCTTTCGATGGTCTTGCAGGGTAAAGACTCGGTCCACCATACCGATATTTTCCAGCCTTTGATTGACCATACCTCCGACCTGGTCGGTAAGACCTACGGCCAGAATGCTAAAAGTGACTATTCCATCCGGGTTATTGGCGACCACAGCCGGGCGGTAACCTTCCTGATTGCCGACGGTGTCTTGCCCGGTACGGAAGGCCGTTCTTATGTATTGCGCCGGATTTTGCGGCGGGCCATCCGGCACGGCCGGTTGCTGGGTATGGAAAAGCCGTTCCTGCGCCAGACCGCCCAGGTCGTTATGGACCAGATGGGCGAATATTATCCTGAATTGCTCCAGCGGCAGAACCATATCTTCCGGGTAATTGAGATGGAAGAAGAAAGTTTTGGCCGGACCCTTCAGACCGGCTTGAACCGTCTGGAAGTCCTGATGAGCGTCAACCCGCTGGCCCCGACCGGCGCCCAGATGAATGTAGAACCGATTGAAGAAGCCCTGGACGAAGCCGCTAAACCCCAGAATAAAATTGACGGTGAAGAAGCTTTTGACCTGGTAACCTCGCACGGCTTCCCGATTGACCTGATTGTCGAACTGGCCGCCGAACGCGGCTACATGGTTGACCTGGCAGGTTACCGGGTGGCCATGGAACGCCACCGCAATGTCAGCCGGACGGACCGGTTTAAGGTGCAGAGCCAGAACCTGGAAGATTACAAGGCGCTGAGCGTCACCAGCACGCCTTTTCGGGGTTACGAAGGAATGGTCTTTGATACGCCGGTCCTGGGGGTCTTCCTGGACGGTAAGAAGGTCGGCCAGGTTGAAGCCGGGCAGGATGCCGAGGTAGTCCTGGCTGAAACGCCCTTCTATGTTGAAAGCGGCGGGCAGGTCAGCGATACGGGCTATATCAAGACCGAAACCGGTACGTTTGTGGTTGAAAACACTTACAAGCCGCTGGGCGACCTGATTGTCCACCAGGGCCGGGTAGCCGAGGGCTATATTGCTTCCGGCGATACCGCCACGGCGGTTGTCGAGGAAAGCCGCCGCCTGGATACCGCCCGCAATCATACCGGTACCCACATCTTGCACCGCGCCCTTAAAGACGTGCTGGGTGACGAAGTCGGGCAAGCCGGGTCACTGGTCGCGCCGGACCGCCTGCGTTTCGACTTTACCTATCATGACTCGGTTAGCGAAGAGCAGTTGCAGCAAATCCAGCAGATCGTCAACGCCAAAATCCGAGACGATTTACCGGTCGAAATCAAAGAAATGCCGCTCGACGAAGCCAAAAAGAGCGGCGCGGTAATGATGTTCGGCGAGAAATACGGCGACCGGGTGCGGGTTATCAGTATCGGGGATTATTCCACCGAATTGTGCGGAGGTACTCACCTGCGCCGCAGCGGCCAGATTGGCTTGATGGTCGTAACCAACGAAGGCAGCGTTAGCAGCGGTGTCCGGCGTATAGAAGCTATCACGGGCCGGGTGGCCGAGAAGTATGTCCAGGACCGGCTGCGGTTGGTCAACCAGGCTGCTTTGGCCCTCCAGACCAGGCCGGAAAACCTGCCGGAAGAAGCGGCCGGGACGAGACAGCGGGTCCGCGAACTCGAACGCGAGCTGGCTCAATTGCGCCAGAAACAGGCCCAGGCCGAATCCGGCGAGCTTTTGAACAAGGCCCAGGATGTCAGTGGCGTCAAGGTCCTGGCAACCGAAGTTAACGTTGCCACCGTTGAAATCCTGCGTGGTGTAGGGGATAAACTGCGGGACAGCCTTAAATCCGGTGTAGTGGCCCTGGGCGCGGTAATTGACGGCGCTCCGCGCTTGCTGGTTATGGTCACGCCCGACGTAGTGGAACGCGGCGTGAAGGCCGGGTCTTTACTCAGTCCCATGGCGAACTTCCTTGAGGGCAAGGGCGGCGGGCGGCCTGACCGGGCCGAAGGCGGCGGTAAGAACCCGGCAAAACTGGCCGGGGCGCTGGCGTTGGCCTCCGAACTGGTCCAAAACCAGCTTAACGGTTCCAAGTAAAGCCACACAGGCTTTTTCATTGTTAACAGGCGGGCAAACCGGGTCTAAACCCGGTTGCCTGCCAATCTTTCATTTCTGCTCTGCTAAAAGTTCCAGGATTTGCAGTTGCCGGGCTAACGAACCCCAGGGGTAAAAGGAGACCAGGTCATGGCTGTACGACTACCGGTTGAACCGAATGAAAATTTAGATCAAATTATTGCCAGGCTGAAAAACTATCACTCTCAGGATGTGGTGCTGGTCCTGCCTACTGATACCCGGGTTTTGCAAGAACTGAATAATTTTTATACTCTCCGGTCGGCAGTCCGCGCTGAAAATATAAACCTGAGTATTGCCGGTGGAAACAAAACTATTCGCGGCCTGGCAAATTTGCTGGGTTTTTCGATTGAACGTGAGAGCGCAACCGCCCCCAAAAACGAGGGTGGGTCCGGCTTCAGCAACCAGGGTACGGTCGTCCGGCCTAATTTTAGCGGTGTCCCGGAAGGTTATGTGGTCGCAACACCTCCTACTCCCGCGCCGGGTGGCCCTGGCATGCCTAATCCGGGCGGTCAGGATTTTTTTAATGATATGCAGGACTTCAACCCGGTCCCGACAGCCCCGCCTTTACAAACGCCTTCTACCAACCGCCTGCCGAGAATCCAGAACTTCGCCGCCGACCAGACCGGCAGTCGCCCCAACTTGCCCGGCAGCTTTAATCCGAAACTTGATGAATCTCCCGGTTTAACCGGCCGCCAGCCTCGCCCCCAGCCCGGGTTTAACCTGGTTGGCAGCGAAAACCCAAACCGGAACCATACCCTGAGCTATGACGAAGCATCCCGCAGCGGGCTTTTTAGCGAAAGCGACCTCGGCAGCCTGGGAGCCAGTTATCAACCGGCCGGTCTGGATGAAACACCATTGGATGAAGATTATGATCAGTTACCGGATTTTGAAAACGAAAACGATAACGCCGCCGGGCAGTTCCGTACCCGAAAAGGCGGCTACAGCGCCGCCCAACCACTCAACTCCGGTCTGTTTGGGAACCGGCGGTCCGACCGCCCGGTCCCGGAGACGGACGAAATTGAGTTTGTAGATGATGATATAGAGCAGGTCGCCGGGCGTCCCCGCGCCGCAAATTCCACCAAGGACCGGATAAAGCGCCTGCTGATGCCGGTCCAACATGGTGGTGGCCCTCGAATGGCCTCGCCCAGCCTGACCCCGGAAAGGCAGCAGGCCCGCCAGGCTGACCGGCAGCGCACGACCACAATTACTATCCTGGGCGTCTTGTTTGCCCTGCTGCTGGTAGTATTGCTCCTGATTCTTTTGCTGAAGCCCGGTGGGGTTATCAACCAGGGGCCCGTAATTCAGACCCTGACGGTCCCGCTCAAAACCGATGTGCGTACCCAGACGGTCAGGCTGGCCCTGGTGCCGGGTGGCGTTGGCTCGGACCCAACTGCCCTTGCGGCGACTGTCCCGGCTGGGGCTTCCACCACTACCGGGGCGGTCGGTACGGCCGGTGCGACAAAGGCTGCCGCCGCTACACCTGCTCCACCGGCTACACTGCCGGTTGAACTGGTCAATACCGGGGAAATCAAAAAGACCGGGGAACACGCCGCGACCGGTATCCGCAAGGTTGCGGATAAACCCGCCAGCGGCCCCGCAGTTTTCTATAACCGCAGCTTTAACCCTAAAAGTTATGGAGCCGGGGCGGTTATTTATACTCGAAACGGCGTGACCTACCGGCTGGTGCGGGCGATTACCATCAACGGGAGCGCCGCTTTTAACGGCCAGGCCGGGCAGGCTACCGGCGAGGTTGTAGCCGATAAAGCCGGGACAATCGGTAATATTGCCGAGGTTGCCAGTTTCCCGCTGAATGAAAATGTCGGGGTCGGGTTGGGTCCGCTGACCAATGGCACCGACCGGGATGAGAAGTTTATCACCCAGCCCGACCTGGACGATCTTAAAAAGCAGCTGCGCGACCAGGCGCTGAGTGAGGTTAATAACGCCCTGAAGTACGACCAGACAACCATGGGCGTGCTGGTGCTAAAATCGGGTGAACCGGTCTGCGACTTCCCCAAGAAGGTGAATGAGGTGGCTGAAAGCTTTACCGGCACCTGTACCACCAGCCTGGAAGCGGCCAAGTACCGGACCGATGCTGTTACCAGGGGTGCCGCGGCCCAGATGGGGGCCGACCCGGCCTACCGGCTGGACGAAAAGAGCAACCTGGAATTCACCAGCGACCCTAAACTGGTCGAAGAGAAGGGCACTCGCTATATGGAAGTCCAGGTCAGGGGCCGGGTCATCCGCGAGTTGGATGCGAACGCATTTAAAGCGGCGGTGGCCGGTAAGACTAAAGCCGAAGTTAGCACCCTGGTTGCGGCCAATTTCCCACAGGTTGATCTAAACCTGTTGGACCTGAAAGCGATCCCCGGCGATACCTTGCCCAGCGCAAATCTGCTGGAAATTAAAAAACTGCTGGACTACGAGGCGGCCGCTCAGTCGGCCCTTACGCCTTCGTCCGGCCCTAAAACACCAGGAGCCAACAGCAATACGGTCCCGGTGGTGTCGGCTCCGCCGGGAACACCAAAATCATAAGTGGCTTTAAGGAGTATCTCGCCAGGAAGGTTTAGTAAAAGAGTTGCGGTATTTATGCCTTGACCCGGGCCGGAAACGTATCGGGGTTGCGGTTAGTGATGAAACCGGCCTGATCGCTTCGCCGGTAGGAGTAATCCAGGTTGGTGACCGGGCGCAAGTGTTCAAACAGGTCTTGCGCCACATTGAAGAACAGGAAGCCGGTAAACTTATTATCGGCTTGCCTTTGCACATGAACGGTGATGAGGGAATTGAGGCCGCCCGCGCCCGCGACTTCGCCCGGCAGTTATCCAAACTGACAAAAATCCCAATTGATTTCATGGACGAACGGTTGACCAGTGTCGAGGCAGACCGGTTGATGCAGGAAGCCGGGGTCAAACGGGAAAAGCGTAAGGCCAACATTGATGCCCGGGCGGCGGCGATTATCCTGCAAACCTATCTGGATGCCGAGCGCAGCGAACGCCGTTAATTACATCGTTGACCGATATCCCTGCTTTTCTCTTAAACCGGTAGTTAAATTGAAACTGGACGCGTTTCTTATCCTTCCCATCTCCAAATTCAGTCCCCTTTCAGTAAACCAAGGCAATTTCCTGTTGGTCAACTATAATTTAACCTTTTACCTTTCCCAAATTTGTCAGGTAGATTGTCCGGTTTGTAATTTGTTTTGTAATACAAGTAAGTTAAAATAAACCAGTAGTTATGTTCGAACTTGTAGAAGGTAATAGAAATACTTTGTTTGTTTCACCTAATTTAATAGTGCGTTTTAATTCAAAGGTTATTTATTAATGGGCTCTCAAGAGCAAAAACATTACGAACCGTTAATTACGGCTAATGTCGGGCTAACTTATCCATCTTTACAAATTCCAGAGAACGAAACGGTTTGCCGTGACCTTGAACGCCGTATTTATTTAACCCGCCGGTTAGCCTTATTACTTTCTATAGCGGCTTCCATTTATAGTTTTATATTTGTCCTGATAGCCTTGCTAAACAGTAATCAAGGATTGTTTTTTTATGGATTGTTGGTCCTTTGTGAAAGCCTCGGTTTTTTAGCAATATTCAAATTTGCCAATCCAAAAGGTAACCTGGGCCGGGCTAACCTTAGCGGGCAGCTTCTAATTTTTTGGTTATTAGTAATTATTACTGCTGGGACACCGGTCCTGGGAAGTGGAAATATTATTACAGCCGCCTTACTGATCGTGCCGGTTATTGCCTGTCTGATCGGGTTGAGTCGTACTCATGTAATTTTTTTTACTGCCCTGGTTATCCTGGCCCTGAGCCTTACCTACAGTTTTGAATTTATTTTCAGGTTGTACAAACCGTTTCTGAACCTGGCCGATTTTAAATATTTGGTGCTATTGTTCTGGGTTTTTCTGGTAATCGTTTTGGTGGTCTGTATAATCATCTTTGTTGAGCGCCTTAACCAGGCAACTGCAACTTCTGAGAAGCAAACTGACCAGCTAAGAGAGTTGGTAAAAAGCCTTGACCGTTCGACTGAAATTAGCGCCTCCCTCAAACAAGCCGAACAAGCCATGAAGGAAGCTAAAGAAGCAGCTGAAACCGCCAACCGGTCCAAGTCGGAATTCCTGGCGAATATGAGCCACGAAATCCGCACTCCCTTGAACGGTGTTATCGGTATGACCGGGCTGCTTTTGGATACCAGCCTGACTTCCCAACAGCGTTCGTATGCAGAAACGGTGCGTATCTCTGGCGAAAATCTTCTCACTATCATCAACGATATCCTCGATTTCTCCAAAATTGAAGCCGGGAAAATGAATATCGAGGAAATAGACTTCGAACTAACCCCTGTGGTAGAGGGAGTTGCCAGACTTCTGGCCGAAAGAGCTTTTGCCAAAGATCTCGAACTGCTTACCCAGGTTGAATTTGAACTTCTTCATACCGTCCGTGGCGACCAATTTCGCCTGACCCAGATTTTAATCAACCTGGTGGGAAATGCTATAAAGTTTACCCGGAAAGGTGAAGTGACAATTCACGCCCGGCCAGACCGGGTAGAAAATAACCAGGATTATATTCGGTTTGAAGTAAAAGACACTGGCATTGGAATTTCACAGGAACAGCAGCGTTACCTTTTCAAGCCATTCTCGCAAGCTGATTCTTCAACAACCCGTAAATTTGGCGGTACAGGTCTGGGGCTGGCGATTTCTGCCCAGTTGGTTAAGTTGATGGGTGGGGAAATTGGGGTTGAAAGTGTCCCAGGAAAAGGCAGCACTTTCTGGTTTACCCTTCCCTTAAAGAAGCAACCGGGTAGCCGGACACCGGTACAGCCCCGGACCCACCTGCGCGGCTTGCGGGTGCTGATTGTGGATGATAATGCCACCAACCAGGCGATCTTACATGAGCAAATTGTGGGATGGGGCATGGAGAATGGCAGCACCTCCAGTGGTTTGGAAGCCCTGGAGAAATTGCACACTAATGTTATCAATAATGAACCCTACGACCTGGCCTTGTTGGACATGCAGATGCCGGGTATGGATGGTATGACTCTGGCCCGGGCTATTAAAAGTGACCCGGCCCTGGCGTCCACTCGTTTGATTCTTTTAACTTCGATAGGTCAGCCAGGTCTCACGACCGAATTGCAAGAAGCCGGAATTGCTGCCTGCCTGGTAAAACCCGTCCGGAAGTCGGAACTGTACAATTGCATGGCAAACGTGATGGCGAACGCGACCGGGGAATATCATCATCCGGTGCGGGCCGTCGGGCTGCTCAGGCCTCTACCCCAGGATTACAAAGCACCATCTGCCATTCTTGGACGTATCCTGGTTGCTGAGGATAATATAATTAATCAACAGGTAGCTGTTGGTATGCTGGAAGCCGGGGGCTACCGGGTTGATGTTGTCACCAATGGCCACGAAGCTTTGAGTGCCCTTGAGCGCAGGTCTTATGATGCCATTTTGATGGACTGCCAGATGCCGGAAATGGATGGATATGCGGCTACTATTGAAATTCGGCGGCGCGAAGGGGAAACCCTGCGCACACCGGTAATTGCAATGACTGCAAATGCCTTATTTGGCGAACGCGAGAAATGCCTGGCCGCAGAAATGGACGATTATATTACTAAACCAGTCAACCCGTCCGACCTCTATGCTCTCCTGGAAAAATGGATCAAACCGGTAGGGTCAAGGGCCAATCCACCAAAATCTGAAAGTGTTGAAACAAGTACCGAGGTAAAAACCGCTCCGTTTGTAGGAGTGTTGGACGAGGCGGTACTACAAAACTTGCTGAAATTGCAATCTGTAAGTGGGACGGACGTTTTAGGAAAAGTTATTGATTTGTTCTCAGAGAATACTCCAAAACGCCTTGCCGAACTTAAAGAATCCATCAACCTGAATGATGCAAATGCCCTTGCCCGGATAGCTCATAGCTTGAAAGGCAGTAGTGGGAATGTTGGAGCTTCCCACCTGGCTACATTATTGGCCGAGTTAGAAGACCTTAACCGGGAAGGCAACATGGACCGGGTAACCGGGCTACTTGGCCGGATTGAAACCGAATTTGAACAAGCTAAAGTAGCCCTTATCAAGTTTCATAAGCTCGGCCGCTAAACATCCGTATCAACGCTACGTTACGTTGACAAATTAGTTAAACGAAATAGAACTGGTTACTAGAAAAATTTCTTATGCAAATTCTAATTGCCGAAGATGATCCGATTACTCGCTTAATTCTTGAACTTACCATTACAAGCCTGGGGCATCAATTTCTTTCTGCCGCAGATGGTCGGCAAGCCTGGCAGTTATTTCAGGACAATCCGGTAGATGTTATTATCAGCGACTGGATGATGCCTGGCATGGATGGCATTGAATTATGCCAGGGGGTAAGAAGCCATGCCAGGGAAGGCTATACTTATTTTATTTTCCTGACCGCCCTGGATGATAAAGAGCACCTTTTGAAAGGTATTTCTATTGGGGCGGACGATTATCTGGTTAAACCCCTTGACCCGGGTGATTTAGAAATAAGATTGTTAGTGGCTTCAAGGATAACTAACCTGCACCGGGAACTTGGCACAAAAAAAGCCGAACTTGAAAGCCTCAACGCGGAACTTTACAGCCAGGCTCGGCGGGACCATCTTACCCAGTTAAATAACCGGTTGGCTTTATGGGAGGAAATGGACCAGATAAATGAACTTTCCAAACGGTATAAACAAAACTTATGTTTGATTATGTGCGATATTGACAATTTCAAAAAATACAATGACCAATACGGCCACCAGGCAGGTGACCAGGTCATACGTCAGGTTGCCAATTCACTGAAAAACACCTGTCGTAAAGTGGATAAAATATACCGGTATGGGGGAGAAGAATTTCTGATCATTCTTCCTAACCAGGACCTGCAATCAGGGGGAATTGCCGCCAGGCATTACCAGCAGGCAGTACAAAATCTGGCTATTACCCATGAAGGAAACCAGGACAATGGAACTGGAATAGTAACCCTGAGTCTGGGGGTAGCTTCAATGTTCGCCGGAAGTAACCAAACTTTGGAGGACTGTTTACAGGAAGCCGACCAGGCATTATATCTTGCCAAAGCGGGCGGCAGAAACCAGGTTGTTTTATTTGAAGGGACAAATCCCGAATAGCAAACCAATCTAAGCCCGGAATAAATACAACAGGCTTGCATATGGGCTGCTTAACCTATATAATGCGCCTGCCTGTTCAGGGAAGTATTGTTTTAATGGAGGCGGTTGTGGTCCGGTGGCTGCCGCAGTCTTCAAAACTGTCCGTGCGCCGTTAGGAGCGGCGCAGGTGGGTTCGACTCCCATGCGCCTCCGCCACCCTCAGTACTTCGATTACCTCTCAACGGGCCTTTTATACCCACCGCTTTGTCACCCGCAAAGAACCCTTTCTATAACAGCCCTATAACCCCTTCCAGTACCTATCCTGCCGGTTCTCTTTCCTCACACTATACAAAACCTACTTCTCTGTTCTATAACGTCACCCGGTCACCCCGTCGTGAAATCAAAGCTTTACCCACATGGTCAAAGATTGATACCGTCTGGCGGCCAAAGACTTGCCAGGAATTTACGGCCTGGTTGGCACCCGGGTTTTCAGGCAGCCGCACCAGGGCGGTATCTTCGTCTATCCCCAGGAGCGCCTGGACCTGCCCGTTTTCAAAGGGAGCGGTTTCCAGCAGGGATTTAAAGAGTTCCTGGCTTATGACGCCGGACAACCGGTCGAAATGGGGCAAGGTAATAATGCCGGGCAATAAACCCAGGGCCGGGACCCATTCCGGGGGCTGGCCCTGGCGCATGGCGCGGATATTAGTTGTAAAACCGCCAAACGCCATCGCCCCGGCGCTGCAGCCCGCCAGCACCGCTCCCTGGCTGTGGCGCCGGGTAATTATTTGCCAGGCAGGAGAATGATAAAAGGTTTCGATCAGGTAATTTGGGTTGCCGCCCGAGAAGTAGAAAAAATTGGCTTCTTCCAGAAGATGTAAAATCTGTGGGTCGCAGGCATCTTCCCTGGTGACCAGGCGGGCCGGTTTAACCTGGGCTCCCAGCCGGGTAAAATGGTCTGCGCCAAGCTTGTTCCAGCGTTCGGGCATGCCGGGTTCCAGGCCGCTGGCAGCGGGTATCAGCACTACCCTGGCCTGGGCCGGGCCGCCCAGTGTTTCCAGCAAAAAGCGGTCGGTTTCAGTCATGACTTCCAGGTATTCGCCGGAACCCACCAGGGCAATCGCGCCCGACCTGTTACTCATTCCGGCCATTTACCTGTCCTTTCTTTATGTAATTACAACGTTGTACGCAGCAGGTAGAACGTTGAAGGTAGTATGGGTTCCAGGCTTGACCGGTTAGCTAATTTAAAAGCCAGGTCTTGTTTTAACTTTGAAAGTTTTATTATAGCGTCCTTCTTTTCGGAAGAGGCCCAGACAGGCTAACCCAGTTTGTATGGGAAAAGCAACTGGCGCGGGGCGCTGGTTTCGCTAAAATTTGAAACCCTTACCCCCAGCAGGCGCAGGGGAGTACCCCGTTTCCAGGCCATTCGCATTAAAGCCCCGGCAGCGGTGGAAATTTCGGAGGCGGTCGCGGTCGGGGAAGCCAGGGTTACGGCCCGCGTGATGGTCCGCCAGTTGTTAAAGCGGAGCTTAATGGCAATAGTCCGGGCCAGTAACTCCTGTTTATTCAGCCGGTCGGCCAGTTCCATCGACATTTGCTGAATTTCGCGCCAGAGCTTGGCCCGGTCGTAAGTATCCTCAAAGAAAGTCCGTTCGGCCGAAAGCGATTTTGTTTCTCTGAACGTCACCACGCCGCTGTTGTCACGCCCACGGGCCCTATCCTGTAACTCGCGGCCCAGGTGCGGCCCAAAAGTCTCGCGCAGCAGGTCGAGGTCGGCCCCGGCCAGTTCACCAATGGTGTTTATGCCCAGGTCGCGGAGCCGGGCGGCTCCCTTCGGCCCTACCCCGTGCAGTTGTCCGGTAGGCATAGCTTCCAGGAAACTGGCTTCAAAACCCGGCTCAACCACGGTTAACCCGGCCGGTTTGCGGTGGCCGCTCGCCATCTTGGCGACTATTTTATTGGAAGCAACTCCGACCGAGGCGCTCAGGCCGGTCTGGATTTTGACCAACTCCTGCCAGCGGGCGGCTATTTCCGGCCCTTCCGCTTCTTCCTGCAGGGCTGTAATATCAGCATAGGCTTCGTCAATGCTGACCTGTTCGATGTTGGGTGTTTGCTGGCGGAGTAACTGCATTACCCGGGAGGAAAATTCTTCATAGAGCTTGTGCCGCACCGGCAAGTAGACGGCCTGGGGACAAAGCTTGCGGGCCTGCCCGACCGGCATGGCGCTATGCACACCGAACTGGCGGGCAGCATAGGAGGCGGTCGCCACGGCACCCCGCTGGGTGTTTGCTTCACCCATAACCACGATAATAGGCTGACCGGCCAGGGCCGGGTTGACCACTTCTTCTACACTGGCATAAAAAGCGTCAAGGTCAATATGTAAAATGCAGCGTGTCCAACCCATACCTGAAACCCCTTATGCAAAAATAAAACGTCCATTCTATTTTAGCATAAGGGGCAGGCCCGGACTAGCTGGCACTTCCTGTTTACAGGGTCAGGCAGACGTGCTGGAGGTTGGATTATGGCGCCGGTAAAGGCTATATCCAAACCAGAAACCATAAAATAAAGTCAGGGCGGCCAGGGCGCTGCCCAGGGCCAAAGGGAACAACCCGGTGACTTTTTGGACGACCACGAACAAGTCACCGGAAATCCCCAGAGCCAGGGGCACCATCGAGGCTAACACCATAAAACTGGCAAAATTCAAAAGTCTTTGGGTATCTTCGCCTTTTTCCACGATGCGGTGAAAAGCGGCTGGGGACATTAGAAGAATGGTGCTCAGGGCAATCATGCCCAGGCTGATGAGGTGGATATATTTCAAGTCAGGGGATAACCTGTCAAAGCCTTCCATCAGGATACTGGCGAATTGAAAACCCAGCAATGCCTGGACGCCCGGCAAGACTACCCGGGTTTCGGTAAGCACCTGGTCTATTTTTTCGGCCAGTTTAACTTCGTCCGGTTGGTTTATTTTATCTTTATCACCACTTTTCATAGGCTTTTCTTTCACTTTTAGCGGTTTGAAAACCAAACTCAAGCCGTACCAGAAGAAGGCGGCCAGGAGAAAGGTACCAAGACCTAAAATTAAAGCCTCGGTCTGGCCCAGGATTTTTTCGGTTGCAACATAAAAGTTTATACCCAGCCCTACCGCGAACGGCAGCAAGGCCACCACGATAACTTTTCGAATAAAAGCGTGAAAACGCCTGGTTGACCGGCTTCGTTCGGCGATATAATGAAACGGGGCCGGGGCAAGCACCATACACAAAGTTATTAATAAAAAACCGAGCGACACAATCTTCAAGTAACGGGATAGCTCCGGTAGATTATCAAACCCCTTGTCAAAAACACCCTGGAAATTAAACCCTATCAGAATTTGGGCGCCGGTTACCAGGATTAAAGACTCATCCAGGGCATGTTTTATTTTATCTTTGAGTGCGCTATCATCATTGTTTGTTGTTGGCGCGACACCCTCTATTCCCTTAACCATAACATTACCCACCCTTATAAAACCGGTACAAAATAGTAGTCAACCTATTAGCATAGATTATGCCGGGTAGCTTTCAGGGAAATCCGGCCTTGAATTGGTGCCTTGCACGTTAGAGTTACAATAGAGGTTGGGGTAAAACTACGGTTGCTATTCCCTTAAGCGTTGATTTTTGTTATAATCCGCATCAGCCTTATAACGAATAGAACGTCAGGGAAGTCTGTCTTTAAGCCAGGCTTAAAGAACAGTTTGATTTTGAAATACGAAAGTGAGATAACAGGTTGAAAATAACCTCTGAAAAAGACCAGCAAAGCCAGTATATTGTTCGCATTGAAATCGACCCGGCGGAACTGGAAGAGGCCAAAGGCCGGGCTGCCAAAAAACTTGCCAACCAGGTGCGTATTCCCGGTTTCCGGCCCGGCAAAGCTCCCAGGGCCCTGGTTGAACGCTTTGTAGGCCAGGAGGCTTTAATTGAGCAGGCTACCCGTGATTTAATTCCTAAAGCCTATTCAAACGCCCTCAAGCAAGAAGATATAAAACCTATTGCCGACCCGGAATTTAACGTTGAATCGGCCGACCCGCTGACCATTGTCGCGACCATTCCGGTTGAGCCGACGGTTGAACTGGGCGACTACAAGGACATCAAGTTCGACCTCGAACAGCCCGAAATAACTGCCGAAGAAGAAGAAAAGGTTCTCCAGCAACTGGTGGACCAGCAGAGCACCTGGGAAGAACCGGACACCGAACGGCCCGCCCAGGAAGGCGACCAGGTTGAACTGGAACTTCAGACCGTCCGTGACGGCGAAGTAGTCGGCGAATCTTTCCAGCGGACCGGTATTCTCGGTAAGGGCGAGCTTCTCGGCCAGATTGACGACCAGGTCCAGGGTTTGAGCATCGGTGAGGAAAAGACTATTGAAGTCAACCGCAAACCGGCTGCTGCCGAAGAAACCCCTTCCGAGGCCGAAACTGCTCCTGAGCAGAACGCCGAGATTGCCGACGCTGACGATGCCGCCGCGACCGAAACTCCTGAATTGCCCGAGGTAGAAACTCTTCCCCTTGATGAGCCGGAAGATGAAGCCCCGATGACTTTCAAAGTTAAGCTCAACAGTATCAAAGTCAAGCACCAGCCTGAGTTAAATGACGAGTTCGCCCAGTCGGTGACAGATGTCAAAACCCTGGCTGAACTGCACGAGCGGATTCGCGAGAACCTGAAAAACCAGAAACTGGCTAACAGCAAGCGCGAACTGACCGAGAAGATCGTCAAGGAAGCGGTATCCCGCTCCACCGTGAGTGTGCCGCCGGTATTGATCAATGCCGAAATCCACTCCCTGGAAGAGAATATGGCTAACCGGCTCAAACAGCAAAAGCTGAGCCTGGACCAGTATCTCCAGTTCTCCGGTAAGGATCATGAAGCTTTCCATGAAGAACTCCGTCCCCAGGCCGAGGACCGCATTAAAACCGTCCTGGTCCTGAGAGAGATCGCTACCCAGGAAGGCATTACGGTAGACGAGGCCGAGTTCAGCCAGGAAATCGAGAAAATGGTGACTGAGTTCACCAAGGACGCCTCGGACGAAGAGCGCGAAGAGCGCGGCAAGGCTATGCGCAACTACCTGAGCAACGAGCAGATGCAGAGCCAGCTCCGTGACGAGATTTTCAGCCGCAAGCTAACCGACCGCCTGATTGAACTGGCGACCGGTGTCAAGGCGACTGAAACAGGCGAATCGGCTGAATTCGCGGACGTGCCGGAGAACAGTGCCCGGGAAACCGAAGCGCAAGCCGTCCTGGCCGAGGCTACTGCCGAGGAAACCCCGGCTGAACTGGCCGAAGCCACCGAAGCTCCTGAGGAAGCGTCCGAGAAAGCCGCTCCTAGGACCCGGAGTAAGAAAAGCACCAAGTAAATGTCTGGCCGGGGCTATTTTAAGTGTGTAGTCCCGGCCAAACTGTAAAAATAAACTATTCCAGGTTTACCGGGAGAACTGGTAAGCCCCAGGGAGGAAAATCATGGGCCGTATACATTTACCTAAATATTATGAAAGGGCCATTGATAGCGGGATTGTAACCCCTGAAGCAGTTATACCCTACGTCATTGAAAATACTAACCGGGGTGAGCGGCAATACGATGTTTACAGCCGACTGCTGCGAGAGCGGATCATTTTCCTGGGAACAGGAATTGACGACCAGATCGCGAATGTGGTTATTGCCCAGTTACTCTTCCTGGCCTATGAAGACCCGGAACGCGACATCTCCATCTATATCAATAGCCCCGGCGGTTCGATTACGGCTGGCCTGGCAATTTATGATGCCATGCAATTCGTAGAGCCGGAAGTTGTTACCATGTGTATGGGTCTGGCCGCCTCTATGGCGACTGTGCTCCTGTGCGCCGGTAACCCCGGAAAGCGCTACGCGCTGCCTAACTCGACCATCCACCAGCACCCGGCGGGTGGCGGTATGCAGGGTTACGCGCCGGACGTGGAAATCCAGGCTCGCTATTTGTTGGACATGCAGCGGAAGGTCCGCGAATTGATGGCTAAACATACCGGTCAGCCTTACGAACGCATTAGCCGTGACTTTGATCGCGACCATTACTTTACCGTGGAAGAAGCCAAAGAGTATGGCATCATTGATGACATCCTGGTCCCCGGTAAGAGCCTGTCCGAAGTTACCAAATAATAAAACCTGTACCATCCTTTCAGGAGGATGGTGAAAATAAAGACCTCTTGCGCTAAACCGGTTTACAAAAACCGTTAAAGCCAGGAGGTCTTTTTATTGGCAAAAATTGGTTTCGGCCTGGTAATTGCTAAATAGTAGTAGTGAAAGTAACGCATATTTTCGTATCAAGGGCCGGCTTAACCTGACATTATCACTTCCAACCCTGACGCTCACCACAGGCCTATATTCCCTTAATATTTACAGCCAGAAGCGGCACAGTCAACACCAGCCATACCCGGTTACATAGTCGGCCGGTAAGCAGGGTGATGGGAACTTATCAGTAAGCTGGAGAAGTGGCAATGAAAAGTAATGCAATCGTTCGCGGTTTGGTGTCAGGCTTTGTGGGGGTTTCAGCCATGACCGCTGCAGAGAAGCTGGAACAGGTCTTCACTCACCGGCCTAACTCTTATGTACCCGCTTATACCCTTGAGCGGTTACTGCGCCTTTCCCATAAGCCGGACAAGGACCGTCTATGGTTGAACTGGACTATGCACTGGGGACAGGGCATCCTCCTTGGGGCGGTCAGCGGCCTTATGGCAAGACAAGGTTTTCGTGGTCCGGTGGGCTCATTAATGTTTATGAACCTGCGATTGATAAACGACCAGGTTCTTGAGAATGCCACGGGAGTTGGTTCACCGCCCTGGAAATGGCCGGTGGACGAACAGGTAATTGACTTGCTTCACAAGGGGATCTATGCTTTTGTTACGACTACAATGGCGGAGCGGCTTATAGCAGGACCGCCACGACTGCCGGTGCCGCGTAAGGGATGGACACCCGGCAAACGGGCCTGAGGGGTATTCCTATGGCGGTTAAAGCTTAATTTCAGGGTTAAGGCACTACCGGGAGGGTAAAGCTGAATGACGACCCTACGCCCACCTTGCTCTCCACCCAGATTTCCCCACCGTGCGCCTGGATAACGTGCTTGGCAATAGCCAGTCCAAGCCCGGTCCCCGGTTCTTGCCCGGCCCGGGCTTTGTCCACTTTATAAAACCGTTCGAAAATCCGGTCCAGGTCTTCTGGCGGAATACCGGACCCGCTATCACTTACCCGCACAACCAGCTTGCCCGCCTCATTTTCCCCATGCGGGGTTTTGAAGTGCTGTACGTTTAAGCGAATAGTGCCGCCAACCGGGGTGAATTTGATCGCGTTATGAATCAAGTTTATCAGGACCTGGCTCAAGCGGTCGGCGTCGGCCAGGGCGGGCAGGTAAGTTTCAGGAGAGCCCGGTTCGGTTACGATTATTTCCAGCCCACGCCGGGCCGCCTGGGAGGACATTCGCCCGGCGACCTGCTCAATAAGTTGGGGTATATCGGTCGGCTTCAGGTTTAATTTAACCTGACCCGATTCTATACGGCTCAATTCAAGCAGTTCGCGGACAAGTTGGGTCAGGCCGTCAATTTCCATATCAATGCGCCCCAGAAATTGCGGTGCTTCTTCCGGGTCTTCCTCAATCACATTCTGGAGAGTTTCTACCATCAGCTTGACGGAAGCCAGGGGTGTGCGTAGTTCGTGGGAAATATTGGCTACGAAATCCCGGCGGACCCTTTCCAGCCGCATTAGTTCGGTCAGGTCTTGCAGCACGACCAGACCCACCCGGTGCACATTATTACCAGGGCTGCCCGGTCCCTTTGGTTCTTCTTTAACCAGGGTAACGCTGACTTTTAGCTGGCTCTGCTGGCTGCCCATCTCCAACATCTGGGAGCGGGGTTGTCCATCTCGGAGGGTTTGATCGACCAAATGTTGAAGTTCGGTAGAAGGAAGGACTTCATTAACAGAGCGGCCCAAAATTTCACCTGTCAAACCCAGGATCTGGCAGGCTGCATGGTTCAGGTTGGTTATCCGGGCGTCGGCGTCCACGCTTATAATGCCATCATTGAGGTTTGCCAGGAGGGCGGCCACCGTATTTCTTTCGGAAGAAATGCGCTGGATTACCGCTCTTAATTCCTGCCCAAGCTGGAATATTTCGCGAGAAAGGTCCTCGAGGATGGGGTCATCGCTGAACTTTTCCTCGAAGAGTTCAGTTTCAGAATTACCCAGGGCCAATCCCTTCACCAGGTGGCTTAAGACCCTGACGCGCCTCATGGTCCTTTGCCGGTACCAAAAAGCGGTGCCCAGGGCCGCCAGGAGGGCTGCAGCCAGGGCTACCGCTATAACAAACAGGGTTTCCATACGTCTTTTGGTCCTTTTACCCGGCTCCGCCCGGCTCACCTGCTCCAGGCGGATGGGCCGCACTTTCGCCCAGGTCCAGTTTATAACCTACCCCAAAAACTGTATGAATGTACTTGGGACGGGAAGGGTCAGGCTCAATTTTCTCGCGCAACCAGCGGATATGAACATCTACCGTGCGAGTGCCGCCGGTATAATCATAATCCCACACTCGCTCAAGGAGCATTTCACGGGTTAAAACCTGGCCGGGATGCCGCGCAAGGAAGGCCAGCAAGTCGAATTCTTTGGGTTTTAGCACGATGGAGCGGTCCCCCAGGGTAACGGTGTGCTGGTTGGAATTTATCAGCAAATCGCCAACTTTAATCTGGTTTTGTCCTTCGCGCCCGTTGGCCGATTTTGATTCTTGCCGGGCGGCGGCATCTTCAATCAGATTGCTGCCCTGGAGCATTTCCATGCGGCGCAGCATGGCTCGTACCCGCGCAATAACCTCGCGCAAGTTAAAGGGCTTGGTCATATAATCGTCCGCGCCCAATTCCAGCCCCAGGATTTTATCGACCTCTTCTTCGCGGGCAGTAAGCATTAGGATGGGCACAATGGATACCTGGCGGACCTGGCGGCAAATATCCAGGCCATTCATTCCCGGTAACATCAAGTCCAGGATAACAAGGTCCGGTTTTTCTTGCTTAAAGATTTCTAAAGCGTGGCGGCCGTCGCCGGTAGTTGTTACTTCATAACCTTCTCGTACCAGGTTATATTTCAGGGTTGCGGCGATATTTTCTTCGTCCTCAACCACCATAATTTTTGTCATAAACGCGGTACCAGGGACCACCCGCCGCCTGTAGCGGCTACTATAAATCTGCTAAAGTGGTCAAGCAACCCGCAACCTCCTCCGGTTAAGCTATTCCTTTTGAATTTTTATAATTATCTTCAGGCTGTACCAACCGTTACTGTTGAAGCGACCGCCTGTAAATAAAGATAAATTCTCAGATTATATTCGTACGCTGTTCGTAACTTGAAACCTAAAAGTTAGGCGCAGCTTTGGACCTGGCTTTCCCTGGTATTATACCTTTCAAGGGGGAAGGCCCGCAATAGGCCCGTTCCGGCTTAATTCAAGCTTAATGCGCGCTACCTTTCTTGTAAACTATGAGAAACATGTTAAAATCAATGCAGGGAACTTATTTATAAAAGGAGCGTATGGGCAAAAAAACAGGCAGATTAGAGCAGATTTTGCAGGAACTGGGTTTAAACGGGCGGATTGAAGTCGAAGTCTTAAGCCAGCAACTTAAAGTTAACACTTCGACTATTCGCCGGGACCTGGAATACCTGGAACGCCAGGGTAAATTGCGCCGGGTCCACGGTGGCGCCGTTCCGGCTGACACTTTATCCTACAGCGCCTATGCCAACGAGCTGACTTTCCAGGAAAACATCAATAAAAATGTTGATGAGAAAAGCCAGATTGCCGCCCTGGCTGCCCAACAGATTAAGCCCGGCGACACAATCGCTCTTTCTCCCGGCACCACCACAACTTACCTGGCACGGGCCATTCGCCAGCTACAAATCACTAACCTGACCGTGGTTACGAATGCCATCAATATAGCCATGGAGCTATCCGGGGTAAAGGATATCAATTTGAACCTGACCGGCGGGCTGTTTTTGCCTGATTTCTTTGCCCTGGTCGGCCCGCAAGCCGAGCAAAGTTTAAATGAAACCTTTGTCGCTAAAGCCTTTGTCGGTGTAACCGGTTTGAGCGTGGAACACGGCCTGACCGGGCCAAACCAGCTTGAAGCCCTGACCCACCGCCTGACCCTCCAGCGTGCCCGCAAGACCTATGTCCTGGCCGACCATACCAAACTTGACCAGGTTGCCCTTTACCGGATTTGCCCGCTCAACATGATCCATACCATTATCACGGACGAGGCCGCTTCACCGGAAATCGTCAATAATTTGCGGAATGCCGGGGTGGAAGTCCTCCAACCTTCCAGGCCCCGCCTGGTTGAGTTACCGGCCCAACCTGCCGGGGCGATTAAATAAACTTTAAATCCCACCTTGTATTAATTGAATGAAACGCGCAAAATATATGCCCGAATGGGCTTTTTGCCTTGACAAAGGCTATGTGTGCTGCTAGTATTTGTGCATAACTTGCACACCATTAACTTACGGTTATAAATTTCAGGGAGTGTAAGTACAAACCCTCAACAGTAAGGTGCAATAAATGTTCAATAGTGGCAAGGATCTTTCAGGACACGCTCCCCAAAATTTAGCAGGCCAATGGGAAGAACGCTGGCATCCTCTGCGCGAGGAATGGGTTATGGTTGCTGCCCACCGCCAGAACCGCCCCTGGATTGGCCAGACCGTGGCAACCAAACCAAAAGCTATTCCCACCTATCTTAGCGACTGCTATCTTTGTCCGGGTAACTCGCGGGTCAGCGGAAAGCAAAACCCGGCTTATTCCGGCGTTTTTGTTTTTGATAACGATCACCCTTGCGTCGGTCCGGACGCGCCCATCGAACTCTCTGCCCCACCACCGCCCTACCGCAACCGGCCCGCTAACGGCATGGCCCGGGTGGTTTGCTATAACCCCCGGCATGATATGACTCTGGCTCAAATGGAAGCGGCCCAGATTGCCAATGTCGTGGAAGTCTGGCAGCAGCAAACCCTGGACCTGGGCAACCGTCCCGAAGTAAATCACGTTCTGTGCTTTGAGAACAAGGGTGAAGTGGTCGGGGTTTCCAATCCCCACCCGCACGGCCAGATTTACGCCACTAACTTTGTATTTAAAACGATTGAAACAGAAATGCTGGCAAGCCAGCGCTATCTCAAAGAAAGCCAGGCCGGGCGAAATCTCTTTCAGGATATAATCCGGGCCGAACAGGCCGACGCCAGCCGCATTCTTTATGAAGATGAATATTCTATTGCCTTTTTGCCATATTTTGCCCGGTACGCTTACGAAGTCTATATAGCGCCTAAACGCAGCGTTCCGCACATTTACGAACTGGATAGTAAAGAAGTCGCTAGCCTGGCCCAGGCCCTTAAAAGCGTTACGGTGCGCATGGATAACCTCTGGCAGATGTCATTTCCCTACGTAATGCCGCTGCACCAGGCTCCCAGCGACGGTGGGAATTACGACTTCTTCCACTTTTTTATCGGGTTCCTGCCGCCGTTGCGCCAGCCAAACCTTATAAAATACCTGGCAGGACCGGAAATCGGGGGCGGCAACTTCCTGAGTGACACCTCACCCGAAGCTAAAGCGGCCGAACTGCTAGGGGTCTCGGATAGCCTGCATTATCTTGAACAATTGCCGTCCGAGGAGACCTTATGATAAAGAACGCCAGCGAATTACTTTTACGGCTGAAGCAGGTCCACGCCGCTATCCGCGATAGTGTGATTGCCGCTTGCGAACGCGATTCCCTGGAACAGGTCAGCCGGGTCGTGGCAGAAGACGGGGCCGGTGATACCATTTTCGCGATTGACCGGGTTTCCGAAGAAATCCTGCTGGAACATTTTGAAGAACTGGCCCAGGAATGGTCGTGCGTCCTGGTGGCGGAAGGGCTGGGTTCCACCGGTATTAAAGTCTTACCGGAAGGCACCGCTTTTAATGAGGCCGAAATTTATGTGATTGTTGACCCGATTGACGGCACACGCGGCCTGATGTACCAGAAACGGTCGGCCTGGATTCTAACCGGGGTTGCGCCCAACCGGGGAGCAGCGACTAACTTAACCGATATAGAACTGGCCCTACAGACCGAAATTCCTATTCTGAAACAGCACCTATCGGACAGCCTATGGGCAATGGCCGGGGAGGGCGCTGCAGGAGAACGTTATAACCGGATAAGCGGCCAGCTTGAACCGTTGCGCTTGCAGCCTTCGCGGGAAAAGACTATTGCCCAGGGTTACGGCGGGCTGGCCCGGTTCTTTCCTGGAATGCGCGGCCTGCTGGCAACGATTGATGATGAAATAGTCGAGCTGATTTTAGGGCCGGTCCAACCGGGACGGGCTTTAGCCTTCGAGGACCAGTATATTTCAACCGGCGGGCAACTTTACGAACTGATTATGGGTCATGACCGCTGGATGGCCGATTTACGGCCACTGGTCGAACCGCTGTTACGCCAGCAAGGCCGGGGCCTGGGCCTCTGCTGTCACCCGTACGACCTGTGTACCGAACTGATCGCTCGACAGGTAGGGGTGCGCATCACCGGGCCGGACGGCCAGCCTGTCAACGTGCCTTTAGACGTTAATTCCGACCTGGCCTGGGTTGGCTATGCTAACTCGGCTATCCAGTCCCAGGTCGAACCGGTCCTGCAAGCGGTGCTAACCGGATACGGCTTGCTCAACCAGACTAATACACCAGGAGAATAACTCGCGCAATGTGGCAATTAGAGCAAACGCCCGGCCCCGTACCGGCCGACCTTGCGCAGTTCTTAGCGGTGGTAAATGCACAGGCCGCATATTTTGGACCATGCCCGCTTTATGTGGGACGGGCTCCTGGCCGGTTGGATTTGATGGGTGGAATCGCCGATTACTCCGGCTCCCTGGTGCTGGAATTGCCGCTGGCCCTGGCGACCTATGTGGCGGTCCAGGCTATTCCCGAAAGCATCTTCGAGATATTTAGCCCGGAGGTAGAGGCAACCGGGGATGAACCCCTGGTCCGCTGGCCCCTTTCTGCGCTGGCGGCGGTTGCTAGCGGCGAAGCTACTTCCCTGGAAGCCCGTCTTGAAACAACTCCCGGTCAAAGCTGGGTCAATTACGCAGCGGGCGTCTGGGTGATGTTACAGCGAGCCTACGAGTTACCGTCGGGTGGCGGCGTCCGGTTGCTGGTCCATTCACAGGTCCCGGCAGGTAAAGGCGTCAGTTCTTCGGCGGCCCTGGAAGTCGCAACGTTAAAGGCCCTGGCCGGCCTGTACAGCCTGGATATTTCCGGCAAGGAGGCGGCTATCCTCTGCCAGAAAGCCGAAAATACAATTGTGGGCGCTCCCTGCGGCATCATGGACCAGATGACCGTTGCATGCGGCCAGGCTGACCATTTATTGGCCCTGCGCTGCCAGCCTGCCCAACTTGAAGGAAATTTACAACTACCGTCTGGCCTGGCCGTCTGGGGCCTCGATTCTGGTATCCGGCACGCTGTGAACGGTTCTGATTATTCCTCGGTGCGGATAGGGGCATTTATGGGCTACCGGATGGTGGCCGGGCTGGCGGGGTTAAAGGCCGAAAACCAGGCTGGACAACCGGTCAGGATTGAAGACCCGACCTGGCAGGGCTACCTGGCAAACCTGGCGCCTTCTCTATGGGAAAACACTTACCGCGACCTTATCCCGGTACAATTGCGCGGCCAGGATTTCCTGGACAAATGGGGCGGCACTACCGACGCCGTTACCAGGGTTGATCCCACCAGGACCTACGCGGTACGCCAGTCGGCAGCCCACCCGATTTACGAAAACCACCGGGTCGAGCTTTTCAGGGCTTTACTTGACTCTCAATCCACGTCGGAAGCCTTAAAAGAGCAGCAATACCGGTTACTGGGCGAATTGATGTACCAATCCCACCTGAGTTACAGCCGTTGCGGGCTTGGTTCGTCCGGCACTGACCGCCTGGTTGAATTGGTCCGGTTGGCCGGTCCGGCTGTAGGTTTGTACGGCGCTAAAATTACCGGGGGTGGCAGCGGCGGCACTGTGGCGGTGTTGGGCCGGGGTGATGCCAGCGCTGCCGTTCAAGAGATCGCTAACCGCTATGCCGGGGATACCGGTTATTCACCGCAAATAATGGGCGGGTCGTCGCCAGGGGCGATGCATTATCCTACTTTGAGGCTGGTAGAACTGGGCACGTAGCACGGGTAACGTGGAACGGTAAATGTGGTTACGGCCTGATTAATATTATCCAATAAGGCAGGTTTGTTTGACTGGACCTGATAGATCAATAACAACCTGATACAGCAATTTTTAAGTTATTCACAAACATAAAATGTCATGGAGGACAAAATATGACTGATCTGTTAAATAAACCCCTGGCCAATGAAGCCGCCAGCGATCAATATGCTCCGAAAAAAGAAGACAAATTTACCTTTGGCCTGTGGACGGTAGGGAACCGGGGCCGCGACCCCTTTGGCGATTTCGTCCGCCCGGCCCTGGACCCGGTGTATACCGTCAAAACCCTGGCCGGTTTGGGCGCTTATGGCGTGACCTTTCATGATGACGACCTGGTGCCTTTTGGTTCCAGCCTGGCCGAGCGCGACCGCATAGTCAAAGAATTCAAGCAAGCCCTGGATGACTACGGCATGATTGTCCCCATGGCGACCACCAACCTGTTCTTTCACCCTGTTTTCAAGGACGGCGCTTTTACGGCGGTAGACCCGGCGGTGCGGGCCTATTCGCTCCAGAAAACCATGCGGGCGATAGACCTGGGCGCCGAGTTGGGCGCTAAAACTTACGTCTTCTGGGGCGGCCGGGAAGGTGTGGATGCCGAGGCTTCCAAGGACCCGACTATCGCTCTCAAAAGAATGCGCGAAGCTCTTAACTTCCTGTGCCGCTACGTCAAGGACCAGGGCTATGATATTAAGTTCGCTATGGAGCCAAAGCCGAACGAACCACGCTCGGATACTTATCTGCCGACGGTCGGCCACATGCTGGCCTTCATCTACACCCTGGATTACCCTGAGATGGTCGGCCTCAACCCCGAAGTGGCCCACGAAAACATGGCCGGTCTGAACTTCACTCACGGTGTCGCCCAGGCCCTGGAAGCCGGTAAACTCTTCCATATTGACCTGAACGACCAGAAAGGGCCGCGCTACGACCAGGACCTGCGCTTTGGCTCGGAAAGCATTAAGAACAATTTCTTCCTGGTTAAACTGCTGGAAGAAAAAGGTTACAGCGGGCCGCGCCACTTTGACGCCCATGCCTACCGCACCGAAGACGAGCAGGGCGTCTGGGACTTCGCTCTGGGCTGCATGCGGACCTACAACATGTTCAAGGAGAAAGTCAAACGCTTTGCCGCTGATAAGGAAATCCAGGGTTTGCTGGCCGAAATTAATGGCGGCGACCAGACTTTCCAGGGCCTTTTGAACGGCTACACTCCTGAAACGGTTCAGAAGCTCAAAGGCTATGATTTCAATATTGACCAATTGGCTACTCGCGGCTACCAGTACGAAAAGCTTGACCAGCTCACCATTGAAGTGATCCTGGGCGTGCGCTAATCGAAACACCCTGGCCCCATCCCTAATCTAAGCCTCCTCGCTAAAAAGAGGCATAAAAATAAACACCTGGGAAATTTGCTGCTACCGGCGGTAAATTAACAGGTGTTTATTTTTTATGCGGTTATTTTCAAGGTCAGGAGAATTTATAAAAAAGGGTTACAGACCTGGCTACCTTTCGTTTCCATTGACGCCTGGCGGCGGTTTCCCAGCTATGAACGAATTTCCCTGACCTTGTATGACGTGGTGTTAAGTGTGAATTTTAAAGTACCGGGAGAAGTGGCACCACTCCGGTTAAAATTGTAAACCGGGTACAAAAAATGGAGGCCGGTTTATGTGCTTCCATTTGTTATTTCAAGACAAAAGCAGTCTTAGAACTTCTATAATCGGCCTTAATTCTGTTCGGGCGGCATTGGCTGGTTGGGTACGGTGACAGTAAAGGTGCTGCCTTTCTCCACGGTGCTGGTAACGGAAATCGTGCCGCCCAGGTGCCGGACCAACCGCCGGGCCAGCGCCAATCCCAGGCCCGCGCCGCCGAACTGCCGGGTGCTGCTGCCGTCAACCTGGCGAAATTCCTCAAAGATGTGTTCGAATTCTTCGGCCGGGATGCCAATCCCGGTGTCAGTTATGGAGATAGAAAAAGCTTCCGGGCCTAACCCTTTAGCCAGGTCACCAACCGCTCCGGAACTGATTGTCAGGTAAATCTCACCGTTTGAGGTAAATTTTACGGCGTTTGACATGAAAATATCAATAATTTGCTGCAGCCGCTTAATATCGGTGCGGATAAAGCGGGGAGTATCCGTCTCGATTTTGGCCGAAAAACTCAGCCCCTTTTCTTCGGCGGCGGTCCGGCCTGCCAGGGAAAGTACCGACAGTAAATCGGCGGTGCTGGTTTCTTCGATCATAAGGTGCAGCCGCCCGGTTTCCAGGTTTGCCAGGTCGAGCACATCGTTAATCAGGGCCATCAACCGGCGGCCGTTACGGTAGACTCGTTCCAGGGGATCGTTCATTTCCGGTGGGATGTCGCCATAGAACCCGGATTGGATCATATCCACATAGCCGACCACTGAGTTCAAGGGAGTCCGCAATTCGTGACTGACATTCGATAAAAATTCACTCTTCAAGCGGTTGGCCTCGGCCAGGGCCTTGTTCGTGGCGTTCAGTTCCTGGCTCTGGCGCTGCAGGTCTGCGAAGCGCCGCGCATTGGTCAGGGCAACACTGGCCTGGTCGGCCAGGGTTTTCAGCAAAATAATATCATCGTCTTCAAAGACCTTTGAGCCGTCACTTTCCACGTCCAGCACCCCGATTACCTGGCCGCTGGAGCGCAATGGAATGATAACCTCGGCTTTGGTATCCGGAATTTCCGGCACAAACAGGTAACGCGGTTCAATGCTAACGTCCGGGACGACAATCATTTCGCCGGTACGGGCGCAATGGCAGGTTAGCGAATTGGTGGTAGCCAGCGGCCAGCGGTATTCTTTTCCGCCCTGCCTTGGATTATGCCCCATGATGAATACCAGTACACCATTTTCGATCAAGCCGATATTGACGCTGTACAGGTTAAGGCTTTGCCGGACCGGGCCGGTCACGCGTTCGATAATCTGGTCCACCTCCAGGGCTGCCGCCAGGTCACGCCCGACGTGGTTAAGCAGGGCCAACTGGGAAAGGCGGCGTTTTTCTCGTTCGTGGGCCATGGCCTGGGCGACCGCCAGGGTAACGTGTTCGGCCAGGGCCTGGGCCAGCTTGTAATCTCGTTCGTCCAACCTGCGGCTGGGACCGGATTCAATCGAAAGCGTTCCAAGCACTTCGCGGCCCGGCCCCAGCAAAGGCACGCATATCGCGCTGGTTACTTCCGGGGAAGCAAAAATATTATTTGGCTGTTGTTTAACATCGGTAATCAAAAGCCCGCGCCCGGACCTGGCAGCCTGTCCGTTTATGCCAGCATGCAGCGGAATAATATCAGCATATTGCTCGTAGCCGAATTGCGCCTGAAGGTGCAGTTCGGAGTCAACCAGGCTGTAGGCGCTGACATATTCAAAGTTAAAAATCGCGGCGATACTTTCGACAGCGGTCAGGTAGATTTCGGCCAGGTCATTGACGCCAACCAGGGCAGTCCGCATTTCGTGCAACAGGCGCAATTCGCGGGCCTGGCGCTCTACTTCGGCGATTAGCTGGCTACGGCTAGCCAGGTAGGGCGAATTTACCTCATGAATAGGTCTAAGGGGAGAGGTAAGGGCTTTTCGCCGGTCCGCAAAAATGGGAGCCGGTTGCTCTGATAATTTATTCAATTGATTTTCATCCGGGTCTTGGTCCGATGTTGACATAATACTATAACTCTTGGCAATGGCTTTTGTGGCGTAAAAGATGTTAAAATTAAATACGATTTCGCCTGTGTGCCTGGGAACAAATCGTGGAACGTTTGACCAACGGCCTTAACAATAATACCTGTACTATGTATGTTGAAATTGCCCGACCGGTTTGCGAATCCATCCTGTGAATTAAATTTAGGAGCAATCCCGAGTTAAGGGTGGGTTTAAGTATGACGTATTAGGGAAACCACCTGGTTTCATTTTAGCATTACATAGTGAGATGCGGCAATAAGCGGATTGAAATTGTAATGATATTGAAACAATTACAGGGCCATGAAAGTATAGGTATTTAGAGTTTATTTAACACCGGAAATATCGGAGAAAGCCATTTGAAGCGATTTCAGTTTTACTTTAAATACGCCGGGCGTTCGGTAATGCGCGGCGGCCAGCGGTCTTTTTTCGCGGTGCTGTGTGTCGCGGTGGGAGTAGCGGCCCTGGTGGCCCTTCAATCGCTGGCGGTCAGTATTAAAGATACCCTTACCGGAGATATACAGGCCCGCGCCGGTGGTGATGTAACCGCGAAAGCTTCTCTGGTCCCCGGTAGCCCTTTGGGCCTTTCACAGCCTAACCAGAAATTTCTGGATAGTTTGAAGGCTTCCGGGACTCTGCAGGATTGGACCACTCTCAGTAGTAGTAGCCTTCAGATAAAAGGCTACTTTAGTTTCCCACCCACCTTATACGCTGTAGACCCGGCCAAATTTCCCCTTTACGGCAAAATTGATATGCTCCAACCGGCTGGAGGTGATATTCGTCAGCTCCTGGCCGAGCCGAATACCATTGTGCTGAGCAAGTATCTCTGGGAGAAAAACAATTACCGGCTGGGTCAGGAGATTGAAGTAACCGGTTTTTCTACCGATACCAGCAACGCCGGGAAATCGGCCAGACTTAAAATTGTAGGTGAAGTAAAGACCGATATTCCGGGCCTGACCATAGACCCAGGCTTAATCTTTGGTTTTGGCATCGCCTCGACTCAGACCGCCGCGTCCTTTCTGAGTGACCATTCCGGCACTCAGGAACTTTCGGTTTATCTTAAGACCGCGCCCGGCACCGACAATGACCGCCTGGTTACACAGTTAGAAGAGTTTTCTTTCAGCCAGTTCAACAATGGTAACTTTGAGCCAGACCTGGGTTTTGATAGTGTTGCAACTGCCCTGGAGTTGCAGCAAGACCTGGCCGCTAACCTGGTCTATGTCGAAGATATGCTTTCTTATGTCGGCTTGCTGGCAATCCTGATTGGCGGTATCGGGGTGGTAAATACAATGCTGGTGGTTATCGGGCGGCGCACTACCGAAATTGCAACCGTAAAAGCCCTCGGCCTGAAGACCCGCCAGACCCTGACAATCTTTACCCTGGAAGCGCTTATCCTGGGGGTAATCGGCAGTATCCTGGGCGTTATCCTGGGCATTGGCCTGGGTTTTGGCATCAAAGGGGTGGCCGAAGGGCTGTTCTTCCGGCCCCTTAACTGGGGTATTTACCCGCAGCCGATCCTGATTGGTTTGTTAGTCGGCACCATAACGGCGGGGGTCTTTGGTTTTCTACCAGCCTATTCCGCCGGTAAAGTCCGGCCCGCCGTTGTTCTGCGCCAGCAGAGCAGCGCCCTGCCCAGGGTAGGCGGCTTTGCTTCTATTGTCCTGGTGCTATTGATGACGCTGGCCCTGGGTGTCATTGCCGGAGTGCTTCTGCGTGATTTGCTGCTAGGCATTATTGCCAGCTTTGTGACAATGCTGGTCTGCCTGCTTTTGACCGCTTTTATGTACCTGGCGGTCTTTATTACCGGCAAACTGCCCGCCCCGTTCGGCCCCAGTTTTAAAATGGCTTTGCGCAGTTTCAGCCGCCACCGGGGCCGCACCGCCACCACGTTACTGGTAATGACCATCGGGCTGTTTTTCATCAGTTTTATTGTTATTATCGCTGACAGCATTAAAACGTCTTTCCGGGAGACTTTCGACCTGAAACTGGGTTTTAACGTGGTTGCCCTTAACCTGCTTAGTGGCCAGACCGAGCAAATTCAATCCAACCTGGAAAGAGATACGCCGGGTATCAAGCAAATTTTCGCAACAACCAGCGGCCGGGCCGAGATTAACAGTATCAATGGGCAGCCGCCCAGGTCAACCTCCGTTACGAATCCCGGCTCTGCGCCGGGCGGTTCCCCAACCCGGATTAGTCTAAACGGCCGCAGCCTGGCCCGGGGCGAAAGTGTCAGCCCAAATGGGCCGGTCCGCCTGGTTAGCGGGCGAGACTTTACCCCGGCCGATATGGATAAGCCGGTCTTACTGGTCTACCAGGACGAAGCGACCCGCTACGGTGTTAAACCGGGTGATAAAGTCAGTCTGACAGTTATAGGTAGCCAGTTGGGCCAGGGCCAGGGTCAGGGGCCGGGACAAAGCGGCCTGAATATTGGCCGGGTAGGTACTTCCGCCGAGCAAGTTGTGGAGTTTGAGGTAATCGGCATCATCCAACCGACCAGCACCACCGTTCAGTTCGAGCGCGGCTGGGTAGCGCCTTACAAGGTCGTCAACCAGGCCGGTCTTAGCTTTAGCTTTTTCTATATGCTGGTGGACCGTGACCAGATGCAAGCCACTCTGACCAAAGTCCAGAGCCAATTGCTGGGCGGGTTCGTCTTTGACCTGGGCGACCTGATAGATACTTTCTCAAGAATTCTGGACCAGGTACTGGCCTTTCCTTTGCTCTTAAGTATTTTGAGCCTGTTTAGCGGTGCGATATTAATCGCTAACAATGTGGCCCTGGCAATGCTGGAACGGCGGACCGAAATCGGGGTTCTAAAAGCCATCGGGGCCAAACGAAGACGGGTGCTAAATATGCTGCTCTGGGAAAGCAGCCTGGTCGGGCTGCTGGGCGGTTTAATCGGGGTTGGCACAGGCATAATTCTGGCCTTGCTGGTCCCGGTACTGGCCGGTGGTTCAGGCAGGGGCGGCCGCGCCGCCGTTATTACTATTAGCTGGTCGCCTCTGACAGCCCTGTTGCTTTTAGGTCTGGGGGCAGCCCTGGCAATTATAGCCACCTTAATAAGCGCCTGGGGTGCGGTCCAGGAAAAACCCCTGGTAGTATTGCGTTATGAATAAAGAAGGGAAACAATTTTTGCAACCTTATACAAACCCGGACCAGCCGCTACAGGCTAACCCTGTGCAGGAACAAAAGACCATCCTGGAAGTGCGCGGCCTGGTCAAAGAACTGCCGATGGGCCGGGATAAACTGGCTATCCTCAAAGGCGTCAACATGAGCGTCCAGGCGGGCGAGATTATCGCGATTGTCGGGCCTTCCGGGTCAGGTAAAACTACCCTGCTGGGGCTTATTGGCGGCCTGGATACTCCGACCAGTGGATCTATTGTCCTGGCCGGGCAGGAAATCAGCAAAATGGGCGAGGATAAGCTGGCCGATGTGCGCAACCGGACTATCGGTTTTGTATTTCAGTTCTTCAATCTGGTGCCGACCCTGACCGCCCTGGAAAACGTCATGCTGCCGGTCCAGTTCGATGACCGGAGCCGTTTCAAACCGGAAAAACGGGCCAGGGAATTGCTGGACATGATCGGCCTGGGCCACCGCCTGAACCACAAGCCCAAAGAGCTTTCCGGCGGTGAGCAGCAGCGGGTTGCCATCGCCCGCGCCCTGGCAAACCAACCGGCTATTCTCCTGGGCGACGAACCGACCGGCAACCTGGACAGCGAACGCGGCGAAGAAATTCTAAACCTGATCCAGCAGTTGCGCCGTGACCTGGGCCTGACGGTTATCCTGGTAACGCACGACCCAAAAGTTGCCAGCCGCTCCGACCGCATTCTGACCATGAAAGATGGGAATTTTATTTAGGAATTTCCACAGGACAACCTGAATTATTAGAAAAATGAAAATCCATAATTTGCCTGTAAAAGCGGTGATAATCCTGGGAAGCCTGGTTAATTTCCTATTCGCCAACCACTGGGGGGGTTTAACCAGTTTAAAAGATAGGTGTAAAACCTATTGACTTTAGCGAACAAATGAGCTACTATGAATGTATGCACAGGGCCTCAGGGAATAAAATAATTAAATCCCGGCGCAATCTTCGACTCTTTTGAAACGGTTTCACCCATAAATTAGCTTTCTTTTAACTGTTCGATCCATTTAAAGGCCATTAATTACTTTCCAATACCTTAATCCTGGGTAAGTTGCAACCTGCCGGGCCGGTTAATTATGCTATTTTCCGGTTAAGGCTTCCCATCACCTTGCTGCACGGAACGCATTAGAAATTGAAAGTCTACACCTTGAAAGGAGACAATACGTTGGCAAAACATAAGCTTGTCCATTTTGAAGTACCGGTAAACAATTCTAAAGAAGCCGGTGAGTTTTACTCGAGCGTCTTTGACTGGCAGATGCAATATATGGAACAGTTTGATTACACCACTTTTAGTACCGGACCTGAAACAGGCGGTGGTTTCATTACTATTGGTAATCCGAACAACCCGGCAAAGGTTGGCGATGTGCTTGTTTATATTTCTACCGATGACATCGACGCCACGTTGGCCCAGGTAGAGAAGTCCGGCGGAAAAACCGTCGATCCCAAGATGGAAATTCCGGGAGTAGGCTGGATGGCCGTATTTACCGATCCAACGGGCAATAGGATCGGCCTTTTCACCGGACTTCCCCATACTACCTAGAATTTAAATTAAAAAGGGCGGCCACTTAGTGGCCGCCCTTTTAGTATTAGAGTGGTTATTTTTAGCCCTTAATATTAAGGGTTACTGCATACCTCACATCCTCAAAGCCGTTACGCTGGATAAGCAACTGGGCTTGCCAGGTTCCCACCATACTTAAAATGGGTCCTTCGGCCATGTAGCGGCCCGGCAAGCCGGTAAGCGGTTTAAGTTGCAGGTTAGTGATACCCATATCCATTTCTTGCATCTCAACCCGCCAGTCAACCAGGCTTGCATCGGTGACCGGCTTACCGGTGGCAACGTCGGTCAGCCGGACTTCAAAGGTGTTATCACCCAGCTTGCCAGGGCTGATTGCCAGATCAACTTTAAGGCCGTTTTGGACGGTCTGGTAATACAACACACCGCTGCTGGCCAGACCTTTAGGCGGCGAGCTGCTGGTAAGGAAAGAAGCCGCCAGCAAAATCGCGACCGACAGGACAATCTCCAACCAGACCGCCTTCCGGAATTTAAGGCCAAGTGCCCCGGCCGCGATTGAACCGGCACCTTCCTGGGGTCCGGCTTTCTTGGATTTGGCAAAGCCGCGCATCCTGGGCGTAACCACCAGAAGGTTATAGGCTCCCAGCAAGACCAGTGGTACCAACAGGGCAATTTTTACAGTCAGGCTTAGCCCGTAGGGAGTTGAGAGTAAATCGTTTACATCACCAAGTTGCAGGGCGGCGCTAAAAGTGCCGGTTACCAACAAAATCATGACACTTACGATTGTTACCTGGGAAAAAGCCGGAATGAGCGAAGCAAACAGGCGGGTACGGTCGCCACTGCCGGGCCGCAAGGCCGGTAAGGCGGCGGTCAGTGCGAAGGCCATTGCCATCAGGCCGCCAACCCAGGCCGCCGTAGACAGCAAGTGCAGCCAATCGCTGGTGACAGCCGCCCAGAATACCCAGTCGCTAATTGAGGCCGCGTGGGAATTAAGGCTGGTTGTGACCATTATCGCCGCCCCATAGAACAGGGCCGCGCCCCAGAGGTACTTGCGGGATTCTAAAACTGCTACCAGCGGGCCTTGTGTACCAGAGGTAACTAAAGCATCCCCGGCCGGTTCACCGGAAACGACCTGCTGGCTGGCTTCTTCGCCGGGTAAGAGGCTCTGGCGGGCCTGGCGCAATCCAGGAAGGCGGTCCAGCCAGGTGCGGCGGCCGCTGCTGCGCAGGGTAAAAGTCAGGGCGATAAAAGCTCCCAGAATCAGGACCAACCGGACCAGCCAGACCAGACCGTAGCGGGTATTAAAGAGAAAGTCGGGCAGGGCCGCCGGGCCGGTTGCACCGCTGGCCGTACCTATTCCGAATAGTTGGAAAAGATTCTGGCTGGAGTAGGTTGCCGCCTGGTAAAACCACCAGGCTAACCAACCAATCGTCAGGCCAGCCAGGCCGGTCCAGGCCACGCGCAGGACCCTTTGCAGGCCCGCTTCGTTCGCCAGGGAGAGTTCCGGGCCCATCCTTTTGGTCGCGCGCGCCCGGTTAACAGCAGGCCGCCAGACCAGAAGGGCAAAAATCAAACTTCCGACCAGGGCGGCGGTCGAAAGGTAGTTCAACCAGCGCAGGCCGATGCTGGCCGGGTTAGAATTTTCGTTGGCGCTGGTGTTGCCCTGTTCGGCCAGGTCCAACGGGCTTCCCATAGTATTGACCGGCAATTCGCCCGCTCCGACCAGGAAGGAAAAATTACCCTTGATAATATGCCCATCTTCTGCCGAAGCATTTTTATAGATAACGGTATAAGCCCCGTCCGGCAGGCCCGGCTTGAGGTTGATCCGCATCGACTTTGGCTCACCGGGAACACCCTGGCTGTCGCCGCTGTCCACCCGGGACCCGTTCTGGTCCAGGACGGTTAATTCACTAAAACGCAATTCAAGTTTTTCAGTAAACCAGACCTGGATGTAGGCCGGTGGTTTACCTGCAGGCAGTGAAGCATTGGCCGCAGGCAAACTGTGTTCGTAGTTGGCATGGGCCTGGGCCGCCGGGGCCGCATAAAGCGACAGTCCCAGCAGCATTACCAGCCCCAAAATAAAGCTTAAAAACAAATTTCCAGGTTTAGATACCAAGATGACCCGCAAAACTATTCCTCCACCGGGCGGCAAATACTACCCGAACAACACCGCCTCGATTTGCTCGGCTGCGAAATCCAACTGGTCTTTTTCAATTACCAGCGGGGGTAACAAGCGCAGAACGTTTGGCCCGGCCGGTAGGGCCAGGACCCCCCGGTCCATTAAAGCTTTCAGGTAAGGAACTACCTTCTGCTTGAGTTCCAGGCCGATAAGCAAGCCCTTGCCGCGCACTTCCCGTACGATAGTACCCTCACGTTGGGCCAGCGGCCGTAATTTACTCATAAAATAGTCGCCCAGTTCGGCGCTACGTTCTTCCAGGCGGTAATCCTGCATGTACCGGATGGCCCCGATAGCGGCGGCGGCGGTTAGCGGGTTCCCACCAAAGGTAGAACCGTGGGTAGATTTATCCAGCGGGCCAAAGCGTTCGTCCATCAAGACGGCGCCCATGGGTATACCGCCCGCGATAGACTTGGCAACCGTCATCAGGTCGCCCTTGACACCGGTATGGTCGCCGCCCCAGAAGCGGCCGGTCCGGCAGAAGCCGGTCTGAATCTCATCCAGTATCAACAGCACTCCGGTTTCGTCACAGAGCTTGCGCAGTCCGGGCAGGTAATCGTCCGAAGGAGTATGAACCCCACCCTCGCCCTGGATTGGTTCAACAAGGATGGCAGCGGTATTTTCGGTTATCGCCGCCCGAACGGCTTCGACCTTGTTATAGGGCACGTGGGTAAAACCGGGAATCAATGGGTAGAACGGCTCGCGGTATTTCTTCTCCCAGGTCGCGCTGAGGGCACCCATCGAACGGCCGTGAAAGCCGCGAACGGTCGCGATAACATCGGTCTTGCCGGTAAGCAACCGGGCAAACTTGATAGCTCCTTCGACCGCTTCGGTCCCACTGTTGCACAAAAAGACCCGGTTCATTCCAACCGGCGCTACTTCCACCAGCTTTTTTAGCAGTTCGGCGCGAGTCGGGTTGTAAAAAATTTCCGGGCAGCTCAACAGAGTCCGGGCTTGTTTCTCGATAGCCTCAACCACGTAAGGGTTGCAGTGGCCCAGGTTGGCCGAGCCCTGTCCGCCCACGCAGTCAACATATTCCCGGCCGGTGTCATCCCACAGGCGGGCGCCTTCACCGCGCACGATAGTAATTTCGCGCTTGGGGTAAACGCCTGACTCGAGGCGGTCCTCGGTCTCACGGGTGCCCAGGTTGGTAAAATCGTGAGATAGCGCGGTAGCCGCTACCCCCTCAACTTCAAGATCATTTTCTTGAATGCTCATTATTCTATGACCGTTCCCTTTCCGGTTAAAGCGGCACTGATTGGCCGTTCGATGCGGGCATCGGCGAACACGACTTGCCCGACTCCATCATTTAACGCTTCGGTTGCTCCCATCACCTTCTTCTTAAAGCGTCCCTCGGCATAAGCCATGGCCTGGTCTAACGCGTCTTTTTTGACGTGGGTAATCAGGCTGGTTTCGTCTTTTACATCTCGCAAAAGCCCGGGGACATTGCTCAAGATAATCAGCTTTTCGGCTTTCAGCGCCGCCGCTATAACAGCGGCGGCACGGTCACCATCTACGTTAATAGCTTCACCGGCATAGCTGATGGCGGGTGGCGTAATCGCCAGCAAATAGCCCGCGCCCAGCAACAGGTTCAACAGGTCCAGGTTCACTCGTTCGGTCTTGCCGGTAAAGTCGTCGCGCAAGACGCGGCGGCGGCCTTCGGCGTCAATAATCTTAATGGCATCTTTGCGGGTGCCTTCCAGCAGGCGGCCGTCAATGCCGCTGAGGCCAATGGCATTGGCCCCTTTTTGCTGCAACATTTCTACGATACTTTTATTTATCTTGCCGCAATAGACCATTTCGAAAATTTCCAGGGTTTCCCGGTCGGTATAGCGGCTTTCATAACCGGAAATACTGGTCACAAATTTGGGTGGGTGGCCCAATTTCTCACTGAGTAGATTTGTTTCATAGCTGCCACCGTGGACCAGCACAATCTTCTCCCCGGCCTTATGTAATTCGGCAAGGTCGGTCGTGACCGCATCTAAATTAATTCCTTTTCCGCCACCAACTTTTACGACTATCACGCCTGTTTTTTCTCTCCTCGTCTATAGCAAATTAAATGATTTGACTTGCTTATTTTATCACACAAGGGCCGGTTTTCCATTTTTTTTAACCAAACTCTATTAACATTGCCGGAAAATAAGCATTAATGCTGTGAGGTAATAAAACTGAAATTTGCTAAAAAATGAATTTTTAGAATTTAATAAAAACGGTATAAAACTTTGAAACAAAATGATACAATGTGTGTCATAACTTAGGGGAGATCAATCATAAACTGGGAGTATAAATCTTTGACTGCCGTAAAATTCCCGGTTAATAATATTGCTTTGTTAAGGATAAATGTGGTCTTCTCCGGCCAGAGTAGACCTCGCGCCGCTGCGATTTCCATCTGGTCTGCCTTTTACTTCTATAGCAATGCTGCTAATCCTTCTATCATTCTTACCAGGCAGGTGCTTTGGCAGGTGATAAACTTTAGAAATCAGGTTACAAACCTGAATTTATAGAAAAGTATACCGCTCGCTAATCAAAAGCAGAGCAAGGAGTATCAATGCAACCCGAGCTTTCAAAGACTAATGAAACCAAAAAGAAACAACCCGCTACAGTTAAAATTGCTACCTGGAGCGCCCGCCACCGCTGGCTGGTCTTTACCCTGTGGCTGATTCTAACCATTGGCGTGTTTTTCTTAAGTATCGCTATTGGCGGTACCAGGGCCGAGTCGGCCAGTAACCCCGGCACTTCCAGGAATTCCGAGTCGTTCCAGGCCAATACTGTCTATAATGCCGGGGTTACAAAAGAAGCTTCCCAGGACCTGTACCTGATTGTAAGTAACCCGGGAGTAAAGACCACCGACCCGGCCTATAAAGCGGCAGTTGGTAAAATCGCTCAGACCCTCACTGCCCGCACCTACACTGAAAATGGGCAAACTAAACCGGTATTTTCTCGGGTGATTGATCCTTTCCAATTGCCACCCGCCGCCCAGGCCGGGTTAGTCTCGCCTGATGCGACTACGGTCCGGGTTGTAGCAACCGTGCCCGGCACCAGTAAAGAAGTAGCCGCGCGGTTAGCGCCGGTCAAGGCGGTAATCGCCGACTTAAAGGCTCAAAATCCGGGTTACCAGATACTTACCCTGAACAACTCCTGGATAAACGATGATATTAACGAGATAGTCAATCATGACCTCGATAATTCCTTGAAAATTACCATCCCGCTGACCTTTATAATTCTTCTGGTCGCCTTTGGTGCCTTTTCCGCCGCGGTTATCCCGCTGGTCCTGGCCGTTACGGCCCTGCTGGCCGCTTTTGGCCTGTTGAGCATCTATTCTCAGTTGATTTCGCCGGTAAGCCCCTATGCGACCCAGCTTATAGTATTGATTGGGTTGGCCGTAGCGGTTGATTACTCCCTTTTTATGATTACCCGGTTTCGCAACGAACGGCGCAAAGGCCGGGATAAACTGCTGGCCATTGAGGTCGCCAGCAGTACGGCCGGGCGGGCGGTCTTCTTTAGCGGCGTGATTGTAATGGTTTCGCTGGCTGGTTTGTTTATCCTGGACGACCCGCTTTTCCGCTCGATGGCTATCGGCACAATCGGGGTGGTAATGGTTTCGGTCCTGGGCAGCCTGACTTTCTTACCGGCGGTCCTTTCTATCCTGGGCAACGGCGTCAACTGGGGGCGCATACCGTACTTTGGTAAAGACCGCGAAGAAGGCAGTGGTATCTGGAGCAGCCTGGTTAAAGGGGTTATGAAACATCCGGTTATCATGGCTTTGATTTCGACCATTCTATTACTGGCTATAACTTACCCGGTGCTCCATCTGAAACTGGGCTTGATCGATATTGACAGCTTCCCCGATTCTATCGAAGGGGTCAATGCCCTCAAGGTTATGAATCAGAAATGGCCGCAGGGTACTACCCTGCAACTAACGGTTGTAGTGACACAAGCTAACCGGCCAGAAGTTAAAGCGGCGATGGAGAATTTGCAGCAAGCTGGCCTACAGATTAAAGGTTTGAGCCAGCCGTCAATGGTTAACATTTCACCTAACGGCGTGGCCGGGCAAGTTGTCTGGACCATGAGTGGGTCAGAAAATGACCTGGCGAACCAGGAACTGGTCAGGAAAATGCGCCAGGAAGTAGTACCTGCCAATATTAAGGGACTTGACGGAGTACAGACATATGTTGGAGGGGACTCGGCCCTGGTGGTCGATGTCGTGGACAACTATACCCGGTCAATGCCGCTGGTCTTTGGATTTGTCCTGGGCCTGAGCTTCCTGATCTTGCTGATAGCCTTCCATTCGATTGTTATTCCGGTTAAAGCAATCCTTCTGAATTTGCTTTCAACCGGGACATCCTATGGGGCCCTGGTGCTAGTCTTCCAGGACGGCTGGTTTGGTTCCTTTCTGGGTATCAAGCAGACGGCCGTTGTTGAAAGCTGGGTGCCGGTCTTCATCTTCACCATTTTGTTCGGCCTCTCGATGGACTATCACCTGTTCATCCTGACCCGGATTAAAGAAGCTCGCGACCGGGGTTTATCTTCCAATGACGCGGTCACAAAAGGCATCAGTGTGACTTCCGGGGTAATTACCAGCGCCGCTTCAATTATGGTCGTGGTCTTCGCGGTCTTTGTGACAATGCAACTGGTTATTATTCGCCAGTTGGGCCTGGGACTGGCCGTAGCGGTATTCTTCGACGCGACTGTTATCCGCTGCATTTTGCTTCCCGCTGTAATGCGCTTGTTGGGTGAATGGAACTGGTATATACCTTCTTTCCTCAGGTGGATTCCCCGCATCACTATTGAAGCGGAAGAAGTGGAAGACGCGCACGAAATCCAACCGGCGACTAAATCGAACAACCCAAGCCAGGCAGCAGTGTAGTTAGCCTTAAAGTAAAGGTTTCTTTAGGAATCACCAGGTTTCTGATATTTCCCAGAATTTTTGTTACAATACAGAGAGATGGTTGTTTTTACAACCGCCTCTCTGTATTTTATTGCCTGGCTTCCGGCAAGCTTGCCAGGGTGTTTAAGCTGATAATTAAAAATAATAATCCTAAATTAATCCAAACCTAACCTTCTATGTTAGACTTTGGTTTATAATCTGTTATTACTATAGGCAGTTCTTGATCAACTAAATCTGAAACCGGGGTAATTTATTGGCGTCTAGGTGGTTTAACAAGCCGGTCGGCTTGCTGGTAGTAGTCCTTTTGTTGGCTTCTTTTCTTTCGATTTCGGGTACTGCCCTACCGGCATTGACGAATTCAAAAAATTCTTCCGTACAAACTCCAACCCCGGAAGCCCCCCTTGATAGCAAGCCGGCCGGTGCGGTCTTTACCCAGGCCGCTCCTGACAAGGTAATCACTACACCAGGGACAACTCCCTCCCAGTCGTCTTCACTCACCGTTTCAGGAACGGCTGACCTGGCATTTACTACGGCTATGGCGACTACCGCCGGAACTTCTACTCCTGCCGCTACCACCCCTCTGACTGCCCAGCCGCTTCCCAACGGTCCGCTGACCCTGATTCGGCTCCAAACGGCCGAAGGTGAAACGAACCTGGTCGCCCGGTTGTTGCCACTGGAAACTGTTAAAGCAGGTCGTTTGACGCCGGTGGACTATCTTCCGGCTTCCGAAGGTCAACCTGAACAAATCCTGGCTCTGGTACCTGAGAATGAAGCGGCTTTGTTTTCCAACCTGCCGGGTCTAAAGTACGCGTTGCTGGACCAGGCCGCCGAAACGGTTAATTATTTCTGGCTTAAATTTCCCGCCGAACCTGCCCCGGCGGGGGAAACCTGGCTGGATAAGTCCTGGAAGGTTCTGGACCAAACCAGCAGCCGGGTTTACTTCAAAGGAGTGCTGCCGCTTTACCTGGGATTTGGTTTCCGGTCCAAGCTATATGTCCATAAAGCACCGCCGCGCATCCAGATCCCTGGCCTGACCCAGCCCTGTCCCTGCCCGGCCCTGGCGGAAGCTACCTATGCCGGGATGGCCCTGGCTGCCAAACCCGCCGCCCCTAACCTGACGGTGGGAGAATTGAAAACTCGTCTGGGCCAGGTTACCGAAGCCCGCCTGCGGCAGGTAGTTGACCAGATTTCCAAAAATGAGGTACCCGGCAAAGGTGCCCTGAACACCCGCTACACCGGGACGGCCGGTTCGCTCTACGCTGCCGAACGGCTCTTCAACTACTTTTTCGCATTAGGTCTTAATGTTGAGTACGACAGTTTCCTGGAAGGTGGGTTAGGTACGGTTGCTTCGAATGTGGTAGCCAACCATGTCCCGGCCGACCCGGCTAAAAATGTTAAGCCGGTAATCCTGATAGGGCACTATGACAGCCTGGGAGAACGCAACCTGAATGGTACTTCCAACCCCAAAATACCGGCCTATGGCGCCAACGATAACGGGGTAGGAATAGCTGGGCTGCTTGAAGTGGCCCGGCTGCTTTCGGGTTTTCAATTTGCCCGGCCCATTCGTTATATTGCCTTTGGCGCGGAAGAACAGGGCATGCTGGGCAGCCAGAACTATACCCGGTACAGTATTAAACCCGCTTCAAGCACGGCTGTGATAAATATTGATAGCTTCGGTTATAACCCGGACGCCGAAGATTGGATGGTCCTGGGTTTTATCAATCACGGCGCGGGCCTCAAGGATAGTATCCTGTCCTACCGGGATAAATACCAGATAAATTTGCGCCTGGAAGTAAAGCGGGGCGAACCTTTCTTCCGGAGTGATGATTTCTATTTCGACCAGACCCAGCACAACGCGGTCGTCCTTACCGACAGTTACAACCTCCAGAGTCCCAACAACCATACTATTAAAGATACCCTGGAGAATGTTAACTTCACTACCACCCGGAAGGTTATTCAACTGACCATGGCTACTGTTGCCGAGCAAGCCGGGCTTGGCGGTTAGGTACCTTTGATGAGTAGTACCCGGTAAAATGGGGATAATAAAATTTGATAGGAAACCCTTTTAAGTTGTAATAACCCGCATCCCGGGCTTTTTGCCGCAGGGTGCCGGTCAGCACTACCATCCCGCAAGCGGCGGAAGGCAGCCTGGACCTTCCGACCGGTAAGCAGGGCATGATGTACCACCCATAATTTATCCTGAATTTCACCCCATCCGCGTTGAAAACGCCGCCTAAAAATTCGCCCTGTTCCTTTACCATTCCAACATATTATTCCAACTATAATAGGGAAAGACGGTTGATAAACCGCGTTCCAGTATGTTAAGCTGCCCTGGTAAAGTTTTTACCGGGCTTTAGAGGCGCATACAACCGAAGCTAAATGACTACTGAAAATTTTCGACCGGCCTATGTTTATATTGTCGAATGCGCTGACGGCACTTTCTATACCGGCTGGGCCTATAACCCCGAGGATCGGGCCAAACGCCACAATGCCGGGCAAGGAGCTAAATACACTCGCAGCCGCCTGCCGGTCCAGTTGGTCTACCAGGAAGCGTTACCCGACCAGACCGCTGCCCGTAAACGCGAATATGCCCTTAAACAACTGCCTCGAACGGCGAAACTAGCCCTGATTAAGACCATGCCCGAAACCGCAGTTCCCCCGGCCTGAAATTTTTCAAAACTGGCCTCAAAGAAGTATCATTAGAAGTATTACTATTACGCCTGGTAGGGCGGCGGCTTGCCGCGACCTAACAGCTTACTTTGCCTGTCAAAATCCAGGATTTATAATTCAGGTAAGCGGCTTTGAAAAGTTTGGCCGGATATCAAAACCTCTTTTTATCATTAAAAAGGGACAGGGTAAAGTTCCCGAAATTTGTATTCAAGCAAAGGAGGAAACATGAAACCGTTGAAAGTAGGATTTGTCGGGACCGGCGGAATTGCGGGACGCCACATTAGGGCCTTGCAGGAAATTGATAATGTTGAAGTGACCGGGATTTGCGGCCGTTCCCTGGAAAAAGCCCGGGCCCTGGCAGATAAATTTGGCCTGAAGGCAGCCGCTTATGATGATTATCAACGGCTGTTCGAGCAACCGGAATTGGACGCAGTTTTTATCTGCCTGACGCCCGATGCTCACGGGGAAGTGGAGTTAGCGGCCCTGGAACGGGGGCTGGGGCTTTTTGTAGAAAAACCGCTCTCGGCTGACCCGGATACCGCTGAAGAAATCGGCCGGGTGGTCCAGGAAAAGCAAGCAATAACTTCGGTGGGTTACCAGTGGCGCTACCTGAACACCACCGAACAGGTCAAGGAGCTTTTAGGAAGACATATCCCTGAAATGGTTATTGGTTCCTGGCTGGATGCATTGCCACCGCCCGCCTGGTGGTCTAAACATGCCCAGTCCGGCGGCCAGAATGTAGAGCAAACGACCCATTTATTTGACCTGGCCCGGTTGCTGGTTGGGGAAGTCAGCCAGGTTTACGCCCTGGGCCGGAACTTCCATCCTGAGAACCAGGCTATTGACGTAGACCGGGTTTCGGTGGTTACTCTTGAATTTGCTAACGGGGTAATTGGCACAATCACCTCAACTTCGCTGCTTAAAAGCCGCTACCGGGGTGGCCTGGAATTTTTTAGTGATGGCATAACTATCAGCCTGGCCTACGATCAGCTTGTGGTTGATGAAGGGCAGGGCAACCACCGGGTGGAACCGGTCACCGTGGACCCGTTTGTACGGCAAAACCGCGATTTCCTGGAAGCGGTGGCCGGTGGTGACAACCGTATCAGGTGCGATTACGGAGAAGCTTTACGTACTCACCGGGTTACCCAGGCGGTTAACCGCTCCATCCAGGAAAAACGACCGGTAACAATTAAAGGGTAGCAAGACTTTTATAGTACTAACAAACTAAACAAAAAGTGTAGCTAACTCGCCAGGAGTGAGCTACACATTTATGGTCTAAATTAACCGGCTTAAGCAATGGTGCTGGTTACCGGTTGGAGAGCCTCGCGGATGGTGGCGGTATCCTCGTATTCTTCAAAACGAGTTACCTTACCATTTTTAAACTCAAATATGTGGACATAAGACGCCGCAACCGGCTTGCCGGTGGCCTTGCCTTTTCCCCGAGCCGTCCCCAGCACAAATACCCGGTCTCCGGCGTCTACATACTCCCTTGGAGTGACGTCAAGATTTTCCCAGATTTCACCAAGTACCATAAAAAAGTTCTTTATAATCGCGTCCGCTCCTTTATGGACGCCGCCCACCCGGTAGGACCCCGGTGGTGAAACCCATTCAATGTTTTGATCAAAGGTGGCTACTACAGCGGGAATATCACCTCGCCCAAAAGCGGCGTAGGCGTTCCTTACAATATCGAGGTTTTGTTGGGACATGAAATTACCTCCTTGCCAGAAGTGGAAATACTATAAACTTCCTAGTATTAACCTTGCGCAGAGATGCGTAGTGGGGACTATATCCAGTATATACTAATAAAGTTGAAATTCAATACTATATTAAAAATTATTAGTGATTCGTTAACAAAAAGGGGGCACCAGGCCGGAGAATGGACCGGTCAAACTAATAATTTCTTGAGTCTTTCACCTTTTTCCAGAGGAACCAGCCACCTACAAGCAGCAGTAAGGCAATACCATTAAAAACCAGGTCGTAAGGAAGTTGGTCCGCCACACCCTCGCGCACCGGGTGCAGATTTAGCAGTTTGTGCTGGACAAGACCGTCGTACAGGTTAAAGCCGCCCATGCCCAGCAAAATACCGGCAACGAGGGCCTGTACCCGGCCCGCTTCGCTTAAAAAATGCCGCCTGGCCCAGAGTTGCCAGAGTCCGACCACCAGCATACCGGCTGAGAAAATGTGAAAAAGACCGTCGCTAAAGATGCGCCAGAACTGGTCAGTATGCACGTAGAAGTTGTGCCACTGCAATAACTGGTGCAGGACAACTTCATCCAGACTGCCAATAAGCCCTATCCCTATAAAGATGCCAATACGCAGGGTTAGTCTATCGGCCTGGCGGGCCTTTGACGGGTTTTCCTGTCCAATATGGTTACTATTATCCATTTATGTACCACCCAGACTGCAATTAACAAAACGGCAACCCCTAAAAGGGAGCGGAATTACACCTTCTTTTGCACTTCTCCATTGAAGGCAATTGTTAAAGTAGGCACTAGCAGGGCAATATTTATCAGGGTACGTAGATTCTACCGGCCGGGTAATCGAAGGTAATCCACTGGCCCGGTTCAAACAAGTTCAGCGATATAAAGCCGACTGCCTGGGGGTCGGCAAAAATACCCTGCTCCGGTTGCACTACTACCCGGGGCCGTTCGAAACGAAGCGGGCCGATTTCCAGCAAATCTATCTGTGCCACCTGCAAATCGACCCGACCTCCCATACCTTTGGCGGCCACCGTATCGTGGAAAGTGTAGTGTGACCGTTTTTCACACAACTGGCGCCAGTTGGAAGTCGTGATATTCAGGTAAGGCCAGGCTACCGATGTCAGGGTAGCGGCACCACTGTCCACCCGCAGTTCAACTTCCAACCAGCCGTCCAACCGGGCCTGGATGCGCATGATTTTGCTGCGGTCAAGCCGGAAGGGCAAGAATTTCTCAGGGTTAACACCGGCCGGTATGTAACCGTAGGGCCGGGAAAGCTGGACCGAAGGCGGGAAGAAATCTACTTCTACCACGAAATGGCGCAGGTAATCATTGCCCAGGAGCCCGGCCTCGTAAGGGGCCGGTAAGGGCACCCGGAACTGGCTTAAATCCTGGGTAGTTGCCAGCAAGCCGTGATGGGTCAGGATTGAGACAGGGTAACCCCGGCGCTGGGGTGCCACCGCGTCCAGTTGCTTGATTGGTACTTCTAATATACCGGCGGTCCCGGCCAGTTCAGTCCGGCCCATAATCGGTAACCTTAGTTCGTTGGCGACCTTTTCTTCGACCGCGCTCATACCGGCCCCGGTATCCATAATAAAGTAATAAGGCTCCGAACGGTTATTCAGCTTCATTGGCAAAAAAACCTGACCCAACTCCTGTAAAGAATCTATTTGTGGCACACCAGAACACCTTTCACAAAATGGCTTTTCGCCTATCACTAACTTTTAACCGGTCCGAAATAGTCCTGACCCAGCCAGGGCCGGATACTTTCCTTCAAGATTAAGGCCAGCGATTTGCAAATAAATAACATTTAATAATAATAACAGTTTTCAGGTTCAACATTTCTTGTCAAAGATAGGTTGGACAGCGTATAATTTGCAGTCTAAATTGATGAAATCCTAATGAGAGTTAAAAGGGACCAATGACCCAGCTTGAAGGCCACTCAAACACCCGTGAAAAGTTAATCCTGAGTTTGATCGAACAGCCGGAAGGCATAATCCGGGATGCGATATGGGGCGATATTCCGCTGCCGCGTGAAGTTATGCGGTTGTTGGACAGCACGCCTTTCCAGCGTTTGCGGCGGGTGCAGCAGCTTGGGTTTACCAGTTGGACCTGGCCGGGCGCTCACCACACCCGCTTTGAACACAGTATTGGGGTCTTTCACCTGACCCGCCTGGCGATTTTGCACCTTTTAAAGCGCGGCGGTTTTAATTTCACACGTGAGGAAATTAATACGACCCTTTCGGCCGCCTTGCTCCACGATATCGGCCATTATCCATTTTCCCATGCCGTTGAAGAACTGGACCTGAACATCGTCCGCAGCCACGAAACAATTGGCCGGGAAATTGTGCTGGGGCAGGAAATTGGCTCTATTCTGCGGAATGATTGGCAGGTAGACCCGGCAAAAGTCGCGGCTTTTATTACCAAAGGCGGTGATGTATTCCTGAACAAGCGCGAACTGGTCCTGCGCCAGCTAATCAGCGGGGCCCTGGATACCGATAAACTGGATTACCTGACCCGCGATTCGCGTTATTGCAATGTTCCTTACGGGATGGTTGACGTGCAGCGACTGATTGACTCGCTGCGTATCTGGCCCGAACCCGAACCGGTCAATTCCGAGGCCAACTTGCAACTGGTGATTGATGAAAAAGGGGTCGGGGCGCTGCAATCGCTTATTTTCGCCCGTTACCTGATGTTTTACAATGTCTACTGGCACCATACCAACCGGATTGCGACGGTGATGTTCCTGCGCTCGATACAGGAAGCCCTGGCCCTGGGCGCTTTTGGTGGGGCCGAACTGGAACGCAGTGATGACGCCTCGGTTATCGCTCTTATCCAGCAGACCACCCCGCCCGACTCAATCGCTCATGAGCTGATTACCGACCTGCAAGAAAGGCGCTTCTACAAGCGGGCCCTTTCGCTGGCCGAAGATGATACAATGTTTGCCCGGTTGGCGGTCCTGAAGTATAACCCGGTCCGCCGCAAGCGGTTGGAAGAGCTTTGGTGTGAGATGGTCGGCGAATGGACTGGCCGGAAATTGCGGGGCAACGAAATATTACTGGATATCCCGGAGCCAAAAGGCTTTGAGATTGTCTTAAATGTAGTTTGCGAACGGCCTCCTCATGGCTGGCCGAACCCGGCCCCCTGGGGGGAAGTCAGCGGATTGAATAATGATGATATGCGTAAATTTCACCGGCATGTCCGGCGCATACATCTGGTTGTCAAAGATAGTGAGCTAACCGAAGTAGTCCGCACGCGCGCCGTGATGTTGTTGGACGCTTACCGCCAGGTTGAATAGTGACTGAGGAACAGGAAAATCAAATACTGGATGGCTGGGACGTTTCCCTGCCACCGCAAGACCGTTCGGCCGGGGGTGTTGTTTTCCGGCCATACATTCGCAAAAAAGATGGGAAACCAGGCTTCCTGGTCGGCCTGATCGAGCGCAGCCAGAGTGGGTGGTGGGACCTTCCCAAGGGCCACCTGGAAAAAGGCGAAACCGAAGAACAGGCGGCCATCCGAGAAGTAGAAGAGGAGTCCGGTTTAAATGGCGAAATCGTGCTGGAACTGGGTCAAGCCCGCTACCTGGCCGACTCCCGGCGCGGTAACCTGCGCAAGCAGGTGCGTTGGTTCTTGATGCGCGACCTGAATACCAAGCTGGAAAAACCTCGCCCGCAGCCCGGCGAAACCCACGATGCTATCTGGTGTGACCTTGACGAAGCCATTGCCCTGGTCTACTTCGAAAATGCCCGGGTTATCCTGCGGCGGGCCAGGCGTATCCTGCATAAGGGTGACTTTCACCCGGCCCTGCGAAATTCTTCAAACCACAGACAAGGAAGTTAAGTTTACCAAATAATATGGTCATCCTGGTTCCGGCTAGTACCAGTTTTTGTTATTTGTAAAATAAAAACCCTTCTAACTAACGACAGTTAGAGGGGTTTTAGAATCAATCCTGGTTATTTTGTGAAAGAACCATCACCCATTATTTGTAGCGGAATTTCTGGAGCCGGGAAAAGTTGTCGGTGGTGAAAATGTTGCCGTTATTATCAACGGCCAGGCCGGTCAGGTTGTGGATGTTGCCGTCTCCGCCATCGGTGCCGGGTAGAGGTGCCGCCGCGAAGTAAGTGAAACTCAGGCCGTCCTGGGCATTCAACTTATATATTCCCTGTAAAGCCATAATGTAAATGCCGTTGGTTAGGCCGGTATCATCCACGCTGCTGGAAGCCGGGCTGGGTGTGGTATTGACTGAGGACGACTGTTGTTTCTCAACCTGGAAAGCCGGGGCGGCAACCGCTATCGGCTCAAAGGGCCGCGAAGGATCAACGTTGGCCTGGGTCAGCACTCCCAGGAAAGCGCCGTTAGGGTCGTATTTGATGATGCGGGCGCTGGCCGAGTCGACTACATAAAGATTGCCGGATGAAGGTTCAACTGCAATTGAAGTAGGGCCACTGTACAGGTCGCTCAGGCCGCTGCCGCCAAACTCTTTTTCGCCAGGTCCTTTGGTACCCCAGGTCGTGAGGGCGGCCCCTTTAGGGTCGAACTTTTGAATGCGCTGGTTGCCGGTATCGGCTACGAAAACACTGCCGTCCTTGCCAACCGCAATTCCTCCCGGAAAGCGGAACTTCCCTTTATCCGCTCCCACGCCGCCCCATTGCGCCAGTTGCTTACCGTCAATGTCGAACTTGGTAACGGTTGCCTGTCCGGTATTGAGGCCGTAAACTTCACCGGCCGGGCTGACCGCTAGCGAAGCGACGCCTTTAGCGGTCCACCGCGACAGAAACTTGCCAGTCGCGTCGAATTTCTGGATGACTTCGTTGACCGGGTCGGCTACCAGGACCAACGAACTGGAGCCCGAAGTCACCACGACCGAACGGGCCGCTCCCAGGTTACCATCCAGGTTAAAAGGCTCGGACTCAATCCGGTCGCGGGGGTTTCCGGCCTGGTCAACCACGATTACCCGGTGATTGGCCGGGTCGGCGACATAAAGATTACCTTTCAGGTCGGTTACCATCCCGGCCGGGTTCATAAGCTGGCCGACCGCACGTCCGGCCGTAATAGGGAATTCCAGCGGCCCGCTATTTCGCGAGTCGAAGCGGGTAATTTTCCCGGTTTCACCTACCATCACGTTACCGTTTGCATCAACGGCGATAGACAGGATTGTGCGGGGTTTGCCGATGCCGGGCAAGTTGTAGCCGTCTTTATTCAGGGCTTCGCCTTTGCCATTGTCGGCCGAGTCAAAAACGAAGTATTTACCGGCGTTGCCATCGGCCAGGTAAAGTTTATCGCCACTGACGGCAATCGCCGTAGGGTCGGTTACTTCACCGCGCCGGACAAACTTGTTGATAAAATCGCCTTTAGCATTGTACTTAAAAACCAGGTAATTGGCGTAGGCGGCTGACTTAAGCACATATATGCTTTCATCGCTGCCTACCGCCAGGCCGAAATTGGGGGTATCGCTGTCGGCATCCCCGGAAGGTTTCAGTTCGATTGTTTGCCATTCCCCGGTGACCATTAATCTGCGGACAAGGTTTGTCTTGTTTGGAGCCAGGCTGTAAAGAATGGGCGGCTTCTCCTGGGCCTGCCCGGGAGTAGGACTGACACTCGGTTTTGGGGTAGGCGTCGGGGTGGGCGCGGGTGTACCTCCCAGGGTGTTATTAGGGGGCGCTTTAGCAAACCCGGCTATTGCCTGAGTGCCGCCTTCCAGGGCCGGTAAGCGGGTGCCGCCGCCGACCATGAACCAGTAATTGACCAGCTTATATTTTGAATTGTATTTGTCTATGCGGCCGCTGGCCCGGTCATTTATGTAGATGTTGCCGGTACCGTCCACAAAGACGCTGTTCGGTTGGTCCAGGAAAGTGCCGCTACGTCCCAGCTTCCACTGAAAATCCAGCCGTTTCTGGCGTTCGGCATCCGGCTTGCGGAGTTGGGCCCCTAACAGGCCCAGCAGCACATCGGTGGTGGTCTGGTTCTCCGGGTGGTATTCCATGCGGGCGCGTTCGAACCACTGGGTCACGAAATAACGCTGTGTTTCCGGTTCGAATTCCAGGCGTTCTTCGCTGATGGGTAGTCCCAGGCGTTCTTCCCCACCGTTTTTCTTCCAGTAATCCAGGAACTTAAAGCGCAGATTATGTTTGGTCTGGTCGAAGTACATTTGCTGGTCAGCCGGGAAATCCGGGTCGCCAAGCGGAGCGGCCGGCCGGAAGTCCGGGTCAATTTCACCTACCGGGCCTTTATTAATCGCTTCGGCCCGCAACTCCAGGCCTAACTTACCCAGCCGGACTTCGCTGCCGCCACCGGATTTTGGATGCAGTTCGAAGCGGTGGCGTTCGAACCATTGTGTTAAGAGCCGTTCGCCGGTTTGCGGGCTAATTTCAAAGGCCGGGTCGGTTATTGGCTCACCAAAGATGCTGACACCGCCATTATCCAGCCAGTAGCGGCAAAAGTCGGCGGTAATAGTCTTGCCGGTCTTAAATACGGGTGGGTTACAGGTTGATTGGCTGTTGACAGTTGCTTGCGGCCAGATAACGACCGACAAAATCAGGCCGGTTAACACGGCCTGGACCAGCCAACTATTGCCAACCTTCCTGGAAGGCAGTCGGGCCGCTCTTTGCGGTTTTTTTAACTTTTTCCCGGATGAAACCATAGTCATTATTTTCTCAACCCAACACTGTTTGTTCAATCTGTAGAAAACCGTCTTTAAGTACGTTCGCCAGGTTTGAGCCGGGCTGCCAGTTGTTCAGGCGGCGGCCGTCATAGTCGATAGTAATCGGGGCGCTGCCGCCAGGCCGGACAAGTTCCATGTGCACCTCCACCGGGGCCCGTTCGGGATACCCGGTCGGGCAGACAATGAAAAAGGTTAGCTGGCCCAGGTAACAGGGTATAACCAGCACCAAGGCCATATGAGAGGGGTCCACCACGAAAAGTTGTGGTTCGGGCCAGGTAGTCCCGGCCACCGACTGGCTGACCAGTGACGGATTCTGGACCAGATTATGGGCTTCCTGGTAGAGCCGCTTGCGCAGCCGTTTTAGTTCTTGCTCGGACGATTGGACCGGCCCTGCGACGGTTTGGGGCGGCATTACCGGCGGGCCTGGATAAGCCATCATCATCTGCGGGGCCATTTTCTTCTGGCTCGAAGGCTGCATCAACCCGCCCAGGCCCAGCGCGAAACCGGCTCCCAGCAGCGAACCGCCTACCGCTGCCAGCAAAACCAGGGGGTTAGCCAGGTGTAAAAGGTAATTACCGGCCGCACCGAAAGCGGCGGCCCCTAAAATGGCTCCCAGCCAGAGAAAGACTGCCCGGGGCGGCCGGTTGGTAGTTTGCCCGGCCAGCCAGCCCCCGATAAGGCCCAGCGCCAGGCCGCAGCCTATCCCGCCCCCTACGATCAACCAGTTAAGGCGGCTGCTATCCAATACCTGGTTCAACTGCCAGCCCAGCCCGCCAAACAGGGCGGTCATTTCGACTAAAATAAACAGGAAGAAGCTAACCATAAAAATTTTATCCGGCCTGGCACTGATTTTGGGTGATAAAGTAGTACAAATTAAGTAGAATGCTTTGCTTTTGCTCTGGCAGCTTGCTCTTATAGCTAATTTCCAGGCCCCGGTTTACCGCCGATAGGGCCCCGGCATAGTCGCCCTTAACCCGGCACAGGTCCAGTGCTTTGGTCTTGTAGGTATCGGACAGGCGCTGATTGAGGGCCAGCAGGGAATTATCTTTCAGGTAGCCCGGGTTGGACTGGTAGACCTTTTCCCATTCTGGAATAGTCTGGTCCCACCAATCGTTCCCACCGCTGAAACTGGCCGAAGAGTTGCCCCTGGCGTAATGGTCGGACCAGAATTGCTGGTCCTGGATGCTTTTTAGCAGGGTCGGGTAGGTGGCCGTACCCAGCAAATCGGGCGAGCGCTGGAAGCCTTGCATTACTTCTGGTCCTTTGTTTTTGACCAGTTCCAACCCGGTCGCATAAGTAAGCGGGGCCACAGTCAGTTTATCGGGCTGCCCGGCTTGCAGGTCGCCCTGGGCTTTGAAGGCCAGCAGCAAATAGGCGGCGGTGTCCCGGTAGGCCCGGTAACGGACAACAGTATCTAACTGGGTGATGGCGTTGGGGTAGTCTTTGGCCCGGTAGGCGGCCACGCCGCGCTGGTAAAATGCTTCCAGGGCCGAATCGGTAATAGTCGGGGTAATCTTGCCGAGGGCAATCGCGGTATCCAGGGCATACTGGGTGGCTATGGCTTCCTGCCTGGAAAAACCGGCCGACCACGCGCCAAGTCCTCCTAGAATTAACAGGAAGGCCAGGATAGCGGAGGAGGATAAAAGTAACGCGGTACCCGGTGTAATTTTTCGCCTCATACTTTGCTGTTTTCAACCGTTGATTACTGGTAGGTCGGGCGGGTTAAGCCGCCCGACAGTTAATTTTTAGCGGCTTCGGCCTGGGCCTTACTGGCGGCTTCTGCTTCAGCCCGGCGGGCCTGGGCTTCGGCTTGTTCCTGGAGATTGTATTCGGCCCGCCATTCAACGGCCTGACGGCGGCACTGGCGGACTACCGCCGAAAACTGGGGCAGACTTTGCAGCAAATTGTCCTGCCACTGCGCGTAGTTGCGGCGCAGTACATCGGGGGTTTCCCCTTTGTGAGACAGGAAAAAGCGGCCCATTTCCGAGTCAATGCTGATGTCTGTCAGGCGAAGTCTTCCCTTCAAGGTCTGGCAGAAATCGGCCAGTTGTTCGGCCTGGCGGGCCATATCCAGTAAAGCTATGTCGGCCATTTATGCAATCCGTTTCCGATTCCCACAAAGGGGTTTTAGTAGATAAACCCGGTGGTCAATGCCAGTAAAGTAAAGTTAAGTAGCTTGTGAAATCTCCTTAGAAACCATTGGATAGGAGAAACCACCGGTAAATAAGTCCGGTTTTGTTCAGACATTTGAATATTGGACCTGTTCGGTCCAGGGCGGGTTTGCGGCCGCGACCTGGCCGGTATAGCTGCCGTAAGCAACATATTGCAACCAGCCGGTCAGCCAGGGCGGCGGTGTTTCAAAGGCAAACAGCCCCGGGTATATTTCACCGCTGGAAAAGTCGGTCCGGGTAGCATATGTTTCCGGGTTAAGGCCGGGTGCGGCTTCCGGTGGCAAGACCGGCAGCAGGTTTTCGGCCAGCAAGGGGGCCGGTCCGCCCGGGGCTTTTTCCGGGCCGCTGTCCGCCACCAGGTTTTTTAATTCGGAAAGGTCAACATGGACCCCCCGCCGTATACCTTCAAGGTAATTGCCCTGGATACTCAGGAATTGGTCCAGGCCACGCAAGGTATCCGCTACCAGCTCGTGGGCGGTTTTGTAATACCCGGCCGCACCGCTTTCGTTCAAGACCCGGCCTCCATCTGGTTCTTCAAGCTGGGCGTTAATAAGCCTTAAAGTGGCCCAGGCTTCGCCGAGCTCGGCATAAGTGCTGGCGCAAACGGCAATATTCCACTCAATTTCTTCAACAGCCATAAGATTTCTCTGTCAACTTTCAATAAATGGTGGCGGGTTCCGGTTTAAACCAGGCTTTCAACAGGTCCTGGTGCTGCGGCTGAATCAGGCCAAAGATATCCGGGGAGAGCTGCAAGCCCAGGCCCGTCAGGGCCAGGACACAGCTTAACGGGTCAATCAGGTTGTCCCCGGTCAGCCATTCTTCCAGGATAGCCACCGGAAGGCCGTCCTCGTTGGTCTGGCTGTTCAGAATTGTGGCCGTAATAATGTCGGCGCGTACCCCGGCGGAGGTCTCCAGGAGTAGCCGGGGTTGGAGTACTTGCCAGGCGGCTTCCTGGTTCATCAGGGCCAGGATTCGCCCGTACACGCTGCGCAACCGGGTATTGCCCCGGCCCGCCAGGTCTCGCATGGTTTCAGGTAGGGCCGGGAACTGGATAGCCAGCCGGTTAATTAACGCCTCAATCACCGGTATATCCCGGACGAGGGTTGCCAGGGTTAGCGCTTCCAGGGCGTCGGTAGCATCCAGCGGGAATTTATCCTGGGTGGCGGCCAGTTGCCGGGCCTTTAACCCGGTATATTCCGCGTTGTATTCGTTAAAATCCAGGTTAAAATCAAATGTTTTCCCACCGGAATTCCGGTTAACCAGGGTCAGGTCGGACCAGATGGGCAGCCCGTTTGACTGGCGCCGGAAAAAAGCCCGGCCCTCACCGGCCCCGAGTATTTCAACTCTTCCCGGTTCAACCTGGCAATTGTCCAGACCGGCCAGGGTTTCCAGGAGGGCCGTTCCTTTATGTTCTACTTCGGTCAATATCTGGTTGATACGGTCTAACCGGCCCGGCATATTACCTTCCGATTTCTTTGCTAAATGGGCTAAACCGGTAAATCTCCGGACTATACCGGTTTAGCCCAATAGGTCTGATATAAATTAAAACTATGTTCCCAGAAATTTTACGATCCCTATTATTCTAAAGGCGTCCGGCCTGGTTTTGAAGGGACAAAACTGGGACATAACTGATACAGATAGTCTTTAACCGGGCCAATACTCTAGCTTCGCCCGGGTTCTAGCGGGTTAAAATGTAAAGGGCCAGCAGTATCACAAACAAAAGGACCAGCCCAATGAACAAAAATATCAGGGTTGACGATGATTTTACGGGGGGCGGTGGTGCAATCGGTTTGAATGCCACCGTGGCGTCCGAGTCGTGACTTTCATTTTCCGGCCCGGGTGGGTACCCCGTAAAATTAGGTGATAGTTGGGCTGGTGGCACCGGTTCAAAAATAGGACCGGCCTGTGCATCGGTATAGTGCGTAGACAGGCGGGCCGGTGGCAGCGGGTCGAAAATAGTTGAGAACCTTTTCAGGGTTTGTGAGTCAATATCGGTGGCATCGCCGGTAAAGGGATTGGGTAAATCCGTTATTGGGACCGGGCCAGGTGCGGGTGGCGGGGTAGCCGGTATAGGTGGGGCGGCTTTTGGCACCATGACAATATTGGCGTGGTAGATTGTGCTGCCGTCCTCCCAGGGTTCGTTATCGTTATCGGCTTCCAGGTGTCCGTGTTCCTGGAGCCTGACAAAATCCGTCAGGTCGCGGTCCAGATAGAAGAAGTGAAACAGTGCCTGGTGATTCTGGACCGTGATAATCGGGTTAATCAACCGGTCAGGGTAGTCAGGGTCGGCCAGAAGTTGCTGGCCGGTCATCAGGTCACCCTGGCTGGGCTTTTCCAGGACAGCCGGGTGCTTGTGCCACTCACCCACATAATCGGAGCCGGGGAAGCTCTGGCGCAGCCGGGTTAATTCGGCATTGGCGTAATCGGTATCCACGGCAAAACTATACTGGGCGTGTTCGGCCCGGGGACCGCTCCCCGTAGCGCCAACCAGGTAAACCGTATCTTTATCCAACCAGCTTCCCACCAGGATTCCGCCAGTTTCCAGGCCCTGGTCGTCATATCGCAAAGTTTCCTGTCCGATAAAGCTCAAAACCCGGGGTGCGGCCAGCACTGTAATGCTGGTCCGGTTACTGGCGGGGCCAGGCCCAGGGCTGTCATTTCGGTTAGGGTTATTTTTGATTCTTTCAGACATGAATTTCTCCACAACTGGCAATATAAGTATCAGTGCCGGGATCGTTATGGACATTGATATAAAAACTACCGGTAGTTAAAGCGGTAAAGTCAGCCTTAATGACTGTAGTTGCGGTAGCTTTCCCATCGGCGGCAGTCCTGAGATTTTCCAGGTCGTATTTAATGTCGCCCTGGTTGGTGCAAGTTCCGGCGTGAATATGGACTTTATGCTGGCCCGGTTCGAGGCCTTCTACATTTAAGGTAACCCTGACCGACCCTCCCGGTATCTCGGTAAGCAAGCCGTTACCGGTAACTCTGGTGCCGTTCTGGGGATTGATGGCTACGGTCAGGTTGCGTTCGGTAGGTTGGGAAGGGTAGGTGTTCAGGGCCGGGCTGTTACCCCCGGTAGCCACGGTAATTTGCCGGTTATCCTGGCTCCAGTTAAGCCCGATTACCGGGTTTGCGGTGATTTTGAAGCGGCTAACCATCTGATTATTTTCAAGTGACCATATTTGGAGTTCGCCGTTCTGGCTGCTGACCGCCAGCCGTTTGCCATCCTGGCTGATGCTCAGGCCGCTGGCGGGGGCCGCAAGCGATTGGCTCACCGCCGTTGGCAGGGCCAGCTTGTTTTTCAGGTCAACCGACAGGGTTTCAAAAGATTTCTCACGGCCAACAGCCAGCCGGTTACCGCCAGCCGACCAGGCCAGCAACCGGACTCCATTCTTGACGTTGGCGGCAGGTTCGACAACCATCAGGGGTTGCCCATTCTCTACTTTGTAGAAAATAATCCGGCCGTTATTCAGACCCAGGGCCAGGGTCGTATTGTCGGGCGAAAAGGCCAGGGCCGTCGGGGCCAGGCCCGCTACTTTAGCGTCAAAGTAGGGAAATTCAAGCCCGGCGCTTTTCTTTGAAATGTTCCAGGTCCGGAGGGTCCTGGCCCCCACATAAGGTACCAGGGCCTGGTCCGCTGAAATCCCGGCCGGGGCGGTCAGGTCACCTTTAGGCGATGCCAGTAAAGTTCCATCCTTGACCGAGTAGATGTGGACCGATTTATCGGCCAGGCTGGCAACTACAAACTGTCCGTCCTTGCTGAATACGGCTGAAAGGACCCGGTCAGTATTGGGTTTGGCCTTATCGTCCAGGGTTTTAACTTCTTTATTAGTCGCGGCGTCCCAGATTTTTAGGGTTTTATCATCGGAGGCGCTCAGGAAAAAGCGCCCGTCGGCGCTCCAGGCGATCGAATTTACCGGCCCGGCATGCCCGCTCAACAGGACCGTCCCCGGATTGTTTGTCGCCGGACTGGTGCCTGGCGGTGTCGCGGGGTTTCCATTTACCGTTGCGCCGGTGGTAACAGGTGGTGAAGAGGGCTGTACCACGGGTGCTGTTCCCGGCGAAGCGGACTGTACTGGCGGGGTTGTTACAGGTGTAATCGTCCTCAGGTTAGGCTGAGTGGTCGGCGGAGGTGTAGCTGGATTATTGACGGTCGTGGCGGCGGTGGTGCTGACAACGGCTGCCGTACTGGCACTGGCGGTAGTGGTGAACTGTGAGGCCACCGGGGTAGCCGGGGTCCGGTTGTTGTTGAGAAAGAGCGTGACACCCACTGCTGCAATGGCGATAACCAGTACTCCAATTGCAACGAGCAGCCAGGCCGAAAGTTTACGTTTGCGCTTAACCGGAGGGACGGGCAGAGTTTGTCCGGGGACATATCCCTGAACAGGTGTATTATAATCAGCCCGGTAAGCTTGCTGATTGAACCCAGGACCTGGAACTGCACCTTGAGTTGGACCGCCTTTTTCCTGCCGCCAGCGGGCCTCGTCAGGAAGGGTTGGTGCGGTTCTTTGTGGCCCCTGGCCTGGTGGAGGCGGATAAGGTGTTCCCGGTACCTGGGGTGCCTGGTAAGCTTTTTCCTGCGAATACCGGGCATAATTGGGGTCAGAAATCTGGCCCGGTGATGGTGGGGCGGCCTGGCCCTGTTTCTCCCGGGCCTGGTCAGGTAAAGGCGGCGGGATTGGAACCGCCTGTTTTTCCTGGTGCCACCGGGCTTCCTGCGGGTTGGCGGCCGGGACTGCGCCCTTCTCCTGATGCCACCGGGCTTCGTTGGAAGAAGGGGTCGTAGGTGGAACCGCCGGTCTGGCGGTTTTCTCGCGATGCCAGCGCGCCTCATCACTTATTATGGGGGTTGGCATGGTCGGTCTTTCCACCGGCATTGAGTCCTGGGTCTGGCTGATTAATGGAGCTTTCACAAGGCTAATTGCTTTAAAAGCTTTCAGCATTTCCTGGACATTTTGAAAGCGGTCCTCCGGTTTCTTTGCCAGGGCTTTTAGCAAGAACGGCTCAAATTCAGGCGGTACCTGGGGGTCAGGTAAGGGAATAGGGTCGTTCAGATGCCGGTTGCCGATTTCAAAAGGCAGGCGTCCGGCGTATAACTTACGCCCGGTCAGCATGAAAAACAGGATAAGTCCCAGCGAATAAATGTCGCTGCGGTAGTCCGCCCGGCCCATGAACTGTTCGGGCGCCATATACGATGGCGAACCCATGATAAGACCGGCCTGGGTCAGGGTAGTGCTGTTGTCCATAGTTTTGGCGATACCGAAGTCGCCAATATAGGCCCTTCCGTCCTCATGCAGGAGGATATTAGCCGGTTTCAAGTCACGGTGGATGACACCCTGGCTGTGGGCATGGGCCGCGCCGCCCAGGATATTTTCAAAAATAGGTATAACTTCCGCTTTTGTAAGGACGCCTTTTCGGACCCGACTGCGCAAATTGCCGCCCCGGGCGTAAGGCATCACCAGGTAGAGATAGCCCTCCGCCTGGCCGTAGTCAAAGACCGGCAGAATGCCGGGGTGGTCCAGGTGCCCAATGGCCTGAGCTTCCCGCTTGAAGCGTTCGACAAACTCAACATCCTCACTGCCAACCAGTTCGGCGGGCAGCACTTTGAGGGCAACTTCACGGTCAAGGGCTAACTGGTCGGCCAACCAGACTTCGGCTACCCCACCTTTGCCAATCAAGCTTTTAAGTTTATAGCCGCCAAATTGGGCATTTTCCAACAACATAAGTTTAGTCCCTGGTTATTTTGCGGGCGTCGGTGTCGGTCCCAACAATTTTATAGCGCGGTCTACCTGCTGGAGCTTGGCATTGGCCTGGTCTTTGTTATTGACGTCCAGCGCCAGGGCTTCACCATAACGGGCTTTGGCTTTGGTCAGGTCGGCCAGGCTGTTCAGATTAAAAGAACTGTCGCCCAGCTTTATATAAGCGGTATACAGTATTTCGCCCGTATTCCGGTAGTGGACGCCTTCTCTTTCAAGCTGTTTTTCATCATAAAGCGGTTTAAGAGTCGTAACAGCCTGGCTGAACTGTTCCGAGTCGAACTGCAAAAGGCCCTGGCCGTAGAGTTCGGCGCGCTGCAAGGCCCGGCTCAAACCTTCAAAACCGGGGTCAAGCGCGTTGGCTTTGCGGTAGTAAATCAGGGTCCGGTTAGCCGATTCCTGGGTATTGCTGCCCTGGCTGAGCTGCTGCTCTCCCAGCTCAAAATAAGCTTTAACCAGCAGCGGTTTGGCCCGGTTGAAATTTTGGTCGGTTTCTCCCAGCAGTTCCAGGGATTGGACCACCTCTTCCCAGCGACTATTGCGGGCGGCTTCTTCGGCCAGCCCAACCAGCCGGGCCGAATCATTAGCCGTCATTGTAGTGGCTGCCGGGCCTGGTGTTAAAGCCGGTAGACTGGTTACGGCCGGGGTTGTTGTCTGGACTACCCCGGTGGCGGTGGTAACAGCGGCGGTTGTGGCCGCCGGAGTTGGTAATATGGTCGGGGTTGTTGTCGTAGATTGGCCGCTCTTCTGGGTCAGTAATAGAAACACCAGGACAGCGATAGCAATTATCAAGACCAGGGCGCTTATACCTAATAACAGGTACAGTCCTGACCGGGAACGGGCCGGTGGTGCGGCGGCCGCTCCTTTGGCCTGATGCCAGGCGATTTCTTCTGGCGCTGCCGGAGGCCGGTTAGGTCCGCCAGGCGCACCAGCCGGGTGTTGGCCCTGTTTTTCTCGTAACCACTGCTGGTCCTGGCCTGGACGGTAACCCGGCGGCAGTTGCTGGCCCTGCTTCTCTTGCAACCACCGGGCATCAGGTGCAGCGGGCGGTTGGTTTTGAGGTTGGCCCTGTTTTTCACGGGCCCATTGAGTTTCAGGGCCGGGTACGGGCGGCGGGGCAGGGCGCTGGCCCTGTTTCTCTCGTACCCATTGGGCTTCCGGCCCGTTGGGTGGGGATGGCGCTACCTGTCCCGGGTTTGCCTGGCGGGCCTGGCCCTGATTCTCCTGGTTCCAGCGGGTTTCATCGCCGGCGGCAGCGGTGGGCGGACCGGCCGGTACGGGGGCCGGTGGTTGGTATTGTTTTTCCCGTTTCCACTTGTCCTCGGGTTTCTCGTAACTCATGAATACCTCTGATTGGAGAGCTTCGCCTCTGGTCGGACTGAAAATTTGCTTTTTCGCCCCTGGCGAGTGTCTAAACCGGGCCGTTAAATTCAGGAAGCTGGCAAGGTCGGTATGGGTTTGCCAGCCTGGCGAAGCTGGCTTTCGGTACTGGTGGTGCGGGCCTGGGCGTAGCGCGTGTCGGTAACATTCTTCAGGCGGGCCGCCCGAGCGTAATGCAGGTAAGCTTCCGGCAACTGATTGGCGGCCAGCCTGGCGTCACCAACCTTAACCAGGGAGTCATAGAACAGGCTTGAAGCATTGCGAAAATTCTGGTCCCTGGCGTAAATAGCTCCAAACCCGGTCACGGCCCCTTCCCACAGCTGCTGGTTGTAGGCTATTACAGCCTGTTCGTAACTGGTACCATTATCTATCCGGGCTTGCAGGGCGGCTTCTTCCTGCTGATTGCGGTCTTTGGATTCCAGCGATTTGGTCAACTGGCTGGCTTTCTTAAGGTAAGTCAGGCCCTCCTGAAAATCATTAAGGCTGGTCGATTTCCAGAGCTCTTCGCCAAGTTCCAGGTAAGTCCTGAAAAGCAGGACGGGCACATCCCGGTACTTGTTAAAGGTGGTCTGTTCCTGCCTGTCCCGCAATTGCTCCAGGCTGGTAGCGGCCTCCCGGAACTGGCGCCTTGCCAGGGCGGTGTTCCCCTGGGTATAAAGGCGGTCCAGCTCGGTATTCAGGGCCAGTATCCGGCCCGCCACGTTCAATGGGAAACCGGGCGTAAAATTACCAGATTGGGCCTGGTTAGTGGTTCCGCCTGGCCTGCTGCTTATCAACTGCCACACTACCAGGCCGGCCAGGACCAGTATTACAATCCCCAACATCAGTAAAAACCAGGCTCCAACTTTGCTGCCACCCTGATGTTCGATAACTTGCGGTTGGATTGGGACCGTTGGCACGACTACTGGCGTTGTTGGCCGGGGTTGCGGTTGGACCGGCACCGGGTTAGTTTGACGGTGTGGTATTGGTGGTGGTGCTACCCGGGTGACCGGCCCGGGTTGGTTTTGACCTGGCCCCACCGGAAGGGCAATTACCTCGCCGTATTCGTCAAAAATAGCGCTCGGTATGGCCGGGTCGTTATCATAACCGGGCGAACCAAAGTTATCCCGCCTGTCTGCATTGGGACGAGGAATAATTTGTCCATAATCGTCAAAGTTCTGACTCACGTCATTTTTCTTTTGAGGCTGGGAGAGGGTTACTCTAAACTGGTTAGTTAAACCCCTGCCTACCCCTGATAAATTAAAATTATCCTATAGAAGGTAGCTGCGCCAGGAGCGCCTTGACTTCAGCCGCCGCTTCTTCGGCGGAAAGGCCAAGGTACGCCTGGCTGTAGGCGTCAGAGTGGCAGACCGGACAGAGCGGGTCAGGATCGATCTGGATATACTCGCTCATCAGGGGCCGGTCAAAAATCCAACCCGGTTGCGGCCAGTTGCCCCACAGTACCCAGTTAGTAGGGTAGCCGGACAAACGGCTGGAAGTATCATTTCCAAGTAGAAAGGCCAGGGCCACCCGGGCGGCGATCAAGCTGACGAACCGGACATCCAGGCCCAGGGCCGGTTGTGAGATAGTCTTGCCATAGTCCAGGGTTACATCTTCGGGCGGGCTGAACATATCATTGGTCGCCTGGCGGAAGCATTCGTAACAGGCTCCTCCGGGCGGCAGGGCCAGGAAAATATCCCCACCAAACCCAAAGTCATAAGCGGCGGCGTAGACCGCCGGGATGCCAGCCTTCCAGGCGGCCCGGTTGAGGCAGGCTTTTGCTTCTTCCGAATCGGTCGCGCCAATCAGTAAATCGGCCCCAGCCAGAATCTTTTCCAGCCGTTCCGGGTCACT
>JAQBPB010000096.1 GCA_028287745.1 Chloroflexota bacterium
GCCTCTCGCTTAAATTCAGCCGTGTATAGTTTCTGTGGATATTTGCTGCCCATTATTTTCCCTTTCGTGATAAGTATACAATCTTTTTTCTCGGGTTTGTATACTCCATGAAAGTGGTGCAACATCAGACCTTCAGGGTTGATGAATTGCGCGAAAAGGTCTATCAGAAAGAGCCAAATAATCCTGAAGTACCGGTATGTTATTGCTTTCAGCATACTTTAGGCAGTATACAGGCTGCTACCATAGACCAGCGTCAGGCAATACTGGAAGATATTAAAGCGGGTATAAAGGCCGAGCAATGCGTCTGCGATTTGCGCAATCCACAGGGAGCATGCTGTTTAGGCAACGTTAGTGATTGTCAGGCAGCTTGAGAAATCCTAACGGTTTAGTAAGGTTTTAGGACACCCTAAAATAGGCTATGTAAATGTAAGATAAGATGAGTAAAACTGTGAGCGGGTACTTACCACTTTTAGAAGCGAGCAACTTTACCGGGAGCAAAGCTGCTCCTACTGGCTAAGTGAGTCTTTTCTCAGGTTAAGAGCCTCAGAGCCATATCCCTGTAAGAGGGAAATACGTAATCTTTGTGTGGTTGAACTGTCCTGGAACTGGCTGGTGTTTAACTGCTCCAGAGAATAGTCGTTTGTAGAATTGGCATTTCTTGTTGCCAGGCTGACCTGGTTGGACAATTCATCATTGAGCACGCGGACAAGTTTAAGTAAGATAGCAATAGAAGGAAGAACTCTCCCGGTTTCGGCATTGCGAACAATTACTGTTGTTACCCCTACCCTGGCGGCCAGTTCCTCTTTTGTCATACCACTTTTGGTACGTAGAAGGTACAGACCATTATTAAGGCTTTTTACTTTTCCTGGATATTTGGATGGATCATCACTATTATTAACTAATATATCAGGAAAATTATCCAGGGTTACCCTGGTGCCCTGTTTGGATAATTCCTCATCAAGCACTCCCACAATTTTGAGTAAAGTAGCAAGTTGCGGTTGCTTCTTTCCTGTTTCCGCATGAACAATAGTAGTATGATTTACACCGGCTCTCTTAGCCAGTTCCAGCTGGGTTAACCCGCTTTTCATTCGTATACTATACAAACTGGTTCGCGCCCGCTTCCATCGTTCCATTTAATTAATCCTTCAATATCTTAATAGGCGATAGAGACGTATAGTAATATTGATTGTACACACATTATCTCTGAACCGTCAACAAATTCCCACCTTTTAAAATAAAGTTTTATTGATTTAATTTTCACAATGTTGACTATTCTGAAATGAGTTTAGAGCCTTGACAAAGGGTATATTATATTAATATGATAACTGTTTTAAGTGTAAGGAATCAAAGGAATTACTTTAAGGTTTAAAAATTTTGACTATTGAAATAAAGGTTTGTAATAGTCAAACCGGGCATTTGGGTAATTGCCGATCAACTTACAATACGGCTTCCAGACCGGCAACACAAAAATTATGCTGCTTTAACCGGGCCGGAAATACTCATTTTAGGCTCATTTAATCGCTCCTTACAGTTATTGCAAAAACACGCAAAATAAGCTTACAATACGAACAGCGCTCCTAAACTGCATATTTTCTAAAGAAAATTTACTCACTTCTGTATAACCTTAGTTTCCTCGCACCCTACAAAAAGGACAGGTATTTAAGCAAAAATAGGAAGGACCGGTTAATGAAGATCGCGATTTCAGGCAAAGGTGGCTCCGGTAAAACGACACTTTCTGCCACATTAGCCCGCTTACTCTCTCGCCAGGGTTCTTCGGTCTTGGCAATAGATGGGGATCCTAATCCTAATCTTGGGGTAGCCCTGGGTATTTCTGCTCTTGGGTTGTCCGGCCTCCAACCGCTTCCACGCTCAATTATTGAGCAACGCCCCGATGCCGATGGGGTCAATCAAACTTTCCTGACCCAACCCATGAAGACTATTTCTTCTCAATATGGTGTGGCGGCTCCCGATGATATTACCCTCTTACTTACTACCAGGGTAGATCATGCCGGCAAAGGTTGACTCTGTTCAGCGCATGCCACCGTGCGTGGTATGTTAGAAAAACTTATTGAACAGACCAACCAACACACTATTTTGGATATGGAAGCCTCCATCGAACACCTCACCCGCGGGACTATTCGTCACGTTGACCAGTTATTAGTTGTAACGGAACCCTACTACCGCTCCCTGGAAACAGCCGGACGGACGGTTCCTCTTGCTTACGAACTGGGCATAAAGCAGGTCCACGTAGTCGCCAATAAGGTCCGCAGCCCCCAGGACGAGGAGGCGATCCGGCGTTATTGCGCTGAGCGTAATTTTGAGATCATTGGCGTACTGCCCTACGATAACGAGGTGCTGGAAGCCGACCAGGCCGGTTTGCCTCTGTTGGACCGCAAGCCTGATTCTAATTATGTCAAAGAGGTTAGTAAGCTGATGGACCGGATACTGGGAGTTCACCAGAACGAGAACGAGAACCAGAAGCAGACTGCTTAAAGCTTACGCTATCCCAGGTATTGCGAAGCCCTACGCCCGTAAAGCCCGCTCCAGGGAGGAAGTAAAATTATGACAATTGAGACTGCCACCAAAGGGGACAGCATAACCGCTCCCGCCGGAAATATTTCCGACGAATCCACCGGCCTGACTCCTCATAAAGAGCATACAGAACAGCCGGGCCACCAGGAAGGAGCCCAGATTGCCCAATTCAAGGGGCCGCTGGAGAAAGTTTATGCTTTCTGGCTGGCCGGGATGAGTTGTGACGGTTGTTCAATTGCCGTACTGGGCGCTACGGCACCCCCGGTGGAAGCCCTCCTGGGCGGAACCATCCCCGGTCTTCCCAAGGTGATACTCGCTCACCCGGTCCTCTCGGTGGAAGCAGGCAAGGATTTTGTAGCAATGTACCACAAAGCCTGGGAGGGTAAGCTGGACGCGCCCTATGTCATTATTTATGAAGGCTCGCTGGCCGACGAGACTTTAGCGGCTGCCACCGGCGGTTACTGGTCATGTATGGGGACCAGCGGTATCGGGGACCCCTACGAGGATAGCGTGGTAACTACGGCCGAGTGGTGTAAACGCCTGGCTCCAGGAGCGGCCGCTTCTATCGCCATTGGAACCTGTGCTACCTGGGGCGGTATCCCTTCCGCTTATGGCAATCCAACCGGTGCGATGAGTATGATGGACTTTTTGGGCAAAGACTACCGCAGCACCCTGGGGCTACCGGTAATTAATATTCCCGGCTGCTCTCCGGTAGGGGACAACTTTACCGAAACTGTCGCGACGGTCCTGATGTTCCTGCAGGGCATGGGCCCGCTGCCGGAATTTGACGAACTGGGACGGCCAGCCTGGCTTTTCAAAGAAACGGTCCACCGCCAGTGCAACCGGGCCGGGTATTACGAAGAAGGCACTTTCGCCAGCGAGTACGGCCAGAAAGAATGCCTGGTGGAGATCGGCTGCTGGGGCCCGGTGGTGCAGTGCAACATCACTTCCCGTGGCGCGATCAACCACATGGGCGGCTGTATGAATACCGGGGCGATCTGCATCGGGTGTACCATGCCGGGGTTCCCGGATAAATTCGCGCCTTTCTACAGTGCCGCACCCGGGTCTGATGTTTCCGGTGCGGCTTCCCGCATGGTTGGTTCATTTATCCGGCCATTACGCCGGATTACCCAGCGCAGCCAGAACCGCGAGACACGCTGGGACCGCAACGGCGAAGTCCCCAGCGGCTGGGGCCACCCAAGCGAACCTTCTACCTCCGATAAGATTGCCCATTATTTCTACGAGAAACTGCAATTTTCAGGATCGGTGAAACCTGGACGGACCAAACCGGAAGCAAAGTACAAAGGGAATTATGAGGTTCCAGGAGTAGTTGCCGGGGAAAGTGACCCTTCCCAAAAACCGACTCCCTAGTTTTATTGAGATGGCTTTTGGAGTCAGCGTCCCTTAAGGTTGCTAAACCGAAACAAATGTTTGAGGAAGGATGGATGAGAAGAGTATGAGCGAAAAGGAGTTCCGGCGCTACTGGTTTTCGGGGGCGGCTGTTATCGCGGTAATTGTGGCTGCGGTGGCAACGCTACTGCTGGCTATCATAGCCACGGCCCGGAAAATCCTCGCTAACGCCGTGCAAGCCCTGGGACTTGCCAAGGAAATCGTTGAGAATACTTCACCCATCTGGAACCTTCAACAAACCAATGAGGTAGCCGGTCAGCTACTGGAGGGGGCTAAAGCGATTGAGTCGCATGCCACCAAGCTGGCTGACGCCTTAGAATCTCCACCTGTAGTGGCGGTGGAAAAATAAAAGGGAGCGGAGGCAACTTATGAAAAACAACCAGGAATTGCCGGTTACCCCTCAAATGATAGGCCGCTACTGGCGCATTAGCCTTGTGGGCGGGGTGGTCATCTTGGGGGCGGTGGCAACGCTGCTACGGGTTCTAACCAGCACGGTTGAACAAATACTGGCCGGTACCGGCCAGATATGGACCACCGGCAAGCTGATAGCCCGCAACACCGTCCATATTCCGCTACTGATCCGCACCAACCAGGTGACTGGTGAAATCCTGGAAGCAGCCGACGGTATTGCCGCCGCCACAGGCCGGATCGGGAAAGCGGTCGGGGTTACTCCTGGGGAGTGACAACTCCCCACGGATAAATCCGGGGCATCTAAGGCCTTGCACCGGAACTCATTTGCCGAATGCGTTATTAGAGTTGTAGGTAACCATCGTCCCGTAGGCTAGTGGGCACTGACAGGACCCAAGCGGTTGGCACTTTCAAACTCGTTAGTGCTTTTATCTGGCGGACCGATTTACACCAGAACCCGCTAACACAATTACTGTTTTAAGGTGCGAACTACACCTATCCTATCGCTTTTTGAGGAAATAGGGCCAGTGGAAGTTGGCTTAAGTCACCGATGGGTGCGTATGGAGTGCCTTTTATCCTCCAACGTAAACGTAGGGGTCTTACGGCACATAGGATAATCAAGACAGGATTAAGATAGAAGGAAGCGATGGTTTAAGGCGAGGAAGGAAAGGGTTAATTTATGTTTTTCCGGTTAACTGCGATAACCGCCCTGCAAATACTGGCCCTGGCCGGCGCGCTGGTTTACTATTTGTTACGGATCGTGAACTCGCTTGAGAAAATCGGCGGTTTCCCTAACAGTGACCTGGCCCGGACTCGTTACGGGGTCCGCGCCATCGAAACCGAAACCAGCCACCTGGCCCCGCAGGTCACTCAATTGAACGAGGGCCTCCTGGCCCTGGCCGGAAAACTGGTAGTGGTGGACGGGCAACTGGCCGCCGTAGCCAACAAGCTGGGCGGTGGTTCTGGTTCCGAAGTAAAGGAGACAACCAAATGAACCGGGGAGTAGCAACAATCTGGATCGGGATGCTGGCCGCCACACTGTTAGCGGTAGTGCCAGCGGTGGTAGCTTTGCTAACGCGAGCTTTGAACGCGGCCCGCCGGATAGAGCAGTATACGGCCGAAATCTTAACCGGTGGAGTGGGCATCGCCGAAAATACCGCGAACGTGGCGGCTCTCAAAAATACGCTCGCCGCTGCTCCGCACCTGGTAACTGCCGCAACTTCTCTGGAAGCCAACACGGCCCGGATAGAAGCGGTACTGTCTTCCCGGGTTATGACGAACGGCCATAGCGATAGCCCGGAAGGAACGGTTTAATAATTATGCAAACTCTTCTGACCCGTTTGACCCTTATTGTCACAGGCGTTGTCGTCGTGGTAGTGGCCGCTTACCTGATTTTGATTACGGCGGCTCTTATCAAAGCCAACCGCAACCTGGAAAAATTAGTGGGGGGGCTGGAAGCCATTCGAGATAATACCGCCCCCCTGGCCCCTGACCTTGGTGCTATTAACGGCGCGGCTACCACTTTGCGGGATAAATTAATGTCGGTAGACCAGCATTTGCAAAATATAATTCAACTGGCCCGCGGCTAAAGCAAAGCCACCTGGAGCAGGTGCAGGAAAGGAAAGGAAAGAAGCTAAAATGTGTTTTAAGAACCTTCCTATCGAATTCGACAGCCAGGGCAAGGCTCAGTTGAAAGAAGGGGTGAGTAACCCATACACTTACCAGGTCAAGTCACTGCATGCCGAAGAAGACCAGTTAAGGACTTTACTTGCCAAAAACGGCCATATTAAATCGGTAGATTTTGACCCGGTTACCCGCGTCGCAGGAGCGCTGGCCTTCCATACCGTAGCCGACCTTAAAGAGGGTAAAATCCTGAGCGCCAATTCGATGGCAACCCTTTTTCGAGGTTACGAAGTAATTTTAAAAGGGCGTGACCCTCGCGATGCTATCTTTATCAGCAGCCGCGCCTGCGGGGTCTGTGGCGGAGTCCATGCCACCGTGGCCGCGCACGCCATGGAAATGGCCTTTGATATTAAACCCCCGCCGCTCGGTATCGTGGTCCGCAACATGATGCTGGCCCTGGAATATCTCTACGACCATCCTCTGCACCTTTTCCTGCTGGCTGGGCCGGATTATTCGCAGGCCATAGTTGAACAAAGTAACCCTGAAATAATGGAAAAAGCCTGGCGTACTCCCGCCCCTGGCGCTAACATACACGGCTACGCCAATATGGGTAAGTTGATGGAGGATATGAACCCGCTAACGGGGAGCCTCTATCTGGAAGCCCTGCATATGACCAGGGTGGCGCGGGAAGCGTATGTGCTGCTGGGTGCCAAATATCCTCACCCGGAAACGATTGTCCCCGGTGGAGTGAGCGTGACCATTACTCTGCAGACCTTTAATGAGGTTTATGCCCGGTTGATCAAGTTCTTTGATTACTCCAAGAAAGCAGCGGCAATCTGGGACGATCTGACCAACTTTTTCTATGATGCTAATTCCCGCTACCAGGAAGTAGGCAGCCGGCCCATGAACATAATTGATACAGGAGTCTGGGATGACCCGTACGCTTACGATGCCAGTTACAAGAATTGTAACGAATGGGGCGAGCGGCGCTGGGCTACGCCGGGCGTAATCATTCAGGGTGACCTGGTTACTACCCGCCTGCAGGATATTAATATCGGCGTCGAAGAATTTGTAGACCACTCCTTTTACGAGCAGTGGAACAGCCACCGCTTTAAAACCGACCCGGCCGGTAATCCCCTGAGCCCCTATCACGCCTGGAACAAGGAAACTATCCCTAAACCGCAGGGGCAGAACTGGAAAGAACGCTACACCTGGGACACCGCTCCCCGCTGGGACCGCATGTCGGTCGAGGCGGGAGCCTATGCCCGGCTCCTGATAACGGCGATGGCTAAAAAGCTGCCGCATAATCGTTTTATCGAGTCCACCGGTACCAGCCTGAAAATCCAGTTGCCCAGGGCAACTAAACCGGCTCTTGAGCTGGAATGGCACGTGCCAAAGACCTGGAACGCTTTTGAACGCAACCGGGCCAGGGCTTATGCCATCGGCTATACCGCCATGGTCTGCATGGATAACTGGCAGCACGGCATGGACATGTTAAAGTCCGGCGAAACAGCCGTCAGTACCAAATTTGAAATACCCAAAAAGGGCACTCATATCGGGGCGGGCTTCTGGGGAGCCGGGCGGGGCTTTCTGACCCATCACCTGGTCGCCGATAATGGCGTGATTTCCAATTACCAGATTAACACGCCTTCAACCATTAACGCCTCTCCGCGTGACCCGTTTGGAACGCCCGGCCCTTACGAACAGGCCGTAATGAACACTCCGATTCTGGAGAAGTACTCCGGCCCGGAGAACTTTAAGGGTATTGACGTACTGCGGGCTATCCGCAGCTTCGATCCCTGTATGCCCTGCACCACCCATATTCACGTGGACGGCTCCGACCGGGTGGTCTCGCGTGAGGTAAATACCTGTGCCTGTGGCGTCGATTAACCGGCTGGTTGGCTGGCAGAGGCAGGCGTTTACAAGATGAGGATTTTAATTGCCGGGGTCGGCTACTATAATCTGCGGGACCTGTCCCTTGGTCCCCTGATGCTCCAGCAGTTGCAGAAGCTGGATTGGCCGGCCCATGTAGAATTTGATGATTTTAGTTTCGGGCCGATTGCCGTAATGCAACGGATGGAGGACCGGCCTGGGTTTTTCGACCGGGTGGTTTTCCTGGCCGGGGTCGGCCGGGGAGGGCGAGAGCCGGGCAGCATCTATTGCTACCGCTGGAAATCCGCCTGCCCCTCGAATGAAGAGGTCCAGCAGTGTGTCACGGAGGGAGTTACCGGGGTAGTCAGCCTGGATAATCTCCTGGTTATCGGTGAGTACTTTAAAGTCTGGCCGGCCGAAATAGTGGTAATCGAAGTTGAGCCATCCTCAGAAGAATGGGGCGACGATTACAGCGAACCGGTCCAGGCGGCGGTGCCAGTCCTGCCGGGCCTGGTACGACAGGCGGCTTTAGGCCCATTGCACCGCTTTCACGATAGCCCCTATGTAGCAACGCTCCTCGATTAAATAGTCCAACCAGTAATTAAATCTAGTAATTAAGTAAGCTCGGTAAGGTTAGGGTTAAGGCAAAAATTATGAATTCACCTGAAAATGAAAAGGACAAATCCCCGGAAAATCTGGAAATACCGATTGAAAAGGAGCTTTTCTGGCGTGACGAGATTTTACAGGTCATTTTCTGGTACTGCGGTGAGGGCCTGGGCAAAGCTATCGGGCTGGTTGAACTGCAAACCTTTCTGCCGGCCCCCGGTAGAGTCCTGGGCCAGGTGCTGGAGCACATGGTAACCGACGGTTACCTGGTTAAGGATCCCGGCAGTACGAGTGAAACGCGTTACGCCTTCACTCCTTTCGGTTCAAGAGAGGGAGCGCGGCGTTTTGCCGATGAGTTCGCCGGACTGACCGACCAGGCTCACGGGGAATGTAATGACCCTGAGTGCGACTGCCAGACCCTTGGCCCGGCGGCCTGCTCGACCAGGGTAACTGCCGGGAGCGGAACCGGACACAACCACTAATCGAAAGCGGGTCTTTCCATGTCGTTTACGGACCAACCTCTTTCCGATGATGAATTTGAAAGCACAACCCGGCACCTGGACGCCCTGGTGCGGGAGTTTGAAGTATTGCCGTTTCCTGAAATTAAAGAAAAAGTTTTCGATCTCCTGCAAACTATTGACGTAGTGCATCGAACGGCCCTGGGCAGGCTGTCCCGCTTTATAAATGACGAGGGCCAGACCAGCCTCCTGGAAAGGGCCGCCCAGGACCCGGCCATTCTGACTTTGCTGCAGCTTTACGATGTACTCCCACTCGAACCCCAGGAACAGGTCATTATGGCCCTGGAAACTTTGCGGGATGAGGCTACCGAAAAGGGCTGTCTGATCGAGCTTCTGGAAGTGGTTAACGGAGTGGTCAGCCTCAGGTTAAGCGGAGCCTGCCAGGGCAATTCGGAGGGGGCAGTACTCTTCAGGCAAAAAATTGAAGCGGCATTGCGTTCAGGCTTCCGGGGCTTTCTTTCGATGGAAGTTTCCGAACCGCCTACCACGCTGCCGCCCGCGCCTACCAGGAGCATTATTCCTTTGCAGCATTTGCAAAACTCGGCTAAAACCCTCAAACGCCCGGTCTTTACCCCGGCCCTGGCCCTGGATGACTTGCCGCCCGGCTCGGTTAAAGGCCTGGAGCTTGAAACGGCCCGGATTCTACTTTGCCGGGTAGACGAAGAAATTTTCGCCTTTCACAACGCCTGTCCCGGCTCCCCTTTGCCACTGGATATGGGCAGGCTGGAAGGAACAACCCTGCATTGCCCCTGGCACCAGTGCCAGTTCGATTTGCGCAGCGGCCGGAGAGTGGACGGAGGACACGGCCGCCTGACAATCGTGCCGGTATCGCTTTTCGATGGGATGGTGCAACTGGCTTTGAAGGCTGTTCCAGCCAAACTTTAAATCAAATCATGAGGGGTAAGGTAACAGGCCTAGTGAGTATAGAACCGGCCCGGCCGCTAACCGGGGAACAGAACACGGAACCGCTTTCTCTTAAAGAGCCTGAGTCTCCCACCAGAGTGCTGGTAGCCGGTATGGGAAATGTCTTGCAGTGGGATGACGGGTGGGGAATAGCCGTCGTACAGAAACTGGCCCGGCATACCGCCTTACCCGCCAACGCTAAAGTGATCGAGGTTGGAATGGCCGGTATGAGCCTGGTCCAGGAGCTACTCGACGGTTACGGCGCGCTGGTGATAGTGGATGCGGCTGAACGGGGCGGATCGCCCGGTACGATCTATTTGCTGGAACCTGAAATCCCTGACCTGGCCCAGTGGCCTTACGCGCAGCGCCAGGATTTCCTGGCCGATATGCATTACACCAACCCTTCCAAAGCCCTTGTACTGGCCCGGTCACTGGGCGTGCTGCCGCCGAAAGTATTTATTCTGGGCTGCCAGCCTGCCACTATAGAGGGGTTGGGCATAGGCTTGAGCGAGCCGGTAAACTTAGCCGTTGATCAGGGTGTGGAAAGATTGATCACGGCTATCAGGCAACTATCCTGATCCTCAAAACCCTGGGCCGCAAGCAGTAGTAGTAGAAAGCGGATCTGGCGGGGCCAGGAAAGCCCCAAGGAGGGATTATTATGGAACATTATGACCGTAACTCGGAAGGCGCCCCGGCTGGTACAGGTTCGGCGGCTGAGGCTCAGTTAGAACCGTTATCGACCCTGATCGAGTATTACGAACGCGAGATGGGCGAACTGCCGGGCCGATTGATGATTGCTATTTCATTTCTCAGCGACGCTCAACTGATGTCAGGGTGGGAGAAGCAGCCCCTGGAAATGCGCCAGGCTATCGAGCAGGCTCAGGCCCTGGTAATATCCGTAATGTCGCGCATGTTGAAAGCCCAGCACAACCGGGCCACCGGGGATCCTAAAGGATGGGGAGAGGAAATATTCAGGGAAGTATGACAATGCAACCAACCGCCTCAACCAGCTTGATATCTCATTCTATGGCCCAGCCAGGCTTAGGTTCCGCACCTCAGACGCGAGGCCTGCGGATTGCCCTGGCCGGGAAAGGCGGGGCCGGTAAGTCGGCTATCGCCGCGACCCTGGCCCGCACTCTAGCCCGCCGCGGCCACTCTGTCCTGGCCCTGGATGTTGATACCCTGCCGGGCCTGGCCTTTTCCCTGGGCCTTCCTCTGGATGAAGCCAGCCTGGGAGAGCTGCCGGCTGACCTGGCCGAACGAGTGCCGGAGCGGGGCTGGGTGCTCAAGGATGGGGTAGAGGTGGTGGATCTGGTAAAAAAATATGCTGTAGCCGCGCCTGATGGGGTGCGGTTTCTCCAGCTTGGTAAGTTGCCGGACAAAGTTAAGCCCGGTTCTACGGTCGCTTTCCGGTATGTAATGGAAGAATTCAGGGATGAGAACTGGTCCCTGATCGGCGACATGGCCGCCGGAACCCGTCAGCCTTTTTTTGGCTGGGGTGACTTCGCCGAGCTGATTCTCCTGGTGTCCGAACCTTCCGCCAAAGCGGTTCTCTCGATCCGGCGGCTGGCAAAACTGGCCCAACCGCTGCCGCCTGCTAAAAAAAGCAAGGATACCCCGTCCGAGGAAACTCCTTCGGCCCGCCCGATGGTCGGAATTATAGCAAACAAGTTACGGTCGGCAGCCGAGCTGGCGCAGATGGAACAACTTTTCGGGGCTGGTCCCGGCTGGGGCGGGCTGCCGCTCCTGGCAACGCTTCCTTACGATGAAGAGCTGGCCGAAGCCGAGCGCGAAAAGTACGCTCCCCTGGATGCCGTCCCCTTTGCCCCGGCGGTAGTGGCTATCCAGGAACTGGCCGTCCGGCTGGAACAGTTTATCGGGGAACAGCGGCAGCAGCAACAACAACAGCAGCAAGCTCACTAAGTTATTAAGCAAGGGAAAGGAGGTTTTTTTGAAAATAGCAGTAGTAGGTAAAGGTGGCACCGGCAAGACCACAACTTCCGGTACTATTTCCCGCCTGCTGGCCCGCCAGGGCCGGGAGGTTATCGCCCTGGATTGTGATACAAATCCAAACCTGGGCTTATCCTTGGGCCTTTCGGTAGAAGAGACTTACCGGCTGGCGGCAGTTCGTCAGGCCCTTGATGAAGAAGACTCTGAGGCCGAACACGCTCCCAGTGTCCTGGAAATGCTGGAGCGCTTCGGGGTTACGGCCCCGGACGGAGTGCGGCTGGCGGTTGTAACTAAAATTGAACAGCTAAAACCCGGCTGACCCTGATGTGGAATATCGGCCGAGCAGTTGCTCGGAGAGATTGAAACTATTGGCCTGTCTAACCGGGTTGTTCTGGCTGACCTGGAAGCCGGCCTTGGTACGCTCAGCCGCCTTGAAGAAGGCCACGTCGATTACCTTCTGGTAATGGCCGAACCAAGCCCTAAAGCTCTGGAAGTAGCCCGGAGAGCGGTAGACATGGCCCACGAACGCAAGGTTGCCCATGTCCTGGTAGTAGCTAACCGAATTCGAAGTGAAGCCGACCTGGAAAGAGTGCGGCAACTCTTCCCGGACGAAGAAATGATGGTAATTCCAGAGGACCAGGCTATCGAAGAAGCCGATAACCAGGCCAAAGCCCCCATTGACGCGGCGGCAGGTTCGCCCGGCATCCAGGCTTTTGAAGCCCTGGTGAGCCGTTTGTTACAACCGGCGAAACCCCAGGCGACTTCAAAACTCGATTCGCGGTTGCGGTTTATAGACCAGGAAAAGTAAAGGTTAGGAGAAGAGCGATGTCAACTCACAACCAACCTTTAGCCTACGTTATTCGGACGGCTCGCCAAACACAGGCCATGACCCAGGGAGAACTGGCAGCCCGGATAGGGGTTAACCAGAGTACCATTTCTTTCTGGGAACGTGGCACCGAGATTCCCACAGTCGAACACATCATTCAGTTAGCCCTGGTCCTGCCCCAAATAGTCGAAAGTCTGGAAGGGCGGGAACGGGTGTTACTGATGCGGGTTCTACGTCTGGAACGGGACCTTTTTCCGGGCCGGTGTGCCTGCTCGGGTTGCAAATGCGGTTCGGTCGAGACCAGTACGGGCAGCTAGCTAGTTAGCTGACTTCTAAATCCAAAATCAAAGCGTGGACAAGCAAACAAAGTATTGACCAACATTAATTTATTAGTCAGCTAATTTTAGGTAGAGATATTAGTACACTAATAATTTTACAAAGGTACCAACCCAAATAACAACATAATAGTCAAGCAAACCTGGATCATCCTGTGTAACACCTAGAAAATTTACTTATCTCAGGTAGGAAAAGGAGAAGGAGATGGTAACAAGGTTTCAAACTGCTTTAGCCCGGTACTGCCTTTAGCTTCTTTGTTGTGCATTATTGGTGTCGGATCCCGGCCCGTAACCGGCGGCCGGAGCAGCTAGCACTATTCAACCGGCTGAAATACAGGGGGTAATAATTTAAGGCAGTTGCAGGTAGTGTCAGGTGGATTAAGAGTTTGTTTCGTTCCACCTTTAAAAGTTATTAGAAAATCCAAAGGGGGAGAATGCAATGCGAACACGGTTCCGTATAGCAGCAGCTCTAACGCTGGTGCTAACCATGTTACTGGCGGCCTGCGGTAGTGAAACCGCTACCCCGGCCGTAAGCCAGGCAACTGCAGCGGCTACTACTGCGGCCGCCAGTGCAACCACCGCTTCTGCGACCTCCGCTGCCGCGTCAGCCACAACTGCCGCCCCGGCTACCACTGCTTCTGCAACCACAGGTGCTGCAACGGCTGCTGCGACTACTGCCGCGTCAGCGGCAACCCCGGCTGCCACTACGGCCGCTGCCGGAGCCGGTACCCCCAAAAGGGGCGGAACGGTCGTGGTGGTGGCTTCCAGTGATCCGGGATCACTTAATCCCGCTGTAACTACTTCCGGTGCAATTCACCCGGTAACGGACCAGATTTTTAACGGCCTGGTCGGGTTGGACGACCAGCTTAACCCGGTGCCGGAGCTGGCTAAGAGCTGGCAAATATCCTCGGATGGCAAAGTTTACACTTTTCAATTGCAACCGAATGTAAAGTGGCATGACGGGGTGGCTTTTACTTCGGACGATGTTAAATTCACCTTTGAGCAGGCTCTCTTAAAATTCCATTCCCGGACCAAGGCCGGTCTTGAAGGAGTGCTGGACAAAATTGAAACCCCCGACCCACTGACCGTGATTTTCCGTTTCAAGCAGCCCTATAGCCCGCTCTTACAGCGCCTGGATGTAGTAGAAGCTTCAATTATTCCCAAGCATATTTACACTGGCAAAGACGTTATGACCGATCCGGCCAATCTTAAGCCTATCGGAACCGGCCCCTTCAAATTCGTTGAATATGTTAAAGGTAACAATATAACCCTCGAACGCAATCCGGACTATTTCCGTGCGGGCTTCCCTTACCTGGATAAAGTCATTTTCCGGGTTATTACCAACGCTACCACCGCTACCCAGGCCCTTGAAAATGGTGAGGTGGATTATTTATCCAGCGTCTCAGGGGCCGACCTGGCCCGTTTGCAGAAAAATTCGAGTATAACCCTGGTGCAGGGTTATGGGGGATCAGGCGGCTCGCTTTGCCAGGATACCTTGATTCCTAACCTTACCAAAGCGCCTTTTGATAAAGTGGAAGTGCGCCAGGCCTTTTACCTGGCCCTGGACCGCCAGTTTATAGTCGATAAAGTCTATTTCGGTCAGGGTATACCCTCTACCGGGCCGATCAGCAAGCAAATGGCCTGGGCCTACACTCCCAATGTAAAATCTTACGTTTATGATCCGGCGGCGGCTAATAAACTGCTGGACCAGGCCGGGATGGCGAAAGGGGCTGACGGAACCCGTTTCAAAGTAACTTTCACGGCTGCTACTAACTTTGCCAGGCTGGGAGAGGCCATGCGAGACCAGCTTAAACAGGTTGGCATCCAGCTTGACCTGGAAAATCTTGATACTGCGGCGGCGGTAGACAAGGTTTTCATCAAGAAGAATTTTGACCTGGGTATTGCTTCTTACTGTAACGGTACCGACCCGGAAATCGGGGTCCGGCGGGCTTACGTTTCGACCAATATCGGGCCGATTTCTTTCTCAAACGGGGCTGGTTACAAGAATCCCCAGGTTGACAAGTTGCTGGACCAGGCTATTACTGTAACCGACCGGGCCGAACGGGCCAAGATTTATGCCGAAATGCAGAAAATCATAGTCGATGACGTACCCTATTTCTGGCTGGTCGACTCCCAGGGGTTCCGGGGATTCCGTTCTAACTTCCAGGGATTCCGGGTATCCAGTGGGGCCTTGCTGGAAACAGCCTGGAAGAATAGCTAGACAATGAACGCTCAACCGGTCCGGCTCAGCGCCTTTTTGTTACGCCGCTTATGGCAGGCGGTACCACTTGTATTCGGGGTACTGGTTATTACCTTTACCCTGGTTCACGTGGCTCCCGGCGATCCAATCACTTTCCTGGCCGGTGACGGCGGGAATGAAGCCTATTACCGGGAAATGCGGGCGCACTACGGGCTGGACCGGTCCTTACCTGAGCAACTTGTCCGGTATATCCTGTCAATTTTGTCAGGTGATTTTGGCTACTCTTTCAACTACCAGCAGCCGGTAATTAATATCATTTTGAGCCGGTTACCGGCTACACTGCTCTTAATGGGAACGGCCCTGGTGCTTTCTACCGTGTTTGGGGTGCTGCTGGGGCTCGTAGCAGCAACCCACCCCAACCGGCTGTTAGACCATCTTATTACCGCTTTTACCTCGATGGCTTTTGCCATGCCGGTCTTCTGGCTGGGCCAACTGCTGGTGCTCGGCCTGGCCGTTCAACTCAACCTTTTCCCGGTCCAGGGAATGGTATCGGTCAGGGAAGAATATACCGGCCTCAGGCAGTGGCTGGATATTTTGCATCACCTGGCTCTGCCCGCCCTCACTCTTTCTCTCTCCTACCTGGCCCTGATTGCCCGGCTTGCCCGGACCAGCCTCAGGGAGGCCCTGAACGAGGAATATATCACCACAGCCAGGGCTAAAGGGCTTTCAAGCCGGGTCGTAGTCGGGCGGCATGCTCTCCGAAACGCCCTACTACCGATTATTACCGTCACAGGCGGCCATTTAGGGCTGATGCTGACCGGGGCGGCCCTGACCGAAACGATCTTTGCCTGGCCGGGGCTAGGCCGGCTGCTTTTGGATGCCACGCTCAACCGTGACTATCCTTTGCTTATGGCGATCTTTATTATGGTTTCTATTACCGTTGTTGTGGCTAACTTGCTTACCGACCTGACTTACGGCCTCCTGGATCCTCGAGTGAGGTACGCCTGATGGCAAGGGCAAACCGCCTTGAACAGGCTGCGGCACCTCAGAGTGTACCTGAACCTGAAGCAGTACCCCAGGTTCGACCGCTTTTTAAGGGGCGCGGCTTCTGGCGGCGTTTTTTCAGCCAGCCTGCTGCTCTAGTTGGCACCGTTATTTTAGGGGCTTTTTTCCTGGTAGCTTTAGGGGCCAATTTCATTGCTCCGGGCGACCCCTTCACCAACTCAGGTGAAATTCTGCTTCCTCCTTCGGCCTCTCATCTTTTCGGTACGGACGACCTGGGCCGGGAAATGTTCCGGGCCGTCATCCACGGCACTCGCGTGTCGCTCCTGATCGGCTTTCTTACAGCAGTGATAGCCAGCACGGTTGGCATCGTCATAGGCAGTCTGTCTGGTTTTGTAGGCGGCTGGGTGGACGATATTTTAATGCGCCTGACCGAGCTATTTATGGTGGTGCCTCGTTTTTTCCTGGCCCTGCTGGTAGTAGCCCTGCTGGGCAGTCACATCGGTCTGATCATTGTGCTTTTGGGGCTGACCTTCTGGCCCGGTACGGCCCGGCTTCTCAGGGGCCAGGTGCTTACCATCAAAACCCGCGATTATATCCTGGCGGCGCGGGCGGTGGGGGTGCCGGAGAGGAACATCCTGATCCGCCACATCTTACCTGCCTCCATGCCACCGGTAGTTACCGAAGCGGCTTTTTTAATAGGAGGGGCAATCCTGGTAGAAGCCGGGCTTAGTTTTCTGGGCCTTGGAGACCGTAACGTGGTAAGCTGGGGGACTCTACTTAATAACGCCCAGCAATTTGTGCGGGCGGCCTGGTGGATGTCGGCATTTCCTGGGCTTGCTATTACCCTGATTGTACTGGCCTTAAACCTGGTAGCGGACGGCTTAAACCAGGCCCTGAACCCCCGCCTTAATTCGGGTAAGCACCGCTAACAAACCAGTCAAGGGCGTTGTGAGCCCGCTGGACTTTCAAGGTATGATAGAATGGTAAAAATACTTTCCAGAAAGCAAATCAAGTATCATTCCTGTTATTCCGAGGTAGTCCATGGCGACTCCAGTTAATCCTACTTTAGAGCGATGGCGCATCCTAGTCCAGGGTATGGTCCAGGGTGTAGGCTTCCGTCCATTTGTATATGGACTGGCTGTGAAGTTAGCTCTGGGCGGCTTTGTATATAACGATAGTGCCGGGGTAACGATTGAGGTTGAAGGCGAGCCCATGGCTCTCGATGCATTTAAAGAGGCTCTTACAACCACAATCCCGCCCCTGGCCCAGATTAATTCCCTTTGCATCGAAAGTTTACTGCCGGTTGGAAGCGCCTCCTTCGTAATTAGCCATAGCTTGTCCACTTCTCAGCGCCTGACCCTGATTGCCCCGGATAGCGCTACCTGTGATGACTGCCTGGGCGAGCTGTTCAACCCGGCCGACAGGCGCTTTGGTTACCCTTTTATCAACTGCACCAACTGCGGGCCTCGTTTTACCATCGTTAAAGATGTCCCTTACGACCGCGATAAAACCACCATGGCAGGCTTTACAATGTGCCCTTCCTGCCAGGTCGAGTACAATAACCCGCTGGACCGGCGCTTTCACGCTCAACCTAACGCCTGCCCGGTTTGTGGGCCGCAGCTAAGTTTACTGGATGCAGGTGGCCTGCCTATAACAACAGATTGTCCTGTAGAGGAAGCCGCCCGGCAGCTTGCCAGAGGAACAATTCTTTCAATTAAAGGACTTGGCGGCTATCACCTGGCCTGTAACGCTCTTTCGACTGAAGCGGTAAGCCGGTTGAGGCGAAGCAAGCACCGGGAAGCCAAGCCTTTCGCCCTGATGGTAGCGGATCTTGCCACCGCCCGGCAGCTTTGCCAGGTGTCCGAAGCCGAGGCGGATTTGTTACAATCCCGCCAGCGGCCGGTGGTGCTGCTTGACCAGAAGCGGTTGCCTACCAGTCCGCTGGCGAGTGCCGTTGCCCCTGGCTACCCGACCCTGGGGGTGATGCTGCCTTATACTCCGTTACATCATCTTTTACTGAAGGCCGTTGCTGAGATTAACGGGCCAAAAAAACCGGCAGTGCTGGTTATGACCAGCGGCAACCTGAGTGACGAACCGATTGCTTATGAGGATAGCGATGCGCTCACTCGACTGGCTAATATCGCCGAGGGCTGGCTGACCCACGACCGGCCTATCCATATGCGCTGTGACGACCCGGTAGTGCGCGCCCTGGCGGGTGGGACACAGTTCATCCGGCGTTCGAGAGGCTATGCCCCGGCGCCAATAAACCTTTCTTTTGAATTTCCTGTACCGCTCCTGGCCTGTGGCGGCCATCTAAAAAACACCTTCTGCCTGGGCAAGAGCCAGCAGGCTTTCGTCAGCCACCATATCGGAGACCTGGAAAACCTGGAAACTTTAGGCTCTTACCGGGCCGGAATAGAGCACTTCGAGCGGTTGTTTGACATAACTCCCCAGGCGGTTGCCTACGATTTACACCCGGATTACCTGGCGACCCGCTACGCCCTGGAGTTAGATGTTCCTTACAAAATAGGCGTCCAGCACCACCACGCTCATATTGCCAGCGTGATGGCGGAACATGGTCTGACCGGGCCGGTCATCGGCCTGGCGGCGGACGGGACCGGGTACGGGCCGGATGGGACGATCTGGGGCTGTGAGATTATGACCGCCAGCCTGGCTGATTTCGAGCGGGCAGGCCACCTGGCCTATGTGCCGTTGCCGGGAGGCGAAATGGCCGTGAAGCAGCCCTGGCGCATGGCGGCCGTTTACCTTTCCCAGGTCTATGGTGACTCTTTTCTTGACCTTGAAATTCCGTTCGTGCGAGGGCTTGACCAGGCTAAATGGAAGCCGCTACCCCGGATGATAGCCAACGGCATCAACAGTCCCCGCTGTTCCAGCCTGGGACGACTGTTCGACGGAATGGCCGCCCTCCTGGGAGTGCGCAGCGAGGCGGTTTACGAGGCCCAGGCGGCAATTGAACTGGAAGCCCTGGCCGAAACTGAAACCAGCCTGGAGAATAAGAAAGATGTCTACCCGTTTACCATCCGGCCGGGGCAGCCTTTTATACTGGATGTGTTCCCACTTATTGAGGCAATTGTGATGGATTTACAGCGGGGAGTGCCGGTACCCCGTATCGCCAGGCGTTTCCACCTTACCGTAAGTGAATTGCTGGTGGCGGCCTGCCTGCAAGTAAAGGCCGATACCGGCCTTACAACAGTGGCCCTCTCTGGCGGTGTATTCCAGAACCGGCGTTTAACCCAGCGGCTGGTCGAACGATTAGAAGAATGTGGTTTTCAGACCTACCTAAACCGGTGCTTTCCCCCTAACGATGGAGGATTGAGCCTGGGCCAGGCGGCGGTAGCGGCCGCGCGACTTAGACAATAACTAAAAGGAGTCATAATATGTGTCTGGGTATCCCCGGGAAAATAATTGAATTTGTGGACGAACATAACCACATTGCCAAAGCCGATGTTTCGGGCGTCCGGCGAAATGTAAACGTAGCCCTCCTTCGCGCGGAAGGCATCGGGCCGGGCGACTGGGTCCTGATCCACGTCGGGTTTGCTATGAGCAAAATTGACGAAAGAGAAGCCCAGGAGACCCTCAAACTCCTAAAAGAAATGGGCAACGCTTTCGAGGACGAAATGGTAATGCTCCAGCAAAGCCAGATTGAATAATCCTGGAACCAGGCGGGACTAAAAGGGACTAACCATGGAACGGGAAGCGAAACCTGAAAGAATAAAAGCGCCGGAGCAGGACCAGACAGTCCGGTTCAAGTCTTTGCTAACTGCCCGGTTTGAGCGTAGCATGGCCGTCTCTGAAAGTTTCTTCAAGACAGAATCGAGCCGGGTCGCCCAGGCCTGCCGGGAGATGGCCCAGCGGTTCCACCGGGGCGGGCGGCTGCTTTCCTTCGGGGCAGGTGCGGCGGCTTCGGATGCCCAGCACGTGGCGGTAGAGTTTGTCCACCCGGTGACGGTAGGCCGGCGGGCCTTACCCGGACTGGCTCTGGGTGAAGAAACCTCCTTAATTCCTCTTAAGGCGGATCAAAATGGAGCGGGCAGCGCCTTGGTGGAAATTATCTTTCAGAGCATAACGTGGCAGGTTTGAGCGAACCGGTCTATCAATAAATAAAAATCACTGAAAATGCCACAAAAAGCAGTTATTAAACCCGATATCTTTCTATAACTTTAGGGTCAGTAAGTCAGTAAGTCAGTTAGCAAGGAGCAGTTCAATGAAGTATGTAGACGAATTCCGGGACGGAGAAATAGCCCGCAAATTAAGCCTTGAGATCGCGAGTATCAGCGCTGGCCAGCCTATCAAGATAATGGAGGTCTGCGGCGGTCACACCCATACTATCTACAAGCATGGAATTGAGGACGTGCTGCCGTCAAATATAGATATGGTGCATGGGCCGGGCTGCCCGGTCTGCGTGCTGCCCATGGGCCGGATTGACGACGCTATCGCTATTGCCTGCCAGCCTAACGTCATATTTACCACTTTTGGTGATATGATGCGCGTACCCGGCTCAAAGGGCAGCCTGCTCGACGCCAAAGCCGACGGGGCGGATGTCCGGTTCGTTTACTCGCCGCTTGACGCTCTTAAACTGGCCCGCGAGAACCCCGACCGGCAGGTAGTCTTTTTTGCGATTGGCTTTGAGACCACCGCCCCGTCCACGGCAATTACTCTGTTGCGAGCCAAAGCGGAAAACATCAAGAATTTCTCGGTCTTTTGTAACCATGTAATGATTATACCGGCCATTAAAGCCATCCTTGACTCCCCGGATATGCGCCTGGACGGGTTCTTAGGCCCCGGCCATGTCTGTATGGTAATCGGCATGCGCCCCTTTACATTTGTGGCCCGCGACCATCACAAGCCGGTAGTCCTGGCCGGCTTCGAGCCGCTGGACATTATGCAGTCGGTCTATATGGTGGTTAAACAGCTCGGGGAAAGCCGGGCTGAAGTCGAGAACCAGTACGCCAGAGTAGTCCGGCCGGAGGGCAACCCGAAAGCCCTCGAAGCCATGGCCCAGACCATGGAGCTAAGGCCCTTCTTTGAGTGGCGCGGCCTGGGATTTATCAACCATAGCGCCCTCAGGTTACGGCCTGAATATGCCGACTGGGACGCTGAAAAGCGCTTTGAGGTGCCGGGCATCCGGGTGGCTGACCCCAAAGCCTGCCAGTGCGGTGAGGTCTTAAAGGGAGTCATAAAACCCTGGGAATGCAAGGTATTTGGCACAGCCTGCACGCCGGAAACACCTATCGGTACCTGCATGGTTTCGTCCGAAGGGGCCTGCGCCGCTTATTTCAATTACGGCCGCTTTTCCATGGCGGCTCAGCGTTCCCGCCTGCCAGTTATCAACCTTACTCCGGCTCCGGCCGTTGCTTCAGCGCCAGCTTCAAAAGCAGCAGCAGTAGTTTCTAAAGAGGCCAATTAATGCAGCCAGACCAGGATAAGGCGGGTTCAAAACTGGGCGAGGCCCTGGACAAAATCGAACGGGTCAGGGTGCACCGCCGCCAGAAGTTCAACCTGCGCGATACCCATATTACGCTCAGCCACGGCAGCGGCGGTAAGGCCACCCATAACCTGATTGAAGGAATTTTCGCTCCGGCTTTCTCAAACCCGCTGCTCGACCGGATGGACGACTCGGCGGTCTTTGCCGTAGAACCGGGGGCTTCTCACATGGCCTTTACTACCGATACTTATGTGGTCAGCCCCCTTTTCTTTCCCGGCGGCGACATCGGCGAGTTAGCGGTCAACGGTACGGTCAACGACCTGGCAATGGCCGGGGCCAAACCCCTATATTTATCAGCCGGCTTTATCCTCGAAGAAGGATTAGCGATTGAAGATTTGCGGCGTATAGTTACTTCGATGGCCGGTGCGGCCGCCAGGGCCGGGGTTTCGATTATCACCGGCGACACCAAAGTAGTCCAGCGCGGTAAGGCCGACAAGGTCTTTATCAATACAGCCGGAGTCGGAATGGTACAGGCCGCCTGGCCCATGGGGCAAGCCCAGGCCCGGCCAGGGGATAAAGTTTTGATAAACGGCCCGGTGGGGGACCACGGTATCGCGATCTTACTGGCTCGCGAAGCCCTGGAAATTGAAAGCACTATCGGCAGCGATACGGCCCCTCTTTATGAACTGGTTGCTCGCCTTTTGGTAGCAGCCGGGCCGGCCCTGCACTGCCTGAAGGACCCGACCAGGGGTGGGGTGGCAACCACCTTGAACGAGATCGCCATGACCTCGGAAGTCTCGATTGCCCTGGACCAGAATTCTATTCCGGTCCGGCCGGAAGTGCGGGGAGCCTGTGAAATCCTGGGGTTGGACCCGCTGACTATCGCAAACGAGGGGAAACTGCTGGCGATAGTCGCCCCGGAAAAGGCCGAGGCCGCTCTTCAGGCTCTCAAATCGCATCCCCTGGGCCGGGAGGCCGCGATTATAGGAGAGGTCCGGGCCGAACCGGTGGCTATGGTCTTTTTACGAACCGACATTGGCGGCACCCGGGTACTGGATATGCTGGTAGGGGACCCTCTACCGCGTATTTGTTAGGCCAGATTGAAGCTATCACGGTAAATGAGACCCTCCCAACTATTATTTATTAAGACATGCCCTTCAACAATTTCTGGGTAAGGTAAACTGGATTAGGGCTGCATCTGGTGGGAATACAAAATTTCTGGGGCTGATTTGGCTTATCCTTTAAGGTGGCCTTAACTCTAAGCGGCCTTTTAGTGGAAACCATACTTTGTGGTGTACTGGTGGTAATTGACCGGAATAGCCGTATAAAAGAGACAGAGATAAAGTCAAAGTCAAAGACAAAAACAGGGAAGTAGATAAGAAATGCAAACCGAATTTGAATTCCGCCAGCACCTTCTTGAACAGACCCGCGGTTACCGTTTGTCCCAGGTCTTGATTACCTGTGCCGAACTGGGAGTTTTTGAGGCCCTGGGAAGCGGAGCCGCCAGCTCGGAAGAACTTGCTTCCTGCCTTGAGGTTCACCCGCTGGCCCTGTCCCGCCTCCTGGATGCGGCGGTAGCCCTAGGCTGGGTTGAAAAGCAAAGCCGGTCTTACCTGATGAGTCCGGTAGCGGCAGCCTGCCTTTCCTTTGAAAGCCCTTTTTACCTGGGTAACTATCTCAAGCGGGAGGGAGCCTTCTACCGGCGCTGGTCGAATCTCAGCCAGGCGGTCAGGACCGGGCAGCGGCCGGAAGAAAACAAAAAGGATGAGGTGGTTAATACTAACTGGGTGCAGGATTTCGAAATGGCCCTTTACGATATTGCCCGTACGGCCGCCCCGGCTGTTGCGGTCGCGCTTGGCCCCACTTTACCTCAGAAAACCGTGGCGAAGCAACCTATCCGGGTGCTGGATGTGGGTGGAGGGCACGGAGCTTACAGTATTGCGCTGGCCGAAAAATATCCTGACCTGGAGGCCATAATATTTGAGCTGCCGGCGGCAGCTACAGTTGCTCAATCGATCAGGGCTAAATCCAGGGTAGCGGACCGGGTCACGGTTCAGGCCGGTGATTTTAAAGTTAACGATCTTGGAAGCGAGTTTGATTTAGTGCTTCTTTTTGGTGTGCTGGTCAGCGAGACAGCCGAAGGAGCCTTAGCACTTTTAGGTAAAGTCCATAAGGCCCTCAGGGCTGACGGGCAGGTGGTCATCCGGGGGTCTTATCTGAACCCGGACCATAACGGTCCAATCGATGCAAACCTGTTTGATCTTCACATGCTTTTATCAAACTCGGCTGGTGGGGCGCATACCCTGAACGAACTTACCGCGTGGCTGGCTGCAAGCGGTTTCGAGGCCCCGGAGACGTTAAATTTACCGGCGCCTGAGCAATCCAGCCTGATACTTGCTCGCAAGAAGATTTCAGACTCTCCAAATTCAGGAGAGTGAGGGTAGCGGTAGGAACAGGTCAATCAGGTAAAGAGGAGAGTTGAGGGGAAAACTGGTCTATGCAAATAGCTGAGCCACCTGAGGTAAAGACGATTATGGCCGTGGCGGCCCACCCGGATGACATTGAGAGCTGGTGTGCCGGAACCCTGGCTCTCTCAATTAAACTGGGGGCCTCAGTCCGGCTTTTACTGGTTACTTCCGGCGAGCAGGGTTCAAACGATCCTGAGAGCAAGCGAGAGACGGTTGGCCCTATGCGGGAAAGAGAAGCGCTGGAGGCAGCCCGAAGGCTTGGGCTGGCTGAAGTGGTTTTTTTAAGATACCCTGACGGCGAGGTAGAAGATAATACCAAATTAAGGGGAGAACTGGTTGAGTGGATAAGGCGCTGGAGGCCCGAGGTTCTGTTTACCCATGACCCGGTCCATCCTTTACCGGTCTATCTGTGCCACCGGGACCACCGGGTAGTGGGGCGAGTGGCCCTGGATGCGGTCTATCCTTTTGCTCGCGACCACCTGGCTTTCAGTGAACAGGTTACTGATGGGTTGAAACCGTATGCCGTAGGCCAAGTCTGGTTATTTGCCAGCAGCCGACCGGATACTTTTGTAGATATAACGGACGGGTTTGACCTTAAAGTCTCGGCCCGGTTAGTCCATGAGAGTCAGACGGTTGACCCGGAGGCTTTAAGGAAAAGCTGGCAGGAACGAGCCGCTAAGGTAGGGGAAGAGGTGGGCCTTTTGATGAGTGAAAGTTTCACTGTTCTCACTATTGAGTGACATTATTGAGTGACCTTGCCTCAAGGAAAATCCCCAAAAGAACTGCTAATGGTTACTTATTTAGATACAATGTTTCTAAAGGTTAAATTTACCAATTTTTTCCAAATTCAATTTTTAAGAGGTGCGTATTATGGACGAGAAGATTCAACAGGTACGAGATTTTCATGGTCATTTTTGCCCTGGCCTAAGCATTGGAATCCGGGCGGCTCAAATTAGCCTTCGTGAAATTGGCGCTCATTCCCAGGACGAGGAGGTAGTTGCTATAGTCGAAACAGATATGTGCGCAGTTGACGCTATACAGTTCTTGACCGGTTGTACTTTTGGCAAAGGTAACTTAATTCACCGTGACTATGGCAAAAATGCTTATACCTTCATCCGGCGCTCTGACAACAAGTCAATTCGGGTTGTCACAAAACCTTTCGAATGGGGCCAGGGGGTAAACACCCAGGAATTTCAGACCCTTAATGCGAAAATACGGGATGGAGGAGGCAGCGCCGAGGACAAAAAACGTTTCTGGGAATTACAGGAGCTGCGCTCTCTGGCGGTGCTAGAAATGCCCGAAGAGCATATGTTTGAAGTCCAGGAAATTGAGGTCGATCTTCCCAAAAAAGCTCGGATTCATAATTCTCTGATTTGTGAGGAATGTGGCGAATCCACCATGGAAACCCGTATGCGGCGTTTTAACGGGCACAATCTTTGCCTGCCCTGCTTCCAAAAAGCCGAGGAGCGGTAGTAAGGTAGGGTTGCATTCATTTCTCTCTTCACGTACGGGTCAGCGCATTTTTTGGACAATTTCAGGGTCTGACGAACTTTCCGTGGTTGGCGTTTTGAGTGACTAAATTTAAGCCAGTAATACTCTTGTTCGCAGAAGCTCAAAGAAAGCCCGGCCAAACATAGAACGCTTCAATAATTTTAACTTATTCACACTTCCTTCGACCCGACCCTGACTCCATCTCAATTTTAAGCCTGATCTGACAGCCGCTTCATCTCGCTTTACCACTCGCCCAAAACTTTTTAACGGTTCTATCTCGCTCGCCTCTACCTCATTCAACCATTCGTTTAACCCGGTATCACTTCGCTGGGCCATCAGCCCTGTAAATTGCTGGACCAGAGCATAGCCGCTGGCTAACTTCGGAATAGCCTGTAAAATTAAATTGAGCTGGTTGCTTTTTGCCTCCTTCAAGCGCTTCTTCCCTAAAAACAAACTCCAGCTTATAGCAAAAACCGAAATTATTGAACCAATTGTGCAACATTTTTCAGGCTAGAATTGGTTCAATACCGGCGAAACCTGCTGTAAACTTCTGATTGAAGGAACCTTTTCTCGCAACGGTTTTACCCGCTTGGTTATCGCTCTGCCGGTTAGTTCAAATACACCCCGGGTGAATAAACTTGACCTGCCTCAAGATATTTCCTTTTTCTATATCTTTAATCTGTCCTTTTCTAATCATGTTCATTATCTCGTACCCTCTTAAAGTGGCCCAGGCTGGCTTAAAAGAATAAAAGCCTAACCCAGGTTTTACCTTCCTCTTTATAAATCGATGGTCTTGTTCGACGATATTGTTGAGGAATTTTGCCTGCCGCAGCTCACAAATTTCAGGCACAAGTTCAGAGGCTTTTAGAATTGATAGGGCTTTTGGATAAGCCGGATTTTTATCCACTGTAATTACTCTAGGGGTTACGGTGTGGGCAGTTCCCAGAGCTTTACGCAAAAACCGGGTAACTGCAGCGGCATCTCGAGTGGTAGAAAGCATAAATTCGAGCGTATTACCATCAGAATCTACCACCAGATACAGGTAAGTCCAAACTTTCTTAATTTTGATGTAAGTTTCGTCAGTTCGCCATGAATCGTTTGTAGGTTTAAGATTAGACCTGGACCGCTTTTCTACCTCTGGCGCATATTTCTGGACCCACCGGTAAATGGTAGAGTGGTCAATGTGAAGGCCTCTTTCGGACATAATTTCTTCCAAATCCCGGTAACTTAAAGCATAGCGCAGGTACCATCGGACACAGAGCAGAATAATTTCGGCCTGGTGATGTCGCTATTTAAGAGGGTTAAGGGGATCCAAAGTGGCAGCTCGCTTTCAATAAAGAAGTAAAGATAATAAATTTAAGCTACCCTACCAGTCCATTCTCTTTTTTGCAACACAACCCTTATTTCGATTTCAAACCTACAAGAACGAGAAAGTACCTCTTCAGCGGCAGCGAACCCTCTTTAACCTTCGATTTGCAGATATTAAAAGAGAATTTTTAGCAGCATAATTCAAATGGAATTACTTTAGCTACCCTTGACTAACCTGATCTGTTGGGCCTGATTTTGACAGAGCCAATTATCAAAGAGCAGCCTGATGCGGGTGAAAAATGGCTCAAATTAGGTCGGATGACCCTGGTAGCTAGGACGATCGTCTAAATAAAGAAAGGTAAAATCTGAAAAGGCATAGCAAATTTGAGGATAGTAGATATAATTTTACCATGGTCGTTAATTTCAACTCTAATACAATCGAAGTTAGAGTCCTAAGTACCTGATCCGTGATAAAGATGCTAAACTTTCAACTCATTATTTAATCACTTGGAAACAATCTATTATTTGCCCGTTAGCATAGTATGTATTGCATATATAAAATTTTACTTTACAATTTTAAAAGATATGGTATTCTGAAATTGGTAAAACAAATTGGTTTTGTTTTTATAACTGGCATAAGATAAATATACAACTGGTTTATTAGTGTCCCCGCAGGTTTGCCCTAATCTTATTAAGATTTCTACCGATAGTAGTTATTATAAACTTTCACCAATATCATTCGGTAGTTTCCACCTCATCAATTTAATGTTACTAATAGTTCTCTCAAAAAGTTCGGCTAAGTCAAACTGATGTAATAGGATTTACCGAAACTTTATATAATTCCAAGCATCTAGCGGTTTATTAACTCTGCTTGTCCCTTGGCAATCTTTCAAATCCGGGATTCTCTTTATTAACTTCTGAATACCGGAGCTAGTTCTTTCCAACATTTAACCGAAAGGAAGGTAAAATGCCAACACAAAAGAATAGTTACCAGAAGGACACTCAATCGAGTGATTCTCTTTCAATTGTTGTAGATAACGATGAGACCGGCTTACCGGAGCCAATCCAGATATCGCGGGATGAGTTGCAAACAACTTTGATGAACAATCCGACCGTGCTTCTCAACGCATTACAGGATTTAATAAGTAGTCAACAGGTTGCCCGCAAACCGTTCGGAACAAATACTCCTGTAACAGAGCTTCTTGGGCCGGGTCAGGCCAATGCTCTTTCAGCCAACGCCCGCAACCTGACTAAAGGCGATCTCATGGCCTTAGGCGGCTGGAATGGTAAAACAACCGCCAGAGAACTAGGCTTGACTGCCCAGGATATTACGACTATCCGGGATACCTTTTCCACCCAGCTTGCCACCGGTAAGATGAGCGGTATAAAAGTCGGTGGTGGGATTGACCCGGCCGCAGTGGATATAAATTGCTGCTGTTGCCCTTGCTGCTGTGCTACGGCCGTTAAGGAACCTATGCGCCCGGTGGCTTAACTCTAAAAAATACCTTTCTGCCAACTCAGTCCGGCTAGCGGAAAGGTATTTTTTACCTCAAATTTCAGTATTCTAAGGATTACAAATGAAAATCCTTCTTATATGGCCCAATTCACCTGCCGAATTAATGGAAGGCGGTGATTTAGAGGCGATTTCTGAACCGATTGCGCTTGAATACCTGGCGGCTGGCGCCCAACTGGATGGGCACCAGGTTAAAATCCTGGATTTGCGCCTTCACCCGACTGATCTCGATATGACCCTGAATGAATTTGCCCCGGATGTTATCGGCGTTACCGCCTATTCAATGCATATCCTGAGCGCCCTGAAGATTTGCCTGCGGGCCAAACAACTGCTACCTGGTTGCCATACCGTAGTAGGCGGGCACCATGCCACCCTTTTGCCGGAAGATTTCTTTGAACCCCAGATTGATTTTATAGTCTGCGGAGAAGGAGTTAGACCCTTCAGAGTTTTGCTCACCAGCCTTGAAAATAATCGCGAGAACCCGGCTATCGCAGGGGTCTGGACGCGGCGGGACGGTACGTTCGTAAACGGTGGCCCCCCGTCGGTCTTTCTTATAGATGAATTGCCCCTGCCAGACCGATCCCTGGTGGCTGCCGACCGCCAGGCCTACTTTATAGACTGGATGCGGCCCGTGGCCCTGGTGCGTACTTCGGTGGGCTGCCCCTACCGGTGTACCTTCTGCTCTCTATGGAAGATTATGGAGGGTCAATATATTATGCGAAATATTGACGCGGTGGTGCAGGAAATAGCCGGGGTGCAAGAAGAATTTGTCTTTCTGATTGATGACGAAGCATTTATAAACGGCCCGCGCATGTTAAAACTGGCCCAGGCCCTAAAAGCGGCCGGGGTTTATAAGCGCTATTTCGCCTACTGCCGGGTTGATACGATGGTCAGGCAACCGGGCGTCCTGGCGGCCTGGCGCGACATCGGCCTGGAACGTTTATTTATGGGAGTTGATGCAATTTCCGAAAAGAATTTATTGGAGTATAACAAAAAAATCAAAATTGCCCAGATTGAAACAGCCTTCAAACTGGCGGCTGACATGGGAATTAAAATCTTCGCGCAATTCGTGGTTAATACCGATTTTACCCAGCGCGAGTTCAAACAACTCAGGCACTTTATCGAGCATAACCGGATTGAGTACCCTTCCTTTACCGTGCTGACCCCAATTCCAGGCACTCAGTTGCTAAATAACTTTGATAATGTAACTGAACTTCAGCCAAATGGCAGGCCAAACTGGGATTTATTCGATTGCCAGAATGTAGTTGTAAAGACCAGTTTGCCAAAAGAGGAGTTTAAACGCGAATACGTAAATTTATACCATTCCTTTGCGGGCGTATACCAGCAGTTTCGCCGGGGAGTTAACCGGATGGCTGTAAACTAGGATATAAGCTTCAGGCGATGAAAGGCCAACAAGATGAAGTTAGAACTTACCGGGCAGGAGGATAAGTTACGGGCGCGGCGGGTCCAGCTTGTGGAAATTCAAGACGGGGTAATTCTAAGACGTGGCCGGTTACAAATAAAAATTGAGGGTGAACGGGCAGCGGAAGTGGTAGAGACTATACTTCGCCGCGCCATGGAGGAGGAAATTGACCGGACGGAGCTGGTTGAAATTTTTGCCGGACCGGACCGCCCGGCCGTTTCAAGCCTGATTCAGAAATTGGAAAGCGTTAACATCCTGGTGGCGGCTGGAAAACCGGCTCCTTCTAATCCCGAAAGCCCCCTGGATATTTTTTACTGGCATTTTGGAGAACAGTTCGAACAGGTAAATAACCGGCAGAAGCAGCAACAAATTGCCATCATCGGGGTGAATTATATCTCGCGCCAGCTTGCCCACTCGCTGCGAACCACCGGGTTTGCCAATGTTGGTGTGGTAGATTATCCCCTGCTGAGTAATTTACGCCTTTTTGAAAAAAACGAGCAAATCCCGGCTGACTGGCCGGTAGACCTGGAACTTCCCTTAAATTACCGGGACTGGCTTAGCGAGTTAGATACGGCTAACCTGGACTGTCTGATCGCTACCTCGGATGTTGGCGGGTTGCAACTTATGCGGAGTTGGAATGAGTTCTGCGTAAAGTACCAAAAGAACTTTTTGCCGGTAGTGTTGCAGGATTTAATCGGCTATCTAGGGCCCCTGGTTATTCCAGGCGAAACGGCCTGTTTTGAATGCCTGCGGGCTCGCCAAAACGCCCATTTTAATGACCCGGTTACCCGGCGGGCTGCCGAAGCGGTGGCCTTTGAAGGGCAAGCCGTAACAGGTTTTCACCCGGCGATGGCCTCGGTATTAGCCGACCTGGCCTCGATTGAGCTTTCCAAATTTTATGGCGGTTGGACTTCCAGCCGTTTACCTGGCCGCCTGATCGAAGTTAATCTCATTGCGCCGGAATTGACCTTGCACCGGGTATTAAAAATACCTCGCTGCCAGGTTTGCAGTCGGTTAAATTCTCATTCCATAGTGTCGGTAGACCGCGATACCTATTTACCGCTTCAGGAGAACCGGGAATGATAAAGTCAGACTTTTCTTTATTACGCCTGGCGGATATTCTGGATGACCTGATTGATGATCGGGTCGGGATACTCCGGGAGGTCCACGAAGTAGAGCGTGAGGCCGGTTCGCCTAACTTTTTCCATTTTATGGCCCAGGCCGGTAACACCGGGGCTTTTACCAGGGAAAAGAATTTTAGTACCACCGGAGGTGCTTCCTCGGTGCGCGACCTGGCCGTTGCCAAGGCGGTCGGTGAGGCCGTTGAGCGATATTGTACCGCTATTTACGACCTTGAAGAATTACCCCTGGTCCCTTACGCAGAAGCTTCGTTTCCCTGTGTGGACCCGGCTGATTTTGCGTTGTACAGCGCTGAGCAATACCGCCAGCCCGGTTTTCCGTGGGTTCCCTTTGAACCGGCTACCCCTGTACGCTGGACTCCGGCCCTGGACCTGGCAACGAGCCAGGTATGCTACGTCCCTGCGGCAATGGTTTACATGCCTTACCAATACTACCAGGGAACGGGCGATGCACCTATCGTTCAGCCTATCTCGACCGGTATGGCTTGCCACTGTAGTCCGGCTGAAGCGGCCATCTCGGCTGTTTGTGAGGTAATTGAACGAGACGCTTTTTTGCTTACCTGGCAGGCTGGCCTGGCGATGCCCCAGATCAGGGTTGAAACCCTCGATGACGCCAATTACGATAGGGTAGCCCGGTTTGAGGCGATATGCCGGTCGGTGGTATTGCTAAATATTACAATGGATGCCGGGGTGCCAACTATCCTGGCAGTATCGCGTGGACATAGTGCGAAAGAACCGGCCCTGGTCTTTGCCGCCGCCGCTGATTTAAATCCTGAGCAAGCTGTCCGAAAGAGCCTGGAAGAATTAGTCCATACCTGGCGTTACAGCCAGCAACTGGCTGTTAAATCGGCCCGCCTGGTTGATGACCCCGAATTTGAGAATGTTGTAGACCAGGTAGATCACCTGAACTTCTGGTGCGACCCGGCCCATAACTCGCAAGCCGAGTTTATTTTTAAGTCGGATAAGCGAATTGACTTTGACGAAATGAAGAACCTGTCTACCGGTGACCCCAGGCAGGACTTAAAATTGTTGGTAGACAAAGTACAGGCGGTCAACCACCGGGTTTTAGTGGTCGACCTTACCACCCCTGATGTAAAACAGCTTGGCCTGCACGTATGCCGGGCTATCATTCCGGGCTTCCAACCTCTCTTTATGAGTTACAAATTACGGGCCCTTGGTGGTTCTCGTTTGTGGGAAATCCCGCAAAAACTTGGGTACAAAGGAGTTAGCCGCCAGACCGGGGACAATCCTTATCCACACCCTTATCCCTGAAAAACGGTTAGAAAGCAGGGCGAGATATGAAAAACAAGACCTGGGATAACATTCG
>JAQBPB010000111.1 GCA_028287745.1 Chloroflexota bacterium
GCCTCCCACGGGATGACAGTCTTCGATGGGAGGCTTAGGTTTTGGTCATGTGGCATTGTGTCCTGGCGTTTGCGCCCGTGGCATTGCAAGGGTGCTGGGGCTATGGCCTGTTAGTTGCGTCCCACAACTAACAGGCCATTTGACGGCTATTTGGTCTTGATACGGACGACGAACTGGGTCGGTTTGACGAACATCAGGGCCACTACCAGGAGCGACATTGTAGTAAGCATGTAGACTACCGCCATGGCGCTGATGGCCTGGGTGGGCCGGATACCGGCCGAGAAGGCGTCGGCATAGAGGGCCACTACCAGGGTCTGTGTGCGGGCGTCGGCCACCAGAAAAGTTAGTTCGAACATGGCGATGGTCCGGACCATTGCCAGCATTCCGGCGCTCAAAAGGCCGGGAATAACCAGGGGCAGAAGGACCCGGCGGAAGGTCTGCCAGCGATTGGCTCCAAGCATCCGGCTAGCCGATTCCAGTGAAGTATCCACCTGCTCGATGAAAGGGGCCAGAATCAGGATTACAAAGGGAATAATCGGGACCAGGTTAATCAGGATTACACCCTGCAAGGTGCCGCCCAGCCCGACCTGGATGAGCATTGTCGCCAGGGGAATACCGTAGGCCATCGGCGGGACCATCATCGGCAGCAGGTAGAGGCCGGTCAGAATGGCGCGCATGCGGAATTTCTTACGCGCCAGCACGTAGGCCGCCGGGAAGCCGACTACCAGGGCAATCAGGGTCGTGACAATCGCGACAAAGAGGGTATTGAACAGCAACTGGCCCATATCGTGGTTTTCCCCGATATAGCCGTACCACTCACTGGTGAAGCCCTGGGGCAGCCAGGTGCCAAACCAGCGCGTCCCGAACGACTCGACCAGGACGGTACCGACCAACCCGAACAGGTTCAGGGTAAAGAAGCCGATTATGAGATAAAAAATTACCGTGCCCCAGATGCCCCGTGCCGGAGGCCGGATTTTAGTGGTAGGGGGCAAGACCGGCATTTTTATCTCGGTAGGTAAAGTAGGTGTTTGCGCCATGTTAGACCCCCTTTCCGCCGCCCAGGGTTGCACCCCGCGCCAGCCTGGCCCGTAACCACAACACGAAGGCAATTACGGCCAGTTCGATGACTCCCATAACCAGGGCGATAGCGATGCCCAGGGGCCGGTTATTCTGGTCGTAGGCTGCCTGGAAAGCGGCAATTGAGATAACGCGGGTGGCCTGGCTGGGTTCACCGACCAGGTTGGCCGAAGGGAAGACACTGAAATTTGCCACGAAATTCAGGCAAAAGGCGATAGCGATACCCGGCACAGTCAGCGGGAAAATCACCCGCCAGAAGGTTTTCCAGCGGCTGGCCCCGAGCATCCGGCTGGCCCGTTCCAGGTCGGGGTTGATGCCCGACATATAGCCCAGGATCATCAGAAAGACGAAAGGGAACCCGTTGATAAAAAGGGCGATTTCTACGCCAATCCAGTTGCGGGTGAGCCGAATGGGGTCCTGGGTCAGCCCGGCCCCCTGTAAAATCTGGTTGAACCAGCCGCGCGGCCCGAAGTAACTGAGCATGGCCTGGGCGACCATAACCGTACCCAGGGTAATCGGCAGGATAAGTATAATCGTAATCAGCCGCTCAAACTTGATGCCCCGGCGCATGAAGTAGGCCAGCGGGACGCTCAAAGCTACGCTAAACAGGGTGACGGGCAGGGCGACCTGGAAGGTGGTCCAGATTGTATCGACCTGGCGTTCATCCCCGAAGAACTGGCTGTAATTATTGAGGGTCCAATCGCCCTGGCCCCTGGCCCCGGACCGCAGGCTGAAGTCAAGGCCAAAGACAAAGGGATAAATAAATAGCACCAGCACCGCGATAAGGGCGGGCAGCGAGAGCAGCACAATTTCCCAATCGAAACGGCGGCGAGTATCGCCGGGCATAGATTTCAGCATAAGCTTACCCTGCCTGTCCTTTCAGGGCCGGTTCGGCGGCGGCTGAACCGGCAGCCATACCGGGCTTCCCGGCCCCTGCAATCGCGTCCATTGGGAAGAGCAGCAAGCGTTCAGGGCGGATTCCCAGTTCTACCCGCTGGCCGTTTTCAAGCGGCTGCTGGCTGTGGGCCATGACCTGCTGCTGGGTGCCTTCGAGTTGGATCAGCCCTTCGAACGATTTGCCCATATATTCAACCAGTTTGACGGTACCGCGCAGGTGGTTGGAGGTTGGTAAAGGGTCAATCAGGGTTTCGTCAGGGCGGGAACAGGCCAGGACCCTATCCCCAATCTGCCAGGCTGCCTCATTCAGGGTAGTTTTGGCCCGCAGGGTGGCCCCGGCCTGACCGGGTAACTGTACAATCCATTCCTCACCGTCGCGCCCGGCGACATCTACTTCAACCTTATTGACGTAGCCCATGAAGTCGGCCACATACAGGCTGCGCGGAGCGTTATAGATATCCTGGGGCGTGCCCAGCTGTTCAATCCGGCCCAGGCGCATGACCAGTACCAAATCCGACATGGACATGGCTTCAGACTGGTCATGGGTAACGTAGAGGGTAGTCAGGTTGAGTTCTTCGTGGAGGCGTTTGATTTCAACACGCATTTCGTTGCGTAGTTTGGTATCAAGGTTGGAAAGCGGTTCGTCCAGCAGAAGCATGGCCGGTTCCAGGACGATGGTGCGGGCGAGGGCCAGCCGCTGCTGCTGGCCGCCTGAAAGCTGGGCCGGGAAACGCTTGCCGAACTCGCTCAGGTGGACCAGATCGAGGGCTTTCTGAGTTCGGCGCTCGCGATCGGCTTTAGGCACACCGCGAATTTCCATGCCGTAGGCCACATTGCGGGACACGTTCAGGTGGGGGAACAGGGCGTAGTTTTGAAAGACCATGCCAAAGCCGCGTTTTTCGGCGGGGACATTCTGGACCGGCTTGCCGTTTACCAGGATCTGACCTTCGCTCAAATCGAGCAGCCCGGCCAGGCAGTTCAGGGCGGTAGATTTACCGCAGCCGCTCGGCCCCAGCAGGGAGACGAACATGCCGCCTTCCATAGTCAGGTTGAAACTATGCAAGGCCGTCGCAGTGCCAAAGCGCCTGGTTACACCGCGCATTTCCAGGGTTTTTATACGTTCCATAACATTCCTCTGGTGGTTGGGTTTTAGCGGGATGGGCCGGGGCGGCGGGCCGGTTTTTTAGACCGGCCCGCCCCTGTCCGCCACCCGGTAAAACCTACCGGCTGCTAAGCGGTTGACGGCCTATTTTTTAACCTTGGCTCCACCGATTTCCTTGTCCCACTTTTCAAAAGCGGCGACCAGGTTCTTGGCGTCCAGCGGTGTTTCGACAGGGGTATTTTTAATCAAAGCATCATACTCGGGACGGCCGAATTCTTTAATGGCGGCCTGGCTGTCGGCAGGAGCCATCGAAATGTCAACGCCTTTGATGGCCGGGCCGGGATAGAGATAACCTTTGTCGAAGTTGATAGCCTGCTGGTCCGGTTTGAACATCCAGTTCATCAGGTCGAGGACTACGGCCAGGCGGTCGTTATCCAGACCTTTGGGAATAACCATGAAATGGGCATCACCCACAAACTTGAAGTTTTCAACCGTGAAGATTTTGTATTCTTTCGGCACGGTTCCCAGGACGCGTGGGTTAATATCCCAACCGGTGGTGCTGGCTAACATCCAGCGGGTGCCTTCGCCAAGTTCCTTCATGGTGGCGGAGGTGCCGTTGGGGTAATACTCGATGAAGGGGTCAATTTCCTTGAGGAAGGCCCAGGTCTTTTCCCAACCGTTGATGGGGTCCTTGGGGTCCTTATCGCCTAACAGGTAAGGCAGGCCCATCATAAAGGTGCGGCCTGGCCCGGAGTTGGCGGGGCGAGCGTACATGAACTTCTTGGGGTTGGCCTTGATCCAGGTCTTGAGTTCTTCAATCGTCTTGGGAGGATTGGTAATCTTGCTTGGGTCATATTCGAACAGGGGGCCGCTGGGGTAGTAGCTGACGACCGTCCCAAAGCCCTGGCCCAGTTCGTTGATGCGTTTGGCCGGTTCCAGGTAATTATCCAGCAAGCCGGGGAACTTGGCGTTGTAGTCGGGTAGCAACTTGGTCCACAGGCCCTGTTCGATCCCGGCAGCCAGGCCGTCGGTGCCGGTCATGACCAGGCCGATATCGAGCTTACCGGCATCCTGTTGAGCCTTAACTTTACCGGCCAGTTCAGGGGCGGTGGCGGTCAGGTAGTCAATGGTGCCGACTTTATCAGGGTTGGCTTTTTTGTAATTCTCGATCATGGGCTTGGTAAGTTGCAGGTTGCCTGCCACGTCAATGATCTGGAGGTTTACGGGTTTTCCGGCGAAAGGCGGGATAGGTTTACTGGCCCCGGCGGCGGCGGCGGCGGCAGTGGTGGCTGCCCCGGCTGCCGCAGTTGTAGCGGCGGCAGCGGCGGCGGTAGTAACGGCAGTCGTGGCCGCCGGGGCGGGCGCAGTGGTGGCGGTGTTATCGCCACAGGCCACCACCAGGGTAGCCAGAAACAGACAGACTAAGGTCAGGCTGAATCGCCTGTAGAACCTTGTTGTTTTCCTCATGTCTTTCTCCTCCTTGAGAGTCGTTGAGTGTTATAGCCGGAACCCCGTACAGGACAAATGTGTCCGGGTTCCATCATTAAATCAGGACTGTTGCGAGAAACTTTTACTACTACCGGCCGGTTATAGCCCGGATAAACCGCTATCCGGGATAACCGGTTGAGTGTTAGTGTTAGTATCAGTATCAGGAAAGGGCCTTCAAGCCCGGTACTTGCGGGTGGTCAGGGTTAGTTTTGAGATAGGACCCGCAGGATTCGCGTACTTTTAATTCGCAGGGCAGCGTTATTTTCTGGGCCGGGTCGGGCCGCCCGTATTTGAGCCAATCAACCAGCAGGCGAGCGGCGATGCGGCCAGCCTCCATCACGGGTAAGGCCATAGTAGTCAGAGAAGGCGTGGTGTAAGCCGCGAAAGGCGGGTCGCCAACCGTGACAATTGCGATATCTCGCGGGACATTCACCCCGGCATCGGCCAGGGCCTTTAGAGCGCCGACCGCCATCGACTCGTTCGCAATAAACAGGGCGGTCGGGTGCGGGACGGTTTGCAGCAACCGGCAGGCGGCCTGGTAGCCGCTTTCGTAGGTGTAGTCGCCTGCGACAATCCAACCTGGACGCGGTTTAATATCGCGCGCGGTAAGTTCGGCCAGCCAGCCCTGGTACCGCTTGACGGCGCTTAGCCGGTCGGCACAAGGCCCGGTAATAGTGGCGACATTCGAGTGGCCCAGGTTTAGCAAGTGGGCAGTGGCCTGGCGGGAAGCGCCAATATCATCAACCAGGACCCGGTTGATTTCGGGCGCTTCCAGGCTGCGGTTGATCACTACAAAGGGAACGCCCTGCCGGTTCAGGTCAAGCAGGTGGTCGCCCTGGTAGAGGACCGACAGCGACATAAAAATAAACCCGTCCACCTGGCGGCTGCGCAGGGTTTCCACGGCTTGAATCTCGCCGGGCATATCGTTGGCACTGGCCAGAATTATCCCGTAGCCCTCCTCGCGCAAGACCGACTCAACGCCTTCGGTAACCGGCACAAAAAGGGGATTGTTAAGCTGGGTAATGACCAGGCCGATAGTGGCGGTGGCCCTTTTTACCATGCTGCGGGCAATGACGTTGGGGCGGTATTGCAGGACCTGAGCCGCAGACAAAACGCGTTCTCGAGTCAATGCGCCAACGTGGCGGGATGCCCCATTAAGGACATGCGAAACAGTCCCGACAGACACGCCAGCCTTGAGGGCGACGTCTCTGATTGTGACGGTATTATTTTTCATTGTGGTCTAATTTCCAGCGAACAAGCGTGGTAAAACGTTTCAATTAACTATATCAAACTGTTAAGTGAAAAGTCAATAGGGGTAAAGCCTTAAACAGCTAATTCACGACTGGACCAGACTTTTGGTTTAAACAATAGAAATTTAAAAGCTAAACTTCCACGATTGCTTTTATAACCCGGGCGGTCGGGTCGAACAACTCTTCAAAGCGACCGGCGATGTGGTTGAGGTCGGTGCGGTGGGTTATATAGCGGCTGGAGTCAATTTCGCCAGTCCGGATGGTTTCTTTAACGGTTTCGAAATCCTGCCTGGTGGCGTTACGGCTGGCGAACAGGGTTAGTTCTTTGCGGTGAAAATCGGGGTCGGAGAAGGAAATATCGGCTTTAACCAGGCCGACGAATACCAGTTTGCCGCCGTTTGCTACATAGTTAAAGGACGACATCATGGAGCCGGGGTTGCCGGTAGCGTCAAAGACGACGGTAGGGAAATCGCCGCCGGTAATATTAGAGAGGGCATCCATTGGGTTATCGAGGGCGTTAAGGGTCCGGTGGAGATTTGCCCATTCGCGGGCGAATTTCAGGCGTTCTTCGTTGACGTCCATAACGCTAACTTTAGCACCCTGGATGGCGGCAAAAGCCATTACGCTGAGGCCAATCGGCCCGGCCCCGATTACCAGGACGTGTTCCCCGGGGGTAATTTCGGCCCGGCGGACGGCGTGCGCACCAATACTCAGGGGTTCCAAAATGACCGATTGGTCAATGGATATTTCACCGGTCTTAAGCAGGTGGTCAATGGGTACGGCCAGGAATTCTTGCATTCCGCCGTCAATGTGGACCCCGATTACCTTGAGGCTGGTGCAGCAGTTGACCTTATCCATCCGGCAGGCCAGGCATTTGCCGCACTCCAGGTAAGGGATTATGGCGACAGGGTCGCCGGTATTCAGGCCAGCGTTATTCGGGCCGATTTCCTCGATGGTTCCGGCCAGTTCGTGACCCAGGACACGCGGGTAGGTGAAGAAAGGCTGGTTGCCCCGGAAAGCGTGAAAATCGGTGCCGCAAATGCCAATCCGGCGCACCCGGATAAGGGCTTCACCCGGCCCGGCGGTAGGCCGGTCAATTTCTTTGACATTCAACTCGTTCGGCTGGCGGCAGACAACACATTTCATTTATGGGCCTACTTTCCCCTCAAAAGTTAAGGTTTAAATTTAGTGGGTAAATACTGCTAGGTTATTGTAACAGTTAAACTCGCGGATAAAATTTAAATCGCCTTGTTGGCTCCGGCCGGAAAGGCAAACCTCCCGCCGCTGGTACGAAACCCGGCCAACAGTGTAAAATAGGGTAAACGGGTTCAGGGTGCGGAACCCCACCAACGCTACCTTTCTTTTCATTATAACTGACGCGGCCAGTATGAGCGCGGAGGCCACCAAAAACTTAAAAGCCGTTACGGGTTAAAAGCCTGTTTAGTAAATTTACAAGGATGTAATTATGAATCATTACCGGATAGCCGTTATGGCGGGAGATGGTATTGGGCCAGAAATTATTCCGGAAGGTCTTGAGACGCTCCAAAAGCTGGCCGAACTGACCGGAAGTTTCCAAATTGAGGTGCAAGAGTTCGACTGGGGCTCGGCCCGCTACCTGCGTGAAGGAGCCATGATGCCCGCCGACGGACTGACTATCCTGGAGCAGGGCGGTTTTGAGGCCATCCTGCTAGGGCCGGTCGGAGACCCGCGCGTGCCGGACCATATTACGCTGTGGGGGCTGTTGCTGCCCATCCGGCAGGGGCTGGAACAGTATGTGAATTTGCGGCCGATGCGGCTGCTTGAAGGGGTGCAAAGCCCGCTGGCCGGGAAAGGTCCCCGCGAAATAGACATGGTCTGTGTCCGCGAGAATGTCGAAGGGGAATACGCCGGGCTGGGCGGGCGGGTCTACCGGGGCAAACCGGAGGAAGTGGCCGTCCAGACCACAATCTTTACGCGCAAAGGGACCGAACGCATAATGCGGTTCGCCTTTGAATACGCCAGGACGCACGGGCGGAAGAAAGTCACCAGCGCGACCAAATCTAACAGCATGCAGTACAACATGGTCTTCTGGGACGATGTCTTTAAGGAAGTCGCCAGGGACTACCCGGGTGTCACCGCCGAGCAGCAATTGATAGATTCGCTGTCAGCGCGGTTCGTGTCAAAACCGGAGAGCCTGGACGTAATCGTGGCTTCGAACCTGTTTGGCGATATTCTTTCGGACCTGGGCGCGAGTATTTCGGGCAGTATGGGGCTGGCTCCGAGCGCGAACCTGAACCCGGAACGGCGCTACCCCAGCCTTTTCCAGGCTATTCACGGTTCGGCGCCGGATATTTCGGGTAAGGGCATCGCTAACCCGGTGGCGACTATCTGGTCGGTCCAGATGTTACTGGATTACCTGGGCGAATCTGAAGCGGCGGCCATGCTCATGCGGGCGATAGAAACGGTGCTAAGGGAAGGCAAGGTGCATACGCCGGACCTGGGCGGGCGCTCGACCACCCGCGAGATGGGTGAGGCTATCCGGGCGGAGTTGGGCCAGCCGCTTAAAGGGTAAACCCGGGCGGGCGGCTTGCGCCGGTCTGAAGCAAGCCGCCCGGCCACACCTGTTTTCAGTTGGGTAAAGTAGTTAATCAGGAGAGCGCTAAAGTGACCAGCCAGGAAGAAATAACCGTCCCTGAAGTGCCAGGGCCCACCGCGCGAGTCTTAACCTATACTAACCTGGGGGAAAGCGCCCGGTCAGTGCTGGCCCCGTATGCCGAGATTATTACCGGCCCGGTGGAGGACACTGCCGGTTGGTATGCAGAAGCGGCTACTTATGACGGTATGATTATCAACGGCCAGGTCTTTATAACCGGGGAAGTGATGGACCGGATTGGCCCGCGCCTCAAGGTTATCGGGCGCACCGGTATCGGGGTGGAACGGATAAACCTGGCCGAGGCGACCGAACGGGGAATTATGGTGGTCAATACGCCGGACGGCCCGACCGAGTCTACCGCCGAACACGCGATTGCCCTGATGCTGGCTTTGACCAAAGGGGTGGTTTTTAGCGACCGGATAACCCATTCCGGCCAGGGCTTTTCCCCGTTAGGGACGCTACCACGGGGTCTGGAAGCGGCCGGGGCGGTCCTGGGGCTGGTCGGGCTGGGCCGGATAGGGACCAGGGTGGCTTTTATCGCAAGGGCTTTGGGGATGCGGGTTATTGCATACGACCCCTTTGTTTCAGCGGAACGGGCCAGCGAACTTAATGTCGAGCTGGCACCGGACCTGGCAACGGTTTTGGGTGAGGCCCAGGTTGTTTCAATTCACTGCCCGGCTATTCCTGAAACCTTTCACCTGATTAACCGGATAACACTAAACCTGATGCGGCCAGGAACTTTACTGGTGAATGTCTCGCGAGGGACGCTGGTGGATGAAGGGGCGCTGTTGGAGGCGCTTGACTCGGGACACCTGGCCGGGGCGGCGCTTGATGTCTATGACCCGGAACCGCCGGACCCGGCTAACCCGCTGCTGACGCACCCTAAAACTATCTGCACCTCGCATATCGGTTCGTATACGGAGGCGGGAGTGCTGCGGATGCAGGTGATGGCCTGCCAGGAAGTGGCGGCAGCCCTCCAGGGCAAACGGCCGCCGAACCTGGTTAATAGGGAGGTCTGGGGTAAACAGCGCCAGGGTTTTACCGGGCGGTAATTCTTCGGGAATTGTCATTCCGAGCGTAGTCAAGAAGTCATAGTACCCACCGGGGGCCGTTGGCGGATGGCTCTGGTAGAGGCAACGAGTAAGGGCCGGTCCTTTCCAGCCGGAGATTTGGGTAGGTTTTTGATTATGCGGTAAGGCCACCGGCACGGGGTCCCTCGGCCGGCCCTTCCTTCTGAGTCTGTGTTGAATGGTGCGGCCACCTCGGGATGACAGGGTTCGGGGGGTCTATCTAATGGGCGGGAAATGTTATAAAGTGGTGCTGGACAGTAAAGAGAATAGGTTAGTGAGCTATAAAACTATAGTTATGGAGCGGTAAAGAAAAAAAGTTATTGACCTGGGAAAATACCCAGGTTAGTGAGAGGATAAGGAAGGCCCCATGATCAAGATAGATTTGACCGGCAAAACGGCCCTGGTAACCGGGGGTAATATTGGCATCGGCCGTGAAATTGCCCTGCAACTGGCCGAGGCAGGCGCGGATGTGGCGATAACTTACCTGACCCATTCCGGGGAGGAAGCGGTGGCCCGGATTAAAGAAATGGGCCGCAAAAGCCTGGGCGTGAGCCTGGACGCCAGCGACAGCGCCCAGGTCGAGCAGCGCATCACCGAGGTGGCCGGGGAACTGGGCGGGCGGCTGGATATTTTGATCAATAACGCCGGGGGCCTGGTCGGGCGGATGGCGGCGGCCGAGATGAGCGACGAACACTGGCATAAGGTGATTAATGTCAATCTTTCCAGTGCGTTTTACTGTTCGCGGTCGGCGGTGAAGTTTATGAACGGCGGGTGGGGCCGGATTGTGAATATCAGTTCTCTGGCGGCCCAGAATGGCGGGAGCGCCGGGGCGGTGGCATACGCGACTTCCAAGGCGGGCATGATTGGCCTGACCCGCGGTATGGCGAAAGAATTCGCGCCACGCGGCATAACTGTGAACGCGGTAGCGCCGGGTTTGATCCTGGATACGCCTTTTCACGAAACCTTTACGCCTGAGGCAGCCCAGAAAGCCGCCATCGAAGGGATTGCCCTGAAACGGGCCGGTTATCCGCCGGACGTGGCCGGGACGGTGCTGTACCTGGTGTCCGACCTGGCCGCGTTTGTAACCGGCGATACTATCTCGATTAACGGCGGGGCCTGGTTCGCCTAGATTTTCAGGTTATAGCTGGGCAGTCTTCAGGCTGTGCCGTTAGCCAGGTTTTGTTATTAAACCTGGTTTCCAGGAAAGGCATCAATCTTGTAATGCCATCAGGAGCACTGAGAGTGGGTTGAAATTATAAAATGGATAAGGCCCGGCAGCCACGCGGCCGGGCCTTATTGAAGATTAAAAGAACAGGGTTGGTGGGTCAGGTTCAAGTTTTAGTTTTTAAAGGCCGGGTTATGCAGAGGCCCGTAATGTTTCGCGGACTTCGCGAATAAGTTCGAAATAACGGGGCATTTCCCGCGTTTCGTTCCGGCGCGGCTGCGGCAGGTCCACCTGGATTAGGCCGGAAATCCGGCCAGGCCGGGGTGACATAACGACCACCCGGTTGGAAAGAAAGACCGCTTCCGAAATTGAGTGAGTTACAAAGACAATCGTCGTCCGGGTTTCGCGCCAGATATTTAGCAACTCGCCATTCAGGTGTTCGCGGGTGATTTCGTCGAGCGCCCCGAAAGGTTCGTCCATCAATAAAATGGAAGGTTTGAGGGCGATGGCCCTGGCGATGACCGCCCGCTGCTGCATTCCACCGGACAACTGCGCAGGGTAACTCTGGCGGACACCGGCCAGGCCGACCAGTCCCAGCAATTCTCCGGCCCGCTCCTCGCGTACGGCACGTGACACCTTCATTAATTCCAGGGGCAGCGCCACGTTTTCCAGGACCGTGCGCCAGCCTTGCAGGGCCGGGGATTGCGGTACGAAGCCGTACTCGCGGTTCAGGCGGGCCTGGCGGGCCGGGCGGCCGTTGAGCAGGATTGTACCCGCAGCCGGTTGGAGCAAATCGGCCAGCAGGCGCAGCAGGGTGGTTTTGCCACAACCGCTCGGACCGACCAAAGAGATAAATTCGCCCGCAGCAATAGCCAGGGAAATACCGGCCAACGCCGGGAGCAGCGCGCCCTTTTGGGAGCCTGGATAGTGCATGGAAACATTTTCGGCCTGGATTGCAAGCTCACTGCCAGGGGCAAGGGTGTGTAGTGCCGGAGTTGGGACGGTGTTTTTTAAATACAAATAAATCCCCGTTTGGTACTTTAAGAAACGTTAAGGTAAGGATTTGCCGATAAGGGACGTTATCCCGGTTTTAGTAGGACCCGGTGCGGCCTGGAGCGCGAAAACCGGTCCCGCTTTACAAGGCGGTTTTAGACCTTTGCAACCGGGATTTCCAGCTTTAAACCTTTTTGAGAAAACCGCAATTGACTGGTACTAATTGTATGTATTTCGACTTCGTAAGCAAGGGTTAAGGTGCCTAATGTTTGGGGCGAAAATCCGTCCAAATTGCACAAAGTGGTTAAATGCTAACCAGGCCGGGGCGGTGTGGTAGGGAGAGCAAGACCGGGTAAAAACCAAAGGCCCCACCGGGAGAGTTACACCAGATAGGGCCTTTGGGTAGAGGTTTTGGGAAAGCGGCGTGTTAGCGCCTGGGTTCCTTAGAGCGGCAGAATGACCCAGCGGCCTACCAGGACGAACAGGGCCAGGGCCGATAACAGCAGGGTTACGGGCGCGATGTTTATTTCCCGGTGGCGCAGGTGATAGACCACCGCTCCCAGCATGATAATGGTTAAACCGGCGGCGGCGAGTGGGGTCAGCCAGGAAAGTATCCCGGTCGCAGCCGGTATGATAAGGCCAAGACCGCCCAGGAGTTCGGCGGCCCCGATAAAACGCACGAAAGGCGGGGAAAAAGAGTTGACCCAGGTCATGCTTCTGGCGAGGGCAGGAATGGGGCGGGAAACTTTGGTAGCCCCGGCCATAAAAAATAGCAGTCCTATTATGATCTGGACGGCCCATAATGCTATGTTCATGTTATATGCCTCTTATTATAATATGTTTGAAGGTACGGCTTCATTACATTAGGTTTATTGGTATGAGCGAGTAAAGCAACTCATAATAATAATGTTACTACAACAATCATAGTAAATCAAGCTCTTTAAGTACGTATTGAAGGAATTTGTGAATATTGTAAATGAGGGAACCCCGTGGGAGCTTCCGGCAGGCAGGTTAAAATATATAGCGACGGCGGTAAGTATTACTTTAAAAATAACTTTGATGTTTTAGTTTATAAAATTGGAATGCTGGGCAAGTTAAATAAACAGTTATATTGAGAACGATATTAAAATGCTACATAGTTTATGAGAAACCAGTTAAACCGGCAACCCCCGATTTGTTTTTTAGGAGTTGAATTGCTACAATATTCACTCAAATCCGTCTAAGTCTGGGAAAGGTTGGTCAGCCAATTTCTTTTAACCAAACAGGCGAATTTTTTTGTAAGGCTTTTACGGAACCAATTTTCTAACCACCAGACCCTTATTATATTGACAAAGCTTGACAGATGTGTAATTATTATGGGCAGGAGGATAAAAGTGAAGCCATTAAAGACCTGGCGAATAGAAAAGGGTTATACTGGTGATAAATTAGCCCAGGCCGCCGGTGTAGCGCCATCATTAATAAGCAAGATTGAACATGGAGCCCGGACAAACTTTCAACCGGACACAATGAAAAAGATCGTGGATGTCCTGGGGGTATCTTTACATGATATTTCAGAGTTTTACAGGGCAATCGAAGTTTCGGTAGATGTCCCGGTTTACCCGGAAAAGGGGCCAGTCAGGCTGTCACGGCCCAAAAAGAAGGCAACTAACGGCAAAGTTTCCCGTCAAATAACTGTTGAACCAAATGGTGAGGTCAGAGACTCAGTGGATAATCTATTGGGAGAGTGGACACGGTCCGGCTTTCCTGTAAACGTTGAATTGATAAATGTAATATTCCGGATCCAGCGCTTGAACCAATATATTGAGGCTGGAATGGATGAGTGGGTAGCCCCGACTGGGATCAAGAACAGGGATTATATGGTGATTGCCGCCCTTAAGCGGTCCGGCCCACCCTACTCATTGACACCGACGCAACTTTTCAAAGCGCTGCTCATTACCTCGGGCGCTATTACCAAGCGGCTGGATAACCTGGAAAATATGGGGCTAATCAAGCGGACCCATGACGCCAACGACCGCCGGAGTATCCTGGTAAGTTTAACCGAAAAGGGCCATGCCCTGGATGAGAAAGCCCGGAACCTGTCCTATCCGTTGGAGGAGTGGACGACCAATGCCCTTACCGAGGAAGAATACAACAGCCTGGTAAATTGCCTCCGTAAAATGCTGCACAAGAGAGAACATTTAGATTCATAATTTAGAAGGACTTTCCCTTAAATACCAAACATTTTCTGCTCGGATTATCTTAAAATTTGCTTGGCCGGGTTTGAATAAAATTTTCTGGTAAGTATTGACAAGATAATGGATAAATGTTATAGTCATAATAACTTCTTAGTAAGATACTTATGTGTCAATAATAAAAGCATTATGCAAGGGAGCAATAGAATGCTGGTTAAAACCGTATTGTTATTTTTACGCAAATCCTCACCTCTTTTTAAGCAAACTGCCTTGTAACCGTTTGAAGTTACACACCCGGTTTTGTTTATAAAAAGTGTCGTGATAAATTCCAACAAACCAAAAAAACTTAAATTTAAAAAAAATAAAAGTTCTGCTCGCTAATAATTGATCTGTGTGCCGGTCAAACTATTAGCTTTATGTTTAGTTTAACGCCAGTAAAAAATTTGGTAGTTGATATTTACCTACCAAAATCCAGGGCTGAGAGTTATTCGAATCATTGGATTTGAACTATTCTCTTCCACTCCTTACCAATAGCGGTTTGAAGTGGTTTCATAGACTTGTGCCAAAAATTTGAATAGTAGACCAATTTTCAGGAGCTAACGTAATGTTGTCAAGAGAAGAAAATGAACTTATTACAAAAGTAGGGTCAGGTACCCCGATGGGGAACTTGATGCGCCAGTACTGGGTCCCCGCCTTAAGGGCTTCCAAAATAGAGGCTGACGGTGCCCCGGTAAGAGTAAGACTTTTTGGTGAGAATTTTGTGGCCTTCCGGGCTACTGACGGCCGGGTTGGCTTTTTTGATGAAGCCTGCCCGCACCGGGGCGTGTCGCTGGCCCTGGGCCGCAACGAAGATTGCGCTATTCGCTGCATCTTCCACGGCTGGAAAATTGATGTCAGCGGCCAGGTGGTCGAAGTCCCTTCCGAACCGGCGGGGTCTAACATGGCTTCCAAAATCAAGGTCAACCACTACCCTGTACACGAGTCAATCGGCCTGGTGTGGGTTTGGTTGGGCCAGGGCGAAGTGCCGCCGTTCCCGAATTATGAATTTAACAATGTCCCCCTGGACCAGGTACGGGTAGTCCAGGCCCAGAGCAACTGCAACTGGTTACAAATTATTGAAACCACTATCGACTCTTCGCACGTAGCTCTGCTGCATCAGTACTGGCTGCAAGGCGATGCAGTCCAGGCGACCACTCCGCTGCTGGCCCAAACTCTGCAAGACCGGGCGCCGACCTATGAAATCGAGCCGACCAGGTACGGCTTCCACGCTGCCGCAACCCGTAACCTGGCGAATAATATCCGCTATGTGCGCGTGTCGGAATTTGTAGCGCCCTTTATCTCGTTCATTCCGCCCGGACAGGATATGCCGAAGTTTACCAATATCGTAGTTCCGGTGGACGATGAACATACCATTCACTGGTTCGTGTACCACGACCCGGAAAAGAGCATCAACCTCAGCCCGTTATTCTACAAGATTAACTTTGGCGCGGAGGAACCGGACGAGGACAATTTCTATAATAATCACGGCGGCAAGGACAAAATGTGGGGCCAGGACCGCGAGGCCATGAAGAACGGCCACTTTACCGGGATGTACGCCCTGTTCGTGGAAGACTTCGTGATTGGCGAGAGCCAGGGCGCGATTGCGGACCGCACCAAAGAGAAACTGGGCCGGAGCGATATCGCGATCATCAATGCCCGCAAGGTATTGATCAAGGCGGTACGGGAATTCCAGGAAACCAGGGAGGTTTTCGGCCAGGACCCTTCAATCGCTTATGACCAGATTGATGCCAAAAACCTGCTGCTTGAGCCAGGTGAGGATTGGCACGACCGGCTGGGACTGGCCCGGACGGAACAGCAAGGCGTCGGGGTAGCCTAAGGGCGACCAACCCGGACGAGCCGGCCGGCTCGTCCGGGAACTCACAAAGAACCTTTAATGTTAGCCAGGCAAAATTGAAGCAATGAATGGATGGGTGGATTGGTGGGAAATAATTTATTAGATAGATTGGCTGCACTGGATACCTGCGCGGTCTCTGACGCCCTGGATAAGCTGGGGTTGCAGGGAGTTTTGCTTGGCTTACAACCTCTTTCCAACCCGCGCCGGATGGTCGGCCGGGTGATTACCGTCAAACTGGAAGAAGCCAACGGTCGGCCTTCAACGCGCCACCTGGGCACGCTGGCGGTGGACTCTGCCCAACCGGGTGATGTTATCCTGGTCGCTCACGCCGGGCGGCCCAACGTTTCAGGTTGGGGCGGTATTCTTTCGCAAGGAGCGGTCAAGCGCGGGGTAGCCGGGGTAATCGTGGACGGCGCTTGCCGGGATGTGGATGAGAGCAGAGAGTTAGGTTTGACATTGTACGCCCGCAACGCGGTGCCCATTACTGCTCGGAGCCGGGTTATTGAAACGGCTTTTAATGAGCCCGTGTTGGTTGGCGGCGACCTGACCGTTTCGCCAGGCGACCTGGTAATTGCGGATGGCAGCGGGATAGTTTTCCTGGAAAGCGCACGCGCCGAGGAAATTATCACCACCGCCGAACAGATTGCCCGGCGCGAGAGAGCGATGGCGGAGGCTGTGCTGGAAGGTCGTCCGATGGTTGAAGTTATGGGTGCCAATTACGAAAATTTGTTAAATAGTCCCAACAAGTAATACATTTCTAATTATAGGCGGTAAGTAAAACACACAGTTTTGATCAGTCTGGGGGAGAAATGCAAGTAGAAGAGGGAACCACCGCCGGGCAACCGGCCAGTGATGAGAGGATTGCGGCGTTAAGACAATTAAGCACGACCGATGTTAGCGATGCGCTGGATAGAATGGGTCTGAACGGGCAGTGCCTGGGGATTATGCCCCTGGACCGTAACTTCCGGCTGGTAGGCCGGGCTTTCACGATTCATTATGTTTCAGTGGGAGTGGAACGGGGTACCGTTGGAGATTACATTGATGAACTGGGACCGGAACACGTAGTGGTGCTGGATAACAGCGGACGCGTGGATGCCACGGTCTGGGGCGACCTTCTGACTTACACCGCGCACCGGCGGGGTGTGGCCGGAACGGTAATTGATGGGGTCTGCCGGGATGTTGACCGCAGTATTGAGCTGAACTACCCAATTTACAGCCGGGGTAACTGGATGCGCACCGGCAAAGACCGGGTGCGGGTTGATGGGGTTAATGTGCCGGTAACAATCGGGGGTGTCCGCGTAGAACCGAACGATTATTTGCTGGGTGATGGGGATGGTGTGGTAGTAATACCGGCTTCAAAAGTAGATGAGGTCATTGCTTCGGCCCAGGAAATTCATAACGCCGAGGATGCCATCCGGGCCGAAATTGCCGCCGGAAGCGACCTTCGGGCCGCCCGGAATAAGGTTTCCTACCACGATCTCCAAACCAGGCGAAAAAATTAAGCTCTAACCCAAACTGGCAAAAAGGGGTGGGCAGTCTACTTCTCACCCTCTTGACCTTACCCTTAACTACCGCTGTGATTGTGTAACAAACTGGAGAAGAAGAAGCTAATGCTGCAAGTCGACAACATTGAGGTTGTGTACAACGGGGTTATCAAAGCCGTTAGAAATGTCTCCCTTGAAATCCCCGACAAAAGTATTGTAACCCTCTTAGGCGCTAATGGTGCCGGAAAAACTTCGATCCTCAGGGCCATCACCGGAGTATTGCCTCTGCAACGTGGGAAATTGGTCCGTGGTAGCATAACCCTTAATGGTCACCGCATTGATAAGCTTGCTCCCAACCAGATTATTGACCTCGGTATTGCGCAGGTGCTTGAAGGCCGCCGAATCTTCAGTTCGCTAACCGTGGAAGAAAATTTGCGGGCCGGGGCTTATTCGCGCAAGGATAGTGCCGCCACTCGTAAGACCTTCGAACACGTTTTGACCCTCTTTCCTATTCTGCAAGAGCGCCTGAAGGGCGCCGCCGGTTATTTGAGCGGTGGTGAGCAGCAAATGCTGGCGATTGGCCGGGCCCTGATGGCCGGACCAAGCCTGCTAATCCTGGACGAACCTTCGCTGGGTCTGGCTCCTCTGATTGTCGAGCGCATCAGGGATATTATCGTGCAGATTAATAAAGAAGGTACGGCCGTACTGCTGGTAGAGCAAAACGCTAAAATGGCCCTTTCGATTGCTAACTACGGTTACATTCTGGAAACGGGCCGGGTAGCCGATGCCAGGCCAGCCGGGGAATTGCTAAACGATGAAGCGGTCAAGCGTTTCTACCTGGGACTCAATGAACACGGCACCGCCCATGACTACTCGCATCTCAAAAAGCGGGTGGCACCGGTTACACAAGAGGTAACTTCCGCCATTTCAACGCCAATACAGAAAGCAAACTAATATGAGTCAGCTAACGCCCTCAAGGTCGGCTGGGAGCTCGGATCAGAGCCAGGCGGTAGCCACGCCTGATTCTAACAGTTCATTACTAAAGGTAGACGGGATAACCCTGAAATTCAAAGGGGTAACCGCCCTGAATAATGTTTCGTTCGAGGTTAAGCCCGGTGAGTTGTTCGCCGTGATTGGACCTAACGGAGCGGGTAAAACCTCCCTGTTTAACGTCCTGACCAGGGTATACCAACCGGGAAGCGGCAAGATTGATTTCAACGGCCGCGACCTGTTAACTCTCAGAACCGACCAGCTTTCCTCCGCCGGGATTGCCCGGACTTTTCAGAATCTTGGTTTGTTTCCTTTGATGACGGTCGAAGAAAACCTATTGACCAGCCGCCACCACCTGATGAAAAGCGGGGTCTTTAGCGGCGGCTTCGGGTTGGGTACGAGCAACCGGGAAGAAAAGATTCACCGGCAGCACTGCCTGGAAATCGCCGATTTTCTAGGCCTTGGTCCCTGGTGGGACCGCCTGGCGCGTGACTTACCCTACGGTATTCAAAAGAAGATTGAACTGGCGCGAAACCTGGTAATGGAACCAAAGCTGCTGCTGCTGGATGAGCCGGTGGCAGGTATGAACCAGGAAGAAACCCAGGAAATAGCCGAGGTCATCCTGGGCATTCAAAGCAAGATGGGCATAGCGCAAATCCTGGTTGAACATGATATGGCAATGGTAATGGGCATCGCCGACCGGATAATGGTGTTGGACTTCGGGCAAAGAATTGCGCTGGGCGAGCCGTCCCAAATTCAGACGGACCCTGAGGTAATTAGAGCGTACCTGGGACAGGCCGATTAGGAAGCGGTTAATAGCTTTATTATTGGCACAGCTAAATCTCTTGGAAGGATAAGAGTAACCGTAAATGACAACACTTCTGCAATTGTTGATAGGTGGTCTGGCCCTGGGCGCAATATATTCCCTGATAGCGCTTGGCTTCACCATTATTTTTCAAGCGGGCATTATGAACTTTGCCCAGGGTTCCTTCATGCTGGTCGGCGCTTATATGGTTTCCTATTTGGCCCTGACGCTGGGATGGAACTTCTTTATTGCCCTGCTAATGGCTATCGTGGCGACCGTAGTTATCGGCGTGGCCTTTGACCGCTATATTTTGACCCGGATGGGCAGCCGCCCGGTCTTTACGGTCATTATGGTGACCATAAGCCTGGAAATCTTCCTTAAAGCAGTGGTCCAGGCGATGGCCGGGACGGACATTCGCAACAACGGCGACCCCTGGGGCAAGAGCGGGTTCACCCTGGGCGAACTGCGCTTTAACACCAATGACTTGCTGGCGATCACTATTAGCCTCGTTTTGCTGGCAATCTTCTTCGCTTTCTTCAAGTTCTCCAAGCAGGGTATCGCCATGCGGGCGGTCGCGCTGGACTACGAAGCGGCAGCGGCGGTAGGTATCAATATTCCTAAAGTTAACGCAATTACCTGGGGTATCTCGGTGGGTGTAACCACCATCGCGGGCGTGTTCCTGGCGGGTTTCCCGCGCACCCTGGACCCGGCAATGGGCGATTCGGCTTTAAAAGCCTTACCGGCAGTAGTTTTAGGCGGACTCGGTTCAACGACCGGGGCGGTCATCGGCGGGATAGTAATCGGGTTGGCTGAAGTGCTGGTGGCGGGTTATGGCGAGCAGGTTAACAAGGTTATCCCGATTGGCAGTGGCGCCCAACAGGTCGCGCCCTATGTTGTGCTGCTAATAGTATTGTTGGTCCGACCGCATGGTTTGTTTGGTAAGAAGGGGGTCGAGCGGGTATGAGCCTGAATATGGACGATACTTTAGAAAGCACCAGCGCGGTCAAGCCAGACCTGGTTACCAGCCCCACAAAAGGAAACGTAGCCACACCAGTGAAGGTTAATCCCTGGAAGAGATGGCGCTGGAGAATTATGTGGATGGCGATCCTGATCCTCTTTCCGCTGGTAATGGGCGGTAACAAAGAATGGTTGTCGGTCGCGGTCTTCGGCCTGATTGCGTCAATCGGAGCCATCGGGTTGAACGTTCTGACCGGGTATACCGGGCAGGCTTCGCTGGGACACGGGTTTTTCCTGGGAGTAGGCGCTTATACGGCGGCTGTCCTGGGCGGGCCGGTAAATAGCGGCACCGAACTTTGGGGCCTGGGCTGGTCATTCCTGTTGTGGGTTCCGCTGGCCGGACTGGTAGCCGGGGTGATCGGTTTTGCAGTAGGGCCGCTGGCCTTAAGGTTGCACGGCCTGTATCTGGCACTGGCTACAGTCGGCCTGGTGTTTATCGGGCTACACCTTTTTTCAAACCTCAAGAGCGTGACCGGCGGCGAACCGGGACGGCAGTTTCCGGGGCTCGTAATCGGCAATGCCGACCTGGCAACCGGCGGGAGCATTGGGCCAATTACTCTGAACCGCGACCAGGTTTACTACTTTGTGGTGGCCCTGGTGCTGGTCGGCGTAATCGTATTCGTTAACAATGTGATGAAGCGGCGGATTGGCCGGGCTTTCCGGGCAGTCAGGGACCGTGAAATTGCGGCCGAACTTCTGGGGATTAACCTGGCTAAGACCAAAGTTACTGCCTTTGTATTCTCTTCGGCGCTGACCGGTATGGCCGGGGCGCTGTACGGGTCGTACCTGCGCTACACCGAACCGAACCTGTGGAATATGACCTTGAGCATCCAGTATACGGCCATGATTATTATTGGCGGTATGGCGAGCGTTAGCGGGGCGATCCTGGGCGCGATGATCCTGACGGCGCTGCCGCAGATTATTGACCTGACGACCGGTAGCAACCCCTGGCAGGTGAACCTGTTCCCGTTTGTGACCAATGAGGTCGGGACGCACGGGTTGACTACAAGTCTTTTCAATCAGATGCTTTACGCTATGTTCCTGGCTTTCTTCCTGTTATTTGAACCGCAGGGTTGTATGGGACTTTACCGGCGGCTGGTGAACAAGGTGAAAAACCGCTCACCAGGCAAAGGCTGATGAATTTCCTTTAGCCGGTAGCCTTCTGCATGAGTAAGTAATTCTTAACCCGCTGAGTGTGGCGGGGTTGCAATAAGGATTACAGTTCCAAATAGTTTGAGCGAACGACAACTGCTTTACCATGTTTTTCCGGGTTTCAATATTTTGTTGAAACCCTGGCCTCTCTATTAAGTAAGTAAGGACTTTAAGATGAGCAGAAGAAAAAGTATTGAAGTAGAAGGATTAAATCACGGGGGGATGCCAATACCGGCGGCCTCGCTGGTGGATAACATTTTGATTTCAGGCGGCATTAATGGGACGGACGCGGCTACCGGCAAAATGCCGGAAAGCACCGAAGAACAATGTGCCAACCTGTTTAAGAATGTGAAACTGATTGTTGAAGCGGCCAATGGTACAACTGATACGATTATTAAGATGACCTTTTTCGTGAAGGACCGTTCTTCGCGGGAGGCAATCAACAAAGAGTGGCTGACAATGTTCCCCGATGCCCACTCTCGCCCGGCCCGGCACACCCTGGTTTACGACCTCGCCAGCCCGATGCTTATCCAGGCCGAGATTTACGCCGTAATATAAAAATTTAGCTCACATAACACGTCACCAATTATAGATCATAGGAGATTATATAAATGATTATCGATGCTCATGCTCACCTTGTAGCGCCTGAAGGATTGAACGCTTACCGCTCCATGCTCCATGTATCGTCGGGCCTCCACGACCGGGGTGCCAATATCAAGGACGAGGATCTTGCCAGAAGCGCCGCCAACAACGTAGCCATTATGGACTCGGTGGGCACGGATATGCAGATGATTTCCCCCCGCCCCTTCATGCTGATGCACTCGCATCCGCGGGTACGTGACGTACAGCGCTGGGTAACCGCTAACAATGACCTGATTGCCCGGACGGTAGCAATGCACCCGACCCGGTTCCGTGGGGTAGGCGCTCTGCCGCAGGTGGCTGGCAAGCCGGTTGAGATTACTTTTGACGAAATCGACCGCCTTATTGACGAACTCGGTTTTGTAGGCGTCCTGGTCAATCCCGATCCGGGCGAAGGCAACGGCCAGACCCCGCCCCTGGGCGATGAATACTGGTACCCTCTCTGGGAGAAACTTACCAGCAAGGATGTTGCCCTGCACATTCACAGTGCCGGTTGCTACGGCCGTGAGAACTACAGCGAACACTTCATCAGCGAAGAGAGCCTGGCTATTACCTCGATTGCCCGCTCGAACGTCTTTGCCGATTTCCCGAAACTGAAGATTATGATCAGTCACGGCGGCGGGTCGGTCCCTTACCAGATTGGCCGCTGGCGCGCCGACCGGTTCGGGATTGCTCACCTGGGCCAGACGATGGCGCCGGAAACCGTTGAAGGCGATATCAACAAGTTTGACCCGAAAGAACCTTTTGAAACGACCCTGCGCCGCTTCTGGTTCGACACCGTGCTTTACCACAAGGACTCGCTGGAATACCTGTTCAAGACGGTTGGCTCGGACCGCTGTATGTTTGGCACCGAGAAACCTGGCAGCGGCAGCGCGATTGACCCGGGGACTAACCGGGCCATGGACGACCTCAAGCCGGTTATCGAGAGCATCAGCTTCCTGAGCGAAGAAGAGAAAAACGCGATATTTGAAGGCAACGTCCGGAAGTTCTACTCCCGGTTGAACGTTTTAGCCGGTTCCCGCTAAAGGAAACAAAGATGGCTCAATTAGTTTTCGGCGGGGGAACTTCCCACAGCCCCATAGTTACCCTGGACGGCGATATGTGGGAAGGCTATGCCCAAATAGATAAGTTTTCCCAGGGCTTTTACGACACTGACGGTAATTTTGCTACCCTGCAAGAGTTAATTGACCGGGCGGGCGACCGGTATGTGAAAGAGTCGAGCGATGAATACCTTCGCCAGCAGGCGGATGGTATTCAGGGTGCGCTTGACCGGCTGGCGGCTGATATAGCCGCCACCGCCCCGGACGTTTTAATCATTATCGGGGACGACCAGCTTGAACTGTTCGGGTTTTCGAATATGCCTGCTATTTCCATATTCTACGGCGATAAGATTATCAGTCACACCGCCCGGCAGCGGCCTAACCTGGCCGATGAAATCCAGAGCGTGGTCGCCAAAGGTCACGGTATGGACGAGCATCACGTCTGGCAGGGGGCTGGCTCATTCGCCAGGGAACTTATCGAGAGCCTCATCGAGCAGGGCGTGGACATGGGAGCGGCAAATGAGGTAACCGACCCGACTAAATACGGGTTTGGTCACGCTTTTGGGTTCATTATTACCCGGTTGATGGGTGAGAAGAAAATCCCGGTCGTGCCGGTGCTTTTGAACACCTATTTCCCGCCCAACCAGCCTACCTCGGCTCGTTGTTACGATATCGGCCGGAAGTTGCGCAAGGCAATTGAATCCAGCAGCTCGAACCTGCGGGTTGGCATCATAGCTTCAGGCGGGTTGAGCCATTTCGTAACCAATGCGCCCCTGGACCAACTGGTACTGGACGCTTTGCGGACCGGCAACGGCGAGGCCCTTTGCACTCTGCCACCCCATTTATTAAAAGAAGGTTCTTCGGAAATCAAGAACTGGGTGGTCGTAGCAGGAGCCTTTGAAGGGAAAACCACGGCCTGGGATGAGTATTTCCCGGTCTACCGGACCCTGGGCGGTACGGGAATTGGCCTGGCCTTCGCAAGCTGGGGTGCATTGGGAGATTCTTAGGAGGCAGGTCCCTTTATTGGGGCCTATCCTGAACCTGCTCAATTCAGATATTGGCGTTATCCGCGCTCGCAAACTGTTGCTGGATTCCATGCAAGACTTCCTGTATGGCAAACGGCTAACGGACTTGGCGAGCCGGCCGCCTGGGATAAGATTATGTCGCCCGGCACAATTATTCCCCAGGACGTAGACTGGCGCGATTTATTCAAGACTCCTGAATTGGTGTCGTAAGGGCAGTTAAAGGTTGATAAGAAGGCTGGCTCCATTTATTTTGAGTTTTCCTTCCACGATACTTCAAACTAACCGGCCAGGCATTACGATTAAAACCATAAGAAAATTCAGGTAGGTATGGCAATTAAGGTTTAGCCAGAAGGAGTACAAAGGTGCTCCTGGCGAGGTGGCTAAACCGCTACAATTCATTTAAGGTTTTTCTACTCAACAAGTCATAGAAGAGTAATGAGGAGAGTACTGATGAGGAAAGATACAAAGAAAGCCAGCAGCTATCGCAGAAGCAGCGGCGCATTAGGATTAATCCTGATGCTTTCGCTGTTGCTGGTAGCTTGTGGTGACGCAGCTCCTACAACGGCTCCGTCGGCTACAGTTGCCCCGGCTGCCACTACAGCGGCCGCCGCGAGCGCGACCACTGCCGCTGCCGCCAGCGCGACTACTGCCGCTGCCGCGAGCGCGACCACTGCCGCTGCCGCTGCCGCCAGCGCGACTACCGCCGCGGCTGGCAGCGGCGCAACCTTTAACCCTTTCAGTGGTGTTAAAGTTGCGTCCAACATCAAGGGCGGCGCCTGGATTGACACCAATACCAAGGTTATCAAAGTAGGCCAGATGGCTCCTTTGACCGGCTCGAATGCGCCTACCGGCACCAAAACTGCCCTCGGCGTGGAAGTTTTCTTCAAATGGTTGAACGACAACGGCGGTATCGGCGGCTACAAGGTTGAAGTCCAGACCGCAGACAGCCAGTACAGCCCGCAGGTAGCCGTACAGCAGTACAACAAGATTTCTGCCAATGTTGCTTTATTCGCTGAAATCCTGGGTACTCCCATTGTGAACGCTATCAAGGATCAGATCAACACTGATAAAATCTTCACCCTGGCTGCTACCGGTGCCAGTACTTTCCCGAAAGAAAAGTACATGATCATTACGCCTACCCCTTACCCGGTGGGTGTATTGAACTCCTTTGACTACGTCGTGAACCAGACCGGCAAAAAGGCTCCCAAGACGGCTATCTTCTACCAGGATGATACCCTCGGCCAGGAGTTCTTGAAGGGCTACGAAGCCTCCGTTAAGGCTTATGGCTTGCAGGATGTTGGCAAAATTCCTTTCAAAATTGCTGACAAGGACTTTACCGCGCAAGCTACCGCTTTGAAGAACAGCGGAGCGGAGTACGTATTACTGGGTGGTATTCCTCAGCCTTGCGGCCAGCTGGTTTCTACCGCTTCGTCTATCGGCTACAACCCGAAATACATGCTGACTGCTACTTCCTGGGACAAGATTCTGCTTGAGTCGCAGGCCAAGGACAGCCTGACCGGTGGTATCGTCATCTATGACGTAATTCCCTGGGCCGAGACCGACAAGCCGGGTATGGCTCAACTGGTCAACGCGATTAAGAAGTACGCCCCTAACCAGGCCGAAGATAACTTTGTTACCAACGGCTGGATTGACGGAGTGGTTGCCGCTCACATCTTGAAGAATGCTCTTGAAAGCGGCGACATGACCCGTGACGGGATTTTAGCGGCTGCCGAATCGGTTAAAGACGCGGATATGGGACAACTCCTGCCGCCTTTGACACTTGGCTCAACTCCTGACCGCCACATTATCTCTCGCGAGTCCCGGATTGCCCTGATCGACCCGACTAAACCCAGCGGTGTCACCCTGGTTACCAACTTCTTCAGTGGTGAACCGGCCAAGAACTTCTCCTTTAAGTAGTTCCAATACCGCTTAATTAAAAGTTAATGGCACTTTCCCAGGTATTAAATGAAAGTTTTACGACTTTCTTTAATACCTGGGGACTTAAGATTGTACTCAATTAAGGGGTGCTTGTTTTACAGGGATAAATTGGACCGGCCAGGCGAAGTTTTCAGCCATTAAAAACTTCTAAAAGCACCGGCCGGACTCCGGCTAAACTTATACGGAATTCGATATCCAATGGCACAATTAACACCTTCTACCGGGCAGAATCCATCCAGCGAGCTATTACCAAAGGTACCTAAAAAGACCATCCTCTCTCTTTCGGCCATTATTCTCTGCCTATTCGTATCGGCGCTAGATCAAACAATTGTGCACCCGGCCATGCCAAAGATTGTAGAGGAGTTACAGGGGTTTTCGCTTTTTGCCTGGGTAACAACCGCTTATCTTTTAACCTCAACCGCAACTATTCCAATTGCCGGTAAACTTGGCGATTTATTCGGTCGCAAATGGGTCCTGGTAAGCGCGGTATTTATATTTGTATTGGGTTCCGTATTGAGTGGGGCGGCCCCTTCAATAGTCTGGCTGGTCATCTTCCGGGGGTTGCAGGGTATCGGGGCGGGCGCTATTCAAACCAATGCTTTTGCGATGATCGCGGAAATCTTCCCGAACTCGGCGCAAAGGTCGCGCTGGCAGACCCTTGTTACAGCTTCTTTCGGGCTGGCGACGGTTGTCGGCCCGGTCATTGGCGGTTATATCACCGACCATATGAGCTGGCGGTGGGCGTTCTACGTGAATTTGCCGGTTGGAGCGGTGGCTATTACGGCCCTGGTTATTTACCTGCCGCGTTCGACGGCGACCGGCAGGCGGAAAATTGACTGGTGGGGCGCGACAACGATTATCGGGGCGGTAGTTACCCTGCTGCTGGCGGTTACCTGGGGCGGCCAAACCGAACCGAAAGGCTACGCCTGGGATTCTCCGCAAATACTGGGACTCCTGGCGACCAGCCTGCTGCTGGCAGCACTTTTCATTTTTATCGAATCCAGGGTAGCCGAGCCGATTTTGCCCCTGCCTTTATTCAAGGACCAGACCGTCCGGTTGGTCAGCATTTTTAGCTTTATGGTTGGCGGTATCATGCTGGGCGTACCACTATTTATACCGCTGCTGCTGCAAGTGGTCCACGACCAGACCGCCTCCAGTTCCGGGGCGATTATGATGCCGCTGGTGTTATCTCAAGTATTCGCCAGTATTATCACTTCCCAGTTTATCGCCCGGATTGGCCTGGTAAAGGTGCCAATTATTTGCGGCAGCCTGTTCTGCATTCTGGGAACCGGGCTGCTGGCGACCCTGAATGTAAATTCATCGCCCTGGCAGGTAACTCTTTACCTGGTATTTATCGGCTTTGGGATTGGCCCGCTGCTACCGGGTATGACGATAGCGATCCAGGAAACGGTTGTCCGGAAGAACCTGGGGGTGGGGATTGCGGCCATCCAGTTTTTCCGGGCTATTGGCAGCACGGTGATTGTGGCAATTATCGGCAGCATCGTTACGAACGGCTATATTTCCAGCATTAACGGGGCGCCCGCCATCAAAAATATATCGCCAACCCAGCTGGAGGTTTTGCAGGAACCGCAGAACTTGCTCGACCAAAAGGTGGCCGGGAATTTCCCGCCTGACGTGGTTGGGGCGGTGCATTTAGCGCTTTCGGGGGCGGTAAATTTCGGGTTCTTCATTTGCCTGGGTTTAGCCTTGCTGGCGCTGTTTATAAGCCTCTTTTTACCGACTATCCAGGTTTTGACCGGGCGCAAGGGCAAAACGCTGGTTCCAACCGGCCCCGGGGTGGGCAACCTGCCGGTTACGAATGGCCCGCGATTGCAAGAAGGGCTGGCGAAGGTGGCTTTGGAAGAAGTAATTGTAGAAGAAAAGTCGCCTTTATTAACTATCAATAAAGGCGCGGTACCCGAAGAGAAACCGGTAAAGTCTTAATTTTTAGCAAAGCATTCGATTTGAGTTTAAAACGAGCACTGATCAAGAAAGGAACCTTACGTGAAAGAGTTTAAGGGTAAAGTTGCGGTAGTAACCGGGGCGGGAAATGGCATTGGGGCGGCACTGGCTCACAAGTGCGCCGATGAGGGAATGAAGGTAGTGCTGGCCGGTATCAACCTGGATAACCTGAAGCGGGTTGAAAATGAACTCAAGGCGAAGAATGCCACGGTAATTTCGGTTAAAACCGATGTGTCAAAGGCCGACGAGGTCGAAAACCTGGCAAAAGAAAGTTACGCCGCTTTTGGGGCGGTGGATTTGCTGATCAACAACGCCGGGGTTTATGCCTCCATCGGGGTAGATGCCTGGGATGCCACTTTGCAGGACTGGCAGTGGGTGCTTGGGGTCAATTTGTACGGGGTAATTAACGGCATTAAATCATTCGTGCCAAAAATGCTGGGACAGGACACCGAAGGCCACATTGTGAATGTTGCTTCGATTGCCGGGCTGATTTCCTCACCGGGCGGTTCGGTCTACCGCGCATCCAAACACGCCGCCGTTTCGCTATCCGAATCGCTTTTCCTGGACCTGATTCAGGCCAAGTCCAAAATCGGCGTTTCAGTAATCTGCCCCAGTTTTGTTAAAACCAAGCTGGTAGACTCCGAACGCAGCCGACCGGCCGAGCTTCAGAACGACCCCAGCAGTTTCAAGCGGAACGAAGCCAAGGAGCAGAAAACCCGCCAGAATGTTGAGGAGGGCATCAGCGCCGAAGAACTGGCCGAGACAACATTCAAGGCCATTATTGACGAGCAGTTCTATGTATTGTCCAAGGAGAGCGATTTGCCGGTTATCCGGGTACGGACCGATAATATTGCCAACCTGCGCAATCCTTATGACAGCCACGTAGCGGCCCTCCAGGGGAGCAGCGTTGAGTCTAAATAACATTGCCATCCTGGGTGCCGGGACAATGGGCCACGGCATCGGGCAGATTTTTGCTCAACACGGCCTGGCGGTTACCGTTTATGACCCACACCCGGCGGCTTTGCAGGCGGCAAGCGAGAAAGTTCTGCGGAACTTGCGCTTGCTGCAAGAGAACCAGGGCGGCGAAGCGGTGAACCCGGGACTGACCGTAAGCAATCTGATGTTCACTTCGGATTTATCAGCAGCGATTACAGGGGCCGACCTGGTTATTGAGGCGGTCCCTGAAAACCTGACCATCAAGTGGAGTCTGTACAGTCAGATTGCGCCAATGCTCAAACCCACGGCGATTGTTACTTCGAATACTTCCACCTTCGCCCTGGAAACGCTGGCCTTCGAGCAGCCGTTTGCGGACCGGTTTTTAATCACGCACTTTTTCAACCCGGCCCCGCTTATCCCGCTGGTGGAAATTGTACAGCTTGACATAACTATACCGGGGATTGCCGGGCAGCTTATCGAGTTGTTAAGGGCGTGCGGGAAAGTACCGGTGCTGCTTAAAAAGGATATCGCCGGGTTTATCGCCAACCGGCTGCAGGCGGCGGTAATGCGCGAAGCCTGTTACTTGCTTGAAAGCGGGATTGCCGAGGCCGCGCAAATTGATACCGCCATGAAGGAAGGACCGGGCTTGCGCTGGGCCATCGGCGGGCCGTTTGAGATTGCCGACTACGGGGGATTGGATGTCTGGGAGAAAGTAACCGGGCATCTCTTTCCGCAGCTCGGGGCCAGCCAGGAAGCGCCGGAGTTAATCCGGGAGAAAGTAGCGAAGGGCGAGCTTGGGGTAAAGACCGGGGCGGGTTTTTACACTTATGGCAACCCGGCGCAGCAGGAACGCCAATCCGGCGAGCGCGACCGTAAGTTACTCGGGCTTTTACAGGTAAAAGCCGGTAATAATAAGGCCTGAGATGCAGTAGAATTGGGCCGGGAAGTACTTAAAAAGCAGTAAAGTTGGCGGTTAATCTACCAACTTTACTGCTTTTTTTTACCCGTAGATTGCGTTAAACGAAGCCAACGACCGGCAAGGATTAAATATTGCCGGACAGAGACTCGTTTTTGGCCCACTGAGCGTAATCGGCCATACCGGCGAGTATATCAAATTTCGGGGTGTAACCGAACTCGTTATGAGCCAGGCTGGTGTCCATATAGTCGTTCTCGTTCCAGTTGATGACAGACTTCACCTGGGCCAGTTCGGTGGAGTTGAGGCC
>JAQBPB010000026.1 GCA_028287745.1 Chloroflexota bacterium
AGGAGTTGATGAAAGGCAGCGGCTGGAACTCCTGGACCAACTTGGGCACTGCGCCCATTTGTGCGGCATGCTGGCCGAAGCTTCCATGGCCTGGCGGGATGCGGCAGCCGGGTGGCACCAGAAAGGCGAGTTGCAAGCCTGGGCCGAGAGTGAGCGGAAGCTGGCAAATATTTCCGAGTTACAGGGGCATTGGGAAAGGGCGCTGGCGGCCCGAGCGGCGGCGGCCCAGGGCTTTATCGAGAGTGGTTTACCGGCTGAGGCGGCGACCGAACGCATGGCCGCAGCGGTGCACCACCGCTCCGCCGGGCACTTCCGCCCCGCGCTTGAGCTACTACTACAGGCAGCCGTGGAAGCTAACCAGACCCAGCGCTGGGACCTCAAAGCCCGCATCCTGGGTCTTGAAGGGAATGTCCGGGCCCGGATGGGACACACCGCTGCGGGTTTGGACCTCGTGCGAGAAGCTCTGGGCCTGGCGTTGGAACATAACCTGGCTGGCCCGGCAGCTGAGATTTACCAGCGGCTGGCCGACTCACTTGAACATGGTGGTGACTATGCCGGGGCCAAAGTTACCTACCTGACGGCCTTTGATTTCTGCCAGGCCAATGCCATCCCGGCAACCGCCCAGCTTTGTATTGCCTGCCTGGCCGTAGTCCTGACGCAAACCGGTGAGTGGGACCAGGCTATGACCTTATGCCGGAATGTCCTGTCTTCAGAAAACAGCTCTTTGCACGCCCGGACAGCGGCCAGTGCTACGCTGGGCGTATTATTCGCGCTGCGCGGCCAGCCGGGACGGGCCCGGCCTTTGCTGCTTGACGGGCTGGCCCTGGCCCGGCGCATTGAACTGGTAGCAGTGGAATTACTTTCCGAATGGGGACTGGGAATAGTCGAGGAACAAAATGGCGCCAATGAAGCAGTTGCCGAGCATTACCGCTTCATTCTAACCCGGTGGGAGCAGATTGAAGACCGCCATTATGCGATAGCACCTTTGCGGTGGGCGGCTACCTTCCTGGCAGTTGCCCGCTACGGTGATGAGGCCCGGGCGGTCGCAAATGCCCTGACCAGGATTGCCAGTGACACCGCACAACCTGAAGCCCTCGCGGCCCTGGCGCACGCCCTGGGTGAGATTGCCTTGCTTGAGGGCCAGCCCACCCAGGCGGTCCAGTTATTCCGGCAATCGCTTGAACTACTCCGTGAAATTGAAATTCCTTTTTCATACGCCGTAACCCAGTACCGGGCCGGAATAGCTTATATTGCAGCGGGTGAACCCCAGGCCGCTCATGAACAGTTATTAAATGCTTGCCGTACCGCCCGCAAGCTGGGGGCGCGCCCGCTGGCAACCCTTATTTCAAATAAGCTGCCCGCCCCTGGTGAACCACCAAAGCAGCGCATGAAAGAAGCGGCCCGGCGCGGCCAAAACCGCATCCTTACCAACAGGCAGCTGGAAATCTTAAGGTTTATGGCGCTTGGTCAGACAACCTCGCAGATCGCAAAAGAACTCTTTCTAAGTCCCCGCACCGTCGAGATGCATATCGGCAACATTTTCACCGCCCTGGACAGCCGCTCCCGGACCGAAGCCGTGCGTAAGGCAAGCGCAAGGGGCCTTCTGCCCGGTTAATACCGTACCCCGTTAAAAAAAATACCGTATAATCACGAATGGCAAAGCCCTGGTCCCAGGGTAGAATTTCTTTAACTACAATCACTTAATTTCAACCCAGGTTTCTAACTGGTCCGGGTATGTGCCAGGAGAATTGGAACGCCAGGAAGAAAAACGGCAGGAGGCGTACTTGTGAGCCAGACAAGCGTGCAAATCAAAACGATGGATAACGCCAGCCTTGCAGTTGGCTGGGCCGGGGAACGTACCCTTACGATTGACCGCCCGCTGGCGGTCGGTGGCATGGGACTCGGGTATAACGGCGGTGATTTACTCTTGTTGGCTGTGGGGGCCTGTTACTGCAATGACCTGTTCCGTGAGGCGGCATTACGAGCGGTTAGCATCAAAAGGGTCCATATCGAAGTCCAGGGGGAATGGGGCGGAAACCCGGTGCGGGCCCGGCAGATTGAAATTCTTGTGACAGTTGAAGCGGAAAACAGCCAGAGCGACATTCTTGAGCTGATAAGCCATACCGACCAGCTGGCGGAAGTACCCAATTCCTTACGGTTCGGTACTCCGGTGAAGCTGGGAACGGTACGCGCCCTCTCAACGGTCGGCAATTAGGGCTTTACCCTGGGCGTTGCGCGGGTCCGGCCAAGTTGTAAGGAAAGAAGCACCCAGGACAAAACCTTAGCCCTTCCTACCTGGCCTGAATGTAAACCGTTGATTTGGGGAAGAGTAAAACTTTTCGATTTTACTTTGCGGCGGTTCAGCACATGTTGCGTCAAAAACTTTCAACCAGCACCTGAAGCTGCTTGGAGTTTAATTTTCTGAGCGGATATCTGAAAAGGAGTTTTTATATGACACAGACAGTTGATGAAGTACAGGCCCTGAAGAACCGGGTGAAAGCTACCTGGATGGCCGGAGATTTCGCCAAAATTGCCGAAATTGTTCAGCCCCACGCCGACGAGTTTATTGCCCGTTTACAACTTAAACCAGGCACCCGGGTCCTGGACCTGGCATGCGGAACGGGCAACCTGACCATCCCGGCAGCCAGGCTAGGCGCGGATGTTACCGGGCTGGACCTGGCCCCTAACCTGGTGGATGTCGCCCGGCAGCGTGCCGCTGCCGAGGGACTTAACATCCGGTTTGATACCGCCGATGCCGAAGACCTGCCCTATCCGGACGGTGCTTTCGAGGTGGTCTTGAGCATGTACGGTATTATGTTTGCGCCGCGCCCTGAGCCAATCACCGCCCAACTACTGCGAGTGTGCGCGCCGGGAGGCTTAATTGTCCTGGCGAACTGGACCCCTACCGGTTTTATCGGCCAGATGCTCAAGACAGTTGCAGCCCATTTACCGCCACCGCCGGGTATGACTCCGCCGCCACTCTGGGGAGTGGAAGAAGTAGTGCGGGAACGCCTTAAAGCCGGTACAACCGAAATCACCTGCACGCCGCGCAAAGTGCTGTTCAAGGTGCCGGTTAGCCCGGCCCAGACGGTGGATTATTTTATCCAGCATTATGGACCGACCAACCGGGCCTATGCCAGCGTGCCTGACAAACAGGAAGCCCTGCGCCAGGACCTCGAAAAGCTCTGGTCGAGCCATAATACCGCTACCGACGGTACGACCTGTGTCGAGAGCGAGTACCTGGAAGTGCGCGCAACGCGGGCCTGACCGGTTAGCCGCAACAACACCGTAGTGTAAATAATGTGCCAACATCGCTCATCCGAATCCGGGTGAACAATGTTGGCACATTTTTGTGTCAAATTATATGGTCATTTACTGGTCAGGAAAGGTAGCCTTTAAGCCCTGCAGGAACACTGACCGATTTTCCCCTCACATTGGGGGGATTTTGTTTTTTAAAAAGGTGCCATGCTATAATCGGTTATATGGTCAGGAGTTTATGCTTTTGCTAAAACCAATTCACCTTTTCCCAAAGAAATAGGTTTTGAGCTGACTTGAAGGATGAGAGCTACATGGCTTCCCTTTTTTGTTGGCGCAACACCTAAAATGTGAAATTGATACGGTATTTTAACTCGGGTTTGGGAGTTTTACCTCTTTTTACCCGGGGTCTTTATTCCCTCAAACCGGTGGTTTCCTGACCATACCAGGGGAATAAAGCGAACTGCGCAGGTGATATTTCCTGGTGGAAATAGAAAATTGTTATTTATAAGTTGTTATTGCTAATTTAGCAGTCTGGCTAAAGAATTGAAAGGGAACAAAATGGATCTCAGGAAGGTTGCGGATGCTGTACCGGAGTACCCTGCTTTTTTAACCGTCGAAGAACTCAATGCGTCTACTCGCAAGCTTACCGCCGATTTTCCTGACCTGGTCACGGTCCGGCCCCTCGGTAAAAGCCAGGGCGGTTTCCCGCTTGAGCTTATTTCAATCGGCAACGGGCCAAAGTCAGCCCTGGTTGTCGGCACACCGCATCCTAACGAACCAATTGGCTGCATGACAATTGAGTTCCTGACACGCCACCTGTGCGAGAATAATGAACTGCGCGAAGAACTGGGCTACACCTGGCACTTTATAAAGTCTATTGATCCGGACGGCTTAAAGCTGAATGAAGGCTGGCTGAAAGGCCCTTTTACCATTTCAAATTACTTAAACCATTTCTTCCGGGAAGCCCTGTTTGACCAGGCCGAATATAGTTTTCCGGCAGACTACAAAATTTTGCATTTTGATAATGTCAATCCCCAGACGCAAGCCTGGATTAAGGCCCAGGAACTTACCAGGCCGGACTTTCAATATTCCCTGCATAATTCCGAATTAGGCGGCGTATTCTACCTGATTTCGGATGACGCGCCACCCTTGTATGACCTTTTCGGTGAATTGCCAGGCTGGTTTAACCTGGCCCTTGACCCGGTGGGCGAACCCGGTATTACTAACCAGGCTTTTGCGCCCGCTGTCTCTCCCTTGCCGTCAATCAAGGGTATTATTGATGAACTGGAAGCCGCCGGTACGACCGACCCCAGCTCTTTCTGGAAAGCAGGCTTCTCAAGTTATGAATTTGCCCGGCAGTATAATACCTACTCCCTGGTGGTTGAAATGCCCTACTGGGATAACCAGCGGTTTTTGGACCAGACACCCACTAATACTTCGTACCATGAACTCATTAAAGAGTACCTGCAAGCTGAAGACAATTCCCATGAATGGCTGGACCCCCGAATAGAAGCGGCCAGGGCCTTATTACTGCCCGGAAATAACCTGTTTTTAAACGCGGTCCAGGAGCAAATCAAGAACACCAAGCGGCGGTTAGGGCCTTTGCGGGAATCCCTGCAAAAACCCGAGGAAGACCGGATGGCTACCCAGGCCGATATTTTCCTGTACCGGACTACCTTTATCATGTTCCAGCAGCGGCCCCTGACAATGTTCAAGCGAATGTTGGAAGAAGAAATCGCAAAAGGGAACAGTAACCCCACGTTTGTTGAATTGCACGGCGAGGCCAGTACCCGGCTGGAAGATGTTTGCAAGGTATTGGAAGAAACGATTGAGTACCGGAATATCCCTATCCGGGAACTGGCCGCGGTTCAGGCCTGTGCTGGGCTTGCTACTGCCGCCTTTGTGCGCGACCGGTAAGGATGCCCCGCAAAGAAGACCATTAGTATAAAAATAAAAGGCCGGTGGATTTTTAGACTCACCGGCTTTTATTTGCTTGCCAACCTTACCGGGTAAAGCCGCCTAGCGCATGCCCAGGGTAGCCTCATTAATCCCGGTCATATACAGCCAGCGCATCTGAGTCGCTTCCTGAATTGTTTTCAGGACCATCTGCCGTTCTTCATCGGTTTTGGTGTACAACTCTAAAATCTGGAAACCGCGTTCCGCGTGATCTTCATCGGCGGTAATATGGACCGTAAAGAATTCCACTTCGTCCGCCGTGAAGCCGTACTTCTCACGCAGGGGCGGCGTATTGCGCTTGTAGATTGCCGGTACCTGAGATTCCAGACCAACCAGCAGACCGGCGGCGGCCAATAAGAAAGGACCTTTGGATTTCTGGTAGCACCAGGTACTGAGGGCCAGGGTTGTCGGAAGAACGTTAGCATTTATAACCTGGTCGCGTGTGACCCCGCAAGCCTCGGCAAATTTGATAAGCATTTCTGTGTGGCGAGTGCCCATTTCCTCTTCCCACATGTTCTCCAGCAGGAAGTCGCGCACATCTTCGTATTCGCATTCAGACATTACAGCCCCTAGCCAGCGCGAGAACTTGCCCACATAATGATAATGCTGAGCCGCCCAGAACCCTAAATCGGCCCGGCTTAGCTCACCTTTAACCCATCGCTCAGTAAATGGGTGCATCTGGCTGTGCTTGCCTTTAATTGCATTGATCATCTCTTCCCGGTAACTGTTGACAGTTAGCGTCATAAAATACCTCCTAATGTTTTCCTTGTAAGTTTTAACATTAACCCAGTTGGCTGAAGTATGCTAAATATTTTGGCTAACAGAGTATTTGTTTCCTGATGGCATGCCAGCCAGTTTGTTCGCTTAAAGCAAGTTAATCAGTTTGACTCCAGGGTTGATTTGCCTTATCATTAGTAACAAGTATACGATGTAACGTTTGTAACATTTGTAATTAAAGTAACATTTTATTCAAAACTTGTCAAGCTTTTATTGCTTTTAGCCCGATTCCGTAATAGAATGACTGGGACTAGAAGTAAGAAATGAGGCTCAATGGAAAAGAAACCGGAACATTTCCAATCACCTGACCACTATAATGAAAACCTGCTGAATTGGGATATTCTGATATACCGTGTCCCAACCGAACCGGCCCGCAAACGCACCTATATCTGGCGGCAGCTTAAAAAACTGGGTGTCGTTTACTTACAACATGGCGTTTGTATCCTTCCTGACAGCCAGGAACATATGGCTGCCCTGCGAAACATTGTAAGCAAAGTAGTAGAGTTCGAAGGCGAAGCAACCTTGCTAAAGACTATTTCCGAAAGCCAGGAATGGCAACAGGATATTATCCAGCGCTTTCACGATGCCAGGGAACAGGAACGCGTCGAACTGAGAGAATTGGCCGAGCAGTTACATAACGATATTACCCTTTACAACGAACATGGGCCTTTGAAATATTCGCTGCTGGACCGCCTGGAAGAGCGGCTTGAACAGTGCAAGCGCGACCTGGCCCAGATAAAAGAGTATGACTACTTTGATAAAGGCGCGAACGGCGACCTTGAACAGTATATCGCCGCGATTGACCTGCAATACCAGGATTTTTGCCAGAAAGTCTGGTCCCACCATGATGTCAAGGTTTCCAGTGGCGAAGCCAAATAGAAGCTAACTATTCAGCCCGATCAAAATTACCCCACTGACAATTGATAACGTACCGGCCAGAATACGGCCGGTAATTTTTTCGACCCCTTTTAGAAATAGCCAGGAAAAGAGCAGTACAAATAAAGGCGACAGGTTATAAAGCGGCACCACAACCGAAACCAGGCCGCTTTGTAAGGCGGTGTAGAGACAGACCAGGCCAATACCCTGGCACAACCCGGAAGCCCCGAAAAAGAGAGCCGCCCTGGGTTTTATTTTGAGTAAGGTAGGCGAAGGGCCTGTGACGTCCCAGATAAAGGCGCACACCAGCGATACAAAAACGGCTACAAACAGGCCGACCAGGGGCGTATCCACCTCTTGTAAGGCAACCCGCCTTATGATGTTATCCAGGGCGAAGATAAAGGCGCTTAATACTGAAATAAAGGTATCAACCTTCCAGGGAATGCCACCTTTGACCGGTTGCAGCGAGAGAACAATAACGCCCACGGCGGTTAAAAGCGCCCCCGCCACTACCGCCAGGCCGGGCTGCTCACCCAGGAACAGTACTGCCAGGAGCAAAGCCGGGAGAGGGGCGGCATTCTTAATCGGGTAAGCGATGGCCGGACCCAGCCGGTGCACGCTCACGAAAAGGATCGCCGCGCCGACCATCGCCAGCATTCCGTCAAAGACAAAAAGCCCCAAACCGGCCCAGCTTATGCGAAAGGCGGGCCGGGTCACTACCAGGAGACAGGCCAGGAAAGCCAGGTCGGTCCCAAAAGTTACTGCCACCGATTGCCGGACATTACCAAAAGCCAGGCCTTTTTTAGTAAAGATAGCAATCCAGCCGAAAAGAAAAGCCGCAGCGAGTGCAAGGAAAATGGTCATAATAGTGGTTCCTAATGCCCTTGGGCATTGTTGGCTGATCTTCGCGAACGTTGCAGTGGGTCGGCCTGGGTTCGTAACCAGCTTGCCACTACATTGACTGAGAGTACGGTCAGGGCAATCGCAAGGCCGGGAAACGTTGAGAACCACCAGTTAGTTTGAAAGTAATCTGCGGCATCGGCAATGATAAGACCCCAGGACATATCGGGAGGCTGTACGCCTACGCCCAAAAAGCTCAGGATTGACTCGGCGAGGATAATCCGGGCAAACTCCAGGGTGCCCAGGGTAAGCAGCGGAGAAGCCAGGTTGGGCAACAGGTGGCGAAACATAACCCGGCGGTGGTTTGCCCCGATGGCCTGGGCCGCTTCGATAAAAGGCATCTCGCGCAAGCTTAACACCTGACCGCGCATCATCCTGGCATAGACCATCCAGCCGTTAATTGAAAGAACGATAATCAGGGCCGTAACGCTAGGGCCAACCATTGTCAGGATCAGCAGGGCCAGCAGCAACCCGGGGAAAGCGGTTTGAACATCGGTAAGGCGCATCAGCAAGGTATCAACTTTACCCCCAAAGTAACCGGCCAGCAGCCCGATTAAAGTGCCAAAGGACCCGGCTAGCACCACCACCGACAGGGCTATAACCAGGGAAGAGCGGCCGCCCCAGAATATGCGACTCAGTAAATCGCGCCCCTGCTGGTCCGTACCCAGCAGGTTAGACCAATCGCCGGATTCCCAGGCGGGCGGTTTTAGGCGGCGGGCAATGTCGCCGTCATTCGGGTCCATCGGTGCTACCCAGGGCGCAAATACCGCTGAAATGATAATCACAAGCATGAAAAGAATACCAATTAAAGCGAATTTGTCCCTGGCAACAGACAACATCAAACCCCGGCTACCGTCAAATGCACTGGCGACCCTGCGCCGGGATTCGCCCGGACCAGTTAGTACTTTGGCCGGGGAAGTTTTTTCCAGTTGTTCTAAACTCAAATTTAAAACCCTTGTTGTTTAAACTGCTTTAATGTAACCTGATACGCGGGTCAAGACTGGCATAGATCAGGTCGGTTGTCACATTGATTACTACCACCATCAATGCAACCACAAAGACGACTGCCTGCACCACCGGCAGGTCATGGTTACTGATCGAATCTTTTACAAGCTGCCCGATGCCGGGCCAGGCGAAAATGACTTCCACCGGCACAGTGTAACCGGCCAGCATGCGGACCAGTTCCCAGGAAGAAAGGGTAGTAATCGGGATTGAAGCATTTTTAAGATTGTGGCGGCGAATTAAGGTCATTTCGCTCAGACCTTTGGCCCTGGCTGTCACAACATATTGCTTGCCGCTTTCATCCACCATCGCGGAGCGAACAATCTGGGTAATTCGCCCGGCGGCAAGGGCGACCAGGGTAAGCACCGGCAGCACCAGATAACGGATATCCCCATCACCATAGCCGGAACTGGCGAACCAGCCCAGGTTAACCGAAAAGATCATTACCAGCACCATGCCCAGCCAGAAGTTGGGCATGGACACGCCAAACAGGGAACCGAGCGTGCAAAACTTATCCAGGATTGAACCGGGATGGCGGGAAGCAATAATGCCCAGAGGCAGCGCGATCAGTAAAGAAATTATCATCGCTGTAAAGACAAGTTGAAAAGTAGCAGGCAAGCGTTCAACTACTACTGCTAACGCCGGGCGGCGTTCACGCAGGGAGTCACCAAAATCCAGGTGGTAGGCACCGGCGGCAAACCGGCCAAACTGTACCAGTACAGGATCATCGTAGCCTAGCTGGTGCTTCAGTTGCAGGTAATCCTCGTGGCTGGCTTCCAGGGGAAGCATTACTTTGACCGGGTCGCCTATGATATTGCAGACTATGAATACGACTAACGAAACACCAATTATTACCAGTAAAGCATGGAGCAATCGTCTTAGGGCATAAGAGAGCATGTTTGTCCCTTCTTTTACCTGTGGGCAGCCTGGCCGTAAAACCAGGCTGCCAAGTGTAAGTCCTTACTTCGCCAGCTTCATTTCGGTAACCAGGATTTTACCGTCGTGACGCGGTTTCCAATCCAGGCGTTGGGTCATACCATAAATATCGCTGATATTTACCAGGAAAAGCATCGCGGCATCGTCACGGCTGATCTTCATCGCATCTTTATAAAGGATAGTGCGTTTCGCGACATCGGTTTCTGCGCGGGCCTGATCCAGCAGTTTATCCACATCATCGTTGCAATAGCTCGAAACACGACCTTTGCAGGCAAAGTAAGCGGAGTAAGCCCGGTCTGCATCGAACAATTCGTTGCTGTTAGAAACAAAGATACTGTGCGGTGGGTTCTCCGTAGCAAAAAGCTGGTCCAGGTAACGGCTCCACTCGTTAATCTTGATATTGGGCTTTAAGCCAACTTTGGTAAGCTGCTGCCCGACCGCCTCAATGACCTCTTTGTCCTTCAACCAGCGGCCGCTTTCACCGACCAGGTCGAAGGCCAGACCTTCGGCACCGGCTTCTTTGAGCAGGGCTTTGGCTTTTTCGGGATCAAAGGGGTAAGCCTTCACTTCAGGGTTAAAACCAAAGGCATCGGGGCGCAATATCTGGCCCTGGGCAAGTTCGGCGTTGCCACCGTAAATATTCTTGATAATGCTTTCTTTATCCACGGCGTAGTTAATCGCCTGCCTGACTTTGGCATTGGCCAGGGGGCCAGTCCTGGTAGCCAGGCGGATCATCGGGAATTCTACCCCGGTCGTCTTGGCCGATTTAGGAGCCTGGCTGACCTGTTCTGGCAGCAGGTTGGTTACCAGGTCGACATCACCGGTTTTAAGGGCGGGCAACTTGGTAGAATTTTCCTTGAAGGGGCGAATAATCACGTCTTTAATCGAAGGAGCAGTCCCCCAGTAACTGTCATTGGCCGTAAGGGTAATAGACTGGTTGCGCTTCCACTCCACGAACTTGAAAGGACCAGTCCCAACAGGTTTTTCGGCAATATCTTTGGTCTGTGAATATTTGGCGGGAACAATCTTCATCCAGTACATGCGGCTTGGAAGAATGGGGTCCGGCCCTTTGGTAAGAATATCTACCGTATAGTCATCCACTTTCCTGGCGCTATCCAGCGTACCAAAGAAGGAGAGCTGCTCCGATTTAAAGGCCGGGTCCAGGATGCGGGTGATACTGGTTACGACGGAGTCGGCGTTAAAGTCCTCGCCATTATGAAACTTGATGCCTTTGCGGAGAGTAAAACGCCAGGTGGTCAGGTCTTTTTGCTCGAATTTCTCAGCCAGTCCGGGGGCGATTTGCATATCCGAAGGCTGGCGGACCAGCAAAGTCTCATAGATATTATCGTTAACAGCCCGTTCATTGCCATCTTCGGCACTCTGAGGATCAAGGGTGCTTGGCTCACCACCGATGCCAATAGTTACTTTACCGGCGGGAGCAACTTTAGAGGTGGAAGCAGTTGTGGCAGCCGCTGGGGCAGCGGTGGTAGCGACTGCTGGGGCAGCGGTGGTAGCGACTGCTGGGGCAGCGGTAGTGACAGCCGCCGCAGTAGTACTTGTGCTAGCAGCGGTCGTCGCGGCTGCCGTGGTGCTGGCGGAAGTAGCCGGGGTAGCTGTGCTGTCACCACAGGCGGACAGCAGTAATACTCCCAACATTGTGCTGATTGTCAAAACCACAAACGAGCTTCGGGTATTACTTTTCTGCATAATCTCCTCCAATAAACCTTGAACAATATTGGCAATAACCAGGAGTCGAATATTAAATTTTCCAGGGAAAGCCGACTAACCTGAAACCATTCAGGGGGGAATGCGGTAAGTAAAAATCTAAATTTGAGCAAATAGAACTAGAAAGTTTATCTGTCCGAGCCCTTATATTTAATTAGTGTTTTTGAAAATTGTGCTTGTTGCAACTGAACGATGTTACAAACGTTACATTGTACCTATATTTATATACTATAATCTTTAATTGTCAATAGGGAAAAACCGGGTTATTTTACCAACCGGCTGCATAACCTTCCCGCCGGGGATCGGCCCCGCCCTGCAATACCCCACTTCGGGCCTGCCGCATGACAATTTGAGCACCACCCATTTTGTCCGACCAATGGCCGACCCGTTCCAGCCGGTAGCCCCAGTGGGCTAACTGGTCAAGGGTGGCGGCCGGGAAACGGTCTTCCACGCTTAAAATTCCGTCCGAAGACCGCCGCCACCTGGGCGCTTCAATTGCCGCCTGGACAGGAAGCTCGTAGTCCAACAGGTGGGTAAGCAATTGCAGGTTAGTCTGGACCTGTCCATCGGAGCCAGGAGTACCAAGCGCCGCGAAAGGCTGGCCTTCCGGGGTCATAACCAGGCATGGATTAAGTGTATGGACAGGCCGCTTACCGGGAGCCAGGCAGTTAGGACTTTCCGGGTCAAGTGAAAAGCCGACCAGCCGGTCATTAAGCAGGACGCCTGTATTTCCGGCTACCACTCCCGCCCCGAAAGCATGGAAAAGACTCTGGATAAAAGAAACCGCGTTACCTTCGCGGTCCATTACCGCGAAATAGGTAGTCTCGCCGCCCATGGCAGGTAAAGCCGGGGAAACCGGCGCTGGCCGGGACGCTTCGCCTGGTTGAATGGATTTGCGGTGGTGCCTGGCCCGTTCCGGCGATAATAGTTCGTCCAAAGGCCAGGCAACAAAGGCCGGGTCGCCCGCAAAACGCAGCTTATCGGCGAAGGCCAGCCGGGTCGCCTCGACCAGCAAGTGCAAGGTTTCCGGGGAATGGAGGCCGGTATAAGCCAGGTTGTCGTCCCCAATAATATTAAGCGCTTCCAGCAGAATATGGCCCTGGGAAACCGGCGGCTGGCTGTAGACGGTCAACCCGCGATAGCCGGTCCGAATAGGCTCTTTCCACTCCGGACGGAAATTCGCCAGGTCCGCTTCGGCCAGGAAGCCGTCGTTTTCAGCGCAAAAATTAGCGATTGCCCGGGCGGTTTCTCCCAGGTAAAAGCCGCTGGCGCCTTCCAGGGCTAACCTCCGCAAGGTAGTTGCCAACTGCGGCTGGACCAGCCTTTCCAATGGGCCTGGCACCCGCCCGCCGGGCAGGAAAATAGAGGCTGTTGCCGGGTACCGCTCGAGGCTATCCCGGTAGCGGGTAAGGGAGCCGAAAAGGAAATAGTTAACCGGAAAGCCCTGCGCGGCGTAGTCAATCGCGGGCTGGAGAAGTTCAGCGGCAGACAGGGTGCCAAAGCGCTCCAGCATAGCAAACCAGCCTGCTACCGACCCCGGCACTGTCGCGGTCCCGGCGCCGCTGCGTGGTTTGGGAGGCCGGGCTTGAAAGTATCCCAGCCGGGCGGCAGCCGGGGCGGGCCCACTGGCGTTCAGGGCGCTAACTTTATTCTCCCTGCTTGAGTAGAAAAGGCCAAAAGCGTCCCCACCCAGGCCGTTCATATCCGGCTTGACCACTGCCAGGACTGTAGCTGTCGTAAAAGCCGCGTCAAAGGCGTTTCCGCCACGACGCAATACCGCCAACCCGGCCTGGGTAGCCAGCGGATGCCCGGCAGCAACCATCCCATTCAAGCCCATAATAACCGGCCGGTGCGCCCCGGTCGGAGGTAGGCTGTATTTACCAGTCATAATGTCTTTCCGCTTATAGCACCGCTTCCGGCTGGACGGTTGGCGAAGGGCGTTGTTTGCCCTTTGGCCGTGCAATCCAGATGGCGTCGTCTTCAATTTTGACCTGGTAGGTATCCAGGCAGCGTTTTTCGTCTCGTGGGAAAATAACTTTCCCGGTCGGCACTTCATAGACCCAGGCGTGCCAGGAACAGGTCACTTTATTGCCCAGCAACCGGCCCTCTACCAGCGGCCCGGCCCGGTGGAGGCAAATATTATTGAAGGCATAGAATTCCCCCTTGATGTTGGCCAGGGCCACCTGGTGGCGGTCAATTTTAAAAAGCTTCATTGTACCAACCGGCACTTCGCTGACCAGCGCTACCCGCACGAAATCAAGGGGTTTCTCCGGGGTTGGGGTTTCTGACATAGCAATTATCCTATCTAATTCCGGTTACTTGTTAGCGGTCAGGGCCTGTTCAAAAGCGGCCAGGGCTGCTTCTCCGACCGCAATATCCTGCTTACCGTTGCCACCGCTGATGCCAACACCGCCAATTACCCGGCCCATATGCTCCACCGGGAAACCACCTACAAAAATAGCGAATTTGCCGGGTAACATCGTATGGATACCGAAAGCTTCGCCCCCCGGAAGGGCCGGACCGCCTTCCTGGTTAAATTTATGGGTGGCCCTTTTATGCCCGGCAGCTGTAAAAGCTTTGGCAATGGCAATTTCAACCCCGGTGATACGCGCTTCGTTCATGCGGTGGAGGGCGATCACATGGCCGCCTTCGTCACAGATACAGATTGTTTCCGCCACTCCAATTTCGAGGGCCTTCATTTCAGCTGCTGCAATCATTAAAAGGGCATCTTCCAGTTGTAGGCGCGGTATTTGAATCATTTTCTGCTCCTGAGCAAGTAAGTTATTAAATGACCTTAAAGAGCGATATCGACTGTTTTTAAACGAGTATAAAATTCCATAGCGGCCCGGCCCTGTTCTTTGTAGGTTGCGGAACTCGAGTCTTTAAAGCCGCCAAAAGGCGCATTCAGGCTGACCCCGGTCGTAGGTTTGTTAACTTTGACCATACCTGCCTGGACACCCCTGGTAAAGTTGTGTGCGGTTGTCAGGCTGCGGGTGCAAATCGCAGCTGACAGGCCGTAACTGGTATCGTTAGCCAGGGCCAGCGCTTCGGCAAAGTCGCGGGCAACCATGACCGCCAGGACCGGTCCGAATATTTCCTCCTGTGCAATCCGCATCCGGGAGGTAACGCCGGTGAAAATCGCCGGAGAGATAAAATAACCTTTTGCCAGGCCACCGGTTGCAACAGGTTGCCCGCCCATAACCAGGCGGGCCCCTTCTTCCTGGCCGATTTTCAAATAGTTCATAACTGTTTCCATTTGCTTGCGGCTGGCGAGAGGCCCCATCTCAACCCCTTTTTCAAGGCCGTTTCCAACGGTTAGCTTCCCGGTACGGGCAATTAACCGTTCCAGAAATGGTTCAAGGACTGACTCGATTACGATGGCCCGGCTGGTCCCGGTACAGGCCTGACCGGCCAAGCCAAAGGCCCCTTTGACCGTTACCTGGGCGGCAAGGTCAAGGTCGGCATCGTCCATGATTACCATCGGGTTTTTGCCTCCCATCTCAAGTTGAAGTCGGCACCTGGCATTGGCCGCCTGGCGCAGGGCGTTACCGACCGGGTTGGAGCCGGTAAAAGAAATACCGCTTATTTGAGGGTTGGCGGCCAGGGCGTTGCCAACTTCACCGCCTGGCCCGGTAATAAAATTCAGGACTCCTTCCGGCAAACCGGCCCTGGTTAGAATTTCTACTATGAACCGGCCCACGGCGGGAGATAGCGAGGAAGGTTTGAAGATAACGGTGTTTCCGGCCGCCAGGGCAGGCGCGATTTTCCGGACAGGTATAGAAAGTGGGAAATTCCAGGGAGTTACCACCGAGATGAGGCCAAGTGGTTCGCGCAAGGTACTGACCACGCTGCCAGGCTCATCGCTGGGAAAAGTCTCGCCGGTGGTGTTATAGGCTTCCGCGGCGTAATAGCGCAAGCTGGCGGCGGACCTTTTAAGCTCAATCGTACTTTCGGCCAGGGTCTTGCCAACTTCAGCCGTTACCAGCCGGGTGAGGTGCTCGCCTTCCTTTTCCATCAAATCGGCGGCCCGGTACAGGATGCTTGCCCGCTGTCCAGGCGTAGTGGCAGCCCAGGATTTAAACGACTGGGCGGCTGATTCAATTGCCGCCAGAACATCACTTTCACCGGAAACGGAAAATTGGTCGATTTCTTCGCAGGTCGCCGGGTTATAGCTGGAAAAGACCTGCTCACCCGCGGCGGGAAGCCAATGCCCACCTATAAAATTTGAACAAACCTGTGGCATCAGGCCCTCCCCTGTATTATTTTGTTAGAAAATTGAAGTTGGAGTTTAGGCAGTTTAGCTTAAAAAATTAATGTAACAATTAGTACATGTCACAATCGTTACAATTAAGATATAACACGAAAAAAACAGTGTGTCAAGAGTAAAAATGTAACTTTAGTTTTCTCACAGAGTTACCACGAGTTCGGCTTCAAACAAGGGGCCATATTTAGGGCTTGAGAAAGTAGCAGCATAATTAAAGGATTGCAAAAGCAAATAAGTTTGCAGGAGATTGCCACCGGCAGCGTTAAAGTTACCCGGCTTTTCCAAGAAAGGTCATTAGTTGTTATAAGTTGGGGATATTCTTATCGCGTTATTTTGCGAAAGGCTTGCTTAAACCCGAACAGTTGATTCGTTTTATGTAAAGCTCATTACTCCCTTTAAAAATAGTCCGCCTTAATAAGCGGACAAACTAGTAGTAGCAGTGCTAATTTTAATGGCCCTGTCACAGAACAGAGCCTTTAATTAAAAGCCAGATTTTATAGGGGGTTCCAGGACCAAAACCGAGGGGACCTCCCGGGGGTAAGCCAGGCGCAGCAACATGTAACCGGCCCCGGCCAGCCCGGTCATTAACTCCGGTGTTTCCACGCCAAAGGGTGAGCCGGAGTCCCAGGTTTCCTGGTGCAAACCCTGCCAGATTTTACCTTTTAAGGCATCCAGTTCAGCTTGCAACTCCGGGGTCTGGGTCGTTAAAGAAGCTGCCAGGATTAAATCCATATTGCCCAGGTCGCCGTGACACAGGCAGTAATTTGTGCCGAAGCCTTCTTTGAGAGTGGTCTGAACGGCCGCTTTTATATCGGAACCCAGGGCCACATCCTGCAAGTAGGCCAGGGAGGCCACCCGGCTCAGACCTATCCCGGCCGCGCCGTAGCACCAGCCGGTCAGGTAATCCGCCCCTTCCAGTTTTACCGAGCCAGGGTTCCCGAAGTTTCGCAGGTCCGGCCAGTTCTGCTTCTCTTGCGAAAAGGTAGAGTTTTCGTAAGCGAAAGCCTGCTTACCGGCATGGTGAAAACGCTCTTTCTTACTGGCCGCACCCAGGGCCAGCAGGGCTAAACCGATGCCCGCCGCGCCGTGAGCCAGGCCGGTGAGAGGCCCATCCGAAGAAATAGGGCCGGTCCAGCCCAGACCCGCAGGCGACGGGACAGCTTTTGTCAGGAGATGGTCGCCGCACATAACGGCCAGTTCCAGGATTGCCGGGTCGGTCTTGAACTTATACAGATTTAAAAGGCAAAGGAGCGTCCCGGCCGAACCGCCCAACAGGTCATAATGCTGGTCCTTGCGGATTAAAGGAGGTAAAAGCCCGGCCAATTTAACCGCTTCATCGAGTAGAGCCGGTTCTTGCCAGAGTTCCGCCAGGTGCGTATTGAGGTGGATCGCGCCCGCGATGCCGCTAAAGGCCCCAGGAGTAAGCCAGTTTTCCCGTTCCTTATGCCGGTCCAACTGGCGGTTCATGCCGGTAAACGCCTGCCGGGCCAGCCCGGTATATTCAGGGTTGCCGGTGATTTTACCCAGGTAAGCCAGAAACAGGCTGATACCGCTCAGGCCGCTATATAAATCGTAATCGGCCGAAGCGACTTCAAATTCGTTACCCGGTTGAAGGTTCAGGACGGCCCAGTTAGCCGCTCCCTCTTTGATTAAAGCCAGTTCGTGCAAGCGGTCGCCCATCCGGGCGGCCAGGCTTACCAGCGCTTGCGGGCCTACCGGCCCCGGCGGTTGAGCCTGAAACAGCACCGTTTTCTTTTTGGCATGAGCGAAGGGGTCCAACGTGGCAAAAGAAGCTTTGATGAACCAGAGCTGCGTCTCCAGGTCGGCCTGGGATAAACTGCCGATATGCTCGCTGACCGACTCAAGGCTGGACCGGTTGAAGAAATTGGGCCATACATCGCCCTGGCTACCGGTCAAATCCCGCGACCCAACCAGGGTAGTGAACAGCGGTATATCACCCTGTAGCAGGTCGGACTGCTCGGCAGAAATTAGCCGGGCCAGGAAAGGCTGGACTGCCACGCCCAACCAGAGCTTATCCAGGAAGCGGTTCCGGGTCAGGGCATTTTTTAACAATTCGGGGTGAAAGCTTTCCTTCAAAATCCGGCTATAAGTCTTGGTAGACCGGACAATCACCCGGATAGGGTCATTTTTGAATTTTGGTAAGAACTCTTCCCGTAGAAATTTCCGGTTTTCAGCCAGAAGTAAGTAAACCTGCTTGAAACCGGCCAGGAAATCAGCCAGGTAATCATTCAACTCAACTTCCGCCCCATTTATAGTTGGCCGGTTATCAGAACCTTCCAGGGCAATATGCTTTTTTACAATCCGCATTTCATCGGTAGCAAAACCTTCCCAGGTATTGATTGGAGTGGGTGAGAGTTGACCGGCTTTACCACCTAACCCGCTTATATCCAGCCCTTGTCCCAGGACGTTGGAGCCGGTGCGCTCCGGTAGCATCCCTATGCGCAATACCGAGTAGCCAACTCTATCCAGGGCCGGGTCATTGGCCTGTTTGAAGAACTCTTCCTCTAACCTGGGATGAAAGAGGGCTTCCAGGTCTACCAGGACCGGGTGTTCTCCGGCGGCAATCAGGTTTTCCGAGTGAAAATCGGTGGCTTGCAGGGTATAAAGCAGGGCCAGGTAACCTCCCTGACGCCGGTAAAAGCGGTGTACCTCCGCGGCAGTCGAGCAGCCGGTGTAATGGGCAAATTCGGACCAGCCGTATTTACCTGAGTCCAGGGTCTTCAGGACGCGGAAAGATGTTTCGAGTCCCTGGTTGCTCAGCCAGCCGAGCAGCTCGTTAAAATGAACGTCTATACTGACCGGTTTTGGTTTGTATATAAGCCGGTAACCGGAGTCAAACTTTAGCCTGACCACGCTCCGGCCGCCCCGGTGGCTGTCCCCGGCGGCTTCAACTTCTACCAGTTGGCCCGGACTGCCGGTTTCGGGCCAGAACAACCGGCCAAGCTTTTCCCAATCCGCGCACAGATGGCCTAGAAATTCCAGGCTGAAATTCAGCCAGTTACTTACGGTAATCACAAGCTGGCGAGCAAGCACCGGGTACTCTTCCAGGAGCACCGCCAGGTTAGCCGGTTGGCTCAGGCGAGAAATAAAATTGTTAAAGCGTTCCTGGGGGGTTTCACCTTCCAGGCGTCCCTGGACGCGGGCTACGTTTATTTCCAGGGCGATAACCCTGGCTAATTTAGTGGCAAGCAAGGCGGGTAAATTTGCCAGCAGCTGCCCGGTCACAATTTCGGCTTTAAAAGGTACTTGCGGATATTGGCCGGCCAGGGCCCGGATGCCCGCCTGAAGCCGGGCAAGGTTAGTCGCTACTAAAGGTTTAATAAGGTTAAGGAATAGCAGTTTATTTTCCCGGTCTTCGACATCCGGCAAAATTAAGTCAAAATTTATTTCTTCGTCCTGGTTTTCAAAGGCTGCTACAAACTGCTCTAACCAGCCGGGAATGAACGGAGTCCGTGAGAATAAAGCCTGTTCCGGCTCAGCCAACAGGGCCAGTAAATTTTCTTCAGTCAGGTTATCGGCGGCCACCCGCTGTTTGAAATAATTGGCTTTATTAAAGGGAGGTTGCTCTTGCCATTTCTGGAACTGACGCCGGGCTTTTTCACCGGGAAAGTCAGCCGGGGTTTCTTGCAAACCGGTCACCTGTCCTGCCAGTCCGGCTCTTTCTGACAGAAACAAGGCCCGGTACCAGGCCGGATTGTGCGTGGAAAGAAGATTTAATTTCTGGTTTTCAGTAATTAAGTCAGCCATTTTACTCATTTCTATAATAAAGCTTTACAGGATTAATCCGGAAACCAAACTTTTTAAAGTGAAGGCAGAAGCCTTTTAAAGGGCTTCTGCCTCGATGGTTACTTTTTCAAATTAGTGGAAAGCTAAAATGAAATTAGCAGCCGCAGCCCTGGATTTTCGTCCGAGCGCTGTAGCATTCAGGTGTGCGGTAAGGGGGGCGGCCACCCGAAATTTCATCAAGCTCTTCCTCCTGCAATTCAAAATCGCCGACGGGGTTGGCGGGAAGCTTGGCAAGCTGTTCAGGAGTAAGGCTATTGCGGTACTCTTCGTCTTTCCAGGCCCGGGCAATATCGATTTCGTCATTGTTCATTTATTTTCTCCTTGAAGTTTAATTTTTGACTGCGTTACCTTTTGGGGCGCAGAAAATAATACTTAGCTTGACCAGGTTGAAAACCTGTCTGGCTAAAGCTTATCCTGACGATGGTCAATGAAAATGAATTAGGTCAAATGCAAATCTAAAATTGATGTTTTAGATTGTTCGAGTGGTACGGAATAATTATACGAAAATTAAATTACTATGTCTGTGAGATAAATTACATTTATTTAAGATAAGAAAAAAGGAAAGAAAATATTTAATTGGCAAATTTCAAAGAGAAGTGATTACAAAGGCGAAATCACATATTGACAGTGCTTATAAGCAATGATATTATTTCAATAATATTGGAGCACTACAATTAAACTGTTGTAATTTATGTAGATTTAATTTCATATGCTACGTAAAAGCTGAAACGACATAATGGAAGATATTGAGCTAACAAATCGAGCTTTAACGCTATCGAACATTAAAGATACAGGTCAATTAAGGCTTGTGTTAAAAGCACTGGACTCAGATAACCGGCTGCGCATCCTTGATTACCTGTCTAATAAAGTAGCAACGCTCAGCGAAATAGCAGCGGTTATGGAACTTCCAATTTCAACAACTGCCCTGCATATAGACACCCTGAAGGAAGCGGGTTTGATTAGCATCCAGCACAAACCTTCTACCCGGGGCGGGATCCAGAAGGTTTGTGCCCGGATGTACGACCGGATAGAAGTGCGCCTGCCGGTCGTCAAGCCAGAACGGGAGCAGTCAGTTGAACTTTATATGCCGATTGGGAAGTTTATTGACTGCCAGGTTACGCCGACCTGCGGCCTGTTAACCGACACGCATATAATCGGATTTCTGGATGACCCGGCCTCCTTCTACGAGCCGGAAACCGCCAATGCTTCGTTGCTCTGGTTCCACCAGGGTTATGTGGAGTACCGCTTTCCAAACCGTTTACCGGCGAATACCACGGCGAAATCGCTTAGGTTAAGCATGGAAATCTGCTCGGAAGCCCCGTTGTACAACCTGGATTGGCCCTCTGATATTACTTTATGGATTAACGGTGTGGAAGTGGGCACCTGGACAAGTCCGGCGGACTTTGGCGGAGAACCGGGCCGTCTTACGCCCGCCTGGTGGACCCGGGGTACTCAGTACGGCTTGCTAAAATTCTGGCACGTCAGCGAACAATTGTCGGAAGTGGATGGCATGAAGATATCAGCGGTTAATATACACGACCTTAAACTTAAAAAGTCACCTTTTATTTCTATACGAATCGGGGTAAAAGCGGATGCGCAGCACGTCGGCGGCCTCAATTTGTTCGGTTCCAAATTTGGCAATTACCCACAGGACCTGGTGCTCAGCCTCGGCTATCGGACCCTGGGAAATTAGGGCCCTTACCGGTTAAAAGTTGTTGGAAGTTCAGGTAGGACTGTAATCAGGTATGTTAAATAAGCAGTAAAACGAAAGGAAATGTGTTAATGGAACGAGATGAGAACCATCCGAGGCCCCAGTTAATACGCGAAAACTGGACGGACCTGGGAGGAAAATGGGGCTTCGCCTATGACGATAGCAATGTAGGGCTGAATGAAGGCTGGGAAACCAGGTCTGAAGTTTTCAATAAGATCATTACCGTACCTTTTCCACCTGAATCCGAGGCCAGCGGCATCGGGGATAAAGCTTTCCACCCGGTAGTGTGGTATCGCCGCACTTTTCAGCCTGACCCGGCCCACCGGCAGGGCCGCCTTTTATTACACTTTGGCGCGGTAGATTACCAGGCCCTGGTCTGGGTAAACAACCGGTTGGTGGCCCAGCACGAAGGCGGCAATACGCCTTTTACCGCCGATATAACCACGGCCTTAGACCCCGAGAAAGCCGATCAGGTTATCGTGGTGCGAGCGGAGGACCAGCCGACCGACCTTACCCAACCACGCGGCAAGCAGTACTGGGAAAAGCAGCCGCGCCGTATCTGGTACGACCGCACCACCGGCATCTGGCAGCCGGTCTGGTTGGAATATGTAGCCGAAACTTATATTGCTGAAATACGCTGGACTCCCGACCTCGACCGGGGCTTGCTAGGCGTAGAAGTCAAGCTCAATCAAAAACCGGCCCGGCCCTTGAAACTGCATATTGAGCTTTCAATCCGGGGCATCTCGCTGGCGGAAGATGACATTAAAGTAGAACGCTCCGAAGTACGCCGCGAAATTGCCCTTGAACCGGGCGAAGTAACCATGAACCGGGAAGAAATACTCTGGTCACCCATGTATCCAAACCTGATTGACGCCGAGCTAAGTTTGCGTGAAGGTGATAGGGTACAGGACCGGGTGTTGAGCTACGCCGGGCTGCGCAGCGCCGCCTTCAACCGGGGTTACTTTTTGTTGAACGGGCGGCCCTACTACCTGCGCCTGGCCCTTGAACAGGGCTATTGGCCGGAAACGCACCTGGCTGCCCCCAGTAATGAAGCCCTGAAGCGCGAAGTGGGACTGGCTAAAGAACTGGGCTTTAACGGCGTGCGTATCCACCAGAAGGTGGAAGACCCGCGCTTTTTGTACTGGTGCGACCGCCTGGGCCTGCTGGTCTGGGGAGAGATGGCTAATGCCTATGTCTTTTCAGCCACAGCCATCGAGAAATTCACGCGGGAATGGCTGGACGTGGTACGCCGGGATTACAGCCACCCCTGCATTATTACCTGGGTGCCTTTGAACGAAAGCTGGGGCGTACCGAACCTGGAACAGGACTCTATGCAGCGCAGCTATGTTAAAGCTCTGTACAATCTCACTCACGCGCTGGACGGCACCCGGCCGGTTATCGGGAATGACGGCTGGGAACATGTAGTGGGAGATGTCTGGGGTATTCACGATTACGCGCCGAGCGGGTCTATTATTCGCGAAAGGTACGGCTCGGCTGAGGCGGTTAAACAGGCCCTGGCACAGACCCAACCACACTATCGCAACCTGATTTTGCCGGAAAACACCCATAAAGGTGAGCCGGTGATGCTGACCGAGGTAGGCGGGTTCAGTCTTTCGCCGGGGCAGGGCGAAGCCTGGTGGGGTTACGCGACCGCCCATGATAACGAGTCTTTCCTGGCGAAATACACCGACCTGATCCAGGCCATCCTGGACTGCCCGACTATTACCGGCTTTTGCTACACGCAATTAACCGATACGGGCCAGGAAACAAACGGGCTGCTGCGGGCTGACCGCACCTCCAAGCTTGATCCAAAAGCAATTAAGGCGGTGACTGCCGGGCCTACAAAGGCAATGCCGGGGGAGATAATTAAAAACATACAGCTGGCTACGGAAATTACTTCTTTCCAGGAAGGCGGCGTATAGCGGTTTAGAATATCCTGCCAGGTGAGATAGTATAAAATTTTATTCGTTTGTTGAGTAGAATTTTGAGTTAATCATCCGAATGGAAACCAAAGCCTGCCACCTGTCTAACAACCCTGGACAGGTGGCTAATAAATAAAAGAGGTGCCAGCTTCCGATAGCGAGCCAGCACCTCTTTTATTTATTAATGTAGATTAGTACTTTTCAGCGCTTGAACTGTCCCGGCGCTATTAGACACCCTGTCGCGGTTACATAGGGCCGGTTAAGCCTGTGTTACCGGACTTAGACGAGCATGGAAGCGTCAAAAAACGGTATTTGACCGGAGTAGTCACACCGCTGGTCAGGAAAAGATACTGTAATGGGTCGTACCAGGCAATGCCGGTTAGTTTGAACTAAGAAGGCGAGTAAACTTTGTAATTGAAATCATTACGGACCACGGTAGCTACCGACTCTCTGATCAGTAATTCGGTATTCAAGACAGGCAAATTCGGTTCCTGGTTCTCTATCAAATTCAGGGCGGCCTGGGCCGCCGCGATGCCTATTTCGGTTAGAGGCTGCCTGACGGTAGTCAGGGGGGGAATGGTGTAGGCCGAACCGGGCTGGTCGTCATAGCCAACAATTGAAATATCGTCGGGCACGCGCATGCCGTGGCGGTAGAAGCCTAACCTGGCGCCCATTGCCATCATGTCGTTACCGGCAAAAAGGGCCGTAAAGCGCACGCCCCTGGTGAACAGCACGCCCACCCCAAACAAACCGGATTGCTCCTCGAAATCGCCTTCTACAATAAGCTGCGGGTCCGGTTCAAGACCGGCGTCCCGGAGGGCCTGTTTATAGCCTTCGAAACGCTGCATGCCGTCCGGCACATTCAGGGCACCGGTGATATGGGCGATACGAGTGTGGCCGCGTTCAATCAGGTAGCGGGTAGCCTGGTAAGCGCCCTGAAAATTGGAAACTACCAGGCACTGTTTTTCCAGGCCGGACAGCTTTCGCCCAATCGAAATCAGGGGGATTTCTTTAGCAATTTCAAGAAGATATGTTTCATCAACCTGGTTCCACAAAGTGACAATCGCGTCAACCCGCCGGGCCACCAGCAGGTCAAGTAACTTGCGCTCTTCTTCCAGCCTGTAATTGCTGCTGGCTACCAGCGAGCGATAGGGCGTCAGTTCCAGGCCCTGCTCAATGCCATTGATGATAGTGTTGTAGAAAATACTGGCGCTCTGGGGTATCAGGATACCGATGGTCATGGTGCGGCCCCGGCCCAGTTCCTGGGCGACCAGGTTTGGCTTGAAGTTCAGGTTCTGGACCGCTTTTAGCACCGCTGCCCTTTTAGCGGGGTCCACTGGCATACTATTATTAAGCACCCGCGAAACGGTGCTGGCCGAAACACCCGCTTCGTTAGCGATATCAAATATAGTAGTAGAATTGCGCCTTTTTTTGCTCATTGCCACCTGTCTGTAGTCTTTGCAACTTATTGCAAGATTAGCTGATGTTAAGAAAGCGGTTTCAAGTTATAAGAGGTTTACCCGGTTTTGCAGTCTTTATTATAACCCGTCTTGAAATAAATTTCAAGACCTTGCAAAAAATGACATTTTTATCATTCACAACCATTCAAAGCTTTTAAAGCCGGATTTAAATACTGCTAAAAACGGCATTGCGAAGAGAAAACTGCTTAAAAGAGGAAGGGAATGGAGCCTTTTAACCTGGCAGTAATAATTAACGAGCCATTTTATGCCGGTTGCTTAAATTTAACCAGTTTTGGGGATTCTCTCTTGAAAGAATCTCTTGACACCGCTTTCAAACTATTGTATCATTCTATTATTACAAATCTTACAATGCAGTATTTAAAAATGGTTATCAAACGCGACTCTACACTCCAGGCTGACAAATCAATACATAAATATATATAACGATGGACTCAGTCAAAAGGTAATTTTCTACACGAACAATCTATTGACCAGTTTTAATGAAAGGTAGTAGTGCTTGCTACTTTTCGAAGATTTCGGCTTGCCGAAAATCTTTTTCAAGGAGGAAAACTATGCGTCACCCTGCTACCAAAGGGCGCCCTGGAAGCTCCATTAAGGGCCGGACCTCTTTAATCGTGCTTCTGCCGCTCGTCCTGACAATGCTACTCGCTGCATGCGGCGATGCCACCAGCACTCCGGCTGCCCCCACCAAAGCGGCAACTGCCGCTACGACCACAGCCCCGGCTACGACTGCCGCCGCTGCTGCGACCACCGCCGCCCCGACCACCGCGGCCCCGGCGGCTACGACTGCGGCACCCGCCACTACCGCAGCGGCTGTTACCGCTGCCGCGACTAGCGCCGCTTCAGCTTTTACCGGACAGGCTACCATCCGGGTAATGACTTTCTTTGCCTATGATAATCCCGAAGTTGAAAAGGGTGTGGTAGAAGCCTTCCAGAAGGCTAACCCGAACATCAAAGTAAATCTTGAGCAAGTTTCCTACGATGATATTTTTACCAAGTATAAGACCCAGGTCGCCGGTGGCACCGCCCCGGACGTAATCTCGATGAATTTCGAAAACGTGCGCAGCTACGCAACCAAAAAAGCCCTGGCCCCTTTGAACGATCTGGTGTCACGCGATAAGTTCAACATGGGCATCTATTACCCTAATACGGTCCAGATGCACACCGTTGACAATAACCTTTACGGCTTACCGGCCACTTTCTCCGATAACGTGGTCTACTATAATAAGACCATGTTTGATAAAGCCGGGGTGACTTACCCTGACGCAACCTGGGACTGGAGCAAGCTGGTCAGCACCGCCAAGCAGTTCACCAATGGCGAAACCTACGGCTACGGCCCGGCCTGGTGGCCGATGTACCTTTTCCTGTATAACACCAATATCCTGACCGCAGATAACGCTAAATGCGCCCTGGACACGCCGGAAGGTTTGCAGGCAATCCAGGCATATGTCGACCTGTCTACCAAAGATAAAGTTTCGGCCAATGCCGCCGCCGCTAAAGCGCAGGGCGACTATGACCGCTTCATTGCGGGCAAGCTGGCGATGTATGTAGCCGGACCCTGGGCCGTCAAGCCTTTTAACAAAGCCATTAAAGACACCTTCCAGTGGGATATTGCCGAACATCCCAAGGGCACGACCCAGGGTACTTTCCTTTACAGCAATACCTACGCGATTTCGGCCAGTTCCAAGAACAAGGATGCTTCCTGGGAATTCCTGAAGTTCGCTTCGGGAGTAGAGGGCCAGACCATCCGCCAGAAGGGCCAATTTGAAATCACCACCATCAAATCGGTGGCCGACTCCACTTTTGTACCTTCGATGAAAGGCCAGTCCCCGGCCCACCCGGAAATTTTCTTGAACGCAACCGCCTACGGCAAGAAATTGCCGGACCACGCGCGTTTGCAGGAAATCCTGGATGCCATCCAGCCGGAGCTTGACCTGGCGCTCAACGGCAACAAGTCGGTCAAGGAAACAATGACTGCTGCTTGCAACTCCGTAAATAGCATTCTTGCTCAGAAATAACTACTTTGTGTAATAATAAGGCCAGTGGCTGCGGGATTTTTCCGCAGCCACTGGCCGCAAAACCAGGCAGGATGCCTTCTTCCAGTGGTGGAAAAACCTATAAACATGATCGGTGGATGATCAATGGAAACCAACACTTCCGTTAAAGCGGTCAACCAGCCTTCGGCTACCCGGCAGGTCAAAGCCAGGGCTAACAAAAAGGTCCCGGTTAACTGGCGAGATGCCTTTTGGGGCTATATTCTGATCGCCCCGGCCTTTATCTTCATCATCGGTTTTACCTTTATCCCGGTCATTGGCGCTTTTGGGATCAGCCTGACTAAATGGGACCTGCTTTCCCAGGCAGAATTTATCGGCTTTGATAATTATCAAAGAATATTCTCGGATAACGTAGCCACCAAAACTTTACTCAACACCTTCTACTATACATTCGTCAGCGTGCCGCTGGGTATAATAATCTCCCTGCTGCTGGCGAGCCTGCTGAACCAGAAAATCCGGGGTCTGGCAATATTCAGGACCTTTTACTATCTGCCGGTCATCTCTTCAACCGTCGCCGTCAGCATGATTTTCCGGTGGGTTTTAGACTCCCAGTACGGCATGCTCAACGGAGGCTTAGCTATCTTTGGGATTTCGCCCATTCCCTGGCTAACCGACCCGGCCTGGGCCATGCCCGCCGTTATTCTGGTAACGGTCTGGCGCAGCCTCGGCTTTAACATGCTGGTGCTTTTAGCCGCCTTGCAGGATGTACCAAAAGAGCTGCACGAGGCCGCCGCCATGGACGGAGCGACCGCCTTTCACAAGTTTTTCTATGTGAGCATTCCCCTGATAACCCCGGCCATTTTCTTTGTTACAATGACCAGCCTGATAAATTCCTTTCAGAGCTTTGACCTGGTCTACAACATGACCCAGGGAGGTCCGGCCAGGGCTACTTCTTTGATCGGTTACTACCTGTGGGAACAGGCTTTCAAATACCTGAATATGGGCTATGGAGCGGCAATCGCTTTTGTGCTGTTCTTCTTTATCCTGGTGATTACCTTTGTGCAGTGGGTCCTGCGCCGCAAATGGGTCTTTGGGGAGGAATAAAAAGTTATGCTAAATAAGACTGCTTCTCTGGACACTTATAACAGGAACAGGCTCCTGATTAAATTCCTCAGTTACTTTGTCCTGACGGCCGGGGCTGCCCTGATGGTGATGCCATTTTTGTGGAGTGTGGCAACCTCTTTTAAGAACGCCAAAGATGTTTTTACCACCTCACCATTTCAAATAGCTTTTCCGCCGGATTTTTCCGCTTATAATGAAATGCTGGAACGGGTAGATTTCGTCCGCTACGCCACCAATACTTTTATCGTGGCCGGTCTGATAACGCTGGGGCAATTGTTTACCTGTTCTTTATCGGGCTATGCTTTTGCCAAGATTAGATTTCCGGGACGGGATGCGATTTTTTTGATTTTCCTGTCTACCCTGATGGTGCCAGCTGCCGTGACCCTGATTCCCAATTTCATTATAATGCGCTCGTTCCAGTTACTTGACACCCTGACCGCCCTGGTGCTGCCTTTTCTTGGGAGCGCTTACGGCACCTTTCTAATGCGCCAGTACTACCTGACCTTTCCTGATGAATTAACCGACGCCGCCAAACTGGATGGCTGCAACCCTTTTACCTTTTACTTGCGGATACTGCTCCCAAATTCAAAACCTATCCTGGCGACCCTCGGACTGCTTACTTTCCAGGCCTTCTGGAATGATTTTCAATGGCCGCTGATTGTAATCAATTCCGAGTCCAACCGGACCCTGCAAGTAGGGCTTTCTTACCTGCGTAACGAGCATTACATTAACTGGCCGCTTTTAATGGCCGCTTCGGTTCTGACGACTTTGCCAATTATTGTGCTGTTCTTGCTGGCTCAAAAGCAACTCGTCCAGAGCGTCAAACTTTCCGGTATCAAGTAGGAACCGGTAAGTCTTCATTAGCAAAATAAGCCGGGGGCCGGTTATTATTGAAAACTACCACTGGACGACTAGTTTAAGTTTCCAAGATGAAAGGCATCGAAACAATGGATCAGTTGCAAATTAAAGGCGGTAAAGTAGTTGACGGCACCGGGAACCCGGTCTTTTTACGCGGCGTGAACATCGGAGGTTGGCTGAACTTCGAACATTTCCTCAGCGGCTTTCCCGGCTCGGAGGCGAACCTGCGCCGGTTAATGCAGCAAAAGTTAGGCGAAAAGAAAGCCGCTTTTTTCTTGGAGCGGTTCCTGGACCATTTTTTCAACGAAAACGATGTGAAGTTCCTGGCCAAATCCGGCGTTAATGCCATTCGCCTACCCCTGAATTACCGCCATTTCGAAAGCGATATGGCGCCTTTTGAATACATGGAGAGCGGTTTTAAGCGGGTGGACCAGGCCCTTGAATGGTGTGAAAAGCACTCAATCTATGTCATTTTGGACTTACATTCGGTGCCGGGCTGGCAAAACGGCGATTGGCACTGCGACAATAGCAGCCGCCACGCCCTCTTCTGGTCCCACAAACATTTCCAGGACCGCTTTGTGGGACTGTGGGAAGAACTGGCCCGCCGTTACCGGGACCGGGCAGTCGTAGCAGGCTATAACCTGGTAAATGAACCCTTAACTAATGCCCCTTATGGCCGCTTTTTACCGGACGCGGAGTACCAGCCGGACTGGGAGATTATGAACCAGGTCTACCGGCGCACCACCGAGGCCATCCGCAAGATTGACCCGAAACACATAATTATCGTGGAAGGCGACTACTATTCGATGCTCTTTAAGGGTCTGGAAGCGCCTTTTGACCCCAATCTGATGTACAGCAACCATAATTACATCGAAGTAGCCGTGTCTCCGATAGAGGCTTACCCGCTAACGTTTAACGGTACCTATTGGGATGAGCGGAAAATTGAGGAACAGTTTATCGAAACGGAGGGCTTCCAGTTCGCGCAGACCCATAACGTGCCGCTTTACGTGGGAGAGTTTGGCCTGAATATGGAGTACCCTTCCGATAATGTGGTCCATAAAGTTAACATCTTCCGCGACCACGTTGGGGTCTTCAATCGCCTGGATTGCCACTGGACTTTCTGGTCGTACAAGGACCTGGGCGTTATGGGCTGGCTGCAGACCGCGCCGGACTCGCTCTATAACCAGACTATTAAACCGCTCCTGCAAGCTAAAACCGACCTGGGCGTAGATTTTGGCTGGCTGGCCGGGTTTATTCCCGAAATACAGGGACCTATGACCGCCATTAGCGAGCAGATTGTGTCGCGCATTCCGGGGCTGGACCCCGCGACAAACTTCCGGTACTTGAGCCAGGCGGCCATGGCCGGGTATGCCGCCGACCAACTCCAAAACCTGTATGTGGCCCAGTTTGTCGATAAATCCGAAGCGGAAATTGATGCAATCCTGGCCTCGTTTGACCTTAGCAGGTGTATTGAAAGGAAAGAGTTGGGCGAGGTTATTCGTGCAAGCGGGAAAGTTTACCCAACCGCCGCCAGTTAAACGGAAGGCCAGCGTAACAGGAGATAATTTTGCCAGAACTTACCTTTCAAGACGGAGTAGCTTTTTGGAAAGATACCCCGCTCTATTTAATTACTGCCGAATACCCTTACTTCCGGGATAACCCGGCTAACTGGGAGCAGCGGCTCCGCCAGATTGCCAGCCTGGGAGCCGGTATAATCAGCACTTATATTCCCTGGCGGCATCACGAGCTACTCATAAACGGCGAGCGGGTATTCGACTTCAGTGGCCGGACTTTGCCAAACCGGGACGTGCTGGGCTTTATCGGGTTGTGTCGGGGCCTGGGCCTGAAGCTAATCCTCAAACCGGGCCCGTTTTGCCACGCCGAGTTGAATTACGGCGGCTTACCAGATTTTGTATGCCCACTCCAGCGGCCCGATATAGAACCTAACCTGAAAGGCGATAACAGCCCGGTAACCTGGGTGGGCAGCCAGCCCGGCAGCACAGGCGCACCCCTACCCTGGCCGCTGCCTTCGGCCGACTCCCCGGTCTATAAAGCGGAGGTCATGCGCTGGTTCCAGGCTGTCCGCAGCCAGGTGCTTCTTGAAAACTGCGCCCCTTCTGGTCCGGTGGTGGCGACCCAGGTCGGTAACGAAGGCATCTACAGCGACGCCCAGCATGCCGTGTGGTCGCACGATTACAGCCGGTGCGCCCAGGAAGAATACCGCCGCTGGCTGGAAAAACGCTATGGCAGTATCGGCGCGTATAATTCCGCGCACCACAGCAAGCTAGATAATTGGTCCGAGATTGAGCCGCCCAGCGCGTATACGGCACCGCCGGAACTGGCAGGCCTGCGGGCATACACGGACTGGGCCGAGTATAGCGGGTATTCGCTGGGCAGCCTTTTCACCGAATACGCCGCCTGGCTAGATTTGCCGGTCCCGGCCCTTACCAACGTTAACCCGCCCACCGCCGATGCCTGGGGCATAGATGCCTGGCTTAGCCGGGTGCAACCGGGCAAGTGGAAAGGCGTGGAATACGGCTATACCAACTGGATTGGGGTAGCCGCCGAGGACGCTTCGGCCCTGGCCCGCTACATGCTCCTGACCCGCCGGGCCGCCGGACCCAACCTGGAAGAGAACTGGGGCTTTGGCAAGATTTATGACCCCCGTTACGAGAAGGCCAGCGTTTGTTTCCAACAGACCCTGGTTGCCATCGCGGGCGGCACGACCGGCTATAACATTTATACGGCGGTTGGCACCACGGACTGGGATGAGGAAATTGACCGCTTCATGGAAAAGCCTTACCCATCCCATGCCCCTATTGGGCCGGATAAGGTTGATCCGGACAAAGCAAAAGCTCTTGCTGACCTGAATGGATTCCTGAACGAGTTTGGGGCGGAATACCTCAACTGCGCCCCGGTTACAGGGGTGGCCTGGGGCCTTTACCAGCCCTATGCGCACCTGGGAGCATGGTGTACTGAGGCGGATAACGGTATGTGGCCGGAAGTTGCCGGGCACACTTTACCGGTACAGGGACCGGCGTTAATGGCCGTACAGCAAAAACTGATTGAGGATGGGCGGGACCTGGCCTACCTTGATTTAGAAACGGCGACCGTGGCCGACCTTGCCCGCTATAAGCTGCTCATCATGCCGGGTGGGCCATACATGGACGCCGCTACCCAGCACAGCCTGGCCGAATTTACCCGGGAAGGTGGGACATTGGCCCTTATTGGGGAGGTACCGGCCCTGGATGAACAACTTGAGCCTTTCAGGGAACTGGCCGGGCTTAAAGAAGAAAGCCGCCTGATGGTTTTTCCCGATCAGAAGCAACTGCTGGCCGCCTTGCCAGAGCTATTGAACAATGTCAGGGCGGCAGGGCTGGCAATCGAGGCCCCTGGTAAAGCCTGCGCCTGGCTGCGCGAGAACCCGGCCCAAAATCTCCAATTCCTGGTTATCCTGTCCAACCTGGCCGGAGAGGTGCGGATTACCTACTCACGGGGAGAGGAGCAAATCAACCTGGCTTTAGATTTGCCTGACCGGGGCGGCGCAATCGTCCGCCTTGACCGGGGAAAGGTCAGCCACATGGTTATTGGCGGTGAGTCAGATACGCCAGGTACTTACTCTGCTACCACTCCCGGTGCATAAATTCCTGGCCTTGTCCGGTCTTTTTTGGTTTGGATATCAGGAATAGTCCTTAATAAGCTACTTCTAACATCCAAACCTGGCTGATAGGCAGTGCTCCCAGTGCGCCGAAATACGATTTTCTACTTAAAGGCTTACCAATTGAACCGAGTGATCATTAAAACCGGCCCTACTTTTGAATCTGACAAACCAGGCAGGTAAAAAGATAAACCTGTTACCGCTCGGGACGGTAACAGGTGGTAGAAGGCTATGGTAATAATTCAACTTTTAATAATGACGCAAAACTTTGAGGGAAAAGTAATTGTTATGCCGGGGCGGCGGTTGACATTGCGCCGAGTTGCTGTAGAAGGGCCAGGACATCGGCCTGTATCCAGAATTTAACAATCTTCCCACCGGCGACCTGGTAGATAACCATAACCGGGACTGTTACCGGCTTGCCGGTGGCAGGTATGCCCATAAAAGCCCCCCGGTGAGTGCCGGTCATAATTCCCCTTACCACTACTTTGTCATCTTCGGCAACCATATCTTCTACGGCTAACTGATAGCCGGGAAAAGCCGCCTCAAACATCTCAATATGTTCTATGAGGTTATTATCTGTAACATAACGTTTACAGGCCTGAATCTTATCACCGCTACTCAATTCCGCGAAGTATTGTCTGATAAAGGCTTTGTTGTTTTCAACAGACATTCCTTACCTCCCGTTAAGCCACTATTCTATTGACCATTGAGGGTTTTCTTAAATTTAGAATACCTTATTTAAGAATAGCTTTGATTGCACGGTCGTACAAGAAGATTCTTGGTACATAGTTGGTACATTCTGTTTACCCACCTGTTTTATCCTAGTTGATAAATAAGAATCTCGTGCTTGAATTTCCTGATTATATTAATTTATTAATATATTGTATTGATTTTTATCATAAGTGGGCTATAGTAATAGTAACTTTTGTTGCATCTTCAAAGTATAAAATTTAAGTATATTTGGCTGCGGGTGTAACCTTGTTTTTAGTGCAAAGGAGGGCTTGGCTATGTCGCCAGAAGAACTCAGGACCAGGACAGAGCGGTTCATTGAAGAAGTCTTGAACCAGCACAATCTTGCCGTAGTTGATCAATTTATTGCCCCGGAGTACTTGCTCCAGGACTCGGAACCTCCGATTCAAGGGCCGGATGGGTATCGACAATTTATAGAAGGTATCCTGGTTATCTTCCCGGATATCCATTTTACCCTTGATGAATTCTTTGCCGTGGGCGACAAGATTGCCTTCCGGTGGTCCATACAGGCTACCCATAAAGGGACATGGGGTGTAATACCGGCCACGGGTAAGACCGTCAGGGACAAGGGAATTATTATTTCCCACGTCAACGCCCAGGGCAAAACAGTTGAAGAGTGGATCACCAACGATGGGTTAGGCATCTTGCGGCAGCTTGGCGGTTTACCAACGCCAACAGCAACCCCGGCCTGATCTAACAACACTTCTTAGAGAAAAGGCCCGGTTGCTTAAAATGCAATACGGGCCTTTTCAGGATCCTTAACAATTCCTCGTTATTCTAATTCAATAATTTAGGCTTATGTCGAAATTATTCCAGGACATTCTATTGGCCGGTTTAATTTTCGCACGAATATCCGTTTCAGGAGAAAAAGTATGGCTATTCAAACTCCCACTACTTCTATTGATCCCATCAAATCCGAAGCTTTTGCCGGTCGGTTGGTGGGGTTGATAAACAGCGCGGCGCTATCTTTGATGATTAGTATCGGCCATAAAACACGCTTGTTTGATACTATGGCGGGTCTGGATCCTTCTACCAGTACCCAGATCGGTCAGGCGGCCGGTTTACAGGAACGATATGTTCGGGAGTGGCTCGGTGCTATGGTTACCGGGCAGATAATTGATTATAATTCCACGAATAAGACCTACCACCTACCTGCCGAACACGCAGCCTGGCTAACCAGGGCCGCCGGACCAAATAATTTTGCCTTTCAACCCAGCTATCTTGTGCTGGCTACCAATGTACAGGACCAGATTATAAACTGCTTCTATACCGGTGGTGGTGTGCCCTACTCCGCCTTCGCCAACTTTCAAGGAGTGTTGTTTGAAGGGAGCGCTTCGGGCCTGGACAGCAGCCTCATCCAGGCAACCCTGCCCCTTATACCAGGTCTGATCGTACAATTAAAGGCCGGAATCGATGTAGCGGATATCGGCTGCGGCTCAGGGCACGCGATTAATATCATGGCACAGGCTTTCCCCAACAGTCGTTTCGTGGGCTATGATTTCTCCGAAGACGGCATTGCGGCTGCCCAGTCTGAAGCCATGAAACTGGGATTAACCAACGCTTCATTTATGGTAAAAGATGCTGCCCAACTTGATGTAGAAGGGCAATACGATTTTGTTACCGCCTTTGATGCCATCCACGATCAGGTTAAACCCAGTCAGGTGCTAAAAGGTATCGCAAAGTCACTCCGGCCTGACGGTTTTTTCCTGATGGTTGATATTAAGGCATCCAGCCAGCTTGAAAATAACATGGACCACCCGATGGCTCCCTTACTTTATACTCTCTCGCTGAACCATTGTATGACCGTTTCATTGGCTGGAGGTGGCGAAGGGCTGGGCACTATGTGGGGCGAGGAAAAAGCCTGCCAGATGCTAGAGGAAGCGGGTTTTAACCAGATTGAAGTGCAACAGCTCGAAGGAGATATGCTTAACAATTATTATATTGCTAAAAAGAGTAGTTAAGAAATTCGGGGTGCCTTCAGCAGATACTCGAAGTTGAGGGCTTCCCACATCATCTCTTATTCTCAGGAGATATCAAAATAGTAAGGATTTCCTGGCGGAAACCCGGCCAGGACAAATTTTTATTAGAGCACCTGGCAGTGTAGCCCAGACCGGTTAATCCGGCTGGAATTTTATTCCTACTGCCCAGTAGAGCCACATAAAGCTTAAGCTTTGTAGGGGGCGGTAGTTTCGCGAACCACCAGTTCAAGCGGCAGGTTAATGCGGAGTGGCAGGTCGTCCAGGTCGGCGGCGCGTTCGATAAGCTGCCGGACCGCAAACCGCCCTTTGGCTTCATTGTGGTCATTTATAGATGTTAAAGGCCAGGTATACAGCTCTGAAAGTTCCAAATCCCCATAACCCATGACACTGATATCTTCCGGCACGCCCTTTCCTACTGCCCTTAAACCTTGAATAACCCCAAAAGCCATATAGTGATCGGCGCAAAACACAGCCGAAAAATTAACTTTTCTATCCAGTAATTCCTTGATGGCCTTTTCACCGCCTTCCCTGGACATTTCGTTACGGGCGGTAAGTTCGGGCCGGACCGCAATACCGGCTTCAGCCAGGGCGATTTCGTAGCCGTACTGCCTGCGCTGCATTCCATAACGTTTTGGGCCGTTGATCATGGCAATGTCCCGGTGCCCAAGGCTTAAAAGATGTTCCATAGCCACCAAAGTGCCGTCTTCCGAATCGTTACTAATGACATCCATTGGAACTTTAGGATAGTGGCGCGGGTCAATAACGACAGACGGTACCCGCCACTCATATAGGGCCTGGAGCAGTTCCGGCGCGCCAAAGTTGATAAGTACCACTCCATCGGCGCTGCCTCGTTTGATGGCTTCTATCAGGGGAGGTAGCGCTCCCGGTCCATCTTCGACTACCGAAAAGGCCAGGGAAATTCCCTGCCTGGCACATTCCGCCTGGGCCGCATTAAGTATCTGGTAGAAATATGAAGTTTGAAGGGCCGGGGTTTTCCGGATCGGCACGCACAGTGTAATATTTTTAATTATTCTCTGGTAACTGGCTTGTTCGGAGACGGGGTGGATAGGGGTGGATAGGGGTGGTAAAGTCAATTTTAGCAACCTCACGCACCTTTTTAGGCACGTAGATATAGCCAAGTTTATCAATGGCTTTTTGAACCTTCAAACGCAATTGCTGGTCTACATTAGGCTGGTTGCTTAATACTCTTGAAACGGTGCCAATCGAAACACCCGCTTCCCGCGCCACATCGATAGACGTAATATTAGGTGACCCTTTAACAATGAGTTCCATTTCCGTCATCCTTAAAATCCATTTCATTCACCTGGGCCGGGGAAATACAGTGAAATTGATAATTGTATAGACCAGGACCTTAATTACCAGGGCCGTTTACTTGATGATTATATCCTGGCCTCAATGATTTTGTCAATGATATTAACCCACTTAGATAGCCTAAATGTTAAAGTTTGGACTTGCTTTGCCGCCAATTCAATGATATAGTGGCTTTATCAGTTTCTATTCATTGATGATACTGCTACAGCTTGTATTTTAATCATCAATGAATTGATTTCTTTTCACGCAGTTTCAAACGGGCTTTTCAGTAATTTAAGAATAAAATTTAGTGGTTATCCAGAAGTTGGCCTTACTTTCCCACTCTTTTTATAGCTACAAGCTTGTAGCTATAGCAATTGCAATGAAGCAAAGCCAGATTAGTTGGCAGACTTGAACAGGAGGGACCTGGTAAGTATGACTGAAAATCAGCCGGGGATTAGTACAGACCCTGAAAAGGTATTCTTCGTCGATAAATTACGGGTGGAAATTCATGCCGGTCGGCCCGAAGTTGGCCGGGCCGCCGCCAGACATATATCCGGCTATCTGAACCGGACCATTGCCGAAAACGGCGCGGTCAGAGCCATTTTTGCCTCAGCTCCTTCGCAAAATGAATTTTTAGATAACCTGGCCCTGGACAGTTCCATTGATTGGGCAAAAGTAACCACTTTTCACCTGGATGAGTACCTGGGTCTGGCCGGTGACGCGCCGCAAACCTTTGGCACTTACCTGAGAGAGCGGCTTTTCAACCGGATTACAGGCGTGCAGGTCCATTATTTAGATGGAGCGGCCACCGACCCGGCAGGCGAGTGCCGCCGCTACAGCCGGTTGCTGGCAGAGGCGGCGGTGGACCTGAGCATCCTTGGGATTGGGGAAAACGGTCATATCGCTTTTAACGACCCGCCCCTGGCTGACTTCAACGACCCGGAAAAGGTCCGGGTGGTAGACCTGGACGAAATTTCGCGGGTGCAACAGGTCAATGACGGCTGCTTTCCCACCCTGGACGTGGTTCCCCGGCAAGCCTTGACCGTGACTATCCCGGTTATGATGGCGGCCAAAAAGATTGTGGCTATCGTACCGGGGCCAACTAAAGCTAAAGCAATTTATGCCACCCTGACCGGCCCGATTTCGCCGCTTTGTCCGGCCTCGATTCTGCGGCAGCATCCGGCGGCAACGCTCCTGATTGACCGGGCCTCGGCCGCCCTTTTAGGCATTTAACAGGACCAGATAAGTTTTTCAAGCCTGCCACCCGGCGGTTCCGGGGGCAGTATGCTGGAAAGAAATTGCCAGCCCGCCTGACCAGTAATAGCCAATACCCCGGTTATAAGTGGTAAAGGACTATTTGGAAAACCTTCCCGGTTTAAAGTTAGGTATTTAACCTTAAACGCACAGAAAGATTATAAATGAAGAAGATTAAAACCAATATTCCCAGCATAACTCCGCCCGCCTGGGCATTCCTCGAGCGCAAATTATTTGAATTGTTGGACCGGGCAGTATACCCCTATGTCGAAAAGTATACCCTGGAAGACGGCCGCCTGAGCTGGCGGGAGGAGGGCGAGGACAACTGGCAAAGCCGCGATGGGTCAGACGATTTTTACGAGGCATTCTCCAACTGGCCGCTGTTATACCTGCTCGGCGGCGGCAAGCACGTCCTGGAAATCGCCGACCGCGAGTGGGACGCCATCACCCGGCAGTTGACCGACCTTAAAATGGTCCACAAGGAGTACGAACTTGGTTATGACCAGTTCCACCAGGGTGAAAGCTATCTTTATTTCTATTATCTCTGCCTGGCCGACCCGACTAACCCAAAACTGCTGGACCGGGCCAGAAGGTTTGCCGGTTTCTACCTGGGCGAAGACCCAGAAGCCCCCAACTACGACCCGGAACATAATATAATTCGCGCCCCGCACAGCGGCAGCGGCGGCCCGCGCTGGGGCCACTTTGATAACGAGCCGAATTATGTCTGGAACGAGGAAATGCGCCGCTACGGGTTGCCCTACCAGGATGTACCGGGCATCGCCACTTATGACGACCTCAAAGACCCGGCAAAGGCCCGCGCAATGGGTGAAATAATGGAAGAGCGCCTGGGCCGGGGCGATGTCGCGTCTAACCTGCCTGTAACCAGCCTGGTTACCAATGCCTACCTGATGACCGGCGAAGAAAAATACCGCGAGTGGGTAATCAAATATGTGGAAGGCTGGGTCGAGCGCGCCCAACAGAACGGCGGTATCCTGCCGGATAATGTCGGGCTATCCGGCCAGGTCGGCGAATATATAGATGGCAAGTGGTACGGCGGCTTGTACGGCTGGGCCTGGCCGCATGGGTTGCACAGCCTGGGAGCGGCCACGCTGGTCGGCGGAGCCAACGCTTTCCTGCTGACCCGGGACCAACGTTTCCTGGACCTGGCCCGTACTCAACTGGATAACGCGCTCAAGCTGGGTCAGATTATGAATATTGACGAGGCGGAAACAAGCCTGAACCACCACCAGATCGGGCAGCTTTCGGCAATGGGCGAGGACCGCAATACCCTGCTGGTGCCAAATCGCTATAACGATACGGGCTGGTTCGATTACCAGATACCTTCGCCGGATTTCTTGACGGCGGTCTGGAACCTCACCAAGGACCCCGCCGACTGGGAGAGAATAGAATACTCGCGCCAGCACAGCAGCTACGACTGGAACAAGGTTACTCCCTTCCGCAACAAATGCGACTCGGGCCACGAAGAACCCTGGCTGCGCTTTCTGGCCGGAGAAAACCCGACCTATCCCGAAGCGATACTCAGCGGCACTTACGGCCAGGTCTGCCGCCGGTTGACGCTGATCAGCCAGGACCAGGCCGACCTGTCGAAGGTTTCTATCCACCACTGGCAGCAGCATAACCCTGTTATCCTGGAAGCGCTAATCCAACTGACCACCGGGGCACCCCAGGTGATCTACAACGGCGGCCTGTTACACGCGGTAGTGCGGTATTACGATGCCCAGGAACGGCGGCCCGGCTTGCCCCGGGACGTGGCGGCCCTGGTAAAGAAAGCCAGCGCAACAAGCGCGACGATCCACCTGGTCAACCTGAACCCGTTCGAGAGCCGGGAAGTGGTTTTACAGGCTGGGTCATTCGGGGAGCATAACTTCCGGTCGGTCAGTTATGCCAGCCGGACCAGCGAGTTCCCGGGCGGCGTCTATGACTACGCCGCGCCGCCGTTAAAGACCGAACAACTGCATCTGGAAATTCAGGATAAATACCTGCAGGTCGAATTGCCGCCAACCAGCGAGATTGTGCTGGAACTGGAACTGGAGCGATTCGCGAACCAGCCTTCCTATGCCAGTTTGTACGCTTAATCTGAAATTGTGAAGATAGGGCTTAATTTAAGTAATTAACATTATTCCAAAACAGGAGGAACCGCTACACCATGTCTGAAAGTACAGTGGAATCCAGTTTACAGCCTGAGAAAACCTTTTTCGTAGATAAATTACAGGTTGAAATCTATGCTGACCGGGCTACCTCCGGCCGGGCGGCGGCGGCTTATACGGCCTCCATCCTGCAGCAAGCTATTGCCCAGAATGGGGCGGCCCGGGGCCTTTTTGCGGCTGGGCCTTCCCAGAACGACTTGCTGGCTAACCTGTCGCTTGATAACTCAGTCGATTGGGGGAAACTAACCGCTTTTCACCTGGACGACTATGTGGGTATGTCCGGAGATGCGCCGCAATCCTTTCAGACTTACCTGAAAGAAAATCTCTTCAACCGGGTTAAACCGGGCCAGGTCCACTATATAAATGGAATGGCGCCGGACCCCCAGGCCGAAGCCGTGCGGTACGGCAAGTTATTGCAAGAGGGCGAACAGGACGTAGCCTGTATCGGGATTGGTGAAAACGGCCACCTGGCCTTTAACGACCCGCCGCTGGCCGATTTCAATGACCCCCAGAATGTCCGGGTCGTGGACCTGGTCGAAAGCTGCCGGGTCCAACAGATCCATGACGGCTGCTTCCCGGAACTGGACCTGGTGCCCCGGCAAGCCCTGACAGTAACCATTCCGCCTATCCTGGCCGCGAAAAGAATTGTCTGTGTGGTGCCCGGCCCAACCAAAGCTAAAGTGGTTTACGAGAGCTTAATGGGTCCGGTAACGTCGCTTTGCCCCGGCTCTATTTTGCGGCAATATGTGACAGCCCGGCTGTTTTTGGACCGCCAATCGGCGGCTCTTTTACAGGTTTAAGCCTGGAATTTGTAACCGGGGCCTTTTAATCGGCAGTACCGCCCACCAGGAAAAGGGTCTTTTAACCAGACGGAGTTTTAATGCAAAAAGATTTCGATGTAGTGGTAGTAGGCGAACTAAATGCTGACCTGATCCTGAGGGGAAATGTAACACCCGAATTCGGCCAGGTTGAAAAACTAATTGATGATGCAACCCTGACCCTGGGCAGTTCTGCGGCAATCTTTGCCTGCGGAGCTGCCCGGCTTGGTTTAAAAGTGGCATTTACCGGTAAGGTCGGAAACGATGAATTCGGCAACTTCGTTGTAAAGGAACTTTCCAAAAGGGGAGTGGATACCGCCGGGGTAGTTGTAGACGCCGCGATAAAAACCGGCCTGAGCGTGATTCTTTCACAGGGGGACGACCGGGGAATCCTGACCTATCCAGGGTCAATTTCCGCCTTGCGTTATGCGGAAATTGACCCGGCCCTGCTCGGGCGAGGCAGGCACCTGCATCTCGCCAGCTACTTTCTGCTGGATGGCCTGCGGGCGGATATCCCTGCTCTATTTAAGGCAGCCCGGCAGAACGGTGCTTCTATTTCGCTCGACACCAACTACGACCCGACCGGGGTGTGGGACGGCGGCCTGCGAGAAACGCTGGGCCTGGTGGATATTTTTCTACCCAATTTAACCGAACTTATGGCTATAGCAGGAGTCAGCGATAGCCGGGAAGCCGGGGATATCCTTGCAAAACAGGTGCCAATCCTGGCCCTGAAGCTGGGACCGGAAGGAGCCCTGGCCCGGCAAGGAAATACGCTGGTCCGGGCGGCTGTGCCCGGCGTAAAAGTGGTGGATACCACGGGCGCGGGTGACTCTTTTGATGCCGGGTTTATTTATGGCTACCTGAACGACTGGAACCTTGAACGCACTCTAAAACTGGCCTGCGCCTGCGGGTCGCTTTCTACCCGGGGGCCGGGCGGCACCGCGACTCAGCCAACCCTTTCCGAAGCCCTGGCACTGGTCTGACCGCTGCCGTTACCCCACCCTCCTTTAACCTGATGCTTACCGGCAAGTTAATCTCCCCACCTTTGTAGCCTTTACGACTGTCCAGGGGCTTGATTATAATGCAAAGGACGATACAAATTTCCAGGTGCGGCACGGTCACAACAGGCGTTAGCCGCCAGGCTTTCACGAACCGGAAAGGCGCTCACTCTGTTCTCAAAGATAGAGTTTTTAAGGCGCCCGACGGTAATAGGTTCCAAACGAAGGAGGCAGACATGCGGGTGGTAGTAATTGGCGGGAGCGGGCATATTGGGAGTTACCTGGTGCCGCGTCTGGTTGAGGCGGGCCACGAAGTGGTGCAGGTCAGCCGCGGTTCGCGCGAACCCTACCAGGCGCACAAAGCCTGGCAACAGGTCCGCAAAGTAACGATTGACCGGGCGGTAGCCGAGGCCAGCGGCGAGTGGGGCCAGAAACTGCACAATCTACAGCCCGATGCGGTGATTGACCTGATTTGCTTCACCGTAGACAGCGCGCGCCTGCTGGTGGAAGCGCTGCGCGGGCGGGTCCAGCACCTGTTGCACTGCGGCACAATCTGGGTACACGGCCCAAGCACGGTAGTTCCCGCCACTGAGGACCTGCCGCGCCGCCCTTTTGGGGATTACGGCATCAAGAAGGCGGCTATCGAAGCCTATTTATTGGACGAGGCCCGGCGCAACGGCTTTCCGGCAACCGTACTGCACCCCGGCCATATCGTCGGCCCCGGTTGGGCGCCACTTAACCCGGCCGGGCACTTCAACCCGGAAGTCTTTGCGCGTATCGCGCGAGGCGAAGAACTAAACCTGCCCAATTTCGGCCTGGAAACGGTCCATCATGTCCATGCCGACGACGTAGCTCAGACTTTTATGCAGGCTCTGACCCACTGGAGCAGCGCGGTCGGCGAGAATTTTCACGTGGTATCGCCCGCCGCCGTGACCCTGCGCGGCTATGCCGAGGCCGCCTACGGCTGGTTCGGCCAGGCCCCACAACTGCGCTTTTCAGACTGGGAAGAATGGCGCAAAACCGTTTCCGAGCAGGAAGCCGCCGCGACCCACGACCATATAGCGCACAGTCCCAATTGCAGCATCGAAAAGGCCCGGCGCTTGCTGGACTACCAGCCCCGCTATACCTCGCTGCAGGCCACTTATGAAGCGGTGCGCTGGCTGGTGGACCACGGCACACTCTCAGTGGAATAAGACACTCGAAACGGCCCGGAGCTTAGTCCCGGTGTAATTACCAGGAGCGCTGGGCCGCAGGTTTAATTAAACACATTGTTACAGGCTTAACCGGGCAACTTGCCGGGGATTCTAGCAGATGCGGGGTAAAGGGTCGCCCACCAGCATATCGAGGACGCGGGTACCGCCGATGTCGGTACGCAAAAAGACCATAGCGGCCGGTCCGGCCCGCACTTCGCCAATAACCGCCGCGTCCCGCCCCAGGGGATGGCTTTTCAAGGCGGCCAGGGCCGCTTCCACCCCTTCGGGGGCCACAACTGCCAGCAACTTGCCTTCGTTAGCAATCGTGAGCGGGTCCAGACCTAAAATCTCACAGGCACCGCGCACTTCCGGTTTCACGGGAATTGAATTCTGGTCCAGGGCAATCGAAACTTCCGAGGTCATCGCGATTTCGTTCAAAGTGGTTGCCACCCCACCGCGAGTGGGGTCTTTCAGGCAGTGGACACTGGCCCCGGCCGCTTTCAGCAGGGCAGCGACCAACCCGTGAAGAGGCGCCGTATCGCTGCCAATGCTGGTTTCAATTTCCAGGGCTTCGCGGGCCAGTAAAATAGCGATGCCGTGGTCCCCGACCGCACCGTTTATTAAAACTTTATCGCCAGGCCGGGCCTGGGCCTGCCCCATCGGCCAGGTGACCTGAACCATACCTACGCCCGCCGTATTGATAAAACTTTATCAGCCTTGCCTCGTTGGACGACTTTAGTATCTCCGGTGACAATCAAAACCCCGGCCCGGGCAGCGGCAGCGGCCATTGAGGCGACTATCCGCTGCAAATCGGCCATGGGTAAACCTTCTTCCAGGATAAACCCGGCCGATAGATAAAGCGGCCTGGCCCCGGCCATTGCCAGGTCATTGACCGTTCCGTTTACGGCCAGTTCGCCAATATCGCCGCCCGGAAAGAATAGCGGGCTGACCACATAAGAATCGGTGGTGAAGGCCATGGTAGTGCTGCCCGGCGCCAGGTTAAAGACCGCTGAATCGTCCATCCGGTCAAGCAGCGGGTTCGAGAAAGCCGGAGCAAAGACGCCTTCAATCAGGTTATGGGTAGCTTTACCACCGCTGCCGTGACTGAGCGTAATATGGGTATCACGCAAGTAAAACTTCTGGCGGCGGTGCTGGCGGACCCGTTCGATTTTATCCAGGGCTTCGCCAAGTTTAGCATCTGAAATTTCTCGATTGGTTTGCATTATCAAGCCTCTTTAGACGCTACCCCGGCCGCCTGGGCCAGGTTTATAACCGGTAACCGGGAACGCTGGGCCGCCAGCGAGAAGCGGCCGTAATTGTAATAAGCCGCACAGGCACCATCCGAAGAAACCATACAGGTGCCAATCGGGGTTTCCGGTGTACAAGCGGTGCCAAAAACTTTACATTCCCACGGTTTTATAACACCCTTCAAGACTTCGCCACACTGGCAGGCTTTGGGGTCGGCCACCCGGATACCCGGCAACTGGAAGCGCTTTTCAGCGTCCCACTCGGCATACTCTGGCCGCAACTTGAGGGCGCTGTGGTTGATGAAGCCCAGGCCGCGCCACTCGAAGAAAGGCCGCAGTTCCATGGTCCTGCCCATCGCTTCCAGGGCCTTAAGGTTGCCCTCGGGCCGGACCACCCTGGCATACTGGTTTTCTACCTCGCGCCGGTCGTCTTCAAGCTGCTTGGCAACCATGTAGACTGACTGAATTATGTCAAGCGGCTCGAAACCTGAAAGGACCACCGGTTTACGGTAGTCGCGGGCGATAATGGAAGGCGAGTCACTGAGAACCCTGGATACAGTACTCTGCGAAACCTTGGCCACCTGAGCAATAAAACGCATTGTTACGGTGTAAGCAGGTTTAGAAACCCGGTCATCACTGCGTGGTATACCTACCTGGTACTATGGCGATGAGATCGGAATGGGAGATGTACCTGTACCACACGAATTAATGGTTGACCCGCGTGGTATTACTATCACCAGGGTAAACCGCGACCCTTTCCGCAGTCCCATGTAGTGGGATAGCTGCCCCAATGCATGTTTTACCGTCCCGGAAGCCTAGAACTGGTTGCCGCTTTCGGCAGACTATCAAAACCATCAATGTAGCCAGCCAGAGTATCGTTCCCAGTGCATAAACTAAAAGTTATAACTTTACCCGTCTATCAGGAAAGGCAACTTTCCAACCATGTCATTCCAAGCGTAGTCGAGGAGCCGCGGGTAGCCCCTGAGTGCCTTCACTGTGGTTCAGGATCAAATAACTTGAGGGTTGCCGATTTATTTAACAGAGGTGTGTCAAAACTTGCCTTACGCAGTATTCAGGATGACTATGCAGGATAGTTACCCATTTTAGTAAAGCATATATGCCAAATCTTGCTTTACAAAGTAGTACCCAGCCTTTTAAAGTAACGCCCTGACAGGCAACTTCTTATAAGTACCCGGTGTAATAAATCTACTAAGCGCATAGCAGGAAACAACCCTTCCGATTAGCTGTATACCCTGGTCTTTCAAACGGAAGGGCCTGTTCTTCCTACCCAGGAATTTCCGGTAGGATGGACCGGCTTGCTTCACAAGGCAATTTCCACTATGAAGAAAACCTCCAACCGGTCTGACCCCTAGCTTTAAACCCATGGAGATAGAACTTTGAAATGTGCTAAATCAACCTATTGACAATAATAATTTCATCGAATAAAATAGCCCCAAGTTACTTATACGAATTAGTTATACGTTTTACCAACCGAATTTCATTACAATAGGGTAATAAAGCTCCGCTCTGATAATCTAGCGAAATAATTGGTTTTCTCGTTAAATTACTAATACGTATTAGTAACAGGTAGTACCGACTTAATCAAAGCTGCTCAAGTCAAGTAAAAGGGTACTCATGTCGCAATCGCCAGACCAGGTTAATTTTTTCACCGCCGCATCACCGGATAAAGACCGCACCACTCTTTCCGACAAACAGGCACTCATGGCTAAAATAGCTGCCGATCCACACCGGCCAGCCTATCACTTTTTGCCCCCGGCTAACTGGATAAACGATCCTAACGGGTCGTGCCAGTGGAACAGCCAGTATCACCTTTTCTACCAGTATCACCCCGGCGGTGCCTTTCGAGGTCCGCGCCATTGGGGCCATGCGATCAGCCCGGATATGGTCCACTGGACCGATTTGCCAATCGCCCTGGCTCCCGGCCCGGATGCAATAGATAAGGATAGCATTTACTCCGGCTGCATGGTTATTAACCAGGGAGTACCCACCATCGTCTATACCGGTATCAGCGGCACCCGCGAGTCGCCCTGTATTGCGACCTCACAGGACGGAATGGTTAGCTGGCAAAAGTACCCGGGCAACCCGGTAATAGCCGCCCCACCTCCAGGATTTGAAGTGAGCGGTTTCCGTGACCACTGCATCTGGCAGGAAGGTGCCGATTGGTACCAGCTTATCGGGGCCGGTATTAAAGGTGTGGGTGGAGCCCCACTGCTGTACCGCTCCCAGGACCTGTACAACTGGGAATATTTACACCCACTCTGCGTTGGAGTAGCCGAAGTAACCGGCCAGATGTGGCAGTGCCCGGACTTTTTCCCGCTTGGCGATAAATATGTCCTGACTATCGCGCCCCAGCCGGACCGGGTCGTACTGTATTACACCGGGACCTATGACCGGGAAAAACACCTTTTCACCCCCGAGCATAAAGGCGTCTTTGACTATGGCGGCAGTTATTATGCCCCTCAATCGTTCCTGGATGAGCAAGGGCGCCGCATTATCTGGGGCTGGCTGCAGGAAGGCCGCAGCGTAGCCGCTCATACCGAAGCCGGGTGGGCCGGAGTAATGTCGTGCCCGCGCATTTTATTTTTGCATCCTGACGGCAGCCTGGGTGTCAGGCCGGTGCCGGAACTGGAAAGTTTGCGCGGAGAGCACCGCCACCGGGAGCGGTTAAGCCTGACCGGGGCGGATATGGCCCAGGCCCCGCTGTTCGACCAGCCGGTCAAGGGAAGTTGTGAACTGATAGTTGAACTTGACCCGGGTGACTCGGCCCGGTGTGGTTTGCGGCTGGGCTATTCTTTTAATGAAGAAACCGGCATAATATATCACGCTGACACCGGGACCCTGGAAATAGACCGGACAGCCTCCAGCCGCAGCCAGGAAGATTTACATGATGTTCAGGGTGGGACCTGCGCGCTTTCCCCGGAAGGGACACTTAAACTACATCTCCTGCTGGACGGATCGGTACTGGAAATCTTTGTAAACGAAAGAGTTTCTTTTACCAGCCGCATTTACCCTTCCCAGACAAACCGGGTTAACCTTGACTTTCGAGTCCAGGGTGGGACCGCCCGGCTGTTAGATCTCAAGCTGTGGGAGCTGGATTCTATCTGGACCGACCCGACCAGGGAATTACCGGAGGGTTCAGAGAAGAAGCTTACTTATTCTTAATAGCATTTCTAGGGAGAATAAAGATGGCTCGCCCTGGTGACCGGTCGAAACGGCCGCCGACCATGACCGATGTCGCGCGCATGGTCGGGGTCTCACAGACTACTGTATCTTTTGTCCTGAATAACGTAGCCGGGTCCAACATATCGGAGGAAACCCGCGAACGAGTCCTGGAAGCGGTAAAAAAGCTCTCTTACCGGCCAAACGCGGCCGCGAAAGTTTTGCGAACGAGCAAATCGCATACGATTGGCTTCATTACGGATGACATCGCCACCACGCCCTTTGCCGGTAATATTATCAAGGGTGCCCAGGATATGGCCTGGTCCAATGATAAGCTGCTGATGATAATTAACACCAGCAACAACCCGGAAATTGCTGAAGCGGCGATTGAAATGATGCTGGAACGGCAGGTCGAAGCGATAATGTATGCCACCTGGCGGCATATGATCGTTGAACCGCCACCCAACCTCTACGAAGTACCGGCGGTACTGCTTGACTGCTTTTGTGCCGACCGTTCTTTACCTTCAGTCGTGCCGGACGAAGTGGGCGGCGGCAGGACCGCCACCGAGGTTCTTTTAAGGGAAGGGCACCGCCGGGTAGGTTATATTACGCTCGCCTACCGCCCTGAAATGCAGGCTTTTGTCAGGTTGGAAGGGTACAAAACGGCCCTGGCTTCTTACGGCATCCCTTTCGACCCGGCCCTGGTCAGGACCGGCACCAGCACCGCCGTGGGCGGCTATTCGGAAACTTTAGAGTTAATGAAATTGCCCGACCCACCAACTGCTATCTTTTGCGCCAATGACCGGACGGCAATGGGCGCTTACGACGCACTGAAAGAACTGGGTCTTTCCATTCCCAGGGATGTAGCCGTAATTGGCTTTGATAACCAGGAAATTATTTCAGCTTTCCTGCGTCCGGGGCTGTCAACCCTGGCCTTGTCGCACTACCAGATGGGGCAGTGGGCCGTAGAATATTTACTATCTCACCGGGGGACTCAAGAAATTAGCGAGCCGCCCGAACAAAAGACTATCGAGTGCCCGGTAGTCATGCGTGAGTCGGTCTGAAATTCAGGCCATTGAAATTTCGCTTACCGGTTACTCTGCCGGATTAGTGGCAGGCCGCCGGTTTCCTACAAACCCGCACCGGTTCTTAACCAGGTCCGCCTGGCATAAGAACCGGATAACTGTTTAACAGGAAATCCAACAATTCAATACGGTTAAAGCTTTACCTTCCATAGAAGTAAATTTGCCACTGGCATTTTTACTAAGGAATGTACAGGTATTACTTTTTGTTGCTTTCAATCAAGGTGGATAAGGAGAACTAAAAGACATGGATACCAACAATAACTCAAAGGGTTACAGTCGGCGCAATTTTTTACGAATTGCCGGGGCAGGAGCAACCCTGGCGACCCTTGGCGCTTGTGGTGATGCTGCTACCGCTACCCCCACCGCCAAAGTGGCTGCCACTACAGCCAGCAGCGGAGCTACCGGGCAAACTACGACCGCCGCGTCTACGGTTATTAGCGCTCCGGCCGTAATTAAGTCGGAAGGTGAAACCCTCAAGATTGCCCTGTACGGGTCGCGGGAAAGTGCGGCTACCCGGGCGGCGATTGTGGACCCGTTCGTCAAGAAATTCCCAGGCGCCAAAGTTGAATATATTCCTATTCAGGCAATTGACTGGAGTGACTTCTTTACCAAAGTACTCGCTATGAAGGCTGCGGGGAATACCCCCGACCTGACTATCGTAGCTACCGAAGGCACCCAAATTTTTGCCGGTAAGGGTCTGGCCGTACCGCTGGATGACTATGTTAAACGGGACAAGGCCGAACTGGCCAGTTACTTTAAGGATGTACACCCTTCGCTGGTGGAAGCTATGATGTACGAAGGCAGCCTGTATGAGCTGCCCAGCGAATTCAACGCGGCCAACATGTTTATTAACACCAAGGTCCTGGGCGAGGCCGGGTTCAGTGACATCAGTTCCGATTGGACCAGGGACCAGTTTTACGAGATCGCCAAGAAGGTCACCAAGAAAGACGCCAGCGGACAGCCGCAGGTCTTCGGTTACCAGTGGATCAACCGCCTGTGGGGCGGCTGGTTGCCCTGGATGTTCGTCAACGGCGGCAACCTCATGACCGAGGAACGGGCCCCGGGCGGGCAGTGGCTCTGGGAAACTTTCTACAAGGATGACCCGGCCGCGAAAAACCGGGGTGGCGGCTGGCGCTGGTTACAGCCCAAGGCAAACGACCCGGCGAACCTGGAAGCCCTTAATTTTGTGCACCAGCTGACCAAAGAAGGCATCGCGCCCGTACCGGAACTGGGCGGCGGCGATACCCTCCAGGGATTCTTTGCCAGCAACAAGGTTGCTATGACTATCGCGGGTGGTTTCTGGGCCGGTGGTCTGAAGAACGCCGGTATGGCAAACACGGCCTTTGATGTCCGGATGTTCCCGAAATGGAAGTCGCAGCGCCACCAGTTCGGGGCCGTGGGTTATGTCTTAATGAAAGATGCCAAGAACAAGGACCTGGCCTGGGAGTTCCTGAAACACGCCGTGACGATTGAAAGCGCCCAGATTTATCTTAAAGGGAATATCTCGACCCCGGCCCGCCGTTCATTACTAAATGCCGAGCGCTACTCCGTCACCGGGCCGAAGAACTGGCAGGTCTTCTACGACACGATGGAAAAGAACCCGGATACGGCTCCTATCCCGGCCCCGGCGGAAGCGAACCAGATGACCACGATTTTTACCAAGTATACCGGCCTGGCAATGGCTTCCGAAATGCCGACTAAAGCAGCCCTGGATGCCATGCAGAAGGACCTGGAGGCGGTTTTCGCTAAAAAGTAAACTTTAACGTGAAGGCGGTCCCGGCAGTCAGCGATTGCCGGGACCGGTTCACCGCTTCTAGTGGAGAAGTTTCATGCAAGTAGCTAAACCAACCGGTCCCGGCCTGTTGAAAAGACCTTACAACTGGATACAGGAAGATAGTCTGGCCGGAATGGCCCGCCGCAAGGCTTTGATGGGCTATATTTTCCTGGTTCCAACTATGTTCGGCCTGATGGTCTTTACCGTAGGGCCGGTATTTGTTTCTTTTGCCCTGAGCCTGTTTTCCTGGAACGTAATTGACCCGCCGGAGTTTATCGGCGTGGAAAACTACAGCCGCCTCCTGAAGGACGAGGTGGTAATCACCAGCTTCAGTAATACCGCCATTTTTGTATTTCTGACTGTCAGCTTGCAGATGACGCTGGCCCTCCTGCTGGCGCTGGCTATCCAACAAAAAATCGCCCGCTGGCTGCGCTATACCTATAGGACAGCCTTCTTTATCCCGCTTTTGACATCATCGGCAGCTATTGCGATTGTAATGGCCTACATGTTTAACAAGGATTTCGGCCCAATCAATTACTACCTGGGAATGGTGGGAATACCACGCGTTTCATGGCTTAGTTCGTCACAGGTGGTATTGATAACGATTGTACTGACCTATGTCTGGCAGCACCTGGGCTTTACCCTGATAGTCTTTACCGGCGGACTGGGTAACATGTCCAAGGATGTCCAGGAGGCCGCCGATGTAGATGGCGCTTCGGGCCTGCGGCGCCTGTGGCATATTACTTTGCCGATGCTCAGCCCGACTATTTTGTTCGCGGCGGTAGTAGGCGTGATTAGCGCTTTACAAATTTTCGACCAGCCCTATGTGCTAACGCGTGGCGGGCCTGGCGACTCCAGCCGCACGGTTGTAATGGTGATTTTTGAGGCAGCTTTCAAGAATTTACAAATCGGCTATGGCTCGGCTATCGCAGTTATTTTATTCCTGGTGATATTGCTTGTTACAGCCTTCCAGTTCTGGCTCAGCAAGCGCTGGGTTTTCTATCAGTAATTAGCATATCCCGGAGGGTTAATAAATACTATGAAGTCCCAAAATGTACTTGAGCTACCGGCCAGGCCCTTTAGCCGGGTAGTCCAGCGAGTGCAATACCGTTTCTGGTTCTGGCTAGGGATGCTGCTTGTGACCATAATGGCTATAATTACGGTAGCCCCGGTGATCTGGGCGCTCTCTACTTCGCTGCGTACACCAGGCCAGTCTTTTACACTCCCGCCAAAATGGCTTCCGCTTGACCCGGACTTTAAGAACTATGCCGATGTCTTTGTCAAAATACCGCTGGCTACCTATCTAATGAATAGCGCGGTAATAACCGTCAGTATCGTGCTGGGCCAACTGGTGACCGCGTCGCTGGCAGGGTATGCCTTTGGCCGCCTGAAGTTTCCGGGCCGGAACATGATTTTCAGCCTGATTATGGCAACCATGATGATTCCGCTACAGGCTACGATTATCCCGGTCTTCGTACTGATAAGCCGGCTCAACCTGGCGGACACTCACGCCTCGCTTATAATTCCCGCCTGGGCGACCGCTTTCGGCACTTTTCTCATGCGCCAGTATTTTATGCAGATTCCCAATGAATTCGAGGAAGCGGCCGTAATTGACGGCGCTACCAATGTGCAGGTCTTTTCCAAAATCTACCTGCCCCTGGCTGCACCGGGTTTAGCTATCCTGGCGGTGTTGTCTTTCAACACGCACTGGAACGAGTTCTTCCGGCCGCTTATCTTCCTGACCACTAACGATAACTTTACGCTCCCGCTTGGTCTGGTAACTCTGTTTGGCTACCTGGGCACCGGCAGCGTGTCGGTGGTAATGGCCGGAGTGATTCTTTCGCTTATTCCGGTGCTGCTGGTTTATATTGTTGGACAGCGTTATCTGATAGAAGGTATCGCGATGGGCGGCGTAAAGGGGTAAGGCTCCACGCCGCGTTTCTTTAATAATTATCGCTTAATTCATAAGGTGATTGGCCGGTGGTACCGGCCAGCAATAGCCCTGGGAAGAAATTTCCCCGCAGGCCGGGTTTTTGCGCCAATCGCCGGAATATAATAGAAAAGGTAAACCATGAACCAATCAAATGCGGCCCAACTAACCGAGGGCCAGGCCGTTATTGATGCCAACAAATTGCTAAAAGAAAAAATGGACCGCGACCCGCACCGGCCAGTTTATCATTTTTTGCCTGCCACAAACTGGATGAACGACCCGAACGGGGCCTGCCAATGGAATGGGGAATACCACATTTTTTACCAGTACAATCCTAACGGTGGCTTCTGGGGCACCATGCACTGGGGCCACGCTTCCAGTCAGGATTTAATCCACTGGACCGACCTGCCGGTAGCCCTGGCACCCGACCCGGGAACAGTTGATGAATACGGGGTTTTCTCTGGTTGTATGGCGATCAACAACGGAGTGCCTACCATTGTTTATACGGGTGTACGGATGAACCCCGAAACAGGAAAACGAGTCCAATTACCGTGTATCGCCACTTCGCAGGATAATATGCGGACCTGGCAGAAACACCCTGGCAACCCCGTTATAGCCACCCCGCCGGAAGGCCTGGATGTAACCGGCTTTCGCGACCACGCGGTCTGGCAAGAGGACGGTTACTGGTATATGGTGGTAGGGTCCGGAGTCACTGATGAGGGTGGCGCAATCTTTCTTTACCGGTCCAAAGACCTGATTAACTGGGAATATATGAACCCGCTGTTCAGAGGTACAGTCGAAGAAACCGGGGTAATGTGGGAATGCCCCGATTTTTTCCCGCTGGGCAACAAATATGTTCTTATTATGTCAATCTTACCGACCAAAGACACCATCTATTACATCGGGTCGTATGACCGCGAAAAACATGTTTTCATTCCGGAGCAGAAGGGCATCCTGGACGGCGGCGGAATATATTACGCGCCGCAGTCGTTCCTGGATGAGCAAGGACGCCGGATTATCTGGGGCTGGTTGCAGGAAGGCCGCAGCGTGCCAACCCATACCGAAGCCGGGTGGGCCGGGGTAATGTCCGCCCCACGCATACTGTTCTTACACCCGGACGGCAGCCTGGGCGTCAAGCCGGTTCCGGAACTGGAAGCTTTGCGCAGCGAACACCGGCAGCTTGAGCAGGCCATCCAGACTACCGGCAACCCGGCGGATGTCCCGCTGTTCAATAGTCCGGTAAGTGGAAACTGGGAACTTAGCCTGCAAGTTGACCCGAGAAAGGCGGCACAGTTCGGGTTGCGGTTAAATTACTCGGAAGGTGAGGAAACGGTTATCAGGTATAACACCGAAACCGGACGGTTGGAGATAGACCGGACTGCCTCCAGTCACAATACAAGCGACCAGCACGATGTCCGGGGCGAAGCCTGCAAGCTGGATGATAACGGCCAGTTGAATTTGCGGGTTTTCCTGGACCGCTCTGAAATTGAGATTTACGCCAACGACCGGATTGGCCTTTCCAGCCGCATCTATCCGACCGACCCAACCAGTCTTAGCCTGAGCGTATTTTCAGTTGGAGGCAGCGCAACAGTACTAAAAGGCGAGTTCTGGGAAATGGAGTCGTGCTGGAAGGGTCCGCGAGAATTCTGGACGCAGCAGTAAGCCAGCCAGCCGCAAATCGGGACGTAACGTGGCATTATTGTAGCTGGTTCATTTAACCAGCCCTGTGAAGACAAAGAGGTCAAATATGGCACTTTTTTTTAAGCCCAGCGACGGCTGGGCCGGTGACTTCATCCCGTTTTACTGGCAAGGTGACTACCATCTCTTTTATCTGAAAGATTACCGGAACGCCGACACCAACGGCCAGGGTACGCCCTGGTTTCACCTGGTAACCCGCGACTTCGTTAATTTTGAGGATTGGGGAGAGGCTATACCGCGCGGGCCGGAAGAATCGCACGATTTATGGATCTATACCGGCTGTGTCATGGAACACAACGGAATTTTTCATATTTTCTACACCGGCCACAATAAGAATTACCTGAAAATCGGCAAGCCGCAACAGGTAATTTTACATGCGACCAGTCCCGATTTGCGCACCTGGCATAAAGACCCTGACTTTTCAATTTTCGCGCCGGTTGAACAGGGCTACGAGTTCAATGACTGGCGCGACCCTTTCGTGTTCTGGAGCGAAGAGGACCAGGCCTGGTTGATGCTGCTGGCCGCCCGTAAGAGCAGCGGCCCCGACCGCAACCGGGGCCTTGTGGCCTGTTTGACCAGCCCGGACCTTCAAAAATGGTCCATAACTACACCGTTCTGGGAACCGGACCTGTACTTCACGCACGAGTGCCCGGATGTGTTTAAGATTAGGGAGTGGTGGTACCTGGTATGGTCGGAATTCAGCGACCGGAAGGTGACCCGCTACCGCATGAGCCGCAGCCTGAAAGGGCCCTGGCTAAAACCGGCCGATGACGCGTTCGATACCAGGGCTTTCTATGCCGCAAAAACCGGCAGCGATGGGCAGCGCCGTTTCGCCTTCGGCTGGCTGGCCTCGCGCCAGGGCGAAACCGACACCGGGGAATGGCAGTGGGGCGGTGACCTGGTGGTCCATGAAATTACCCCGCGCCCGGACGGTACGCTGGCGGTGCGCGTGCCGGAAACAGTGCTTGAACAGTTCAACCGGCCAATCGAACTGGTACCACAACCGGTGCTTGGAACCTGGCAAAGTGAAGATAGTTGCCTGGTAACCAGCGCCGAGGCCAGGTTTAGCGCCCTGCTTTTAGCAGATATGCCCGGGGAATGCCTGGTTGAAGCAACCGTACAATTTTCACCGGGCACCGCCGCCTGCGGAGTACTTTTGCGGGCTTCGGGCGAGCTAAACCAATATTACCAGGTGCGGTTGGAACCGGCCGCTCAGAGGATTGTGGTAGACCTTTGGCCGCGTCCCGGTGACAAACCGTTCGTTTTCGAACGCCCTTTGGCGCTACAACCTGACCGCCCGGTCCGGTTGCGCTGCCTGACCAGCGGCACCAACCTGGTGGTTTACGTGGATGACGAAACGGCCCTTTCCTGCCGGATGTACGACCACCCGGCAGGCAGCGCCGGGCTGTTCGCGATAGAGGGTACGGTACAGTTTTCTCAGTTGGCGGTTCGGGCTATTTAGCGGCCCGCCAAAGTTACAGATTAAAACAATGTCCGGTGGTGTATTTGTGCCGCCGGACTTTTTATTACCCTTGAATTTTACTTATTTTGGTTAAATTGAAAAAATGGTTTTAAAAGCTGGCACTTTTATATTCCCTGTTAGATATATACCTTGACAGGTATATAATGCAGGAGTATATTCAAATTATGATCAAAACATTGAGCGCGCTTGCCGAGCCGCACCGTTTACATATTATGGAACTCCTGCAAAATGGGCCGCTTTCGGTAGGCGAAATTGTTGGTAAACTAGGCCTTCAGCAGCCGCAAGTATCCAAACACCTGCGGGTGCTGGTTGATGCTGACCTTGTTGAAGTGCAGCGGGACGCCCAGCGCCGGATCTACCGGCTGCGGTCACAGCCACTCAAAGAGCTGGACGGCTGGCTAGAGTCGTTCCGGCACATCTGGGAAGAACGCTACGACCGCCTGGATGAATACCTTCGCCAACTGCAAGAACATGAAACGAACCCGACCCCATGAATAGTCCTACCTCAACATAGACCGTACCAGCACACTTTCAGGGGAAGCCGTGCCGGGTGGTCATTATATACGGTAAGTAAAGGAGAATAATCACTATGGCGGAAGATAAAGTAACTACCCAAGTCACACCGGACATGGAAAAGCAAGAACTCCTCGTAGAACGTACCTTTGATGCGCCCCGCGAACTTGTCTGGAAAGCCTGGACGGAACCTGAACGGCTGGCGGTCTGGTGGGGACCGAAAGACTGGAAGACTACGACTTACGAGATGGACGTAAAACCGGGAGGCGTCTGGCGCTACTGCATGCGCGGGCCGGACGGTATGGAGTCGTGCGGCAAAACAGTCTACCGTGAAATTGTCGAGCCGGAGCGGCTGGTTTACATCGATTTATTTACCGATGCGGAAGGTAATGTGATGGAAGGTATGCCTACTTTACAGATAACGACGGAATTTACCGAGTACAACGGCAAGACCAGGATCACCAGTATCACTAAATTCGCATCGACCGCCGACCTTGAGGCTATTATTGCGATGGGTGCAATCTATGGGATAACCGAAAACTGGGAGCGCCTGGCGGATTACCTGGCAGCACCTGAACTGGCAAGCTCCGAATCCTGATAATCCCGGCAGGTTCTAAGTTCAATGATTAACGCCGGTTAGTTTGTACAGCGGGTCAGGGAAACTGGATATAATCCTGGAGAATATAGAAGGCAGTTTCCAGCCCGCTATACTCTATACATTCCGGCGGGAACCGGGGTAATAAGTAGAAGCAAGCAGTATAAGGGAGTAACATTATGTCTAAAATTAATTTAATCGCGGAACCAGGAAAACAAGAGATCATCATTACACGGGTGTTCAACGCGCCTCGCGAACTAGTATTCAAGACCTTTACCGACCCAGCGAGTATACCGAACTGGTGGGGGCCAGGATACCTTACGACCACAGTTGATCAGATGGAAGTTAAGTTTGGCGGAGTCTGGCGATACCTTCAACAAGAGCCGGACGGCAGTAAGTACGGGTTCAAAGGGGTGTACCACGACATTGTCGCACCCGAGCGGCTTGTCTACACCTTTGAATTTGAAGGTATGCCAGGCCATGTGATGCTTGAAACGGTGACGTTCGAAGAACAGGAAGGCAAGACCCTGTTGAAAGAAATTGCGGTCTTCCAGTCAGTAGAGGATCGCGATGGAATGCTCCAGTCGGGAATGGAATCAGGAGCAACCGAATCGATGGATCGCCTGGCTGAACTTGTAGAGAAAGCCTGAAGCGTTTGGGGTGCGGCCCTGCAAAAATCGAGACAATAGCGCAAAAAGGCAAACCACTATAACGAGGGATTTATGAGATTTCATTCAACAATCCTGCTCGGCGGCAAGACCGCCACCGGTATTGAAGTCCCGGCGGAGGTAGTTACAGCCCTGGGGCCAGGCAAGCGGCCAGCCGTACGAGTTACCATCGGAGGATATTCCTATCGCAGTACTATCGCGCCGCTGGGCGGCAAGTTCATGCTCCCTATCAGTGCCGAGCATCGCCAGGCGGCCGGTGTCGCCGCCGGTGACGAGGTAGATATCGACATTGAACTTGATAATGAACCGCGAGAGGTTATCGTGCCGCCCGACCTGACGGAAGCGCTCGACCGGGATGCGGAGGCCAGGAGCTTCTTCGAGGGGTTGTCCTATAGCAACAAGCTGCGCCACGTGCTGGCAATCGAGCAGGCCAAAACTGCCGAAACCCGCCAGCGGCGCATCGAAAAAGCGGTCAGCATGTTTCGAGCAGGCCAGTCTTGACGCCCGGTGAACCCATTCACCCTGATTTTTGTTAGCACTTCCCACATAATCCCGAAGAGTCAGTTTGAAATGTTTCCGGCACTTTTAGGACGGAAACAAGATCCGAATATTACAAAGAGAAACCGCCAGGCAAGGTGAATTTCACCAGGAAGCCTGGCGGTTTCGACACCCAACACCACGCACAAGAATTTTAGCCCTTTGGGAAACAAATAGTAGTCCGGTTAGCTTTGCTATAAAGTAGGACGGATTAAATTGCTACAGGGCCGGACGATAGCCCGCCTTATCCTGACTGGAAACATATAGCAAAATGTTAGTGGCCTTAAGATAACCCCGGAAGGAGAATAAAAGATGAGGAAGATAGTCGCCTCGGAGTACCTAACGCTGGATGGCGTAATGGAGGAACCGGCCTGGACCTCGCCTTACTGGAATGACGAAATCGCCAAATTTAAATTCGACGAGCTATTTGAGAGCGACGCCCTGCTGCTGGGCCGTGTGACCTATGACGGGTTTGCTCAGGCCTGGCCGCTTATGAAAGACGAGCAGGGCTTTGCCGACCGCATAAACAGTCTACCGAAGTATGTGGCTACCAAAACCCTGGAAAAAGGCTCCTGGAACAATTCGAACCTGCTAAAAGAGAACCTAATCGAAGAAATTACCCGGTTGAAAGAGCAGCCCGGCCAGAATATTTTGATTTACGGCAGCAGCCAACTGGTAGACACACTGCTCCAGCACAACCTGATTGATGAATACCGGCTCCTGGTCTACCCGGTTGTTTTAGGGAAGGGAAAGCGTCTTTTCAAGGATGGCAGTAATACGACCCTGAAGCTGGTAGACAGCAAGACCTTTAGTTCAGGCGTTGTGGCGCTCACCTACGGACCGGTTGAGCAGGAAGAGGCATAATAAAATGGGAAAAGTCCTGGCAGGTATAACAATGTCACTGGATGGTTTTATTAATGATTGTAACGGCGATGTTAGCCAGCTTTACTCTGATTTCGCTACTTTACGAGAAACTGAGGTGCTTCAGGAAGCAATAATAACAACCGGGGCAGTAGTGATGGGCCGCCGTGCTTACGATATGGCAGAGGGTGATTTCACGGGTTACGAATTTCAAGCGCCCATATTTGTACTTACCCATCATGTTCCGGAAAAGGCTCCTAAAGGAGAGAATGAAAGACTCTCTTTTACCTTTGTCACTGAGGGTATTGAAAGCGCTATCGAGAAAGCTAAAACCGCCGCCGGTGACAAAGACGTAACGGTGATAGGTGGCGCGGACATCGTTCAACAATGCCTGAGGGCTGGATTGGTTGAAGAATTACAGATTGACATTATGCCGCTGCTACTGGGCGAAGGTCTCCGATTTTTCGAGCATTTAGCTGCTTCGCAAATTCAATTGGAAAGAATTAAGGTAATAGAGTTACCGGCTGGTAGGACCGAACTGTGCTTTCGGGTCATAAAATAAGATAAATCACTGTTAAACCCGGTCTGTCTTACTCCAAATAAGAAAGCCTGCACCAATGAACAAAATTACAAGGACCCACCTGGCTAATATCCACTCGGAAGATAAAGACTTACAAACCAGAGCTTATTTCTACCTTATCGAAGAGACTGACAGGCCGGTGGATTGGGCCTATGATGTCTGGGACGAAATGGTAGTGACTTTAACTAATAAAGACAACCACCGGCGAGCGATTGCTGCCCAGGTTCTCTGCAACCTGGCTAAGAGCGACCCGGAGAACCGGATGTTACAGGATTTTGGGGCGCTTCTGGCGGTGACAAAGGACGAGAGGTTTGTCACCGCCCGGCACTGCCTGCAAGAGATTTGGAAAGTTGGCACTGCCGGAAAGCCGCAGCAAAAGCTATTGGTGGACGGCCTGGAAGGCCGCTTCAGGGAATGCCTGGCCGAAAAGAACGGCACCCTGATTCGCTACGATATCATCCAGGATTTGAAAAAGTTATACAATGTCGTAATGGATGAAAAAATAAGAGAAAAAGCCCTGGAGTTAATCGAAACCGAAGATGACCCTAAATACCGCAAAAAGTATGCAGCGGTGTGGAAGGCCAGGTAAATTTCCGGTCTGACAGCCAGGGCGCCTGGCAAACTGAGTTTCATGAAGTGTGTGTGCGCTTTGGGCAAGAGACCTTATTAGATAAAGGGATAGGCTATGTGCAGGAACATCAAAACTCTATCAAACTTCGAACCGCCTGTCACCGAGGAGGAGATACGGGCCGCCGCTTTACAATATGTGCGCAAGGTAAGCGGGTTTAACCAACCCTCGAAAGCCAACGAAGCGGCCTTCCTGGCAGCGGTTGACGCAATAGCGGCAATCTCCGGTAACCTGCTTAATACGTTGGAGACAAATTCACCACCCAGAAACCGCGCAGAAGAGGCCGCCAAGGCCAAGGCCCGTTCTGCGCTGCGGTTTTCCCGGTAGCTTTCCAGAACTTTATTTAGCTTATCTTAAAAAGGGTAGCCGGTCAGACTTAACGGCGCAAGCGGGCCAGTTCCGCCTTTAAGGCTTCCAGTTCGTCGGTCAGGCGGACCACTATTTCTACCCCGGCCCAGTTCAGACCCAGTTCCTGGATCAGGCGGCGCACTTTTCGCAGCCGCATAATATCCCCCGAACTGTAACGGGCCGGTTCGCTGGAAGGCCGGGTAGGACTGACCAGCCCTACCTGGACGCACCGTTCAATCAGGGCCGGGCCCAGGCGGGTCATGTTAGTAGTAATTTCCAGCGTAAAGTAGGTTATTTCGCCCTCGGGGGCCGGTTGTTCCCAGGAGGAGGCGCTATCTTTATCTTCAAAGGACTGGCTCATCTTAGTTTACGCCTCCTTTTGTACCGGTTTGCTCCCTGCGTTGTAGCAACCTGGCAAAATCCTCCAGGGCGGCCTTTTCCTCGGGGTCCAGTTCGACAGGGAGTTGCACCTGAACCTGCACGTAGAGATCGCCACGCTCGTCCGAACCGGCCCGGCGGGGCATGCCCTGGTTGCGCAACTTGACCTGGTTGCCGTTCTGAGTGTTAGGCGCGATCTTCAGGGCCAGCCTGCCGCCTTTGATGGTTGGCACTGGCACCTCGCCACCCAGCAGAGCTGTGGTCAAAGGCACATTGATTTTTGCATAAAGGTCGGCCCCTTTTCGCTCGAAAAAGACATGGGGCAAGACTTCCACCGCCAGGTAAAGGTCGCCCGCCGGGCCACCGTTATAACCGGGCGAACCCAACCCGGCCAGGCGTACCCGGTCGCCATCGCTCACCCCGGCCGGTATAGAAACTTCCACTCTTTTAGTCTTTCCCGGCTCTACCGCCAGTTCAAGGACCCGTTTAGCGCCATTAAAGGCTTCTTCCAGGGTAACCTGGACCGGATATTCGGCGTCACGGCCTTTCGCGGGCCGGGCCTGGGCCTGAAAGCCACCGCCTCGGCTGCTTCGACCGGCTGCCCCACCGAAGATCGAGTTAAAGAAATCCGAGTAAGGGCTTTCGTTACCAAACATGTCCTCCAAATCTTCGGCGTTAACGGTGTGGTACTGGTAAGACCCACCCGGTCCGGTGCTGGCCCCGGCGCCCGCATAAGCGCCCCGGCTTCCGACACCGCTCATATAAGTTTCAAAAGGAACCCCGGTTGCTTCGCCACCCGCCTTCTTCCAGGCTTCGTATTCTTTGTAATTCTCACCGTATTTGTCGTAGACCTTGCGTTTCTCGCTGTCACCAAGCACTTCGTACGCTTCGCTAATTTCCCGGAATTTGTTGGTCGCTTCCTGGTTGTTTGGGTTGACATCCGGGTGATATTGGCGGGCAAGCTTACGGTAAGCTTTTTTTATCTCTTTAGTGTCCGTGCCTTTTTCCACGCCCAGTATTTTATAATAATCTTTGAAATCTGTTGCCATTCTTAACTATCACCTCGCTTAAAATTTTGGAGGCCACTTTCAAACAATCCCGGCCTCAATGCCGCTGAATAAATCACCGGACAAAGGATTATGCCAGCTAACAAATGATTGCATGCCATTAATATTTACGTGCAGGCGGGGTAGGGGTTTCAACTTCCTGATTAATCAAATACAACTATAACACTCTTTCCAAAGCCGAATTTTGTAACGCCCGGCGGAGAGGTATGCTAAAATGGGCCACGCAATAAGAAAAACAAAAGGAGGGCCGAATAACCGTGGCTGAAAATCTGTTAAATGATTTTGAGGTTTGCGATACCGCGCGGATGAGTATCGAGCAGTTGGCCGATACCATGAACGAGAGTTTCGCCGGTTACTTTTTGCCGGTTACTTTTACCCCACCGAAGTATGCCAGATTTTGCCGGGCCTATAGTATTGACCTGGCCCAGGGACTACTGGCCCGGCACTGGGACGGACGCCTGGTCGGGCTGACCATGCTTGGGCTGCGCGGTGAAAGAGGCTGGTGCGGCGGCTTTGGGATTGTCCCCGAATTTCGAGGTATAGGGCTGGGAACCTGGTTCTGCCACAAATTAGTCGAGCGTGGACGCGAAGCAGGGCTTACCACCTTACAACTGGAAGTGCTAACCCAGAACGAACGGGCCATTCGTATTTACCAGCAAGCCGGGTTTCAGATTACCCGCGACCTGGCGATACTGTCCGCCCCGGTTAGTACCGTGCTGGAAGAACTTAAGTCGGCGTATACGGTCCGGATGGAAATCAGCGAAGTCAGCCTGGAAGAAGCCTTACACACCGCGATCCGCTTGGAACCGGCCCTGGGCTTTGAACCAAGCTGGCAGCGTGAACCGGCCAGCCTGTACACGACCAGCGGGTTGCGCGGGATTGTCGCCCGGCGCGGTGGTACGGCCCTGGCGGTCCTTATATACGAGCATACCCCGGAAACGGGCCGGATAACCCTGCAAAACCTGACTTTTTACAATGAATCGGCGGCGAAAGCCCTGCTCGAACGCGCCGCGGTCAACTCGAAGATCCTGCGGCCGCAGCGTGAAGACGCCCCGGCTGAACACTTTTATGTTTTAAATGAGCCGGAACACAGTGAGCTTTTCTTGCTGCTAAGCCAGCTTGGCCTGCAAGAAACTAATCGTCAACATGAAATGGTTATCGGTCTAAGTTAAGGAGATTACAGTAAATGAAGGCATTTGTCAGCCGGGCAATCCCTCCAGCGGGGCTAAAAGTTCTTGAAGAATCAACCGACCTGGATATTACTTATAACACGCTGGACGAAGGCTTTAGCAAATCCGAACTGATTGCCCGGACCAGGGACGCGGATGGGTTGCTCTGCCTGCTAACCGATACGATTGATGCCGAAGTGCTGGACCAGTGTCCTAACCTGAAAGTAATCAGCAATATGGCGGTCGGTTACAATAATATTGATGTGGTTGAAGCGACCAAACGAGGGATTGTAGTAACGAATACGCCCGGCGTCCTGACCGAAGCCACGGCCGATTTCACCTGGGCCTTGCTCCTGGCGGCGGCCCGGCGGGTAGGCGAGGGCGAACGATTGGTGCGCTCGCACAACTGGCATGGCTGGGGGCCTTTGCAATTGCTGGGTGGGGCAGTTAATGGCAAAACACTGGGGCTTATCGGCATGGGCCGGATAGGTCAGGCGGTGGCGCGGCGGGCTGCCGGGTTCAATATGGACATTATTTACTACAACCGCTCGGCCCTGGAACCGGCGCTGGAAAATGAGTTGAAATTGCGGCGGGTCGAACTGGATGAATTGCTGGTAACCAGTGACTATGTAAGCCTGCATGCGCCCTACACCAACCAGACTCACCACATTATCAACGCCGAAAGCCTGGGCCGGATGAAACCGACCGCCTACCTCATTAACACCTCACGCGGCCCATTGGTGGATGAAGCCGCCCTGGTAGCGGCCCTGCAAGCCGGGCAAATTGCCGGGGCCGGGCTGGATGTTTTTGAGAAAGAACCGGAACTTTATCCCGGCCTGACCGAGCTGGATAATGTAGTACTGGCCCCTCACCTGGGCAGCGCGACCCACGAAACCAGGGGCGAAATGTCCCGCCTGGCGGCCACGAACCTGGTAGCGGTCTTGCGCGGCCAGCGGCCCGCGAACCCGGTTAACCCCGAAGTATTAAGCTAATTTCCCTGGTTTCCAATTCAAAGTAAAAATGCTAAAGACGAAAAGGGGAGCGTTCTATTAAATTAGAACGCTCGCCAGGATTTCACGCATGCTGCGGGTCTGTTCAGGACCAACCGGCAGGCGGAACTGTTCGGCCAGACAGCCAACCAGTTCCGGCACTTCTGCCGAAGGGACGGTCGGGCGAGGACCGTCCATATCAAAATGGTAGCCGCTGCGGGGAGCCGGACCAGTTACTTCGACCGACACCCGGACTAACGGGTAAAAGACCACGAAGCTATCATCGTCCACCAGGACCTGAGTATCCCTTAACTGCGTTTCAGTTAAGGTCGCCAGGAAGTTTCCCAATTCCTGCTCCGAATAAACAGTGCAATCGGCGTATTCAACTTCTAATGCTGGCTCTAATTCCAGATCAAACATTACATTCTCCTTCGAAACTTGGGCGGTTGTCCGGGCCTCTTCAACAGTTTCAAACTCATTTACCCCATCCAGGTCAGTGGCTACAAGCTCGTTTCGGTATAATTTCCCCTCAGTCATAAGGTTGCTCCCTGTATATATCTGGCTCATAAGAGCCTGGTCATCTATCAATTTTGGCTGGCCGGTCGCGATTCGTTTCTGGTTCATTTTTCTTTCCAATTGGTTAATCTGGCAAACAAAAAAGGTGTTAGAGTTTTTTCTCTAACACCCTCGACTGTATAATTTGAAATCTTGAAGACTATCAAATTCTGTTAAGCCTGGCCCGCTGCTGCTCAATGACCTGAAAAGGTCTGAGAGCCTGGGGCCGCTTAACTGGCGGTTGGTCCTCCTCCTGGATCTGCACTGGCGCGCCCTGGTGGCGCGGAGGCTATCGGTAGCGGAGGCAACCCACCTGGTCGAGAGTGGCTGCCGTAATTTAAATTGTTAAAGTTGCCAATTGTATTGCCGTTGTTATAGTTCCTGATCGGAATTTCCAGGCCGGCGGGCCGCTGGTAAGCGGTCATAATGCCGCCGATTCCCGCCATCGCGGGCATGTTGTAGAAGCCAAAGGGATTCCCACGCAGGTTGCCGGTGCTACCGGTGTAGTCTGTGCCGCCCAGGTTCCGGACAGAGTCCATGGCGGGGGCATCAAACGGGCGCAATACGCCCATGGCAGCCGGAACGAACCCGGAATCAAGCAGGGTTCCCAGCCGAGCAGCCGTGAAGCTACCCAGGAGGAGGTTACCTGTCTCATCTTGCCACAGGCGGCTATTCGGTTTGAAGCAGGCGCACTCTTCTAAGGCAAATTCATTGCTTGTAAGCAAAGTATGTTGCATGGTGCGGCTCCTTTCCGTATTAGCTACGCTAAAATAATCACTGGTAGACAATAAAAATTCCCGGCCCGCGAAGGACCAAATCTTGCTAAAATAGAGTTGGTTGCTCAGGCTAAATTACTTCGAGAATTGTAAGTACTGGTGGGTAGAGACTTAAAAAGCTTACCCGCTCGTAGTATAATATATCATAAGATTTTTAAGAGTCAATAGACTTTTGGCCTAGATTTTCACCGTGAGATCAAGCTTGTAATAGCCCCGCCAGGGTGCTAAGATTATGCGACAATCTTGAAGGGGTTTGAAAGGTATAAGGGTTCAATTAGAGTAGAGAATTTAAAGATGGAAAACGAGCCTTTTACAGAATTAGAACCGGAAGAAGCAGCTGCAATGATAGATGAGGGTACCCTCAAGGTAATTGATGTACGGCAACCTTATGAGTTCGCAGCCAGTCATATCGAGGGTGCTACTCTCGTACCAATTGACGGGCTGTATAGTTTTGCCCAGAGCCTGGCTGAGCAGAACCTGGATAAAAGTCTAGCGGTTATTTTTGTCTGCGCGGTAGGGCAGCGCAGCGCCGCCGCCGCCGAAGTGGCCGCGATAGCCGGTTTTACCAGTGTTTACAACCTGGCCGGGGGTATGGGCAATTGGGCTTACGCCGGTCTTCCGGTGACACGAGGATTCTAAAAGAGGCTTTCCGCAAGGGCAGCCTGACGGTTATAGGAGTAGATAATTATGACACCTCAAGACCCACTACAACCACAAGGGCAACCTATTCCGCCCCAAAACCAGGCCATTCCACCACAGTCCCGGCCAGTTACGGACCAACCAGGACCGACTTCTCGACCGGCACAGGTCCGGCCGGAGTACCAGTGGCAACCGGCCAAACCCGCCGCCAGTGCCGGTAATATTGCGGGCACAAAAGGCACGACCGGCACCGGTGCGGGCACCGCTACTAAAGCGAAGTCCGGCCAGAGCCTGGAGTCGCTGCTGGCCGCTTTTAAGCCGGAACCGGCTAAAGCGCCGCCCCTGGAATGGGTTGGGTTGGGAGTAAGCGTGGTACTATTAATTTGTGGGTTTTTACCCTGGATAAATTTAGGGACCGGCGGTTCGCTGTCCGGCCTTGAAATTGGCGACGGCTGGCTGGTAATTGGAGCCGGACTGGTCGCGGCCGTATTAGGCTTCGTCGGGCTTAGCCGGGATTCTATTTCCCTGGCTGCCGGGCAGGCTCTGGTCGGCCTGATCGCGCTGGGCTTTGCCCTGGTTAACTTGCTTAATCCCGGGCCGGGCGACAGCGCCGCTTTTGGCGTAATTCTTACGCTGATTATATCTTTAATCGTAATTGGGCTTGGCGTATACAACGCGTTTGACGCCAGGCGCAAAGGGGCAAAATACTAATCTAGGATTAGGTTGGACCGGCCGTACCCGGGGTACGGGATGGTTTGACCAGGAGTTTCACTTGACCGGAATTATAGAACACAACCACCCGGAAGGGGTTGGACAAAACTCTTTTATCAATATCAAGCTAACCTCACTGGCGGCTTGCGCCGGTTGAGCAGCCAAGATGGGTCCAAAAGACCTGGAGCAGGTTCTGCTTCCATTGAAAAAGTACGACAATCCTAACCTGATCGTGGGTTTGAAAATCAGCGACGATGCGGCGGTCTACCGGCTTAGTCCGGACCTGGCCGTGGTACAGACGGTGGATTTCTTCCCGCCGGTGGTTGACGACCCCTACTTATACGGGGCAATTGCCGCCGCCAACTCCATGAGCGATGTTTACGCGATGGGTGGCGAAGTTTTGATGGGTATCAATATTGTAGCCTTTCCGGGCAACTTACCGTCCAGTATCTTGAGCTTGATCCTGCAAGGCGGGGCCGACAAGATGGCCGAGGTCGGGGCGGTTGTCGCCGGGGGCCATACCGTGATTGATACCGAGCCAAAGTACGGTATTTCCGTGACGGGCAAGGTACATCCGGAACAGGTCTTTACCAAAGGCGGAGCCAAAGCCGGTGACGTGCTTTACCTGACCAAGCCGCTTGGCACGGGACTTATCACTACGGCCCACAAGCGGGACGTGGTAGATTTACAGGACCTGAAAGCCGCCACCGATAGTATGACCCGGCTTAATCGCAACGCTTCCTTGCTGCTGCGCGAGTTGGGCTATAGCGCTATCCACGCCTGTACCGATATAACCGGGTTTGGCATTTTAGGCCACGCCTCGGAGATGGCCGACCATAGTGAAGGCATCGACCTGGTTATCAGGGCCGAAAGTTTACCTATCTTGCCAGGAGCCAGGCGCTATGCCCAGGAAGGCTGTACGCCGGGTGGGGCGGGCCGGAACCGCATATTCTTGCAAGAAGAAGGAGCCGAGAAAGTTAAAATCCAGCCCGGGATAGAGCCGGACCTGGAAGACCTTCTGTTCGACCCCCAAACCAGCGGTGGGCTTTTCTTTTCCATTCCGGCTGAAAAAGCGGTGGTCCTGGAAACCCTTTTCCGGGAAGCCGGGGAACCGCTCTGGAAGATCGGGGAAGTCAGGGCCGGGTCGGCCCTGGTGGTAGTAGAGTAAGTTTTAGATTGACCGGGACAGGGATAGTAAGGCAAGACAGGCTCAAAAAGCCTGTTTGCTGGAAATCCCTGTTTTTATGTCCGACTAAAAGGAGATTGGAATGGCGCTGGCGGTTGAAGCCACCCCCCAGGTTCTGATAATCGGTGGTGGGGTTATCGGTTGCAGTGTAGCCTATCACCTGGCCCAACGGGGCCTGAAAAACATTCTAGTGGTAGAACGCAATACCCTGGGCAGCGGCTCCACCAGCCGGGCCGCCGGGGGCATCCGGCTGCAATTCTCCAACGAAGTTAACATCCGGATCAGCCAGTATTCGCTGGATTTCTTTGAAAACTTCAACCGCTATACCGGTTTATCGCAGGAAGAATGCGATATCGGCTTTCACCAGTACGGCTACCTGTTCTTGCTGACCAACGAGCAAACCTGGCGGGAGTTTCGGGAGAACGTGGTGTTGCAGCGGCAACTGGGCGTGCCGGTGGAAGAGTTCAACCAGGCCGAACTGGCCGAACGATATCCGGGCCTGGAAGTATCCGATGTTTTAGGCGCTACCTTTTGCGGCAAAGACGGCCACGCTTCAATGCATGAAGTAACCCAGGGTTTCGCTCGCAAAGCCCGCCAGGCGGGGGTAACTTTCTGGGAAAATTGCGCCGTAAAAGCAATCAAACGCGAAGGGCGACGAATCGTGGAAGTCGAAACCGACCGTGGCCTTATCCGGCCGGAAGTGGTGGCCGGTTGCGCCGGGCCGTGGAGCGGCCTGCTGGGCGAAATGGCCGGGGTAGAAATACCGGTCAAACCCTATAAACGGACGCTCTTCTTCAGTGAAGCATTTGATGAGTTATCGCCCACCCAGCCAATGACAATCGATATGGGGACGGGGCTTTACTTTCGCCGGGAAGGGCCGGGCTTTTTAATTGGAGAAACCGATGAAAGCCAGTTGCCCGGTTTTGATATCTCGACCGACTGGAACTGGTTGGATACGGTAGTGGAACACGCCATGCAGCGCGTGCCCTCTTTTGAAAGATTGAGAATCCGCAACGGCTGGTCCGGCCTGTATGATACTTCCCCGGACCATAACTCGATAATTGGCAAAATCCCGGAGCTGGATAATTTTTATGTCGCCACCGGGTTTAGCGGTCACGGCTTCCAGCAAAGCCCGGCGGCAGGACTGCTTATATCAGAGCTTATTGTGGACGGGCAGGCTAAAACAATCGATATCAGCAGCCTGGGCATCGAACGGTTTCGAAGCGGCCGGTTAACCCGCGAACGAAATATTGTTTAAGCACGTAGCACGTAGCACAATCTTGGAGTCAGGTAGCTGCCGGATTAATCAGAATTTAGGCACCGAAAGAAACATTGAAAACCTGCGTATTACGTTATCCGTTCTACCTTACCCGTTTAACGCTCAACGTGCCACGCCACCCGAGGTAATTGTTCATGAAACTACTTTTTATGGGTACACCCCAGTTTGGGGCGGCGGTACTGCGCCGGTTAGCTGAAGTACATGAAATAGTCGGGGTAGTCACGCAACCGGACCGCCCGGCCGGACGCAAGAACATATTGACTCCGCCGCCGGTAAAAATCGCGGCCCAGGACATGGGCTTGCCGGTTATGCAGGTGGAAAAGCTGCGCTCCGCCGAGAGCCAGGCCCAACTGCGCGAATTTTCAGCCGGGGCCGAAGCCTTTGTGGTGGCTTCCTTTGGGATGATCTTGCCGGTCGCGGTCCTGGAAATGCCGCCTTTGAAATGCATTAACATCCATGCCTCGCTGCTCCCGGCTTACCGGGGAGCCTCGCCGGTAATCCAGGCCCTGCTGGACGGCCTGGACCATAGCGGGGTTACGATTATGCTGATGGAAAAGGGCCTGGATACCGGGCCGATTTTGACCCAGGTCGTTACCCCAATTGAGCCTGGCGAAACCCAGGAAACGCTGCTGACAAAACTCGCCAGGGACGGCGCGGAACTACTAATCCAGACTCTGCCGCGCTGGGCGGCCGGAGAAATTACACCCCGGGTCCAGGACAGCAGCCAGGCCAGCCACACCGGGATTATTCAAAAAGAAGCCGGGCGAATAAACTGGCAGGAAAGCGCCGCCCTCATAGAGCGAAAAAGCCGGGCCTATGAGCCGTGGCCCGGTATCTATACGGTCTGGAACGGCCAGACCCTGAAGCTGGGCCGCTGTACGGTTTATAATGAAGACGCTTTGAGCGAGCCGCCCGGCCCCGGTTTGCGCCAGCCGGGCCAGGTATTTTTAAGCGGCCTTACCGGCACAGGGCCAGCCCCGCAACTTTTAATCGCGACCGGGGAAGGCTTTCTGGCTCCCCAGGAATTACAACTGCCCGGTAAAAAAATGCTGCCGGTCACCGATTTCCTGCGCGGATACCGCCAGATTGTGGGTTCAACCCTGGGAGCCTAGTTAGAAGCCCGCAAATTATGCTAAAATGCGGTTGTCTTTTAAGAAACATTCAGCCTGTGATACCGGGAGGCAATGGCAGCCGAGGTAATGATTGGCCCTTTCTGATATGCCGGTAAATTCCGAACCGGCCCAAACCCCAAAAATGCCGACCAGAAAACGCCGTCTAAACTGGCGTTTGTTAGGGGCGTTTGTGCCTGTACCCCTGCAAATCGCCCTGGTTGTATTCTGGCTGGCCTGGGGAATCTCGCTGGCACGCGGCCCGCTGACGATTAACATCGGCGGTGATGATAACCTGGATATGCTATACCTGACCCCGGGGGTGGATGGGTTTTTTCAGGCTGAATCAAGGCTGGCTAATCCCGATTTCCCCGAAGCCGACAACACCTATCGCTGGGCCGGGCGCACCTCCCGGCTGAAAATCCCCTGGCCGCTGGACTCGATACCGCTCAAAGCGTATGTCCGACTGACGGCGCCCCGGCCAGACCTTGACCCGGAACAAACCGGGGTTACTTTAAAAGCCCGGGGAAAGCTGGAATGGATCGACCAGGACCTGGGCCGGATTGAGGTTGACGGCTCGTACCAGGGTAATTATTACGAATTTAAGCTGCCGGAACACCTCCGGCCGAACCTGGCAGCCTACGAACTTTCCTTTGAAGCCGATAATGCTTACCAGCCTGGTAACGGAGATGTAAGAGGGCTGGCGGTCCTGTTTTTCAGCCTGCGGCTGGAGCCGGATTACGACGCCTTTGGCTGGAAAGGCTGGCTGGCTTCGTTTGCCCGGCCCGGACTGCTGGCGGTTATAGCGTTTTCTTGCTGGGCGCTGGGCCGCTATTTTCTGCCTGCTAACAAAAAAGGGTTGTGGGCCCTGGGTTTTGAGGCTTCTGCCGGAGTGTTGTTACTGGCTAGCCTGGTCTTCTGGCGGCAAGCCGCCGAACCAATCTATGCTTCCTGGGCCTTTATTCTGCCCCTGGCCTGGCTCTTACTGGCCCTTGCCGAAGCCTTCCGGCGCCGGGCGGCCCATTTACCGGCCGCTTATGTTTACGCCGCGACCCTTTTCCCGCTGCTGCCGCTGGCTCAGTTCGCTTTTGGCCGGTTGGACCTGTACAGCGTGAACCCGGGTTCGGTCCTGATTGGCGGCTATGTCGCGGCCCTATTCTATGTCGGCGCGATTTACATCAACAGCGGCCCAAAACACCCGGACATTTTCGAACGAGCTTTTGTGCGCGGCACCCTGGCAGCGGCTACGGTTTCTTTTGTTTACGATCACTTCAACGTTTTCAAAGAAAACCTCTATCGCGGGGCCGATTTCAAGGTCTATTATTCCGCCCTGACCCGTTTTGAAGCGGGCGGCCCGCTGTATGACCTCAAAGAGATTGCCAATCTACCGGGAGCGGCGGCCCGGATGCCTCCCGGCTTCAGCCTGACGGTCTGGCCGCTGGCCCAGGTTTTTGGGCCGGACGTAAATTCCGCCCTGCTGACATGGCGCATCTTTAACGAACTGCTGCTCATTCCGATTATTTTCATCCTGCTTAAAGTATTTGGTGGGGAGCGAGAAGGTATTAAATTTAACCCGGCAGTCTGGTTTCTGGGATTAAGTTTTGGACAAATCGCGGAGAGCCTCGGCTACGGCCAATGGAACGTAATCGTGCTGTTGTGCCTGGCCCTGATGGCGCTCTGGGTCAAAGAAGGCAAGCTGCAGCAGAGCGGTATGGCCCTGGCCTTGCCGATTTCCCTCAAACTTTACCCGGTAATGTCGGCCTTATATTTCGTGCTGCAAAGAAACTGGCGCGCTGCCCGGGATGGGCTGCTGGGCCTGGTAGTAGGCGGGCTGGCTATTTTAGGGCTATCGGGGTTAATCACAGGGTTTGACCAGATCTGGTTTTACTTTACCCAGGTGGTCTTTGGGGTTAACCGGCCGGAAGTCGATATTTCAAATCAATCGCTGTGGGGCTTCTGGAGCCGCCTGGCGGTGCCGCGGGTTATGGCCGACTTCAAAAACGAGTTACCAGCCTGGATTGCACCGCTCAGTTACGCGTCGGTCCTGGCCCTGACCCTGGTTACTTGCCTGGGTATCGGCCGGAAGCAGGGCGACGAGGATCAAGAACAACTAAAACTGGGCGCTTTAGCCCTGCTGGCAGTGCTTATCCCACCCTTTGTCTGGTTCCATTATATCGTGCCCTGCCTGGTCGCGGTCCTGGCGCTGCTGGTAAGTTTGAGCCGCCCGGGAGTGCAAATACGGCGCTGGGAGTTAGCCGCTTTTGGGATTGCCTATGCCTGCCTGGGTTACGGCAGCCGGACCGACTTTTTCTTTACGGACGCAGTAGGGTTAGCCCGGCTAAGTTCGAGCTATCGTTTCCTGGCAGCCTTGTGCCTGTGGGGCCTGTGCCTGTGGCTGCTGCGCAAGCCCGGACCGGTTGCCGCCAACCAGGCCGCGCCGGAACCTCAAATACCGGCCACTTCCGCCAGCCGCTATTAACCGCTGGGGGCAGCTATAAGTTAATTATTCCGGAAAAAGTCGGGAATCGAGCTTTTTTCCATCTAAAAGCCTAAAAGCGCCTGAGGGTTAGTACCAGGAACCCCCGGCGCTTTTTTATTTCAGGCGATGTTATAATCAGGTATGGCTATTTTGACGCTGGAACTCTATTACAATGCGGAGCCGGTAGAAAATGTACCGGAAGATACCGAAATAGAACTGCGCCTGGCGAACCGGGGTTTAACCACCCTGGCCGGGGTAGAGCTGTGGGTGGGACAGGATAAGCTGCGGTCCGGGCTGAGCTTTCCGCCAGGCGCTACGCTCCTGCTGCCTTACAAAGTCCAGGATGTGGCCGGTCAGTTGAATTTCAGCGTCCGAGAAAGCCCGGGGAGCCGGACGTTAGCCAGCACCAGGCTGGAAGTGTACCCGCAGAAAATCAGCCGGACTGAGCTGGAATGGCTGAAATACCAGCGCCTGCCGTCCTTGCTGGCGCACCTGGACGCGCCCAACAGCCTCAACCTCAGTTACAGCGAAGCTACAGGAGAGGGGACTTTTCCCTATACCAGCCTGGATTTTACCGCCCAGAAGCTGCGCCACTTTTGCCGCCGCTTGCTAGATGAAGGCCTGCTGGAAGCCATAGACCAGCGGCTGGACTACCGGGTAATCGAGAAACCGCGCCGCGAAGAGGGAATGGTCCGGGGGCCAATCCGCTGGAACCCTACTGTTCAGGGCTGGTTGAACTCGCCCGCCGAAACCGGCTTAAGCCATCACTGGGTAGAAGCGCCGGTTGACTATGCCACCCGGCCTAATTTGCTGCTGGTGTGCTGGCTACGGGAGTTAGCTTTAGAAAACCGCAAGCTGGTCCGGCAGGTGGAGACTACCCGCCAGGCCTCGGTCCAGTTAGAACGAGCCTTGCCGGAGTTCAGGGCCTTTGCCGACAGCCTGAAACATTTCCTGACTTCCCGGAAAAACTTGCAACCGGCCCTGGCCCGGAGGGACACAGGCTATGACCCGCGCCACCCGGCGGAATGGGCCGAAGTGGCCCTGGCCTGTCAGGACAGTCCTAACCCGGCTTACGGCCAGCTTGCCGCAGCCTTTGAAGAATACAACCACCGCTATATCCGGTTGCCTGAAGAAACGGCTGTCCCGGCAGGCATCCCGCCCGTGAGCGTAATATACGAGTGGTGGGTGGCCTGTGAGATTGCGGCCGCTCTCGGCCTGGCCTTTAATCACGCCGAACAGGGCCGTCAGAGCGGGGTTTTCCAGGCCGGAAGCGGCTGCCTGTTTTACAACCAGGCCGCGCCGGGAGGCTGGTACAGCGGAGGACGATTACAACCGGCCCGGCCAGATTTACGCCTGCAACAGCCTGGCGGTACTCAAATCTTTTTCGATGTAAAGTACCGCCTTTTCCCGGCCGATCCCCGTCGGGCGCACCCGGAAGATATGTACCGAATGCTGGCCTATATGAACGATTTTGATATAGCTACCGGTGTGATTATTTTCCCCGGCCCGCCGGCGGAGCAACCCGGACTGCGTTTGATAGAAGCGCCCGGCGAGAAGGGCCAACCCCCCCGGCGAATAGCCGAATTAACCCTGCGGCCCCCTACCACACCAGGACCGGAACCAGTTGAGAAATGGGAAGCCGACCTGAGAAAAATCCTATCCCAATTATAAAAAAGGTTGTAAATCAACCTGATTTCAGATATACTATTCAAAAGTAATTAAACCAATTATAGATTTATTCTGATATATTTCATTATTAGTTGGTGTGAATTCATCTTTGCTAAAATTAATTAAGTCTTTTAACAAATTATTAATAGAATGAAATTCAAATAATTACCGGCTGTCTGTATTAAGGCTCTGGTCTGGCTTCTCGCACCTTCTTTTTGACCAGCCCATTTAGACTACATCTCTGTTTTTTTAATTCCAGGAATAGCGACAATGTCGTCGTTATTCCTGGAATTATTTTAAATTAGTTTCAAAGTGCCACCCCAAATTTCCGGCAGAAACAGAAACCAGATTAAGCAATTTTTACAATTACCGGCTTTTCAAGAAAGGCTGGTATTGTTTTTGCGAACTTAGCTTTTGGCTAAGAACCCATCGATACTCTTCCGTCCAAAGATAAGATTAAAGTTAAATCGTACGCTGGAAATATGCCGGGAAGCATATAACACCCGAAACGGCCTTAAGCAGTGTTAGCGGAAGAAGGTTCCCAATGTTAAAGCTTGAAAATATGCTCCATAAAATGGCTGGCAAACCGCTGGAGCCCACAAAGAAAAGCCTGGCAACGTCACGCCCGGTTAAAGTGGTAGTGGTAGGAGCCGGGTTTGGCGGTTTGAATATTATGAAGGAACTCGGGGGCCGACCCGGCCTTGAAGTCCTGGCCCTGGACCGCAATAACTATCACGGATTCTGGCCCTTGCTCTACCAGGTCGCAACGGGGGCTTTGCTACCAGGCTCAATTGCTTATCCAATCCGCGAAGTCATAACCCGTCACAAAAACCTGGCTTATAGAATGACCGAAGTGGAAAAAATTGATTTGGACCACAAACGGTTACAAACCGATACCGGAGAAATAACCTACGATTATCTGGTGCTGGCAGCTGGCAGCACCAATAATTATTTTGGCAGTAAGTCCATCCCGGAAAATACCTACAGCCTAAAAGATATTGATGAAGCCTTAAACCTGCGCGAAGCCATCCTGACTGCCCTGGAACAGGCTTCGTTAGAGCCTGACGCGGAACGCCGCAAATTCCTGCTTACTTTTGTAGTGGTAGGCGCCGGGCCAACCGGGGTAGAAATGGCCGGGATGCTGGCTGAGGTTATCGCACCGCTGATACGGGAAGATTACCGGCGGCTGGACGAAAAGGAGGTCCGGTTGGTGCTGGTGGAAGCCCATACAACTCTCCTGGAGTCTTTCCCACCGGAGCTTCAGCAAAAAGGTGAGGAACATATCAGGCATAAAGGGGTCGAAATTCTACAAAATTCCCCGGTGGAATCGGTAGAAGATGGGGAAATTACTTTCAAAGGCGGCCGGACCATGCGGGCCAACATCGTAATCTGGGCCGCCGGGGTAACCTCATCGCCACTCGGCCAGACTTTAGGCGTCCGGCTGGGTTGGAATGGTCGGGTGGCGGTAGAACCGACCCTGAACCTGAAGGAACATCCCGAAGTCTTTGTAATTGGAGATATGGCCTATCTCGAAGGCTACAAAAAGGGTACGGAAGCCTACCCGATGGTGGCACCGGTAGCAATTCAGCAGTCCCGGGTAGCAGCTCGCAATATTATGGCCCAGGTGGAAGGGCGACCTTTAAAAGAATTCCACTATTTTGATAAAGGAAATATGGCGACCATCGGCCGGAAAGACGCTGTAGCTGACGCCTTTGGCATCAAATTGGATGGTATTCTGGCCTGGTTCGCCTGGCTGGTGGTCCATCTTTACTTTCTGGTAGGCTTTCGAACGCGGTTGTTGGTATTGCTGGGTTGGGCCTATAACTATTTTACTTACAGCCTGGCCGCGCGCTTCCTGGGTGGCAAACGAGTTAAAAATGCCAGGAAATTCGTTACTTTCTAAAACTAAATAAAAAGATAAAAGGAGATATGCCGGTGTTATTAGAAAATAAAGTGGCAATTGTCACCGGGGGTGACAGCGGAATCGGGCGAGCAATCTCACTGGAACTGGCAAAAGAAGGCGCGGCTGTGGCAATCAATTACCGGCGCAACGAACAGGCCGCCCACGAAGTAAAGCAGCTTATCGAGCAGGCGAGCGGCAAGGCCCTGGTGGTCCAGGGTGATGTGTCCAGCTTAGCCGATTTACAAACCCTGGTGGACCGGACAGTTGAAACTTTCGGCCGGGTGGACATTATGGTTAACAACGCCGGGATGGAAACCCGGACTTCAGTGCTGGATTCAACCGAGAAGGACTTTGATTCAGTAATCGGCGTAAACCTCAAAGGGCCATTTTTCGGGACACAACTGGCCGCCAAACAGATGATCAAGCAGGGCGGCGGAGGCCGGATTATCAACATTTCATCGGTCCACGAAGATTGGCCGATGCCGGGCAACTCGCCATATTGCTGCGCCAAAGGCGGCGTGCGCATGCTCACCCGCAACGCCGGGGTAGAACTGGCTCCGCACGGAATTACGGTTGTAGGGGTAGGCCCGGGGGCCATTGACACGCCTATTAACAAAGAAACCCTGGAAGACCCCGCAAAGAGTACGGCCCTCAAAAAGGCCATTCCGGCCGGGCGAGTCGGCACTCCAGAAGAAGTGGCCGGATTGGTCGTCTGGCTGGGGTCGGATAAAGGGGCCTATGTCACCGCGACTACCTACTTTATTGATGGTGGAATTATGCAGGGTAGTGTCGGGTTATAAGCCGGTTTATTTAAGAGATAGGTTCTGGCGAAGGCTGGACAGACCGCGATGAATAAGTTGTTTAACCGCGCCCTCGGTCCGGCCAATGCTATCGGCTATTTCGGCATAAGACAGGTTTTGTCCAAAGCGCAGCATAATCGCCTGGCGCTGAAAGTCGGGCAACTGGCGGACCTGGGCCAGTAATTCGGCGTTGCGTTCGCCGGTCAGGAAGAATTCTTCCGGGGTAGGGTGGCCGCCCGGTGTTTCCAGGGCTTCCTCATAAGGCGCGCTGGGGCGGTTCTTTCGCAACTGGCCAGTAATAATATTACTGGTTATGCGGTAAAGCCAGGCGCCAAAAGGCACCCCGCGCCATTCGAAGCGGCCTAAATTTTCAAAAGCCTGTTTAAAAGCCTGGGCCGTAACATCTTCGGCGTCCGCGTGTTGCCCGGTATGATTGTAGGCGTAAGCATAGATCCGGTCAAAATAAAGGTCGTAAATCGCCCCGAAAGCCTGGGGATTAGTCTTGGCCGCCGCAATCAAGGCCTGCTCGTCTACCTGTTCCTTACCCAATTTAGATCATCCTTTTAGTCAAATGAGACAACTTAATTGTTTTGTTGTTACAAGCTGGGTTGGGCCGGGGCGCCGGGGTAAAGCCTGCCCATATTATCGCTTTAAAGTAGTTGCTTTTCAACCTTAGAAAGATTTCAACCGGCGCTCCGGCCCGGCATAAATAATTTGCTTGCCCTTTTCAGACCCCTTTGTTACAATGCAGCCAACGACAGAAAAATTACTTCGTTTTATTCAAACCAGGCAAAGCCAAGTCCGGGCCTGGCCTGAATAACAACTCAGAGGGAAATTACAAATTTATGCGTGTAAGTGGTTCTGGCCTGGGAGCAGCAGCGGGCAATGTTTTTGGCAAAGCTATTAAGCTACTCTTTGGCGTCTTGATGGTGGGAATTATTTTAGCAGTAGGTATTGGCATATACTTCTTCTTTGAGTTGGGCCAGAAACCCAGTACCAAGGATGACCAGGTGCCTTTCACCATCAATAAGGGGCAAAGCTTTGGAGCCATCTCCGATGACCTGTACCAGAAGCAGCTTATCCGCAACACCTTTGTGTTCCGGGTGCGGGCCAGGATGCTGGACGCCGAAAGTAAAATTCAGGCCGGGGTAGTCAACCTGCGCCGCAACATGACCATTGATGAAGTGCTGGAAAGCATTACTTCGGTCCGCCTGAATGACCGCACCGTAACAGTTGTCGAAGGCTGGCGGTTGGAACAGATTGCGCAGTTGCTGGGCCAAAATGGGTGGGACGCCAATAAATTTATCAAGGCGGCCCGTGAAGAAGAGTGGCAGTTCGGCTTCCTGAACGATAAGCCGGTCAACGCTTCGGTGGAAGGGTTCCTTTTCCCGGATACTTACAAGATTCCAGCCAACTACACCGAAAGCCAGATTGTAGAAATGATGCTCTACCGGTTTGGCGAGCAGTTTGATACTCAGCTTCGCCAGAAAGCCCGCGAAACTAACGGCATCTATAAGACCGTGGTTATGGCCTCAATCGTGGAACGCGAAGCCGTCAAAGCCGATGAACGGCCAAAAATTGCCAGCGTCTTTTATAACCGGCTCAAAGTTGATATGATTTTACAGACCGACCCGACCGTCCAATGGGCCCGCGATACCCTGAAAGCGGGTAAAAACCTGTCCTTCACCGACTGGTGGAAGGCCCCGACTAAAGAGGACCTGGACATAGAGTCGCCCTATAATACCTACCGGAGTAAAGGGCTACCGCCCGGCCCCATCAGCAATCCCGGCCTGGCTTCGCTAAAGGCGGCCACCGAGCCGGTCAGCACAGATTTTATCTATTTTGTGGCAACCGGCGACCGTGAAGGAAGTCACGCCTTTGCCCGGACACTGGATGAACATAACGCCAACGTCAAAAAATACCAGGGTAGCTAGGCGGAGTTAATTTAATGACCGGTCCCAATCCTGCGTCCCAGACCTGGCCGGGGGTAACACCCCGGCTTTACCGCTCCGATGGCTCGCCCAGACCGGTCGGCGTACTCGGCTTCCCGGTCAAACACAGCCTATCCCCCAGCTTCCAAAATGCCGCCTTCGCCTGGCATAATTTACCGCACCGCTACGAAAAATGGGAAATCAGCCCTGAAGAATTACCGGCTTTCCTGGAAAAAGCCCGCCGGGAAGACTTCCTGGGCCTAAACCTGACTGTCCCGCATAAATTGACGGGTTGGGAAATTTCCGACCGCCGCAGCCCGGCTGCCACCGCCACCGGGGCGGTTAATACCCTGCTGCTGGATGAAGAGCAAGGCGGCTGGTTGGGTCATAATACCGATGTAGGCGGCTTCCTGGAAACTTTACCGGCAGGTGGTTATTCTCCGGAAGGCCAATCGGCCGTCATAATCGGGGCCGGTGGCGCAGCCCGGGCAGTAGTCTATGCGCTCGGTAATGGCGGCGCGGCCCGGATAACTATCGCCAACCGCACGCCCGCCCGGGCCAAAGCGATTGTTGCCGATTTGCAGGCTATCTTGCCGGGCTGCCGGTTGGAGACCAGCGGCCTTGATCCAGCCGCCTGGCCCCAAGACCGTTCGCTGGTGGTAAACGCCACTTCACAAGGTGTGATTGAACCAGACCGGCCCTTTCCTATCTCGCCTCTGGCGATGAACGGCGCAAACCCGGCAGCCCCGGTATTATTCTACGACCTGACTTACGGTCAGACGCCTTTTATCAAGGCGGTCAGAGAAAATGATTATCCCCTGCTTGATGGACTTTTGATGCTGATTTACCAGGGAGCGCTGGCCTTTGAAACCTGGACCGGATTACCCGCTCCACGCCCTGAAATGCTGGCAGCGGCCCAGGCCACCCTGGCCGAGCGCCAGCGCCTCAAAGGACCGGGCAATTGATCGCCGTACCCTACCTGCTGGCGGTTTTAGCCGGTCTGGTCGCCGGGTGGGTAGTTAACATCCTGGCCGAACGCTTCCCGGTGGTTGAAAAGCCGCTTTTTGGTCCTCTACGCTGTGTCCGCAGCGGTGAAAAACTCCACTTTATAGATTACATCCCGGTATTAGGTTATTTACTGCAAAAAGGCCGCTGCCGCCATTGCGGCAAAAGTCTGCCCTGGCGCTTTCCGCTGGTGGAGGTCTTGCTGGCCCTGGCTTTCGCTTTAGCCTGGCCGACCTACGAGAATCAACCGCTTTATTTTTACCTGATAAACGTCTTCTATATCTTCTTACTGGCGGCTATCGCCCTGATAGACTGGCGTTACCACCTGATTTACCCGGTAATGATCTGGGGCGGCTGCGCGGTAGGGCTAATCGTGGCCCTGGTCAGCGGCCCGCATCCCGATAACTTGCTGCCGAACGGGTTGAGCAGCGTGGCTTTAGGCGCGGGCCTGGGCGGCGGTATATTTTACCTTATTTACCTGATAGCCCTGGCAATCTACCGGCGGCGGGCGCTGGGCTTTGGCGATGTGCTGCTGGCAATCCTGATCGGGGTAATCCTGGGTTTCCCCAGGGCCATCTCGGCCCTCTTCCTGGGAGCGGTGCTTGGCGGCGTGGTAGCGGTGGGCTTTTACTTCTTCGGGAAAAAGCGCTGGCGCGACTTCATTCCCTACGGCACGACCCTGTGCCTGGGGGTCATTCTGATTATTATCTGGGGTGAGAATGTCTGGCGCTGGGGGCCTTTTGCCTTGATAACCGATTTACTGCAACTCTTCTTCCTGGTCATTCTTAAATTTGTCTTTAACCAATAGCATATTCCAAAGTACAATCTGAACTTGAAATGATGAAGTAGGCTATTGTGCTCCCTGGTTATCGGGTACAACCGGGGACTATTTCTTTTGGTGTACAGCTTGAACATTAAAAAGCGGCAACCGGCAAACATTTTCATTCTAAGTGAAGTACGGAAGTTCCGAGGGCGGTAATCATTTGGCTGTAGTAAGTTTGGCTTCCTTAAGATAAGGACAAGATAGAATCAGATAAAGTATTTGGTTTTTGATAAATTGTCCAACGGACCGGGGATTCCTCACAGCGGCTCGGAATGAAAATTTTTACGCTACCCCAAAGTAACTAAAAGGGGCACCTATATTCAGGTCGCTAGACTTAAATATAGGTGCCCCTCTTTAATCATTGTCTGATATTAACCGGAACCTGGATTTTACCAGACCCAGATATCATCGAACCAGACGGTACCGCTGGTTGCCATATCAGTCAGGCTAAATCCGACTAGCACTAACTGGATTTTGGTAACCCCGGCCGGTACGGTAACTTTACCCAGGACTTCGGTTGCGGCCACGTTCCCGGTTAAAGTTGTCGTCAGGCCGGTAGCGGTGCTCAACACCTTACCGGTGGCGTCCAGGTAGTTTACCTGCAGGCCAGGGGCTGAACTTAGACCCTGGGCCTTGACGGTCATAGCAAGGTCGTAGGTCTTACCGGCTTCCACCTCGATTGGCGCGGAAGTCCAGGTAGGATTGGACAGGCTGGCCGCACTACCATTACCGGTAGCACTCGCCGACCGGGTGCCATCACTGGCATTGTTACCGGAGGTATCGTAACTGGTGCCATTGCTGCCACTCCACCCTGCCGGTGCTGTACTGCTTGTCGAAGATTGCTCTTCAAACGAGCCGTTAGTAACCTGGTTGCCCCGGACAGTGACCGTCTTGGTCAAAGAGTTGTTTTTCTCGTTCGATTCAGCGATAGCGTTAAGCGGGTCAACGGTCGCTGTAATCTGGCGGTCACCTTTAACCTTACGGGTGTTCCAGATAATGGATACGTTAGTCGAAGTACCCTTATCTATAGAAACCGGAGCAGTCTTGCCCAGGACAGTCGTACCGTCTTTGAACTCGACAACTACTTTATCCGCCGCTAATTGCCCGATGTTTGCAACGGAAGCAGTTAGTACGGTATAGCCCGGCCGCAACTGGGAAGCCATAAAGTCCGAAACAGTCAGGTCAGCTTTTGGAGTCGGGATGCCGCTGTCCTGCGGGTTAACGTTGAAATAGTAGATCTGACCGGCTTCCAACAGGCGCGGGTTGGAAGTATTAGCCGCTGTCTGCGGGATACCGCGAGCAGCTAGCGACGCGTTGCGAGCGGCATACTCCGCGTGGAGATAGTCACCCTTCTTGAACAGTTCCGACGCCTGGGTCCGCCACTTCTGCATAATAGCATAGTCGTTGGCCCAGGTAGCGGAAGGAGAAGTGCTGCCAGCGGCGGCTTCCGTCACTAAACGCTGCCGCAGAGCATCCTGAGCCGCCAGTAAGTATTCGGCGACATGGCCGCGCTGCAGGTTGTCCTGGTCCTCCACTTCGTAAGGACGATAGTCCATCGCGTAGGTGGTAGGAGCGGCTGAAATATCGTACATCCAGCCTAACCCGCTCCAGTAGCATTCCCATTTACCCGCGTTCGGACTGCCTTCGGGGCATTTATCTACCCCATAAGAACCGTCGTGCGGGTGGGACAGGCCCAGGTTGTGGGCGGCTTCGTGTTCAATTGTGTAGCTAAAGCCGGTGCCGGTATCCTGGGTCGGCAGGCCAACCCCCAGCATCGATTTCTTGGAGCCGGGAGCGTCACCCGGTTGGACCATCGGATAGTTAGCCTTGGACCATTTGAAACGGTCGTTGACGTTGTTCAACACGCCCCAGGCTTCGCCATCGGCGGTTCCGGCCGCGATACCGCCTACGATAGCCGGTAAGGCCCAGGTATAGGCTTTTTCAAAAACCACGTTGATCGCCGGGATAGTGTTGACGCCCGGTACGATGTCAGCGAT
>JAQBPB010000034.1 GCA_028287745.1 Chloroflexota bacterium
TTCTGATAGATTTGGGATAGAGATAGGTTCGTCGGAAACGGTGTCCGTTTCTTCCTGGTAAACGGGCCAATCTTCCGGTCCCGCCTTTTCCTGGTAAACGGGCCAGTCTTCCGGTTCCGTTTCTTCAACGTGGGAAGGATTATATACCGCCCGGATGGCCGCCCTTAACCGGGTACGCGGTTGGTGTGGTTTAGCTTCAGTTTGAAGTTCGGTGCCGTCAGCGCTGGCGTCAGGGAGAGGAGTGGCCGGTTTGATTTCGGCTAATTTTTGCGCATCCTCGGCCGCCGCTAATGGCGTTTTTTTTCCTGGCTGGTCGGGTATAACCAAAGATCTTCCCCATCAATTCTTATTCAAAAGATAGCGTACCGCTTACCAAGTTGACTCATTTTACACGACTCTCCATGAAGGCGCAATCGTCCTGATGCTAACCGGGGCCGGGAATTAGAATAAACATACTAAAAGAGGCTGTGGCGGGAGGTGAATACCGCACAGCCCATTAGTTTAATTTCTAATTTTTATAGGTTAACCGAGCAGATTAATCGCGGTCTGCTCCAGGATATCGGCGGCTTTGACAATCTGGGCGATTTCCACTTTTTCGTCGGTGGTGTGGGCGTCGCTCAGGAGGCCGGGACCAAAGACGACCGCCTGCTGGTTGCCGGTTAAAACGCCCAGCATCGCGGCATCGGTATAGGCCAGGAAGCCCAGGTGTTCGGGGGTCTGCCCGACAACCTTTTCGTAGGCCCGGTCAAAGGCGCCCAAAAGCGGCGAGTCGGCCCGGCATTCCACCGGTGGCCGGTCGGCCGACTGGTGGCGTACGATATATTTGACCCCGACCTTTTCGGCGGCGGCTTTAGCTACATCATCAACCATGCGGCGGACATCCTCACCGTTAAAGGGCGGCGGAATCCGCATATCAATTTCAGCCCGGCATATTTCCGATACGATGTTGGTTTTAACTCCACCCTGTAAGCGCGACACAATCAGGGTCGGGCGGCCCAGCAAAGGATGAGGTTTTTCCATGGCGGCGCCCATTTTCTCGGCCGCGTCATACCAGCCGAGGACCGCGTGCGCCATCGCTTTATTGGCGTCAGCCCCAATTTGCGGGTTAGCGGCGTGGGCTCCGCGCCCGATAAAAGTTACTTCAAACCAGAAAGCACCTTTTTGAGCGGTGTTGAGCAGGCAGCCGGTCGGTTCCATCGTCAGGAGGTAGGCGTCGGACGGGATTACCTTCTCCCGGCCCAGGGCGTGCGAGCCTTTCATAAAGGCTTCCTCTTCGTCTATGGTACAGGCCAGTATCAGGTCACCATTTAATTTGAGGCCGCTTTGCTTCACCCGGGCCAGCGCGACCATTGCCGCCGCCGTACCACTTTTCATGTCACAACTGCCCCGGCCGTACAGGTAATCACCTTCGATTTCGCCGCCAAAGGGGTCGTGTTTCCATTTGTGGCGTTCACCGATGGGGACGGTATCAAGGTGAGCGATATAAACCAGGGGCGGCCCGCCGTTTCCCTTAACCCGGCCCAGGATATTGGCTCTTTCGCCTTCGACCGGCCGTACTTCGGTTTCAATGTCGTGATCCCGCAGCCATTCAGCGATGTAACGGCCTACCGCGACCTCATCGCCGGTCGGGTTTTCGCTGGGAATCTGGACCAGTTTCCTGGTTAAATCAACGGCGGCTTCGCGGTTAAAAACATCGGTTTTTGTGCTTTCCACCCTAAACTCCTATCTATTGGCTACCCCTGGTTAAAAGGAGTACCAGTCATAGTCCCAAAGTTGGGCTAAATTCTCCATCCTTATTTAAGGACCGGTAGGCAAGCTAGAAACTGTAAATAGTGACACTGCCGGACTGGTAAATTACTTTCATAAACTGGCTGAACTTAGTCAGGCCCGCTGCCGGGTACTCTTTAACCTGAGTGCCTCCGCGATTTACGATACCCTGTTCCAGGTTGCCCACGTAAACATACTGCACGCCTGCCTCGCGCAAAAGCGTTTGAGCCAATTGTACATTATCGGTACTGTAAAGGAAATCAATTAGCTGCAAGCGGCAGCCCGGCTCGTCTTTCTGCAGGCTGGGTCCGGACTGGGGCGGGCGGATATTGTGCTTCGCCAGGGTCAGGCCGCAGTCAAAGGTGCCAGGCCGGGCCGGGCCTTTACCGGCCCGCCACTGGTTTTCGTGTCCCGGCCAGCCCAGCAAAGTCGGCAGCCCGGTGAAAGTGCTGACGCGAGAGTAATCGACCCAATCCGGCCCGCTGGTTTCGAGGATGGTTCTGGCGAAAGCCCGGTTGGCCGCAATCTGGCCCTTTAGCCACTGGATAGCCTGGTAATCGTCGGGCATTCCGGGGCCGGTCATACCGCCGTCCCGCAGCCAGGTGGAACCATCCAGGCCGACCCGCTGGGCAAAGTGCCCGGTCTTTTCGTAAGGGCCGAAAAAGGGGAAAATCAACCCGGCCAGCAGGAAAAGTCCCAGGGCCAGCGCCCACAACCAGCGCCACCAGGGGCGGTAGGGCCGGGCCTGGTCGTAAGCCTCGGCTTCTTCAGCTTCGGGGTCTTCCAGTTCAGCCAGGTTAAAGGCCGGGCGGGCCGGTAGTGAGGCCGGACGGATTTCCGGAGCGGTGGGCATTTGCAGAGAACTAAAGGCGAGGTTATTAGAGCTGCCCGCCAGGCCCAGCGCCGGGCTAAGCCGCAAGGTAGCCTGGGCCTGGGGAACCGGTCCACCCGCAAATCCACTGGATGGACCGTTTTCGAGTTCAAGCGGTGCTGTATCGCTATCGGCGTGTGAACTGTACGGTGAAAGCTTCCAGGCCCAGCTCAAGAAGCGCCAGCAAGCATAGGCCGCCGCCAGGGCGAACAAAATCCAGCTCTGGTAATAGAATTTGAAAAGGGTGTTCAGGCGCGAATTAAAGACATCCCGGATGATAATCAGTTCGGTGCCAAAATCTATGACTACGCCCAGCAAGATTAAAAGCAGTACAAAGCGGTCGGCCACGAATAGTTTCAAGCCTTGTACCGGGGTGGCGGTGCTATCTGCGGCAAGCGCTTGTTCCGCTTCTTCTTCAACGGCCGGGCGAGTTTCAAACCAGAGCAGCAGCCCGCAGGCGACCGCCACAATCAGGAGCGGCCCAAACAATTCAAAGCGCAAAATCCAGCCGCCCAGGACCATCAAAGCGGCCATGAAGCCGGTCGCCAGGCGCAGTTCGGTGGCGCGCCGTTCGGCCCGGTAGCGGGCGAGCATTTCCAGGCCCAGCAGGGCCGCGCCCGCCGCCAGGAAAGGAGCCGCCACGATAGCCAGTGATACGCTGATAAGCGGGTTCAACTTCAGGGCGAAATAGGCCACTTCGCTGACTACAAACAAAATTATTCCGCCGATGGCGAACTGCATGCCCCATCCGTACCCGGCCCCTTCATCCGGTTCCGGTTTTGCAGGCTGGTTGTCCAGGTAACTATAGGGTTCTTTCAGGTAAGGCCTGAGCTTGATCGCCAGGAACGAGACAATCGGGAAAGCGAAAATCCCAAAAACCAGTAAATAGCCCAGCAAAGGCGTGCGGTCCCAGGCCACAAAAAGCAGCATCTTTGCCAGTGAACCCAGTATCGGGGTGCTGGCGATGGGTTCCGGCACCGGGAAATCACCGATGAGCGATATAAAAGTCAGGTGGAAGGGCAGGAAAAGGGCCAGTGAAACGATTGCCAGCCCGGCGGTCCAGCCAACCCAGCGGGTATAGCCATTTTTAAGGATACGGGTGCTTAAGCGGCTTTTGTTATCTACATCTGCTTCTGCGCTGGGTTTCTCGCGCTGCCAGGTCAGCCGGACCCGCACCAGGGCGGCCAGCACGACCAGGATTAAGTAGGTCGGGTAGTCCCAGGTATTCAAGAAGTAAAGCGAGCCGATAGTCAGGGCGGTTACTCCAAAAAAGAACCAGCCGTCACTCCGGCGCAGGTTCATGGCCGGGCTACTGGCCGGTGTCACCAGGATAACCAGCGCCAGGCTGATGGTCAGCAGGGCGGTGGGCAGGGTCATTACATGGGGATGGGTATCGGCCAGCAAGAAGCTGAACATCGGAAATTCATTGATGGTCTGGCTCCAGGTATAAACCATGCCGTTGGTGCCGGGCTGGGGCATATAGTCGTAAATCACCCTTGAAGGCGTCCACCAGCTAAAAGCAAAATTACCGATACCTGTTTCGCCCTGTTCCGGCCGGGGCCAGAAGATCTGCCGGACCGTATCCAGGTTGCCCAGCACGCAGACCATTACCAGCGACATCAGCCCGAATATAACCGGTCCACGCAAGCTTTTCCAGGTGCCCTGGGCCAGCCTGACCAGGTTAAAGCCAATCCCCAGGGCAGCCAGGGCGGTCATTGAGAAAATCAGCGGGATGTTCAGGTTAAAAGCGATAGCCGGGTCAATTCCGGTCATTTTAACCAGCATCGCCATCATGAAATGGCTGAAATAGTAATAGTTGATCGGGTAGCCGCTCATCCAGGGGTCGGCGGGCGGCATCTGGTCGTACAGGGAAAGCGAGTTTAAAAAGGCGAAGTCGCCAAATTTCTCATAGTCCCGGATTTCCGGCGAGTAAGAGCGCAAATTAAGCAGGTAGGCAAAAGCCGCCAGGAAGATTACTTCAAAGAGAAGTATCAGCCAGCGGTTTTGGACCAGGAAAGAGCGCAGTTCCACCAGCAACTGGCGGCCCTGGCGCAATAACAGCCAGCTATTCAATACCAGGAAGAGCAGGCCAAACCCCAGCCAGCAGACCAGCCGGTTGAACGGCAGCCCCAGCATCGAAACCAGCCAGACCAGGTAAGCCGTACCCAGTAAACCGAGTGGTTTAGCCAGGGTATAGCCTCGCTCCGGCAGGAAGCGAAAGACCTGATAAGCCAGCGGCAGAGCCGCCAGTCCGATCAATTCAACCAGTAAGATCCAGATTACAGCTTCAATCATGCTTATTTACCCGCTAACTCCCGAATTTTTTGTGCCGCCCGCTGCGCCCAGAAATCACTGGCCTTCAGGCTGTTATTTACGGCTTGCTGGTAGGCCTGGACGGCCGCGTCTTTTTTGCCCTGCGCCTCCAGCACTTCCCCCTGGTGATAAAACGCCTCGTTGAAATTTTTGTCCAGTGTAACGGTCTGGGCAAACTGGGCCAGGGCTTCGTCCAGCTTCCCGGCCGCCTGTAAAGCCACACCGTATTTGTTAAAGGCGGCCGGTTTCTCCTGGGCCGGTGCGTTGATTTCAGTCGCCTTTTGGTAGGTAGCCAGTGCCCTATTGATATCGCCGGAGTCCCGGTAGAGGTCGCCCAGCACGTGATAGGGATTGACCCGGTTGGGTGTCAGTCTTACTACCGTTTCCAGCTCGGTAATGGCTCTGGTGAAGTCTTTCTTGGTGCTGTAGTACTGGCCCAGGTCGTAATGGGCCTGCGCGTTATTAGGGTTGGCCCTGACGGCGGCTTCCAGCCTGGTCAATTTGGGGTCTGTTACCGTAATTCCGCTGGCCTGGCCTGCCTCGGCGCTAATCACCCCCGACTCGCCTTTGGCGGTCAGTTTGTAGACCACCGCGCCGGGATTGGTGTAAGCCACTTCCAGCAGCCCCAGCTTAGCCATCTGCTCAAACTTGACATAACCTTCGTCCGGCATATAAGGCTCGTACGAGCCGGTACCATCGGCGTTATCAAAAACTTCGCCTTCACGCTCAATTACACCCACGTGTATATAGGTAACATGGAAATGTTTGAGCAAATCGAGCGCTTCCTGGATGGACGAGGTGGCATAAATCCGCCGGATGATGCCAAATTTGCCGCCATTGCCGCTCCGGTTGTCCACCATATCGGTCCAGCGCTGCTGCCGCTCGTGGTGGTCCCAGCCCAGGACAGCCGGTAGGCCGGTGTTAATGGCTATCCAGTTGCCGCCGCCCCGGTAAGGCCAGATGCTGGCTTGCAGCACAACCGGCGTGCCTTTAACTTTGTCATAAAATTCAAAAAGCGCCTTCGCGTCGTAGGCCAGGTCAAAGACCTTGCCCGGCGACATGTTAGGCATCCCGCTTACAACATGCAGGTCTTTGAAATAGGCCCGCCCATCCAGGGTAGGGGCCGGTATCGGGTCGCTCGGCCGTTCGCTGATGCGGGCCGGTATCGCCTGGACCGGGTACAGCGCGGCGCAGAAAACTATCACGGTTATTATCATGGCCCAGGCATAGCGTCCGATCGCGCCGGTGCGCATGGTCCGCAGCGTGCCGTTCAGGCCGGGAGCCAGCCAGCGGGTCCAGACGATATAGGCGGCTATTCCCGCGCTAAGTGTCAATAAGGCCCAGACCTGGTAATAAAACTTGAAGATCGTATTCATCCGGGCGTATTCGCTGAAGCCCATGTCATCCTGCAAGAAGATGACTTCGGTCACGGCTACTACCCCAAACCCGGCCATCAGCATCAGCATCAGGAAAATATTGGTTTCGGAGTGGGCTTCCAGGGCCTGTTCGGGATGTTTGCGGTCAAAGGCGCGCGGTATGATCAGAATCAGGCAGGCTACGATCATGGTCAGCGCCAGGCAAAAGACCAGCCAGTTATTGGGTATAACCATACCGCTTGCCAGGGCAAACAGGCCAAAGCCCCCGGCTGCGATTACCCAGGGCCGGGCGAACCGGTTGGAACCGGGCCGGGCCGGGAAATTGTCGCCCATACCTGGGCCGCTGCCAAAGTTTTGCTTCGTCCCGCCATCGGCCCCGGCCAGCGAGAAGGCCAGTTGAGGCTGCTTTGGTTTTAATGCCAGGCCAAAGCCCGGCAAGGTGGGCTGCGTAGCCTCCGGTTGCGTTTTTGTTCCCGGGTATTCTTCGTCCCCGGTTTCCTCCTCGTATTCCGCGCCTTCGACGTAATCGCCTTCAAAAGGCACCGTCCGGTCGGCCCGCAGCCAGTTGGAATAGTTCCAGACCAGGTAGCTGACCAGCAGGAACAAAGGCAGCAGGAAGATGACCAGGAAGTATTTAAATTCGGACCGGCCGCTGATGAATGGCACACTCTCGCCATAAGAAGCGGAGGGCAGCAGGTTAGGTATGATGCTAATCTGGGTGAAGAAAGCCTGGAAGTGGCTGAAGAAATTCCAGTACAGGGCCAGCCCACCCAGCAAGGAGGTAACCAGCACCAGGCCGGTTAACACCACGTCAATTACCCCTGAACCCAGGCTAAAGCGAGGCCGGGGAAGCTGGACCGGCGGATTGTAGGCCGGGTTTTCTTCCTCTTCCAGGCGGTCAATCTCCTGGTCTTCCGCCGGGTTTTCATCGTTCAATTCGTTTGCCGCCGGGACCGGCCCGGCAGTGAAGTAGCGCCGGAACAGGGCCAGCAGGACCGAAGTGCTGATTAAGGCCAGGTAGGTAGGCAAGTCCCAGCTATTGGTCGCGCCTAAAAAGCCAAGGATAATCATAATGATTACCGGCGTGACCAGTGTCCGGTCAAATACCTGCCACAACCGGCCTAACGTCATCTGGAACAGTGAGGCACTGCCGTCCGCCCTGGTTTCCCGGAAACCGCTCCAATCAGTCGAGAGAATGTTGAGAGCCAGCATCATCGCGACCAGGGTAAAGGGCAGGGCAATCAGGTGCGCGTGCAAGTCGGAATAAACAAAGCTGAACGCCGGGAACTCATTAATAGTGCCCGGAATAATCCGGCTGCTGCGGAAGTAGTCGAATTTCTCCAGCGCTTTAACCGGGCCGGGATACAGTTGCAGGTTATTTGTCAGATCTACCATCGGTTTAAACCGCTGTAAGAACTGTAAGAACCCGTCCATGTTGCCGACCGTGGCAAAGATAAGGGTTCCAAAGAGCCCGGCGACCACCGGGCCGGTCCAGCGCGCCGGGTCAATTTCGGGGTCCAACCGGGCGCGCTGGCGCTTGTACTTGAGCGCCAGGTTGAATATCAGGCTAAAAGCGACCGTACAGGTAAAGGCGTACAGGGTCGGTAGGGCCAGGTTGAAGCCGATAAAGGGAGTAATACCGCTCAGTTTGAACCAGGTTGTCACCAGGTACTGGCCGTAGTAATAGTAGTTAATATAACCATCGGCGAACCAGGGGTCGTAGGGCGGGAAGTAGGCGCTTTTAAGGATACCCATAATGTGGGTCAGTTCCATCGGTTTTTCGCCGCCGAAGAAGGGGTGCCACAGGTCCGGGTTGCCCACCCGGAACAGGGTCCAGACAGCGTACACTACCAGGAAAATGGCTTCTTCAATCAGAATTAAGCGCCTGTGCCGGGCCAGCCAGCCCATTAGCTCATGCCGGTTGTGCCACCACAGCCAGCCGGAGAAAGCCGCCAGCAGCAGCACCGCCAGCCAGGCCGTTACGGCCGTATTCATGACCAGCCGGGTTCCCACCAGTATCCAGATTATAATGGCTACAACTACCGCGCCCAGCGGTTTAGCCATGATATAACCCCGGTCGGGCAGGTGGCGGCAGACCCGCCAGGCCAGCGGCAGCGCGACCAGCCCCAACAGTTGAATCATGGCAAACCAGAAGATAACGGCCAGCCACTGGTTGTCATTGGCTAAGCTGTTCCAACCGATATCGTCAATTACCGGCAAGCGGTCTACCGGCCGATCCAGCAGCAAGGGTTTGCCGCTCTCGCGAAACTGTCCGGCCGTAGCCGAATCCAGCACGCCATCACATTCGGGTACAGGTTGTCCGGCCGGGCGGCATTCTATCCCGGCTTCCAGCAGGGGTAAATCGTTTGGGCCGGGGTAACGCTTGACGACTTGCGGCGCTTTAACGGCGTTGGAAAAAAGACCTCTTACCTCTTCGTCGGTCAGCGGGCTGGTCTTTTTGAAGATAAATACTTTCGGGTGGTCGTAAACCGTAAAGCTTTCGTCGGCGGTATCGTCGTTAATGGTCCAGTTCAACAGCGGGATGGTGGGGTAACTGGTAAAGGTCTTAACGTTGGTATAGCCCAGCTTGCCGCTAAAAAGCAGTTCATAAAAGCGAATCTGGACCGGGTAGCGCCATGGCAGCTTGGACATAGTCGCATAGAGCCGGTTGCTGGCGATCAGAATATATTCGGTCTTTTTAACCTGGCTGACGAAATACTCGGCTTTTTCAGCGTTAGGCTGGTCGCCGTAGATATCCATCGAAACCGCCTGGCAGAAACCGGCCTGCGAAAGGGTATCGGGGTCGCACCAGCCTTTTTGGTCCGCGGTCTGGCGAGTAATCCGGGTCGGTAAGGACTCGTCCCACTGCTCATTCGAAATACTTGCCCCGTTCGGAATGTTATCGAACATCCAGCGGGTGGCCTGGTTCATAGTATGTTCAGGGCCGTAAATCTGGCTGAACGACAGCGCCCAGACGCTCGCCCAGCTAAAGGCAAAGACCGCCACCAGGCCCAACAGGTAAGTTTTGAGCGGTAGGGCAGGCAGCCGGAGCCGCCGGAAGGCCGGTATGCGCAGGACCGATTTGGTTTCATCCAGCGGTATGGGCCGTCCAAAGCGGAACCCGGCCTCGACCACAATCAGGCGGGCGGCCAGGATCATAAGGACCGGCAGGACCGGCAGCATGTAGCGGTTGAATTTGGATTCGGCGCTAAAGGTTATGAGGCTGTAGCTGACCAGAAAGATCAGCAGGATAATTTCGCTCTTGAGGCGCAGCCGGAAACCCTGCCACAGGCTGTAGAAGATACTGCCCAGGGCCAGCAGCCCCAGCGGAATACCGAGGCCCCATTGGGTCAGGTTCCCGGCCTGGTAGACAAAAGGAATCGTGCCTACATATTGCCGGGTATATGGAATATTTTCGGCTCCACGCGAAATCCCGGCTTCTTCCACTATCCGGTTGATAAACGAGCTGAAGTCAATAAAGGCGTAGGGCATCGAAACGAACCAGGCTACCAGGGCGGTAAACCCGGCAATCAGCAGGTTTAACACGGTCAGCCGGAGAAGGCGCGGCCCCAGGACAACGCCATCTTCGCCGTATTTTTCGGTTTCGCGACCAGGCAGGGCCAGCATCCGGGGCCGCCCGGCGGTTTCCCCGCTCAGGTTGGCCGGACCGTACAGCCCGCAGAACAGGGCCGCGACTATGGCCGTCAGCACTACCGGCGCTGCGCTGATTTTACAGGAAAGGGCCAGCCCGACCGCCAGGCCCAGGCCGAGGGCGGTGCGCTTGCGGCCGGTCCGGGCCAACCGGACCGCCATGTAGAGCGAAAGAATAATAAAGAAGGTAAGGGTCACATCGAAGGCGGCAAAGTGGGCCAGTTGAATGTCCAACACGCTGACCGACATAAAAGCGGCTGCCAACAACCCAATAGCATCACCCCGGTTCCGGCCCAGTGACGGCGCAAAGACCGCCCGGCCCAGGAAAAAGGTCAGCAGCAGGGTACCCATGCTCCACAGGCCCGAAAGAAACCGCCCGACCACTATCAGGTGGTCGTAGTCGTACCAGACCTGGCCGGTCACGACCGTTGCGACATGGCCGCCGAATTTGATCAGGTATTTTGGAAAGTCACCATAAGCGAAGAAGTGCGGGTTTAACGGGCTGTAATGGGCGTTCCAGAAATTAATTGCTTCCGGGGGGACCGGTTGGTCCGGTGGGATGACATTGGCCGGTAGGGTATAAGCCTGGCCCTGGCCCCTGGCCCTTAGATAATTATCCGACTCTTGCTGGGTAGCCGGTCGAAGGTTTATCTTATCGTTGGGTATAAAAAAGCCCAGGCCGCCGGGAGCGAAATCATACGACTGGCGCGGCCCGTAGTTGGTATCCCAGGTTAGCGGTACCGTATTTATATTGACCGTTGAATTTATAATCGCCCGTTCGTCCGGGTGAAAATATTGTCCCTGGTCCCAGCGTAAAGCCTGGAAACGAAAAGCCGCTCCGATCAATAGGATAAGGGCCAGGGCCGCCCAAACGGTAATAGCGCGGCGGTTTTTAGAGAGAAAAACTGTCATCCGAAAATTAATATTCCTATATAAGCCGGACCAGGCCGACTTTGAGAGTTTGGCAATGGCTGAATTAGCCTAAAAAGACCGGCTGGCACCCAAAAGAACCGGTTTTTTAGTATAACGTTAACCGGAACTCAAAAGGTACATTAATTTGCCGACCACCGCATCAATTTTAGCCGATAATGAGCCAATAGGCAATTAAACTAAAGCCCAGGCGACATATCTCTTGTGACGATAAAAATTTGAATTTGGCTTCTATAACTTAACTAACCGAGAATAAGATCTAACAAAATTGCGTAATAACGCTAACTTTGTCATTCTGGGATTCCCTGTACCAACTGACCCTTACCGGGAAGGTTGCGCGGACCGCAGAATAACAAAGTTAGCAGTTTTGGAGTAGTATTTTAAAGCTGGCCTTCCGGTAATTTAGCGGTTAGCAAGTTCTCAACACTATGGTGACGGTTGGAAAATAGTAAAAGATAAAGTAGAAAACTGAAGAAGCCGTTACCGGTATAAGAAAGCAATCAGGCATGGCTCATTCCGGTGTTGAAGATAAGCCGGCCTGGCAGTCCTTGCCTTTGAAGTTACGGCAGGAGGTCGAAATGGTCCTGGGAGCACCTATTATTCGGGCGGCGCTGGTCTGGGGTGGTTATAGTCCAACTCCTACTTTTCGTTTAATGCTGGCCGGGGGTAAAAGGGCTTTCTTTAAGGGGATTGACCGGACAACCGGTGAGTTTGCCCGGGAGGCGTTTACAAGCGAGGTGAGGGTATATACCGTACTATCACCGTTAATTTTTGGCAGAATGCCTGAGTTATATACCACCTACCTCTCACCTCCAGGATTGGCAGGTCCTCCTGCTAGAAGATCCTTGACCGAAAAGTGTGGCGCCCTGGAAACCCCACAAAAACCGCCGGGTCAGAAATTATTAAGTCCTGGAAATATTTGCTTTTCAGATAGGCAGTTGCCTGCAACATGATATAATTGCCTATCTAAGAGGGAACCTTCTATCAAAGTATATTTAATAAGAAGTCTTAATTTATAGGAGAATGTTTTAGTGGGTTCTAATGAATACGCGGAACTTTTTCACAGCGGGCATTCAAGCTGCCGCCGCCTGCTTGCAGCTTCAGGTTATACGGAAGTCCCCAGGTTTAAAAGCGCGAAACCTTTTCCTTTACCGGGCGATAAGCCCCATTATGCCCCTGACCGCCAGTATGCCCTGAAACATCTTTTTATAGATGTAGCGTTGGATTTCCCGCTCAAAACCGTGAAGGGCCGGGTTTTTACTACCCTTAGCGCAATAAATAACGGGCTGACCCAGGTTACTTTTGACGCCGCCGACCTGGAAGTTACGGCGGTCCGGCTGGGAGATACCCCACTTGCCTACCGGCATGAGAGCCAGAAGCTCCATATAGACCTGGCTGAACCGGCCAGCGCCGGGCAAGAACTGACCCTGGAAATCGAGTACAGTGTCACGCCCAGGCGCGGCCTTTATTTTATTGCCCCGGAGCCGGAATACCCGCAAAAAGTTACCCACGCCTGGACCCAGGGCCAGGATACCGATAACCACTACTGGTTGCCCTGCTTTGATGCTCCCAACCAGAAATCGACCACTGAATTGCGGGTGGTCGTCCCGGAAGATTTCTTCGCCCTGTCCAATGGAGCGCTGGTCGAGAATATCCACGACGCCCCGGCCAGGACTCGCCGGTTCCACTGGAAGCAAGCTATTCCTCACAGCAGTTACCTGATTACCCTGGCCGCCGGTCCTTTCAGCGAAATCCCCGATAAGTGGGAAGACATCCCGGTGCCCTATTACGTTTTGCCGGGCCGCGAGGAAGAAGCCCGCATCAGCCTGGGCAATACCCCGGCCATGGTGGAATTTTTCTCGAATAAAATCGGGGTGCGCTATCCCTACGAAAAGTACGCCTCGGTCTGTGTCCAGGACTTTATCTTTGGCGGCATGGAAAATACCACCGCTACAACCCTGACCGATACGACCCTGCACGATGCGCGGGCAGCCCAGGACTTTAGCAGCGAACCCCTGCTTTCGCATGAACTGGCCCACCAGTGGTTTGGCGATCTCCTGACCTGCCGCGATTGGTCTCACGGCTGGCTTAATGAAGGTTTTGCGACCTACTTTGAAGCCCTCTGGACCGAACACTCCCTGGGCCGCGATGAATTTGTCTATGAGATGCACACCAACGCCCGGCAGTATTTAACCGAAGATAAAGAGCACTACCGGCGCCCGCTGGTGGCCTACACCTTTAACCAGCCGATTGACCTGTTCGACCGCCACCTTTACGAAAAAGGTTCGCTGGTGCTGCACATGATCCGCTACCTGCTGGGCGAAGAAGGCTGGTGGAAGGCGATAAATCACTATGTCACCAAACACCGGGGCCAGAACGTGATTTCAGCCGACTTCGAACGCGCTATTGAAGAAGCGACCGGCCGCAATCTCCAGTACTTCTTTGAGCAGTGGGTCTATAAGGCGGGCTACCCGGCTTTCCGCCTTAAAACCGAATGGGATGAAGCCAACAAGACCGTTAAATTCTCGGTAGCTCAGACCCAGGAAACCAACCATGAAAACCCGCTCTTTACCCTGCCGGTAGAAATCGCTTTCGGCCTGGAGGGCGGACAGCGGGAAACTTTCAAGGTCAAGCTGGAAGAAAAGGAGCAGAATTTCTATTTCAAACTGCCTTCCCGGCCTTTATTCTCCTCTTTCGACCCCGGCAACTGGCTGCTTAAAACGGTCACCTGGCCTCGCTCGAAAGAAGCCCTGGTCGCCCAACTGACCGGCGATAGTGAAGCTTATGGCCGGATAACAGCGGCCCAGGAACTGGGACGCCTGGGCGGTTTGGACGCGGTGAAAACCCTGGAACAGGCCTTTAAAAACGAAGCGGTCTGGACCGTCCGGGCCGAAATAGCTTTTGCCCTGGGAACCGCTCGCAGCAGTTCAGCCGAACAGGTCCTGGTAGAGGCGCTGCCGGGTGAAAAGCATCCTAAAGTGCGCCGGGCAATTGTGACCGCTTTAGGCGAGTTCCGGGACGAAGTCGCGGCCAATACTTTGCGCGAAGTCCTCAAAGGCGACATGACCGACCATATCGAAATGGCCGCCGCCCACGCGCTGGGCAAGACCCGCCAGCCGGGGGTTTTTGAAACCCTGGAAGCCGCCATGGGCCGTTCGTCTTTTAACGAGGTAGTCCGGCAGGGCGCCCTGTCCGGGCTGGTGGCGCTTAAAGACGAACGGGCTATCCCGCTGGCCCTGGACTGGACCCGCTACGGCCAGCCCGACCTGGCCCGCTTTACCGCCATAAGCGCGCTTGGCTCACTGGGGAAACTGGTTAAATACCCCGAAAAGGACCGGATTATCGAGCAGTTGCGTGATTTAGTGGAAGATAAAAACTGGCGAGCCCGGATAGCCGCGATTGGAGCCGCTCAAACCCTGGGCGATGCCGCGCTTTTACCGGTCTTGCAGCGTAAAATTGACCTCCAAGAAGACTCTCGCGAAGTTCGCCGGGCCCGTGAAGCAATTGAGGCCATCCGAGAGCATTCCTCGCAGGGTCTGGAAGTAACCAGGTTGCGCGAAGACCTGGATAAAGTCC
>JAQBPB010000050.1 GCA_028287745.1 Chloroflexota bacterium
CCTGTTGGTCGGCCACATTTTCAGCCAGCCAATCCCAATGGACCCGGTTTTTACCTGAACGCGGTTCCGGCACCCGCTGCAAAAGCAGGTTTGGGCCTTTTTTGGCCGGGTCTTCCAGCACCGCATACTGGTTAAAAACTCCGACCCGGGTGTAACCTATTGCTTCAGCCCAGAAACCGGCCAGTTTTTCAGGGTCCTGGCAGTCAATTACAATACTGGTTTATCGCAAAGGCATAAGATGCGTTCCTTTCTTGAAGGGTTCGCAATTTAGGGGGAATTTCCTTATTTGAAAATGACTTTTAGACATTATAGCAAAGGAACCTGTGCGCAGCGTGGTTAGTGATAATTATTCGAAAATAATTTGCAACATACGCTAATTAAGAGGCACAGTCTTTCAGGCCAAACGGCTGACTTAGAACCGGCCGGTTCTAAAATCCTTGATCAGGACGATTAACTTACTTGATTAAGCAGCCCTATTAGTTTATCCTGGCTAACTGTCAGATCTAATTTTTTCCAAATAGATTTGATAGAACGTGGTGGCTAAAACAGATTCTAAACAGGCATAATCAGCAGTAACACGCACAAAAACAAGTTATGACGCAAATAAAACGCTATAAATATTTTCTTTTTCTTCTGGTGTTTTTAAACACCGCCACTTGGAGCTTACCAGCCGTTATGGAGACCGGCGAAATTGCCAGGGCCTCGGACGGAAACACGGCAATTGAGATTCAGGTAATCACAAAGAACGGTGTCCCGGTACCACGGGCCCAGGTGAGCCTTAGCAACCCGGTTATCTCCGGCACTACGGATGACCGGGGTTTTGTCCGGCTGGATGACCTGGCGGCCCCGGATAAGAGTAAAATTGATGTTACGGTAACCGCCTCCGGGTACAAAGGCTGGACCTTGCAGGGGACTTACCTGCTTTCGGCCGATACCCTCAAGGTTAAAGTTGAACTTGCCGAACTGGCACCGGGCGAACCTCCTTCAACTGAGGTAAAACAGGCGCCGGTCCCGCGCTGGATGCTTACCGGCAATAACCAGACCAGCCCTGAGCCTGGTCCGGTTGAACCGAAGGCCAGTAATTCTCGCAACTATTCCGATAGTACCCCACCGGCTACTATAAGAGTAAAGCGGGTGAACTTAAACCGCATTGATATCGTCCCTTTTAATGATTACGTCAAGCATGTCTTACCAAACGAGTGGATCCCCAGTTGGTTGCCCGAATCGCTAAAGGCCGGGGCCATGGCGGTAAAGACCTATGCCTGGTACTGGACAAATTTCACAAAATATCCCGACCAGGGCTTTGACGTGCGGGACGATACGGCCGACCAGGTCTATAACCCGGATGTTTCTTATGCCAGTACCGATAATGCCGTTGACGCGGTAGCGGCATGGCGCATGACCCGCGCCAGCGCAATTTTCCGGTCGCATTATTGCGCCGGGGTTGTAGGGGATGGCAGCAAGACTGATACGAAATGCGGGAATACGACCGGTAACTGGCTCAGCCAGTGGGGTTCGCAATACTGGGCGCAGCAGGGTAAAGATTTTAACTGGATTCTGACTTATTATTATGATAAAACCGAGCTTTCCAATAACCCGAACCAGGTTGAAGTAATTGTAGACAATGGCGGGCCGGGCTTTACGGCTAATTATACTCAGCACCCCTGGAACTCTCAATCGGCCTGTACCAGCATCAACGGCACGTCGCTCTATACCGGCAATTCCCAGATCCAGCTGCCCGACCATAACGAGGCTTACTGGCAGCCTGCTCTGCCCCAGGCCGGTTATTACGATGTGTGGGTGAATGTGCCAGGCTGCAATGCCAGCACAAAGAGCGCCAGGTACCAGGTCCATTATGCCGGGGGAAACGTGGTGACGGTACCCCTGGACCAGTACGTTGTAACCGGCTTCGTAAAGCTTGGTAACTGGCTCTTTAACCCCGACTCAACCAGTTTTATCTACCTGGATGATGTAACAGGGGAAACACTCGGCTCCACTAAAGTTGCGGCGGATGCCATTAAATGGGTCTACACCGGCCCACCGCCGCCCGCGCTCACCGGCATTACGGTAACCCCGGCCAGTGCGACCATCAACCAGGGAGCAACCCGGCAGTTTACCGCCACCGGCACTTTTTCCAACGGTACTTCGGCTGACATCACTTCCAGCGTGACCTGGAGTTCCAGCAATACCGGCGTTGCCACCGTTAGTCCCGGCGGGTTAGCCAGTGGTGTTGGCTATGGAACAGCTACAATCACGGCGGCTAAAGATGGCAAGACCGGTTCGGGCGGGTTGAAGGTCCAGATCGCGATAGGGCAGGGTGGGGCCTATCCCCAGCAGTTTATAGATGTCTACAACCGGCGCGGCGGCCAGGCTAACTTTGGCCCCGCTACCGATACGGTCAAGCAATTTGGCACCAGTGGGGTTTACTGGCAGCCCATTGGCGGAACCGGTAATCCCAGCGGCCTGGGCGGCATATTCTACCACCAGGCGGGAGGGTCTGACCCGGCTAAAATCAGGGCTTATATAATTAGCGGCGGTAACTATACCTTCTATCGCAATGCCGGTGGTCCTTCCAATTCTTTTGGCCCGCCCACCAGCGACGAATTTCAAAATCTTGATAAACAATGGCAGGTTAATTTTTCCAATGGTTACATTTTAGATAAAGGGGCGGCCACCCAATTTACACCCTGGCCCACTTCTTTCACCGGCTGGAAAGCTTCTTATTTCAACAACGCAGCGCTCTACAGCGGTCCCAGCCTGGTACAGGATGAAGGTACACCCACAAGCCTGGATTTTTCATATAATTGGGGATCTAACCTGGCACCTCTGCCTGAAAAGGGCCTTTACTTTGACAATAACTGGTCCGCTCGCTGGGAACGTAACTACACCTTTACCGAAGGATATTACAAGTTTAAGCTGTGCGGTGATGATGGCATACGCCTGTTTCTAAACGGTGGGCCGGTTATTAACCAGTGGAAGGACCAGGGCTATACCTGCTACGACTATACCACCGGCTTCAGCGCCAGTACCACCGTACCTATCAAAATAGAGTATTACCAGGGTACAGGTGGTGCCCAAATCGACTTCAAGGTAGAGTCTTTATCTCCCATGGTGGTAACCAAAGCCATTGATGATGGTAGCGAAGGTACCCTGTCCAACCTGCTTTCAAACTCGGTATCCGGCATGGTGATTTCTTTCGCGAAAGATTTAACCACGATTACCTTTGCCAAAAACGTTACCTCCCTACCGTCCCTCAAACCGGGCGTGAAACTGCTGGGGTACTGCAGCCAAACCGGCCCCCAGGTTGTAATTGATGGCTCAGGTTTGGTTGGGGATGGCCTGATTTTAGACGGAAACAACCAGGTAAGTGGTATCTGGCTCAAAAATTTCCCGGGACGCAAGATTGTCACTACCGGCAAAGGCAATCAGTTCATCCAGAGTTGCGTCAAGGCTACCATAGACTGACCTGTAAGCAGGCCAGCAAAGGATAATTTTATGCGAGTACTGGTACTGTGTGGAGATTACTGGCATCCCGGCCATGTAGCCCGGCAAGGCCTCAGCCCGCTTGTACAGGCCGGGTTTAACTTCGATTGGAGCGAAGACCCACGGGAATGGTCGGCGGAAGTTATGTATACCTATCCGCTGGTCGTGTTTGCCAGGTCTAATGAAGGTGCTTCTGACGAGCGGCGGCCCTGGATGACCGGTGAAATTGAACTGGCTTTCAAAGAATATGTCCGGAAAGGAAACGGGTTACTGGTCATCCATTCCGGCTCGGCCAGTTATGCAGAATTCCCGGTGCTAACGGCCCTGCTCGGTGGGGCCTTCACTCACCACCCGGCCCAGTGTCAGGTCACGCTGGAACCTCAGGGCAGCCATCCACTGGCCGCCGGTGTTTCACCCTTCACGGTTTTTGACGAACATTACTTTATGGACCGGGAGCCTGATACCGAAGTTTTCATGGCAAGCCGGTCGGAACATGGCGTGCAGCCCGCCGGATGGACCAGGCGGGAGGGTCAGGGGCGGGTCTGCCTGCTTACGCCCGGTCACAACCTGGAAGTCTGGCTGCACCCGGCCTACCAGGCGTTACTGCAAAAAGCCTTCCATTGGACCGCCCATACTGAGAACGCCCGATAAGGCCTGAAATTTTGTTTGTTCCAGAATTAAAAAGGTGGGCATACCGGGAAAAGAAATCTATGAAAATTAAGACCCCTGGTTTTGGGCCCAGGGGTCTTTTAAATGCTGGTTCTGGAAAGAGCTAGTAAGCCAGGCGGTAGAAAGCCTGGGCCAGCAGGGCGATACCTGGCAGGATTTCTTCAATAGGGGTGTATTCGGCCCGGCTGTGGCTGCGCCCGCCGCAACTGGGTACAAAGATCATCCCGCTGGGGATTTTCTCAACCATCACCTGTGAGTCGTGACCGGCACCGCTGACCATAGGCATGTTTTTCAGGCCCAGTTCCTCGGCGCTGGACGAAATCATATTAACGATTTCCGGGGTCATAGGTGCGGCCTGACGCTCCATCAGCAGGTCAATTTTAACCGAACCGCCCTGGGCGGCAGCCGCTTCCTCGCTGATTTGTACAATCCGCTGCTTTAATTGTTCCAGGGTAGCCGGGTCCGGGTGGCGCATATCTACGGTGATTTCCACCTGGGCCGGTACGATATTGGTCGCCCCTGGTTCCACAGACAGCTTCCCGACGGTCGCAACTGCCGGGCGGCCAAATTCACGGGCAAGCTCGTTTATCTTTGTAACCGCCTGGGCGGCTGATACCAGGGCATCCGAGCGCAGGTCCATCGGGGTAGTCCCGGCGTGGTCGGCCTGGCCTTCAAAAACGACCCGGAGGTGTTTGATGCCGGTAATGGCTTCGACAACGCCAATTTCAACCTGGGCTGCTTCCATCAGGCGGCCTTGCTCAATATGCAGTTCAATAAAACCGGCCAGGTCGGTCCGCTGAGCGGCGGCTAACTGGTCCGGGTCGAAACCGCAGTTCCGGGCGGCCTGGGCCACCGAAATTCCATCGGCGTCCCGGCTCTGGTCCAGTTCTTCTACCGGCATATTCCCGGTAATAGCCCGTGACCCCAGGAAACTTTTGCTGAAACGGCTGCCCTCTTCTTCACACAGGGCTACTACTTCCAGCGGCAGGCGGGGAGCGCCATATAATTCTTTAAGGAACCGGATTGCGGTAAGAGCCGCCAAAACCCCGAGAGCGCCGTCATATTTCCCACCTTCTTTGACAGTATCAAGGTGGGAACCGCTGGCGTAACCCTGTCCCGCTTCAGTGCCACGCGAAAGGCCCCACAGGTTGCCTACAGCATCGGCGCGGACCTCCAGACCAGCTTCCTGCATCCAGGCGGCCAGTTGCTTGTGGGCATCAAACCACTGGGTCGAATAGACCGGGCGAACGATACCGCCTTCCGGCTGGCTGCCAAAAGCGGCCAGTGTTTCAATATAATTCTCGATAACCGGGGCATTTTGCTTCACATAGGCATAAAGTTCAGCTGGGCTTGCCTTCGTCATTAAGTTCTCCTTTGAGCAGAATATTTCTTGTTGGTAATTTCACCCAGTATAACCTACCTTTTGGGAGTTTCTCAAATCAAAAAGCCGGTTTTGTCAATGGTTAGATAGCTTACAATTGACATGATATAACGTTTACATTATAATATTACAATATCCAAATATAACAATATTATAGAATTGAGAAAAAATGCCCTATTCCCTGCAAAATTTTAAGGCAGAGTTCTTTAAAGCACTGGCCCACCCGGTTCGTATCCGCATCCTGGAAGAACTGCGCGGTACCGAGTTAAGTGTTACCGAGATTCAAAGCCTGCTGGAGCTTGACCAGAGTACGGTCAGCCAGCAGTTAAGCATTTTGCGCTCAAAAAGTTTCCTGCAAAGCCGTAAAAATGGGACCAGTGTCTTTTACAGCGTGCGCGACCCTATGGTCTACGATTTGCTGGATGTGGCGCGCACCATCTTTAATAACCAGCTTATTACCACCCAGGAATTGCTGGCCTTACTTGACAATGAAAAACAAAACCTGACCGCCGACATTTAAGTGAGATCAACTGATGCTTAACAAATTAGATATTTTCCAGATCTGGCGAGTTGAGTTCAAAAATTATTCACTTAAGCATTTTCAAAGCGATTTAGGAGCGGGCCTGACTGTGGCGGCGGTTGCTTTGCCCCTGGCCCTGGCCTTTGGCATCGCCAGCGGAGCGACGGCGGCAGCCGGGCTGATTACCGCTATCATAAGTGGGTTCGTAATCGGGACCTTGAGCGGTGCGGCCTATCAAATCAGCGGGCCGACCGGCGCGATGTCGGCGGTCCTGATAGTGATTGTCCAGAAATATGGGCTGCCAGGCCTGTGGTTAGCGACAATTATGGCCGGGATAATTCTGCTGGCGCTCGGTCTATTCAAACTGGGCCGGATTGTCAATTTCATCCCGGCCCCGGTTATCACCGGCTTTACCAGCGGCATCGCCCTGATTATTTTTACCGGCCAAATTGATAACTTCCTCGGAATTAAGACCCCTGCCGCTGAAAGCACCACCCTTAAAGTCATCGGCTATTTCAGCCAGCCTTTACCCTCAATCGTATTTGAGTCGATAGCCTGCGCATTAATTGTCATAGCGATAATGCTGGGAATGCCATTATTAAAATACACCTCGCGCTGGCCGGTCGCTCTTCTGAGTATTTCCCTGGTTACTATCGTCAGTTGGGTGCTGGGTTGGAAGGTTGCCACTATCGGGAATATACCTGGCAGCCTGATACTGGACGACCGCTACAATCTCCAGTGGGCCGATTTAAGCGTAATGGGCGAACTATTAGGCCCCGCCACGGCAATCGCGGCCCTCTGCGCTATCGAAAGCCTGCTAGCCGGGCTGGTCGCCGAACGAATGACCGGCACAAAACTTAACTCTAACCAGGAACTGGTTTCTCAGGGTGTTGGTAATGTCGTAATTCCCTTTTTCGGTGGTGTACCGGCCACCGCCGCGATTGCCCGGATGAGTGTCGGGATAAAAGCGGGTGGGGTTACCCGGTTAGTCAGTATCATTCACTCGGTGGCCCTGTTGTTCTGTGTATTTTTCCTGAGCGGGGTAATTGCCCGTATTCCCCTGGCTGCCCTGGCCGGGGTTTTAATAGTTACCGCCCTGCGCATGAACGAGTGGCACGTTATCCGGTTCTATATCAAACATCGCCTGAAGGGACCGGTCCTGGTAATGCTTATAACGATGGCGGCTACAGTCAGTCTGGATTTAAGCCAGGCGATTGTTATTGGAGTGATGGTAAGCCTGGTTATCTTCATAACCCAGGTTTCCCGGCTTGAAATTGTTCCAACTCGCGTAGACCCCGAACGTTTGCGCCTGGCCGGACACCATGTACCGTTTGAAACGGCCGGGATGTGGGTAGTTTACCTCAGCGGTTCGCTTTTCTTTGGCGCCACCGGCCAACTTATCAGGCACCTGGAGAATATGGAAAACAGCCGGGTACTGATTTTATCCATGCGTGGCGTACCCATGATTGACGTTTCCGGGCTACATGCGTTGGAACACCTCTGGCAACGACAGCTTAAAAAAGGTGGCCTGCTTTATCTGACCGGCCTGACCCCCCAGGTGCAGCGGATGTTTGAACGAACCGGCCTTATAGACTTATTTGGAGCCGACAAGTTTTTTTGGAGCGCCGACCAGGCTATCTTAAGGGCCTGTGAAACCCTGGAAGGGCCTGCTACTACTCCATTGACTAAAGGCCGGGATTATGTTGGCGAAATGCCACTGGGGGTTGCTGTTCCGGATTAGTAATAGCTGCCCGGGTAACAGGAATCCAAAAGGTATAACTAAACCAGGAGCTGTAAAGATGCCAATAATCTTTACAGCTCCTGGTTTAGTTATGGGTAATGCTTGCCAAATAACTAAATAAACTTTATTATATGCTATATAACTAACCTATTTACGCAAATAATCTATTTTCGATTGCTTTGTCCGGGGAATTTGTTTCAGGTTGTGTGAAAGCAATCCTAAAATATGTGACGCAAATCAATGTTTTTTTTCGCCACTAGTTAGATAATATACCTATATATACGCGTTCATTTAATTACGGTGTATCCAAGCATAAAGCCATTACACAAAGCTTTATTTAACTGCCCAATTTAGGAAGGAAGAAGTGCAGACCATTATGAGTAATGAAGCAGCCAAGAATGCACGGAAAAGCCTGGAAGACTTAAAGCGCCAGTTACAAACCGCCCAGCCGGTATTTGTAGATTCCCAGGGCCGGTTGACTACCCCGGAAGAAGAGGCCATGCGTCAGAAAACCGCCGGGAACGACCAGGAAGGGGCCAAAACCGCCGGTCAAATTAAGGTTAAACCAAGCCGCTGGTTCTAATAAACCGGCCTGGCCAGGTTTTTCAAAACAAAGGAAGTGCTTCACCTTTTAGTTTTTCAGAAGTTCTTGGGCAAGTCAGTAAAATTTTTCCGGTAAGTGGTTTTAATCTGCAAAGAATAGGTGCCACGTTATGGCCTGGTACGAATACGATCCGCAACGCCTTTTAATCGAACGTAAAGCTATGGCGCTAAAGTTCCCTCAATTTCAACTGTTGAAACGCGAGAATGCGCTGTGCTGGTATGGAACCCTGGAGTCCAACCGGGGCAATAAATACGAAATCCTGGTGGAATACCCGGAACATTTTCCCAACATGGCCCCTTCGGTCTTTCCGGTTAGCCCGGAAATAAATTCAACCGATTTGAACGGCCAACTCAAACACCAGTATCCTGACGGCAAACTTTGCCTCTATTACCCGGGTGACCGGACATTTTCAAGGGATACGACGGCGGCGACGGTTATAGCGGTAGCAGCAGCCTGGTTCTTCGCTTATGAATCATGGATTGAAAGCGGTAAATACCTCTGGCCCGGCCAGGAGTTGGACCATCTTCAAATGTAAGGCAATAAATAAAAATGCACCTGCTAATATCAGACGAGTTCCTAACCGCGCTCCGGGCGCTTCCCGGTGACCGGGGCGACCTGTGGGGTAGCCGGTCCGACCGGGGCAGCGTAGCCCGGTTGGTGGAGCCGACCGGGCGCAACGGCCAGACTCGCCTGGGCCGGTGGGTCCGTGAGCAGCCCGGCCGCCCGATAGCGCCTGAGAAGCTTGGCGAAGGTCTGCCTGCGGGCCGGTTGGTACTGGTCCTTTCCGGCGAAACCACCAGTTGTTACCTGGTCGAACGCGACAAATCGCTCCGGCCGCAACCCTTTGAGCAGGTGCGCCTTTACACCGACTATCATGCCCGCACCGAAGGGCTATTCGACCCCACGCACCTGCCCACCCGGCGGGTCGTGATTGCCGGTCTTGGTAGCGGTGGTTCGGCTATCGCCGCCGAACTGGCCCGGGCCGGGGTAGGGCAATTTGTCCTGGTGGATTTCGACCGCCTATCCGTTCCCAACCTGGCCCGCCATATCTGCGGTCTGGCCGACCTGGGTCGCCTGAAGACCGCTGCCGTGGCGGATTTCCTGCGGTCTACCAGCCTGGTCGCCAAGGTTGAAACGCATGAACTGGATGTCACCAGTGACCCGGAACGGCTGGAAAAGATTCTGGCTGGGGCCGATTTACTGATTGGCGCGACCGATTCGGAAGAAGCAAAAGCCTGCCTCAACCGGGCCGCCTGGAAGGCTGGCATCCCGGCGGTCTACG
>JAQBPB010000067.1 GCA_028287745.1 Chloroflexota bacterium
AATGTCCTGTTCTTCTTCTTCTTCTTCGTCCAGGTTATTGCCCCGGAAGCGGCGTTTGAGCCAGTAAAGCCCCATCAGGGCCAGTGGCGCGGGCAACATTACCAGGCTAAAGCCCAGCAAGTTGCTCAACGCAAGAAATTCCAGGAAACTGGCGCTGGTGTCCGGCAAGAGAGGCGGTTGACCGACCAGCGGCCCGAAGTAACCGAACCGCCAGTAATACCAGACCAGCCAGATAAAGCCGCTGAAGTAGGCCAGCCAGCCCAGCAGCAAGGCGCAGCAGGCAAATAACCGGCCTACCGGGAAGGGCGGCCGCCGCAGATCAGCAATTTGCTGGTAACTCAGGTCCACCCGGCCAAAGCGCCGGATGCGGCGTCGTTCGGTCCAATCGAAGAAGAAAGTAGGAATTAAAAGGGCAATCAGCACGCCCACCGCCGCTCGCCAGGGCGCGGTTTCCATTAAAGTGGGCAGGCTGGTGGCATTAAAGCTAAAGCCACGCCCCTGAAGCCAGTAAATTCCATAGGGCACCGCCGCCGCCAGCAGGGCCGACCCGGCCGCCAGCAGGGCGAGGGCCGAGCGCCAGATTAACAAAAGCAATAAAGGCAGGGCCAGCAGCACGACCGACAGGATTGCCCGCTGCCAGCGCACCTGGCCGAACCATTCCTGGCGAGCGTCTTCCATATCGGCCCGGGTGTAGCGCAAAGCCGGGTCCAGCACCTGCTCAATGCCCTCATAGGAACCAAGCTGGTAGTTCTTACGGGCGGCTTTAATATTATCCTCGGCGTTTTTCGCCAGCGGGTCGTTTATCGCCAGGGGCAGTACCAGGTTCAGGCGGTTCCGGTAAGCTATGTTAAGGGCCTGTTGCTGTTCGACCAGGGCCAGGAATTTCTCGCCGTGGTCCACCGGGGGCATGGCAAGCAAGCCGCTTAAAATCCGGCCCTGGTTGTGGCGGGGTACTTCTACGCCTAAAAGGGCGGCAATTGTGCTGGTAATATCTTCCTGGCGGCCCCATATTTTATCGCCCGGCTGGACGGCCTGGCCCAGCATTATCAGGGGTACGGTCCAGCGGTCGCCCGCTTTAACGCCTTCATCGAAGTCGCCGGTAATAATCAGGGTCGTGGAGCGCAGGTCGAGTTCGCCGCCAATCAGGCGGGTCAGGGAGCTATTCAGGTCCTGGCGGGCCTGGAGAACTTCAGGCGAGTTTGAACCAAAATCCTTGTGGACCCGGCTTAATGCGTTTAGCTGCACCAGCGTAAAGTTAGCCGATTTCTTTTTAAGAAAATCCAGGGCATGGCCGGTGATGTCAGAGGCGGGTTGGCGCGGGTCGAAGGCGGTATAAGCATCCAGCAGGTTGGGCGGCAGGGCCGTAAACCAGTCATTTGTGCCGAAAAAGGCGGTGGTAAATTTGTTGCGCTTGACCGCCGCGAACAGGTTATCGAACTGGCCCAGTTGCTGGTAGGTTGAGGGAGCGGTCAGGGAAGGTTGGCCCGGATTCAGAGTAAACCCGCCGGTCAGGTCAAAGGTGGCCCCGGTGAGCAACGTTACCAGGCCCGGCACTTGCGGCTGGACCGGGCCTGTAAAGAGGTTGGCCCCGGTGCTGAGCAGCTTTAGCGGTTCGCTTTGCAGGGCCGGTAACGTTTCGGTATCTTCCAGGCCCAGGCCGTTAACCACTACCAGCACTACCCGGTTGGTCAAAAGCGCGGTAGTGCCGGGCCGGTTGGAAGAATTACCCGTTGCGGCCTGGGTTGAATCGCTGCTGTTTGGGGCGACCGGGGGGACCGGGCTGTCAAAACTGGTCAAAGATTGGGGCGGGGCGACTTCAAGCTGCAAGGGTTGGTAGCTTTCCAGGCCGTTCCTGAAAAGAAGCGAGGCGTTATAAGTCCCGGCCGCCAGCAGCCCGATAGCCAGGAAATATAAGAATATACCGCGCATTCTTAGCAGGTAATTGAGCATCGCCAACCTGTGCCTTATTCTTTGCCTGGTCCTGTTCGGTAGTACCAGGTTAAATCTCGCTGGTGGCGCAGGGCGACACTTTCGACCAGACCCAGGCCCATCAGGGTAGTCCAGAGCGAGCTACTGCCGTGACTTATCATGGGTAAAGGAATACCGGTGACCGGCATCAAGCCCAGGTTCATCCCGACGTTTACAAATACCTGGAAAAAGAGCATGGTTGCTACCCCGATACAGATATATCTACCGTAGGAATCGGCGGCTTTTTTTGCAACCGTAATTACCCTGAAGATCATTAATATCAGCACTGAAAGCACCGCAATACAGCCGACAAAGCCAAATTCTTCGGCGATAACCGAAAAGATAAAGTCGGCGTGGCGGATTTTCAACAGGTCGTACTTGTTATGGATACCTTCAGTGTAACCCTGACCCAATAGTCCGCCGTCTTCCACCGCGGCCCTGGATTGAATAAGGTTGTAACCTTCTCCGTTAGGGTCTTTCTGCGGGTCTAAAAAGAGCGCCAGGCGAGCTTCCTGGTAAGGCTGAAAGACCTGGAACTTGCCGCCGGTCAGCGGGCCCAGGTTCCAGACTATAAGCAATATCGGTACGGCCAGAAAGAACAGGGTCATCATATGGAGCAGGTCGGCCCCGGCCGCGTAGGTCATGCCCAGCCAGATTGCCATGATAACCATAGTTGTCCCGAGGTCAGGCTCGATAAAGACCAGCGCGGCAATCGGCACAATCTGGATCATGGAAAAAATAAAGACCGGAATACGCTTTATGCGGTGTTCGTTGGTCACATAAAAACGGGCCAACATAAGAATGACCATCAACTTGGCCGGTTCGGAAGGTTGGACCCTGACCCCCGCGACTGTAATCCAGCGGGTTGAGCCGAGCGTGGTTAGACCTACTAACTCGACCAGGACCAATAGGCCCACACAGCCAATGTAAATAAAAAACTGCCAGCTTTCAAAAAAGTGATAATCCAACCGGCTTAGCACAAAGAAGAAAATCAACCCGATGCCAAACCCGACCGTTAGTTGGTTAACATCCAGTTTTGAATCGCTGAACGCAGGGTCATTTATGATCGTACTGCGGATCATCGCCACACCAAAAAGACATGTGAAGATCATGGCGATGAAAAGAGGAAATTCGAAATTGCGCCAGAAAGAGAGTTTAAACATCGTACCTACTTGAATCAAAATACAACTACTGGAGCTAATACATTTCAGGTTTACATAATGTAATTATTCCATATTGGGCTAAGTATACCAGACTGTGCCAATCTTGCAAAGACCTTTGTAAAGTTCCCGGGCGACTTTGCAACCGCCTTAAAATCCGGTGCTTCTTATTAAAAGGGTTGTAAAAGAAGGAGGGGCTGGAAGTGTTGTTGGAAAGCCTGCCAGCCCCGGCTGGCAAATCAGGCCAAAACCAGGCTGCTGGCGGGCCGTAACGCCCCGTGTTGACCTGATTTTGCCCTGACGTTTGGCAAGCCACCCGAATTGAAGTACAATTTCATTAGTTGTTCTAACAAAATGCACCAAAGGAGGATTGCCATGACGGCAGAACCAAGTCGAGTTGGTACCAGCCTTAATAAATTGGGAGACCGGGAGGCGGTAATAATCAGTGCCGTACGCACCCCGGTTGGCCGCGCCTCAAAGGGCAGTCTAAAGGATTTACGCATAGACGACCTGGGGGCACTGGTAGTTAAGGCTGCGCTGGAACGGGCTGGCTTGCTTGATCCTAACCTGGTGGAAGATGTTATTTTTGGCTGCGCGATGCCTGAGGGCGAACAGGGCTTAAATGTGGCCCGCAATATTGGCATTCTAAGCGGAATTCCGGTCAGCGCCGGGGGCGTTACGGTCAACCGCTTCTGTGCCAGCGGTTTGCAATCCATAAATATGGCCGCTCAGAATATTATGCTGGGAATGGGCGATGTTTTCATAGCCGGTGGCATCGAAAGTATGAGCCGGGTCCCGATGGGCGGTTTCAATCCTTCCTTTAATAAAAAGCTGGTCGGTGGCAAGTCCGGGTTCCCGGAAGTCTATATCCCGATGGGTCTGACAGCCGAAAACGTAGTAAAAAAATGGAACCTCAAGCGCGAGGAACTGGACGAATTTGCCTACCACTCCCACATGCGGGCGGTTAAGGCCCAAAAAGAAGGCATGTTCACGGATGAGATTGTGCCGGTGCCTCTGCCGGATGGCCGGGTGCTGGAAAACGATGAAGGCCCGCGCGCTGATACCACCCTGGAAAAGCTAGCCAGTTTGAAACCGGTCTTCGTGGCCGAAGGCAGCGTCACGGCCGGTAACAGCAGCCCCCTGAACGATGGGGCGGCGGCGGCAGTGGTTATGAGCCTGGGTAAAGCCCGCGAACTTGGCCTTAAACCGCTGGCCCGGATTGTCACTATGGCGGTCTCCGGGGTAGAGCCGGAGTTAATGGGCATTGGCCCCATCCCGGCGGTACGTAAAGCCCTGCAGCGGGCCGGTCTGACCATTGAAGATATTGATGTGGTCGAGCTGAACGAAGCCTTCGCCAGCCAGGCAATTGTCGTAATGCGCGAGCTTGGCATCAGTCACGAAAAGCAGTTGAACCTGAAAGGTGGCGCTATCGCCATCGGCCACCCGCTCGGTTGCAGTGGTGCCCGGATTATGGCTACTTTGATGAACGACCTCAAACAGTTTGATGCCCACCTGGCGATTGAAACAATGTGCATCGGTGGCGGGCAGGGTCTGGCAACTATCGTTGAGCGGCTCAATTAAAAAGGTTGAGGTACATCTTATGACCTACAAAATTGAACGAGTCGGCGTATTAGGGGCCGGGGTAATGGGCGCTGGCATTGCCGCGCACCTGGCGAACGCCGGTATGCCGGTCCTCCTGCTGGATATTGTACCAGCCAACGTTGCGCCGGACGCTCCCAGAGCTGACCGCAACAAACTGGCTAATAACGGCCTACAAACCGCCCTTAAAGCCAGCCCGGCCGCCTTTTACAGCCCTAAATTTGCCGAACTGGTCACGCCCGGTAACTTTGAAGATGACTGGTCCCAACTGGCCGAGTGCGACTGGATCATTGAGGTGGTCGTTGAACGACTGGACATCAAGCGGGATGTTTTGAACCGCCTGGCGGCGGTAGTCAAGCCCGAAGCGATTATTTCCAGCAATACCAGCGGTATTTCGCTGGCCTCGATGGTCGAAGGTCTGCCGGAAGATTTGCAACGCCGCTTCCTGATTACCCACTTCTTTAACCCGCCGCGCTATATGAAGCTGATGGAACTGGTCGCCGGGCCTGCGACCGACCCGGCCCTGGTAGAATTCATGAGCCGCTTTTTCGAGGAACGGCTGGGTAAAGGGGTCATCCTCGCCAGGGATACGCCCAACTTTGTCGCCAACCGCATCGGCATCTATGGAATGATGGCGACCCTCAACCGCATGGCCGAACACGGCCTGAAAGTCGAAGAAGTTGACGCTATCCTGGGCCGGGCCAGCGGGCGGCCCAAAAGTGCCGCTTTTCGTACCAGCGACCTGGTAGGGCTGGATACCTCTTTGCATGTGGCCCGGAATGTCTATGATAACGCCCCGGACGATGCACAGCGCGAGGCGTTTCGCTTCCCGGACTGGGTCGAGAAAATGGCCGCCAACAAGTGGCTGGGCGACAAAACCGGCCAGGGCTTCTATAAAAAGGTTAAAGAGGGCGGCCAGACCAAAATCCTGGCCCTTGACCCGGCGACCCTGGAGTACCACGAGCAAGCTGCCAAACCTTTGACCGATACTAAACTGGAAGAAGCCGAGCGCCGTTCTACCCCGGCCAAGCGGATTGAAACCCTGGTTAACCTGAACGACCGGGCCGGGAAGTTCGGCTGGGACGTGCTGGCCGATACCCTGTTGTACACCGCGGACCGCCTGCCCGAGATAGCCAACGATATTCTGACGATTGATAACGCCATGAAGTGGGGTTACAACTGGGAGCTAGGCATTTTCGAGACCTGGGACGCTATCGGGCCGCTCAAAAGCGTCCAGCGTATGCGCCAGGAAGGCCGCCAGGTGCCCCAGTGGATTATTGATTTTATCAATCGCGGCCAGGACTTCTTCTATATTGAGCAGAACGGCAAGAAGAAATACTGGGACTTCAAGGAAGAGCGCTACAAGCTCTTACCCGAAAACCCGGCGGTTATCCGCCTGGCAAAGTTGAAGCAGGATAAAGCCAACGTCCTGCGCACCAACGAGAGCGCCAGCCTGGTCAACCTGGGCGATGGCGTGTTGCTGCTGGAATTTCACGCCAAGCTGAACGCAATTGACCCGGATATGATCGAGATTGGCTTCCGGGCACTGTCCACCCTCAATGGCGGCGACCAGTACCAGGCCCTGGTTATCTCCAACGAGGCTGACGACTTCTCGGCCGGGGCAAACCTGTTCCTGGCCCTGATGGCGGCCAGCCAGGAACAATGGAGTGAACTGGAAAAAAACGTTAAAGCCTTCCAGGACTTTAATATGGCCGTGAAATATTCGCCCAAACCGGTGGTAGTCGCGCCGTTTGGCCGGACGCTGGGCGGCGGGGCCGAAATAGTGCTGGCCGGGGCGAAAGTCCGGGCCTATGGCGAAAGTTATATCGGGCTGGTCGAAGTAGGGGCGGGCCTGATACCGGGCGGCGGCGGCTGCAAAGAGCTTTTGTTGCGCCAGATGCAAAAAATGCGCGGCATGGGCGGCCCGATGCCAGCCGTCCAGAAAGCCTTTGAAACTATATCTTATGCCAGAGTTTCTACCAGCGCCGAGGAAGCGCGTTCGCTCGGGTTCTTGCGTAAGACCGACGCGGTTTCGCTTTCGCGGGAGCGGCTCATCACCGAAGCCAAAGCCGACGCCCTGGAACTGGCTAACCAGCCTGGCGGTTACAAGCCGCCGGAACCGGCCCTGTTCAAACTACCGGGTGAAGGCGGTCGGTTGGCTATCGAACAGGTCATTGATGGGCTGGTCCTGACCAAAACGATCAGCGAACACGACGCCCTGGTGGCCTACAAGCTGGCGTATGTCCTGACCGGCGGCAATACGGCCAGCCCGGCCCAGGAAGTCAACGAGCAATTCCTGCTTGACCTGGAACGGGAAGCTTTTGTCGCCCTGTGCAAAGAGCCCAGGACCCAGGAGCGCATGCAGCACCTCCTGATGAAGGGCAAACCTTTACGGAATTAACTTAACTAGAAAGGCTTAGCCTGTGAATCAGTTAAGCCTTTCCCTTAGCGGTAATCAATAACTATTAGTTTTAGCGAAAGTATGATAAAAATGAGTGAGAGATTGAGCAGTGATAACCAACAACTGCTGATTATAAATTGTGCGAAAAGCTGGCAAGAAGTAGAGCGTGAAAGAGTCTATATTTGTCCGGCGGACCAGGCGACTTCCAACCACAAGCCCAGCCGGTACTTTGGCCTGTATCGCAGCTCGAAGGTGTCGCATGTAGCCAACATAGAAGCGGTTGTAAAAGTGCTGCCTGGCGAAAAAACCGAGTTCGAGTGGATTGCCGGGGGAGGACGCGAACAGGACTACCAGCAAAAAGCCCTGGCTTCCGCTCTTAGCCTGCGGCCAAACAGCGAAGTCCCGGTCAAGGTGTTTATCCTGGGCGTACTTCAGGAAACCGATTTTAAGAAAGATACTCGCGGCGGTATGCAGGGCAGCAAGCAGTACTTTGATGTCAGCAAGCTCAACGTCGATACGGCGGGCTTCCTGGCAATGAAACTTCGCGGCAAGACCTGGACCGATTTTTAGACCCAAGTCTTTCCATTCATTATATAACTATAATTGTCACCATACTATTTCTCGTATAACCGACTGATAGTTAAAGGGCTTGGCCAAATAAATTGGTTAAGCCCTTTAACTTTAAGTTGTTGGGAAACGAAAATATTTGCTTGTCTTCTGAATTACAGGAACCTGCTATTAAGAAAATTCAGGCCGTTCCTGGGATTTTAGGCGGCTTCTCCTTCGATAATCCCTAAAACCCTCTCCCTGATGTAATTCGGAAGCACCGGTTGGTATTCCTCGGTCATTAATGGCGAGGAAATGATGAAGTCGGCCGACGAGCGGTTACAGGCTACCGGAATATTCCAGACTACCGCAATCCGCAACAGGGCTCTAACATCCGGGTCGTGAGGTTGTGACTCCAGCGGGTCCCAGAAAAAGACCAGGCAGTCCAGCATTCCTTCGGTAATCCTGGCTCCAATTTGCTGGTCGCCACCTAAGGGGCCGCTCTGGAATTTGTGGACCGGCAGGCGGAGGTTTTGCTCAATCACCTGGCCGGTGGTACCCGTGCCGTAAAGTTCGTGCTGGGCCAGGCGGCCTTTATTGTACTCGGCCCATTCCAGCAACTCCCTTTTCTTGTTGTCATGCGCCACCAGCGCGATCTTCTTTTTAGGGCGCATAGCTGCTATTCTATCTAACATATAATTTTGCCTGCTTTCCTGATAAACAAGCTAATCCTGTGGGAAACTGACAGTATGGCACCGGTCGTAGTAGCACCAGCCATAAAGTAAGTTAGCCGCAAGACTAACAATCAAAAACAATAATGGATTTCGGCAATGAAAATATGGGTTAATAGGGTGATGAGCAACGCTGCGGATAATCGCCAGGCAACAGGGATACGCACTTCCGAGAAAACCCTGGCTGAACAAGTATTTATGCCACTATGCTAATAGTGATACTACACCATAGGCTGTTTGTCAAACTTTTTATAGATTGACGCCACCCTGGAATAAGCTCCGGTATGTTTTAGTTAGACAGTGGGTTAACCCAATTGCAGGCGATATGGGCTTATTACACAATAATAAAGGCAATACCTGGTCTATAAAGATTATTTATTAAAGTTTGTATTACTGAGTAATAATAAATAAAAGTAACTTAAACATTTTAGGTTTTATGGGAGGCCAGGAAGTCAAGGAATGCAATTGCGCATGGTTATCAACCTCCTGCGAGCGAAGCGGTCAGGATGGATGAATTGCTAAAAATCGCCAAAGATCTAATTTAGTATTTTGCTGAATGGCAAAGAAAAGGCGGCGTTCTAAACGCCGCTTTACATTTTAGACTACAAGAATTGGTTGTAAGGAAATCGCTATAGTGTTGCTTCTGGAGCCTACCGGGAAAAGGAGCCACTAACCAATAAAGTTAAATTATACCCTGGGAGTTTCCCAAATATTCTTATAAAGCGTATTTCGGCCCTTAATTACATTAACCCACTGCTCTCTTTCCAGTTCTTGCAGCTGTTTGTATGCGGTATCACAGGCATACGTGGCCTCATATGGATTTTCACCGGCGCTTGCCAGGCGCTGCTCCAGGCGGGCAATTACCCCGTTTTCCTGTAAAGTGCGGACGGATTTGGCCCAGGGAATCCCGGCAATACTGCGCACCCGGCCCAGGCCAGGCCGCATTTTTTCTATAGCCGCCATGCGTTCTTCCATTGAATTTACCTGGTTAACGACTTTAACCAGCGGCCCTTCTTCAAAATTACGGCGGACATCTATTACTAATGCTTTAGCTAAATTAGGAAAGAAAATTGTTAGAACTTCCGCTTCATCAATTGTTGAAAGTACTTGCGTTATAAACTCATCTCGCGATTCCACCTTCTCAACTCCTTTCGCCGTTTGTTCTTCGCCGTTGAAGCCATTCAGCACACTAGATTACTACCTACCGCCCGGATATGAGATCTCCTTAAGGCAAAATACCTGCCTGTACCTTGGGTAGTAAATTAAGAATTTACCTTACATGGGTTGATAATAGCATAAAGAAGACCAGCTTTTACCCCATTCGGTTATTGAACTAAATCGGCTTACCAGCGCTGCATTGCCGGGCGGCATTTTACCTGGCAGTCAGACCGGTGATCGCACTTGCAAGCTGGCGTTTATATTCCAGACCGCTAAGTAACCGCCACTTTTGCAGAAAGCCTTCTTTTACCTTCAGGCTGTCAACTTCCCGGCTTTCGCGGTATTTTTCTAACGCCTTGTCGGGTTTTTTGTTGTTAAGCACGTTGCCGGTCAGGTAAATATTCGCGGCGTAGTCATCGTGAAGGGCGCCCAGGTCGTCCTGGGCTTTCACCAGTTGTTGGTGCAAGGTCTTTATGGTAGGCGGCAGGGCGTCGTCAAAGAATTCGATGGTGTAACGCAGGCGTTTGAAAGCAATCCGTAATTGGTGCAAAGTTTCCTGAGAAGTTTCCGAATTGACAATCGTATCATAAGCCAATACTTCTTCATACCGTTTCCAGATGGTGCTGCCAGCGAAATGCCGGACCAGGCTGGGGGCCACCGCGTCCTTATTCAGCTTTTTCGCGGTCACGCCAGGATTGGTGTCCGCGGTAAACCGGTCCAACCGGTCAATTAACTTCTGGGTTTTGGGATCGTCTAGCAGCTTTAGCAGGGTCTTGTGGCTGCGTTTATAGCGCTTTTTTAGCAACTGTCGCAAAGGCTCCAGACCGGCCCGCTGGTCTACCGGAAGCTGGGCATCATAGGTATCCAGGTGTTCCAGGAAAACATCGGTGTCGCGGGTTTCGCCCAGGGTGCGGGCCAGGCGTTGCAACTTTTTACGCAAAGCATCCGTTTCGGCCGGATTGAAGCAGGTTTCGCCCAGCAGCCGGAGATTTTCGCGCACGCGGCGGGTGGCAACCCGCATGTCGTGGACGCCTTCGCGGTCTTTACCTGCACGGGCAGTAGGTTCCGCTTCACGGAATTTTTTAACCTGGCTGGCGATATAGTTCCGGCCAGCTTCAACCATAGGCGTAGACCCGCTCAGCCGGGAGTCCGCCTTTTTTGGTTGTGCATCCTTCCCATCCTGGGAAGTAACTTCCTCAGCGGTTTCAAGTAAGGCGGGCGTTTCCAGGTCCGGTGCGCCATTATTGGTTACAATCCCCTCAGGTTGATTCATATGCTAACCTCTTTCTTGGAAAACAAAGCGCGTTAAACATAGCATGTTGAACGCCGTCGAAGCAGCCTTAATTTAGATTTTCTTTTATTTCCAGGCATCCCTTTCTACGTTTGAAATCCACTTTAGTGTTAACCTTTTATCAAGAATTATTCCTGGCCGCGCCACTCGGTCTTGAGTTGATAGGGTGTAGGGAAGCGCTCAGGGTGGGGAATGGCCGGGTAACCCACGTATACGAAGCCGACAATATGTTCTTCCGGAGAAAGGTCAAAGTGGGCCTTTATTTTGGGGTCGCGGGAAGGTTCGCCGCTGCGCCAGATAGTTGCCAGTCCTTCTTCCGCGGCCACCAGTAACATGTTCTGGATAGCGGCGGCGACTGCTTCTACATTTTCAATATCAACTGTTTTCGGGGTTTCCGGTTTAACGCTGGCAACCACGATTACTACCGGCGCCCGTAATGGTTTGTTGCGCTCTTTATTGAGGGCGGCCTGGGCTTTCTCGCTTTCAGTTTCGAGCATTTTTTCGCGCAAAGACTGCTCCATCAATTCGCCCAATGCCTCGCGAGCCGGTCCGGTCAGTACAATGAAACGCCAGGGTTCGGTAATATGATGGTTCGGCGCATAGGTCGCCGCTTCCAGCATGCGTTCAATTTTCTCACGAGGCGGCATATCTGGTTTAACTTTACCAACGCTCCGGCGGTGGCGTATTACATCAAAAACGGACATTTACGGCTCCTAATTTAAAATATAAGGTTTCTTTAACTATAATAGCCCAAACTTTACCCCACGACAAACTTAAAACCATTTTCGAAGCCAAGTTTCCATTTGAAATGCTTGCTTCCGGCCGCTTATGCTAGAATGAACCCGGCGTACTTTGCTTTTATTAAAACGTTGGCCATTCTAAAGCCCGGTGGTACTTCATAGCACCAGTTAGCCTGCTTCTATATCTCCACCTTTTACCGCTGCTGTTTTAGACCTTTATGGCCAGTTAAACCTTAAGGAAATTTATGAAAATTAAACGCCTGGGCCGTACCGGGTTGAAGGTGAGCGAGATTTGCCTGGGAACAATGACCTTTGGAAACCAGGCCGATGAAAAGACTTCTTTTGAAATTATGGATACTGCCTGGGAGGGCGGGGTATTTTTCATAGATACCGCCGATGTTTACCCGTTAGGGGCTACTCCTGAACTGCGCGGCCGTACCGAAGAATTCGTGGGCAACTGGATTAAAGAGCGGAAGCGCCGCGACAAGGTTGTGCTGGCAACCAAGTGCCGGGGTGCTATGGGCGAAGGCCCGAACGAAAGCGGCCTGTCCCGCAAATATATAATGCAGGCAATAGACGCCAGCCTGCTGCGCCTTAAGACCGATTATGTTGATTTATACCAGGTCCACAGTCCCGACCCTGAAACCCCAATTGAGGAAACCATGGACGCTCTCAACGACCTGGTAAAGGCCGGAAAGGTGCGTTACCTGGGATGTAGCAACTACCAGGCTTACCAGTTGTCGAAAGCCCTCTGGGTCAGCGATAAAAAGGGTCTGGCCCGCTTCGAGTGCGACCAACCCCGCTATAACATTCTTTACCGGGAAATTGAAAATGAAATTCTACCGTTGTGCCGGGAGGAAGGTCTGGGGGTAATCAGCTATAACCCGCTGGCCGGTGGCTTTCTGACCGGGCGCTACCAGCCGGGCCAGGAAGTGCAGGAAGGTTCGCGCTTCTCGCTCTACCAGGCGGGCAAGATGTACCAGAACCGCTACTGGCAGGAAGCCCAGTTTATGGCGGTCGAGCAATTGCGCCAGTTCTTCGATGCTCGCAAGCGTTCCCTGTCCCAGGTCGCCCTGGCCTGGGTGCTGGCTCAGCCTGGCATAACCTCGGCTATCCTGGGGGCCAGCCGCCCGGAACAATTAAAGGAAACCCTGACCGCGGTTGATTTGAAGCTTGAACCGGAAGAAATGGAAGCCGCCAACGACGTCTGGTACAACCTGCCGCGTTCCAAAGATCCTACGATTGCGCTTCGCTAGCCGCATTTTCTTTTTGAAGGTCGCGGAAAGCTGCTCGCAGCTCATCTATTGAATGGAAGTCACCGTCCTCGCCCTGGAACCACCAGTGGTCCCAGCCGTTGCAGGACGGTGCCCCACCGACTTTCGAGCCTACCAGGTGAATCGAGCCTTCGAATTCGCCACACTTGATCGAGCTATCCGCCCGGACCGTCGCAATGGGGACGGTGCTGGAACCGTCTCCGGCTACGCTGATAGTTTTCTGGCGGCCTGGCCGGGCATAGTATAGCCTGGTACCGGGATTTATTAGGCCGTTTTCAAGCAAGGCCGCGAAAGCTATGCGCGGCTGGGTCCGTTTGTTGTGCATCGGGAAAACTTCAAAATCCAGGTGGGTTTGCCGGACGGCTTCTATGCGCTCCCTGGCCGCGCCGACATAGACCGGGTTTCGTTCAATCCCAATCCAGTTGCGGTGTAATTTCTTGGCGACCGCCCCGGTCGTGCCTGTACCAAAGAAGGGGTCGAGGACCACATCGCCCGGCAGCGAGCTGGAAAGAATCACCCGGTAGAGCAGGGCTTCCGGCTTCTGGGTGCTATGAACTTTCTCCCCGTTAATTTTCAGACGTTCATTGCCGGTGCAAAGGGCAATTTCCCAGTCGCTGCGCATCTGTTTTTCATCGTTAATTTGTTTCATCTGCTGGTAGTTAAAAGTATATTTCTTCTGGTTCTTACTTTTCTTGCACCAGAGCAAAGTTTCGTGTGCGTTGGTGAAACGGACGCCCCGGAAGTTAGGCATCGGATTGAGCTTAACAAAGACCACATCATTTAGAATCCAGAAGCCCAGGTCCATCATAATCGAGCCGACCCGGTAAATGTTGTGGTAACTGCCGATAACCCAGATAGTGCCGGTATCTTTGAGGATGCGCTGGCATTCGGCAAGCCAGCGGCGGGTAAAGGTATCATAAGCCTCAAAGCTATCGAACTTATCCCAATCGTCGTCCACCGCGTCCACCAGGGTCATATTCGGCCGCCACAATTCATTTTGAAGCTGTAAGTTATAGGGAGGGTCGGCAAAAATAAGGTCAACCGACTTATCAGGCAGCCGCGACATCATTTCGATACAATCGCCCTGCAATATGGAATTTAAGGGTAACTCCTCAATTTCCTTGATCTTAGCTGCGGCAGACGCACGAGCAACCATTCTTATTTCTCCGGCGGTTATAAACTACGTTTAAGTAAAATCGTTGCAACTACTCCATGACAATGTGAAACCGTACCCACGGCTACCCTTGTTTCGGGCCGGGTTTCGTCCAGGCTTAAAGCCAGGCGGACCATGCGTTCACGCGCTTCGTACAGGCGCAAAGCCGGAACGGTGCCGATGCCATACATGAAATGATGGCAGGTAAAGGTCTCCACCCCGCCATAGCGGCCGGGCGGTGGGGTTTCCAGTAGGGCGGTGTTGGACGGGCCGTTAGCCAGTCCGGCCTGGGCCAGCGCATTCCGGGCACTGGCCGAGGGCTTTAGCGGTTGCCCGCCAACAAAGGCCCGTAAATCCTGGTCCAGGTCCCAATCCCGGGTATCTTTAACGGCCGGGCAGCTGCGCGGCTCAATACAGGTTGCGGGACAGGTCCACCCGGCCCGGCTCAGAAAGTGATTGCCGTTTTTAGGGTCAATGTACTCGTAAGGGGTCCGTATTGGATAGTCAAAACCTTCCCGCTTGACCTGAAAACCGCTTAATCCGCGGGCCTTCAGGGCAACTTCCGTAGCCGCCATCAACCACTCGAAAAAGAGGTGCGGCGCATAGGGCGGCGGCACTATCTGGACAGTTTCTCTATCCCGCTCCGGCTCGAATTGCCCGGGGTCCTGCATGAACCGCATCAAGAAGTTATGCCAGTCAGCCTGGACAAAACTGAAATTGGGTTCCTGGCCGAATTTAGCTTTGGCGGGCGGCTCGGCGTTGCGGTCTACCATTATTAACTGGCTGGTGGCGGGCAACTTGCCCTTTTGAATTGCTTTGTAAAGCTGGCCGCTGTGGTAAATTCCATAGCAGCCGCCACCAATGATAACGAACCGCACCTGTTTCCCTTTTCCTTCTTTAGCAGTTAAAATTTACCCCTGGGATAAACTCGTAGGTAGAATCATTATACACAGATTAGACCCATTCGCAAAAAGAATTTGCACCACTTTTCAAAAATTGCTCCACATAAAAGGCTATGTTATAATCCGAATACTACAATGCTAACAAGGTTAACAAGGCAAATTAGAATTCAAAGTTGAATAACTTGCTTCCAGGTAAAAGTCTTAAGAGCATTAAGGTCTTGTTTAATAGAGTGCAACAAACGAAAATGCTCTTACGGAAAAGTTTACCGGCTCTAATAATCAGTTATGGTTGTTATAGTGCCATTACAACTTTTTACCTGAAACCCCGTAACCTGGCTGACCAGCCGGGTAGAAGCAACTTCAATAAATGTATTGTACAAATTGTATTGTCACAGGAGGATTGAATACAAATGCGTAAGAATTCCAGCGCAAGTCTACTGGTAGTACTGTCTTTAATGACAGTCCTGCTATTAGCTGCTTGCGGAGATAACACCGCAACAACCGCGCCCGCTGCCACGACCGCTGCCGCTGCGACCACCGCTGCCGCCGGAACCACTGCTGCTGCTGCGACCACCGCTGCTGCTGCCGGAACCACTGCTGCCGCTACTACGGCTGCCGGAACCACTGCTGCTGCTGCTGCGACCACCGCTGCCGGAACCACCGCCGCTGCTGCTGCGGGTGCTGGCAAGAAACTTAAAGTTGGTTTCGTAACCGACATTGGCCGGATTGATGACAAGAGCTTCAACCAGTCTTCCTGGGAAGGTGTACAGAAGTACGCCAAGGAAGCCGGTACCGAGCCCAAGTACATCGAAACCAAAGACACCAAGGACTATGCCAAGCATATTAAACAATTCCTTGATGAAAAATACGATGTTATTGTAACCGTTGGTTTCTTAATGGCTGATGCCACTACTGCGGCTGCCAAAGCTAACCCGAATGTTCTGTTCATTGGTGTTGACCAGGGTCAGTCCACTGTAATTAACAACCTGGCTGGCCTGGTATTTGAAGAAGACAAAGCCGGCTTCCTGGCTGCGGTACTGGCTGCCGGTATGAGCCAGAAGGGCAAAATTGGCGGCGTATTTGGCACCAAGAGTGTCCCGGCCGTCCTGCGGTTTGGTGAAGGCTACAAAGCTGGAGCTACCTGGATGGATGCCAACCAGAAATCCCTGGTGAAAGCTGGCAAGACCGAAGTTACTATCGCTTACCACCCGGACGGCGACAATGCCTTCAGCGACCCGACCTGGGGTGCCCAGCAGACCCAGTCCCTGATCCAGGCCGGTAATGATATAATCTTCGGTGGTGGTGGTAGCACGGGTAACGGCGCGGTAGAAGCCGCTGTTGCTGCCGGTGTGTTCGCTATCGGCGTTGATACCGACCAGTACTATACCCTGCCTAAAGCTGCTCCCAAGCTGCTTTCCAGCGCTACCAAGCGCCTGGCCGACGGCGTGTATGACTTGCTGAAAGCCGCCAGCGCCGGTACTCTCAAGGGTGGCAATAGCGTTGGGCCGGTTGGCCTGGCTCCTTTCCACGATACCGAAGCGGCTGTCCCGGCCGAACTCAAAGCCCTTATTACCAAGGTTGATGCCGGTCTGAAAGACGGCACGATCAAAACCGGCGTTAAAGTTTAAGGGTAACTAACCTCTTTTAGCGAAGAGGGCAGGCGATTAAAATGAGAAAAGAGAATTGATGTAAGAAAGGTTAAGCAGAAAATCCTAATTTTCTCTTAATCAGCTCAATTCTCTTTTCTTATATCCTGAACTAAAAAATAGCGTAAAATATGAATCCTGGCAGGTGTCACCTTATCAGGCAATCCGGCTTAAAACAGTCCGGGTATAACTTAACCCTGGTTGAGTTACAGGCTCCAGGTTCACAAGTCTTAATCTAACCGTTCTACCAGATATAACTAATAGTTGCTTGGTTTTCAGGAATTCTAAAATATGACCGCAACAACATCCCCGTCCGATAACCTGATAGTCCGTTGGCTGCGCATTTTAATGCAGCAACTGGCCCTGCCTTTATTGGGCATTTTTACTGCGCTGGTTCTGGGCGCGGTAATTATTTTTATTTCAGGTTTTAATCCGCTAACGGCCTATGCCAGCCTCTTAAAGGGCGCTTTTGGGGATGCCTCCAAAATTAATAATACCCTGGCCGCGACCACGCCTTATATTTTAACGTCCCTGGCAGTAATCTTTGCTTTCCGGGCGGGCCTTTTTAACATCGGCGCGGAAGGCCAATTCAAAGTGGGCGCTATTGCCGCAGCCTGGGTGGGTATCAACCTGGTAGGCTGGCCGCCTTTCGCGGCGGTGCCGCTGACCCTGGCTGCCGGTTGGCTGGCCGGGGCTTTATGGGGTGCCATACCGGGCGTGCTTAAAGCTTTCTCCGGGGCGCATGAAGTAATTACGACTATCATGCTCAATTACATCGCCGGTTTTCTCACGGCTTACCTGGTAGGCTCGGAAGGCCCTTTGCGCGGCACTAAAATGACAACAACCCTCCCGATTGCGGAAAGCGCCCGTATTCCCACCCTGGCCCACCACGATGGCGCTGTCAGCTCCGGTTCTGCCGATTTCCCGCTGCACTGGGGCTTCGTGCTGGCTATTTTAGTCGCCGGGCTGCTGTATTGGATACTGTGGAAGACGCCTTTAGGTTTTGAAATCCGCACGGTTGGCCTCAACCCCAGCGCGGCCCGTTACGCCGGTATAAATGTCTCCCGGATAACTATTATCTCCATAACCGTAGGCGGCCTGTTGGCCGGTATGGCCGGTGCGCTGGAAGTAATGGGTAACCCTAACTTGAATTACCAGTACAGCGCCTCAATGGGGGTCGGTTACGGGTTTAATAGTATCGCCATTGCCTTGTTGGCTAAAAACAATCCGCTGGCGGCAATTCCAGCCGCTTTGCTATTTGCGGCTTTACAGAGTGGGGCCAGTCAAATGCAATTTGATACGGTTGCGGCGGATGGGACCCAGTTGCCTTCCGATCTTATTTCGATGATCCAGGCCCTGGTTATCATTTTCGTAGCGGCCGACCAGGTTTTGCGCTGGCTTTACCGCATGCGTGGGCCGCAGGGTGCCCAGGTAGTGTTGTCACGTGGCTGGGGAAAGACGGAGTAAAATGGCACAAGTTCTGGTAGATCGTGAAGAAAAGATAGATAGCGCCCGTTCCATGCGCCAGTACCTGCGCCATTCCCGCTGGCCGCTGGTAGCGCTTGGCTTACTGTTGCTTATTTTTATCTGGCGGGTTTTTTTTGGTTCCAACCAGCCTCTGGTTGACATAGTTTCGGTTATCATCCTGACTCTTAGCTTTGCTACCCCAATAACCCTGGGCGCACTTAGCGGTACTTTTTCGGAACGTAGCGGTGTGGTCAATATCGGCATCGAAGGTATGATGTTAACCGGGGCCTTTTTTGGGGCGCTGGTAGGGGCCCTGACCGGTCAGGTCTGGCTGGGGCTGATCCTTGCGCCTATTTCCGGGATGGCGATTGCCCTGATACACGCGGTCCTCTCGATTTACTTCAGAGTGGACCAGATTATCAGCGGTACGGTCATCAACATCTTTGCCTTTGGCCTTACAGCGTACCTCTACAGCCTGATATTTACCAGTTCAAGGCGCAACGCTGACGCCGGTATACTGCCTTCGTTAAAGTTTAACATTGATGCAGCGCCCTTTACCCTTGGCCTGGTTTCGGTCCTGGCGATTGCGCTAATTTTCGTCGGGCACTACATCCTGTTTTACACCACCTGGGGCCTGCGTACCAGGGCCGTGGGTGAAAATCCCAAGGCGGCCGATACCGCCGGGGTAAATGTCTTCAAGGTCCGCTATATTAACGTGCTGATTTCCGGCTTTCTGGCCGGGTTGGGTGGCACTTATTTCTCCTTGCAGGTGGTTGGCTATTTCAAAGAAGGCATGACCGTTGGCAGCGGGTTTATCGCGCTGGCCGCTATGATCTTTGGCAAATGGACCCCCCTGGGCGCCTGGGGAGCGGCTTTGCTTTTCGGGTTCTGCCAGGCTATGGACTCGGCCCTGCAAAGCTGGTACGGCCAGATTGAATGGCTGCATACTTTCACCCAGGCCCTGCCCTATGTCGTGACTATTATTGTCCTGACCGGGTTGGTTGGCCGCAGCCGCCCACCGGCGGCAGTAGGCGTTCCCTACAGTAAACAATAAGTCGCTGAAATTCAAAAAGGCCGGGTTCCCGGCCTTTTTCTTGTTTATAACGCGGCTCATTTAGCTTAATCTTTTTCGGCTTGAATATCATTTAATCTGGCGAGGCGGCTTTGTATTTTGATTTCCAGTCCCTTTAAGAGGCTATCGATGCCCTGGATGTCCGGGCCTAAGCTGGCCTCTAAGTTTGCCATGGGCACCCCGGCTTTTTCAAAAACTTTTCCGGTTACATAGATAGGGCAGCCCACCTGGGGCGCGAGGGCCAGGGCATCGCTGGACCGGGCGTCTATTTCCTGGGTGGTCTGGCCAATCTGCAGCCTGGCAACCCCGTAAAAGGTTTCATCCTTGAGGCTTTCCACCCGCACCTCGGCCACCTTTGCCCTGGTGGCTTCCAGTATTTTCCCTACAAAACTGTAAGTAAGCGGGCGCGTCGTGGCGAAATTGCGCAGGCCCACCGCGATTTGTTCGCCTTCGTGTGCGCCAATCCAGATTGGGATGAAGCGGCTACCGGCTTTATCCAGCAAGATAATCACAGTATGCATCGTTTCTCCTGTATCCTTTTTCACCATCACATCGGAAATTATTACTGCAACCACCGGTCTTATCCTTTCTACAACTGCCGGTTTACCCAGTTCGGGGTAAGACCAGCAAGATTTGCTCTTTAAGGGCCTGCCGGGCCTTGTGAAGGCGGCCTAAGACGGCCCAGGCTTAAATACCCAGGGCCAGCGAAATCTGGGCCAGGCTCAGTTCTACATATAAATTTCAGGACTATAGAATAGCCGGTTATTCAAGAAGTTCGCCAATTAAAAAAGCCGGTGACGATGAAGTCACCGGCCCTTTTTAATACGTAACTAGGCTACCGGACGCCGGGCGGCTGTGAAGCGTGAGGCGTAGTAGGGATTGCTCATGCTGGTTATGGTTACGCCGGAGGATTCATTCTCGGCGTGGATGAACCTGCCCCCACCGATGTAAATCCCGATGTGGGAAGGTCCGGGCATATAAGTGTTGGACCAGATCAGGATGTCACCGGGTTGCAGTGCGTTGACCGAAACCGGTATCCCGATACCCATATCAGCGGCGGCGCTCGAACCGGCCCGGATACCGTTCTGGGTCAGGACCCAGTAGATAAAACCGGAGCAGTCAAAGCCACCGGCGGCAGGACTTTTGCCACCCCAGACATAACGCCAGCCCAGGTACTGCCGGGCGAAAGAAACAATCTTGTCGCCAAGGGCTGCGTTAGTAGGCGCGGCCTGGGCGGCCGGGACTTTCGGTAAAGGTGCCGGGGCAGCAGTCTTAGCCGGAACCGGTGCGACTTTAGCCGGGGCAGGTTTGGCTGGAGCCGGGGCTGGGGCTGGGGCCTCGCTGTTAGCCAGGAAGGTGCTGTTCACATAACCGACTTTGCTGTTGCTTTCAATCCGGTACCACTTTGCGCCGTCATCGTCCTTTACGGCCGCGCTCAGCGATTTGACGACCTGGCCCTCATAGACCAGACCTTCCTGACCGAAGGTGCGGCCGGGGCCGCTGCGGAGGCGAATCGGGTCACCATCGGTGTTGGTAACTTTCATGTAGCCTCCGCCACCGCTGGTTACCGCGTTTTTAGGCGCGGAACCTACATAAGCCACCGCGACATAGCCGGTCTGGCCTTTGTAGTTTACTCGGAAAAAGCTGTTATTTTGCTTATCGGTGAAGGGACCACCCAGCGAAATAACCAGGGTGTTCTCGGAAAGGACCGCCAGGACGCTGCTGCCAGCGCTGGCTTGCTGGCGCAGGTTGACGCCATCACCGCCGGTATTGATGATTTTGGCCGGGCTACCGGCCGGGACAGCCTGAATATTTGGGGTAGCTTTACCGGCAAGGATCAGGTAAGCGCTCATAACATAGCCGGTCTTGCCCTGGTAATCTACCTTATAGAAATTGTTGCCCTGTTTGTCTTTGTTAAGACCGCTTTTTATCGTAACTAATTCATTCTCTGGAATGATTGTCAGTGTTTCGGACGCACTGGTTGCCGACTGGCGTAAACGAACTCCATCACCTTCGGTATTGGCAACACGCGCCTGGCTGTTAACCCCCAGGTTATCATCGGCCCGGACGGCCGCGACAGGTTGTAAGAAAGTTGTGAGTGAGAAAAGGGTGATAAAGAAAAGCGAGAAGGCAATTAAGCGTGATTTTTTGGAGTTGGAAGCACTTTTGTAAAAAGTAGCAGTTCCAACGTGAGCATACATAGTAACTTGGCTAAAGCCAGTACTTTTTTTTTGGTTCAAGAGATCCCTCCTTGAGTCAGCAGTGCCGGAGCAGTAGGAAGGTCGGTTTTTCGCACGAAACCGCCATACGAGGATGAGTCAACCGGTCTTGGTGTGCCTGAAAGCCAACTATACAAGGCGCACCAAAAATTAGAAAACTACGGACCGGACAGCCACCCGCTGACTTTTCTGGTATTAAGAAAGATTGTTAAGCTCTAAAAGATTGTTAAGCCCAGGGAACTGCTAAGGGGCTTGTAACAAGGCGACGATGAGCTAACTCGCCAGTGTCACTAGTTCGGCTCATTGTGAAAGTGTGCCAGAATGGGATGATGGTAGCATAGCTCAATATAGTTGTCAATAAAAAAAAGGCCCATGATAGAGCCTTAAAGTAATATTAATGCTTTAAATTATTCTTTTACGAACCATTAAAGTCGTGTAACCGCTGTTATTGGCCCTGTTGAACAGGGCGTTTTTTTTATTTACCGGGTACTTTTGTCCTTACCGGTTGGGCCGCAACCTGGCTAAAAGCTAAACACGCTCATCAGCTTTTGCTCGGTTTCGGCCTCAATCCGGGCGACCAGTTCGATATAATCTTTGATGGTGCTGTTCTGGATTTTCTTCCGGAGCAGTTCATCAATCTGGTAAATCCCGGTCGAATTTAACAGATTTACCTGGATGTGAATGGGTTTGGCTTCCCCGGCGCTCAATTCGACGCTTTCGATAGCGGCGGCGCTGGCCGAGTGAATATTGATGTGGCCCTGCTCGAAAGGAATGCGGGCCCGGCCCTTTGCCATATCCAGGGCATCGGCGACTTTGACTACCCCGGCTTCAATCGTCAGACAACGCTGCGAACGCTGGTGCGCCACAATCGTGTGTAAAGTTTCCGCCGTGATAATGGTCCGGCCCTCTATATCATAGATACCGTCCAGCAACTCGCGCAGCTTGCGTTCGGCCAGCCACAGGCTGTGGTGTTCGTGCTCGTCCCGGTGGACACAAATGCCCAGGTCGTGCATCAAGGCACCCAGCACAACTACTACTTCGGCATCCTGCTCGGTCATTCCGCTGCCGCCGTGGTGTTGGGCAATACTGCTGGTAATACCGGCCGCGCGGAGCAGCCGCAGCATCTTCAGCCCGATATTGGCGACAATCTGAACGTGGACTCGCCCGTGGTCGCTGATGCCCAGGCGGTCGACTGCGTTGATATTGGCGCATTTCCACATCGTGAACAGTTCAATATCGTTGTTTACCCGCTCGATTACCGCCGCCAGTTTGTGGTTATCCCGGCTGGGTACCCGGATACGGTTGGCGTTAGCCGGGTGGGCCGCTTCGGCCTGGCCGGAGGAAGGTGTCGTATCGCTGGCGACTGTTTCGGTTAAAGGTTGGCCGCCGACTTTGCGGGTGCTGGTAATCTCACGCTTCTGTTTTTCAAGGCTGACCTTGAGTTTTTCGTCCCTGGTTTCCGTGGAAGTATCGGTAGATTTAAGGGTTGCGGGAATTTGAGGGTTTGTGTGGTCTAACATTGTTCTTTAAATCTCTTTCTGTCCAACTTACTTTGCGGGTACACCGGTATCGCGCACCCTTGACGGCCCTTTGCCGTTGGAAGTTGTAACAATAATAATTATTTATATTCTGCCTATATATACGCCGTAAACCCTGGTTTTGTTCCGAAATATTTAAAGATTTAAGTTGAATTAGAGCTATGAAACAGCTTATAGTCGGTCGGAGGCGGTGTGGTATAATATTCTGTGAATATCAAAATGAAGGAATTTTGCTGCCCGGAAATCTTTTTAACTCGGCGGGCAGTTAGTAAGTTGGAATTATACCAATTATAGAGGGAATCGCAGTGTTAAAAGGTTTTGTAAATTTTCTTACCGGCGGCGGCAACGATGCGGCAGTCCGCAAATACGAGGGAACCGCCAAGCGAATTATTGATGAATTAGGACCAAAGTTTGCCAACCTGACGGACGAGCAGCTCCGGGCCAAGACCGCTGAGTTCCGGGCTCGCCTGGAAAAGGGCGAGAAACTGGATAGTATTTTACCGGAAGCGTTTGCCGCCGTGCGCGAATCATCCTGGCGCACTCACAAACAGAAGCATTATAAAGTACAGCTTATCGGCGGCATGGTCCTGCACCATGGCAAGATTTCCGAAATGCGCACCGGGGAAGGTAAAACCCTGGTCGCTACACTACCCGCTTATCTCAATGCCCTGGAAGGCAAAGGCGTCCACGTAATTACTACCAACGACTACCTGGCAAAACGCGACTGCCAGTGGATGGGTCCGATTTATCAGAATTTGGGCCTGACCGTGGCGCTAATTCAGAGCAACGGTGGCAACCCCGGCAACCCGGACAGCTTTATCCTTGATCCTGATTTCCATAACGATGTGGACCCGACGCTACGCAATTTGCGGCCTGTTACCCGCCGCGAAGCCTACCGGGCCGACATTACCCACGGCACCAATAACGAATTTGGTTTTGATTACCTGCGCGATAATATGGCAAGTGATATCGAACGCCTATCCCAGCGCGAACTGAATTATGCCATCGTTGACGAAGTAGATAACATCCTGATTGACGAAGCCCGGACCCCGCTTATTATCAGCGGTCAGGCCGAACGCGCCCAGGATGATTATATGCGGTTCGCCTCGATTGTCCGCCAGTTGCGCAAGGGCACTGATTATGACGTGGACGAGAAAAAACGTGTCGTCAATATCAGCGAACGCGGTATTGACCGGGTGGAAAGCCTGCTGAGTATCCCCGAAACCGAGAGTATTTATGATGACAAGTGGAGTCACTTCATCTCTTTTCTGGAAAACGCGCTGAAGGCTAAAGAGTTGTACCTGCGCGACCGTGAGTATGTCGTCCGGAACAATAAAGAAGTAATTATTGTAGACGAGTTCACCGGGCGTCTGCAGGAAGGTCGTCGTTGGGAAGGCGGCCTGCACCAGGCCGTTGAAGCCAAAGAAGGGGTCCATGTTGAGCACGAAAACATGACCTATGCGACCATCACCCTGCAAAACTACTTCCGCATGTACAAGAAACTTGCCGGTATGACCGGTACTGCGGCAACCGAAGCCGAAGAATTCCACAAGATTTACGGCCTGGAAGTGGTGACTATCCCGACCAACCGTGAAATGGTCCGTAAGGACTTTACCGACCTGATTTACCGCAACGAAGAAGCCAAGATGCGGGCGGTCGTTGAAGAAATTCTTGAAATGAACCATATTGGCCGCCCGGTGCTGGTCGGTACGGTCAGTGTTGAAAAGTCTGAAGAAATCAGCCAGCACTTGAAAGAAGCCAGTATCGAGCACAAGGTCTTGAACGCCAAGTTGCACGAAAAAGAAGCCGGTATTATCTCTCAGGCCGGGCGGCCTTTCGCCGTAACCATCGCGACCAATATGGCTGGTCGTGGTACCGACATTATTCTGGGCGGTTCGCCGGAAAGCTACCTGGAAGAGGTATTGAGTGAACAGGGCCTGACCCCTTCTGACCGCAATACGGACGCTTACCAGGAAGCCGTTGAAGAAGCCGACCGGCGCTGGCAGGAAGCCCACGACATGGTCATTCAAAGTGGCGGTCTGCACATTATCGGCACCGAACGTCATGAGTCGCGCCGGATTGATAACCAGCTGCGCGGCCGTGCCGGTCGCCAGGGCGACCCCGGAAGCAGCCGTTTCTATGTCTCGCTGGAAGACGAACTGATGCGCCGCTTCGGTTCGGAACGGATTGGCGGACTGCTGGAACGCTTCGGTTTTGATGAAGAAACGGCTATTGAAAATAGCATGATTACCCGTTCGATTGAGCAGGCGCAGACTAAAGTGGAAGGCCAGAACTTCGACTATCGCAAGCACCTGGTTGAGTATGACGATGTAATGAACCGCCAGCGGGCCATTATTTATGAAGACCGCCGCAAGGTCTTGATGGGTGAAAGCCAGCGTGACCGTATCCTGGAATTAACCGAACAGCGGTTAGACCAGATTATTGACGAATATACCCAGGGCGATGACCTTGAATGGGATTTGCACCGGTTGGTTCGCAACGTGGGCCTTATTCTCCAGAGCAAACCCCTGGACCTCTCTCGCAAGCCTCAGAATGATGAGGAGATGGAGGAACTGGTACTCGAAGCCCTGGAAGCCCAGATGGGCGTTACCCTGGAAGAACTGGAAGGCAAAACCCGGGAAGAACTGAAAGAAATTTTCGGCGGGGTTGCCGAGCGCATCTATGACGAGAAAGAAGAGCGGGTTGGCCTGGACGATATGCGGATGATTGAACGCCTGGTAATGCTGGACGTGATTGACCGTAACTGGGTAAACTACCTGACTCCGATGGAAGAGTTGCGGCGCGGTATTGGTCTGCGGGCTTACGGCCAGCAGGACCCGCTCCGGTCCTACCAGAAGGCCGCTTTCGAAATGTGGAACGACCTGCAGGCGGACATCCGGCGCGAAATCGTCCAGAAATTCTGGTCAGCCGAAATCCAGCGGATTCAGCCTACCCTAGCCGCTCCCAAGAATCTGATGGAGAGTGGCCCTTCCGAGCCTGTCGGAGAATCCAAAGGCGGCCCGGCGACCAAAAAGGCCGCGGCCAACCGGCCTGGCGGGGCCAAGTTGAACCCTAACGCTCCCTGTTTCTGCGGCAGCGGCAAGAAGTTCAAAAAGTGCCACGGCAGCGTGGTCTAACTCGCACAAGTATAAAAAGCACGAAATAAAAAAAGCCGTCTCAAAACGGCTTTTTTTATTTCTCTAATCTTTTTTTTCTTAGCCCACTGACCACTACTGCCTAAGCCGATTGTTTAGCAGGCGCTTCCTCGACCGTTTTCTTTATCAGGTCCAGCATCATGGTCAGGGCGTCGCCTTTGCCGCCCGAAAGGTCGGTAATAGCTTTGGTGCGGCCCTGCAAGTAAAGATGCAGGCTGCGGGCCGTACCCCCGGCGGCAACCTTGTCGGGCGCGGTAGTCTCCGGCCACTCCAAAGCACCCAATTTATTAAGTTCTTGCAGTAAATTGTTCAGTTTGTCCTGGTTAAGATGATATTCAACCGTTACCGCCCCGGTTTTATTGCGGGGATTTTTAGTATATTTAGCGGTTCCGCTGCCATCCACTACCACCGACCAATCGTCCGGTCGTCCTTCCGGTAAGGGCGTGGTTACAGAGACATCCAGTACCGGCGTGCCAGGCTTGAAATCAAAAGCTAACTTGAAACCGGGCGTCGGGGCGGCAGTCCCGGCGGCGACAGGCGTTAAGAAAGGTACCGCCGTTCGGGAGCCAGGTACGATGGTTGTAGCCGGGGAAAGGCCCGCCGCTCCCGTCTGTGACGGAGTTTGAGTGGGTTTAGCTTCTTCCCCACAGGCGCTCAAAAATATAGCTGCCAGCCACAATGCCAGACAGATGGACCCGATTCGCATATATTTCAAGTTAATCCAGCTCCCTACTTCTTCAAAGAGGCTTTGTCTTGTGGTTATACCGGGGCGGTTTTCCGCTTCAGCGCCGGGCGTTAAAAAGGGAAACAAAAAGCGGCCGGTATCATTATACCAGAGCCGCTTTTTGTTGTGGTTTGTTAAACCCTCAATTTTCCCGGTTTACTAAGGCTTAATCGCGGTCCTGAAAGGACATCAGGATCTGCAGAATGAAAAGGAACAGGTTAAAGATATTCAGGTAAAGACCCAGCGCCAGCATTACAGCGTTACCGACCGTGTCAGGGTACTTTTTAATCTGCTGTACATCAAAAATCATGTAGAAGCTGAAAATAATTACCCCGGCGTACAGGTAAACCATATGCAGTATCGGGCTGTGGAACAGCAGAGCGTTCAACAGGCCAACCAGCACCAGACCAATTACCCCGGCGAACAGGAACGGGGCAATCCCGCTAAAGTCGCGCTTGGTGGTCCAGGCATAGGCACTAAGTGCGATGGTCATACCGGCCGTGATACCCAGAGCCTGGTACACAATGCCGCTGAAACCGGCCTGGAACAGAATATTGATCAACGGGCTAATCGACAGACCGGTGACGGCCGCGAAGCTGTAAAGTAAGATAAAGTTAAGCGGCATTCTATCTTTGAAAGCATTAGCCGCAAAGATCAAGGCAATTTCAGCGATGAGAAAGAGTAACCAGGTTCCACCGCCAAAAGTCAGGCCCATCTGGGCGCCAACGAACGTACCGGCCATAGCTGCCAGGATTGAAAAGAAGGTAAAGGTCATTACCTTGGTGGAAAGGCTGCTTCGCTCGGCTATGCTGGTTTCAACGTAACCCAGTCCCTGGGGGTTGCCGCCATAACCAATCTGCCGCTGGTTGGTGAATTGGTTGCCCCAGCCTCCCCGGTTATTATTATTTTGATTATTGTTCCACATTTTACGTTTTTCTCCTCGCGCATCTCGCTAAACAAGCCTCGTCTAATTGTGCTAAATCTACTCTTGATTGTAGTGGTGCGAAACCCGGGCGGAGAGGCCAACTACCCTGGTTTTTTTTTAATCTTAGCACATTCCGGTCTAGATGCAATCCGGCTGTTACTTACCTTTTTTATTTATATAAGGGTAATAAGTCTTTTGATCGTGTGGGTGAAAGTTCCCGCATTTCCGATCACTATATATACGTAAGGCTTTCGCCTTTGTTTCATACCAGTTTTAGTTCAATGGTTTGCTAAATCTATTGCCACTAACCTGCCTATATTGTATATAAAGTACATGAACGGTTTATGAAACAATTATTAAGGCCAGATTAATTGAGTATGAAGCCAGGCTATAAAAGACCTGGAACCCGGAAATGTTTAACTCTTTAGCGCTATAAAAGCCAGGCAGACAGCCGGAACATCCGCTGCCTTAGCCTGCTTAACCCCCTCCGTTTCACACTCCGGGACCAAGGTTAAACGCAATTATGCCTTTTTCTGCTCGCGCTGGCGCAGTTCAATCCGGCGGATTTTACCGCTGACAGTTTTGGGCAGTTCGGTGACAAATTCGATCTCGCGCGGGTACTTGTAAGGCGCGGTAATCTGCTGCACGAACTTCTGGATTTCCTGGGCCAGTTCGGGCGACCCGGTGTAGTTTGAATTGAGAATGATGAAGGCTTTGACGATCTCGCCGCGCACCTCGTCGGGCTTAGCGACTACGGCCGCTTCCATAACCGCCGGGTGTTCTACCAGGGCGCTTTCCACTTCGAACGGGCCAATCCGGTACCCGGCGCTGATAATAACATCGTCAGCCCGGCCAACGAACCACAGGTAGCCGTCCTCGTCGCGGTAGGCCCGGTCGCCGGTAACGTACCAGTCACCCCGCATTGAGGCGTTAGTCGCGCCCGGGTTATTCAGGTATTCCTGGAATAGGCCGACCGGCCTTTTGGGCTTGACCTGGACCGCGATATCGCCTTCTTTACCGTCCGGCAGCGGGTTGCCTTCCTCGTCAATAACATCTACAACATAACCGGGGGCGGGTTTCCCCATCGAGCCGGGTTTGACCGGCATATCGGGAGTGGGGAAGTTCCCGCACAAAAGACAGGTTTCGGTCTGGCCGTAACCGTCCCGGATAGTATGGCCGGTCTCCCGGCGCCAGACCTCAATTACTTCGGAATTGAGCGGTTCCCCGGCTCCGACACAGTTGCGTAACTTGCTTAAATCATATTTTTTCAGGTCTTCCACAATAAACATGCGGTAGATGGTCGGCGGCGCGCAAAAACTGGTCACGCCGTATTTCCCCATCAGGTTAAGGGTATAGTCGGCGGTGTAGCGGGCTTTGGTGTGATGGACGAAAATTGATACCCCCATGTTGAGCGGTCCGAAGAAACTGCTCCAGGCCGCCTTGGCCCAACCGGTATCAGCCAGATTCCAGTGCAAGTCGCCCGGTTGGAGGTCAAGCCAGTAACGGCCGGTCGAGATATGCCCAATCGGGTAGGAACTATGGGTATGCAGGACCATCTTGGGATAGCCGGTTGTGCCGCTGGTAAAGTAGAGCAGCAGCGGGTCGCTACTTTTGGTGTTGCACAGGCGGGCCGCGTCGGTTGACTCGGCAGAAACCGCCGCTTCAAACGAGGTCCAACCTTCGCGGTCGCCGCCCACTACCAGTTTGATTTGCAGGTCAGGGTACTGGCTGAGCGCTTCATCGAACTTGGCCGCGTTTTCAATATCGGTAATAATGGCCCTGGCATGGGAGTTTTGCAGCCTGAACAAAATATCTTTGGCGGTGAGCTGGGTTGTGCCGGGCATTGCTACGATACCGGCTTTCATCATTCCCAGGATACTTTCCCACCACTCCGGCAAACGAGGCATCAGAATAAAGACCGTATCGCCCTGTTTAAGGCCAAGTTTTAGCAGGGAGCGGCCTGCCTGGGCCGAACGGTCCCTGAAGTAGGCGTAAGAAAGCCGCCGCTCCGGTCCGCCGTCCTGGACCCAATACATCATCTCGCGGTCAGGGTCTTCGGCAAAGGTATCCACTACATCATAGGCAAAATTAAAATATTCCGGCACTTCCGGCTGAAAGGTGGCATAAGTAGAAGCATAATCTTGCATGTTATGCGGGCCACCGGTTTGTCCGGCTGCCTCGGCTTTTACCGTCATTGGTAAATCCTCCTTATGGAACGTCAATTGTAAGGTTTTGTTAAACCAGAAAGTTGAGCGTATATACAAACCAGTCTATACTCCCGGCATTTTTTTAGGGCCGGTAAGATTATACTTTTAGGTACTTTGTTTAACGTTATCCGCATTTAGTTTAACGGAGCTAATAACTTAAGCATAGCATTTGTTAGATTGCCCGGCAATATTAAGCGCCAATTTGCCAAGCCTGGTCTTATGTTGCAAAATAAGCCGGTGAAAAAAAGGAAGCTTAAAGTCGGGTTTGATGCCCGCATGGTCGCCTACCGCCAGGCCGGTATAGGGCAGTATTGTTTGAATCTGCTGCGGGAACTGGCCGTTTTGCAGGACCGCCGCGATGACTTTGAATTAACGGTTTACCAGAGCCGTAAAGAGAAAAGGCACCCGGCCCAGTGGCTAAGCGCTGACCCCGGGGAAGATGCTCCGGCCCGGCCCGGCTCAGTGGGCGGCCAGCGGCATCCTTTCAAAAAAAGGGCGCTCTGGACCCCGCCCCATAACCGCCTGGAGCAAGTGGCCTTGCCGGTAGAAATGTTGCCGTTTGGCCCGGCGGTGCTGCACAGTCCAGACTTTATTCCGCCCCTGCGGCGGCTGGCCTGGCAGGGCGGCTTGCCCCGGCCTTTCGCCTCGGTAATCACCATTCACGACCTGGCTTTTAAGCTGTTCCCGGACCTGCTGACCGCCGAAAGCGCCCGTTATTACGGCCAGATAGACCGGGCCGCCGCCAGCGCCGGGCGAATTATCGCGGTTTCGCAAAGTACGGCCAGCGATATTGTAAGCCGGTTAGGGGTGTCGCCGGACAAAGTGCGGGTGGTTTACGAAGCGGCCAATCCCCTCTACCGTCCCCTGGACCGGTCAGAGCTATCCGCAATGGCCCGGCTGGAAGCGGCGGGAGTAGAAGAGAAATTAACCGGGGCCGGGATAGCCGAGAACGACCGGTTCGCCTTATTTGTCAGCACGATTGAACCGCGCAAGAATTTGCATACGCTTTTGCAAGCTTACCGGCGCTGGCTGGATAGTGCTACGGACAGCCAACCCCTGCCCAAACTGGTAATCGCCGGGCGGGAAGGTTGGCTTTACCAGGATATTTACCGCCAGGCCGCCGAACTGCGGCTGGACGATTGCCTGGTCTGGTTGGGTGGGGTCGAAACCGCCGATTTACTTTACCTGTACAACCGGGCCGCTTTCCTGGCGATGCCCTCGCTATATGAGGGGTTTGGCTTGCCGCCCCTGGAAGCCCTGGCCTGCGGCTGCCCGGTGCTGGTGGCCGCTAGCAGTAGCCTACCGGAAGTCGTGGGAGATGTTGGCCGGACCATACCGCCGCAGGACGTAGCGGCCTGGTCCGGCGCTCTTTCACAAAGCTGGCAGGACCGCGACCGGCTCAAAAATCAGGCCCTTGAAGCCGGGGTAGCCTGGGCCGGACAATTCTCCTGGCAGCGAGCCGCCGGAGAAACCCTGGCCGTCTATTTTGAAGCTTTCAAGCAGTCCGGCCGCCAGTCCAGGGGCTAATTAGCCGCTGTGAAGTTATAATAAATCGCTTAATTTATAAAAACAGACAAAAGGTAGAAAATGAAATTGATCGTTGGCCTGGGTAATCCGGGCCCGGAATACGCTAAAACCCGCCATAATGTTGGCTTTCAATGCCTGGATTATATTGCCGCCAGGCACAATATTTCTTTTGACAAAAAAAATATGAAAGCAATCTGGGGTAAAGGCACCCTGGCGGGCAAAGACGTTATCCTGACAAAACCGCAAACCTTTATGAACTTGAGCGGGCAATCGGTCGGGGAAATAGTCCGCTTTTTCAAACTGGACCCCAAACAGGATTTACTGGTAATTTACGATGACCTGGACCTGCCGGTGGGTAAAATCCGGTTGCGGCCAAACGGCAGCAGCGGCGGTCAAAACGGCCTGCGCAATATCCTTGATTTGCTGGGCACGCTGGATATTCCCCGGCTGCGGGTCGGGATTGGGCGCCCGCGCCTGGGTACGGCCCGCGACCGGGTCTTGAACGAGTTCAGCCGGGAAGAACAGCCGGTAATGGAGGAGATTTTCAGCCGGGTGGACCTGGCCGTGAATATCTGGCTGACCGACGGCATCGAAGCGGCTATGAACCGCTTTAACCCTGACCCAAAACCAAAATAAGGCCAGGCCCGGTCGTACCCTGTAGTAGTGGTGCGCTATAGCAAATAACCCGGGTTGCCGGGTTATTTTTTACCGGCCAAATACAGCAAGCTCTAAGTTTTTTGTTAAGTTCAGCTTCATCGCTTCAGAAATGCTAGGAGAGGATACCGTCCATGGAAGCTTTTGAGATTAATCAATTAGAGGAGCAGCGCCGCCAGCACAACCGGTCCTACCTGGAATTTTTAAAAGTTCCGGCGCTCAGTACCGGCCTTTATAGTTTAACGGCCGGGTCGGTGGACCCGCAGCAGCCCCATACCGAAGACGAGGTCTATTACGTTATTAGCGGCAAGGCATCGTTCATAGGTGGGGACAGGCAGTACCAGGTCAGGGCCGGGAGCGTTCTTTTCGTGGAGGCCGGTCTTGCGCACCGCTTTTTTGACATCGTGGAAGATTTGAATGTGCTGGTATTCTTCGCCCCGGCCGAACACTCGCTAAGGAGCTAAGCCGCAAAGTTCCGGCCAGCCAGCCAGCTATAAAGAAAGACGGCCATTCTCAAACGGCCGTCTCTTCAAGCGTTTTTAAATCTTATAACTACTCTCAAAACACTTAATCGATTGCGCCGCGAAAAGCAGCAGCGGCAAGTAACTCCAAACCAGGAAATTTATTTCTTCTTGGCTGGTTCACTTGCTACCGGTGGTGGCGCTTTTTTCTTATCTTTACTAGAATCTTTTTGCTGTTTCTTTTTTGCAGCGTCTTTCGGACTCTTGTCGCCCATAGCGCAATATCCTCCCTTCTGTGCAGATTAATAGTTCAAACAAGTCTGATAAGTTGACAGCTAAACGATGGTACTGAAGCATTGACCCATTTTACACACTCAATTTCTATTGTCAATAACGTTTCGAACCGACTTAAGCAAAGTACCAGGTCAAATTTTTAACCGGTAAATCCTCATTTTAAACCGCTTTATTATTCAACATTAATAAATCTTTAGCGCAGGTTTGACCTTAAAAGCCTAAAAGAGTAAAATAGAGCAAACTTTTGCGACTTTCTAGCCTTTTATACGTTTAAAACAACGTACAACTCAGAGCGAATTCGCAAGCTTTGAAGTAGGGAGTATTGGTTGCCTTGAGCAACGACAAGCGATTACAGGTTATTGTCATTGGGCGAGTCCAGGGTGTTGGTTTTCGGATGTTTGTCCAGGACCATGCCGAAAGGCTTGGGCTGGTAGGTTTCGTCCGCAACGATTGGACGGACCGGCGACGAGTGGAAGTAGTGGCCGAAGGTGCCCAAGCTGAACTGGAAGAATTATTGCGGCATTTGCAGGAAGGCCCTGGCGGGGCCAGGGTGGAAGATATTCAGGTATTCTGGGACCAGGCTCAGGCAAGTTTCACTTCCTTTAAGGTAACTACATGAGTGTTCAAAGTGAACCGGCAACAGTTCCGTCCACCGGCCAAAACCGGCCTGTTCCCAACCCGGTAAGGTCTAAACGGCGCGTTTCGCCTCAATTACTGGCCTGGCTGGTCATGCTGGTTTCTTTTGGACTGTTTTGTGTGCTGGTCTATGTCATAGCAAGCACTATAACCGGCTATCTCAGCCATTCGGTCCAGCACAAACTGGCTCATGTTACGGTAGTCAGGGATAATAACGTTTTTATCCAGCGCCTGGGCCAGCCTAAAGAAACCCTGGTAGCCGAAAGCGAAACGGTCCAGGAGGGCGATGAAATCCGGACCGATAAAAACAGCGAAGCGGTCATTAAATTTTTCGATGACAGCCGGGTAGACTTATCGGCCGGGAGCCGGGTCCGCATCCAGGAGTCGCGGGTAGATATAAAGAATTTCCGCCAGACCGAGAAACGGTTGGTAATCAAGGTTCTCAGCGGTGTGGCCCGCTTTACGGTCGCGCCGTTTGTACCGGCTAAAGACTTTAACAAGTCAACTTTTACGGCCGTCATACCTGGCGAGAATGATAGTGTTAACCAGGCTTTTGCTGTTTTTAACGATGCCGAAACTCGCACCTATATCGACGGGGTTTTTACCCTGAGTGTGAGCCGGTCGCAGGAGAATGGGGTAAAAAGCTGGCTGAGTAATAAATCTTCCAGGCCGGTCGAGGTGCGCAGCGGCACCGATGCGCGTACCGTAGCGGTTGGCCCCGGCCAGCGGGTCGCGGTCGAGCAGGGCGTCCTGGGTGTTCCCGGTCTACCGGCCGATAACCAGGTCGAGCTAATCGAGAATGGTTCCTATATCAATGGGATTGATAGCTGGCGGGTGCAACCGGCCCAGCTGCCCGGGGCGAATCATATCCAGGGCTTGCTCCACTTTGATGCGGAGCGGATAAACGATGGTATTCAACCCCGCGCCCGCATTTTCAGGCTGGACCCCCGGGCTAAAGGTACGCCCTACGAAACCAGTATCGTCCAGGAAATTAACCGGGATGTGAGCGACTACGAGGAACTGTGGTTCAGCCTCAAAGTAAAACTGGTCGACCAGAGCCTGGCCGGGGGCGGCTCGCAGGGTGCCGAGTACCCTATGTTCGTAAAGATTAACTTTGTAGACCAGAATAATAATCTCCAGGAACTTTTCCACGGGTTTTATTCAAAAGCCAATGATACCAGCACTCAGGACCAGAACCAGCTGGGCCGGAGTTCCAAATTGCCCCAGGACGAATGGCAAGAATGGCGCATAAATTTAATGAACGGGTCTAATAAACCATTACGGATCTTAAAGATTGTGGTTGGCTCAGCCGGACATTTATACGACAGTTATTTCACCGATGTCAGTTTGATTGCTCGCTAGAGCAGCCAGACTGCCCAGCAGTACAAAGGTTTTACGGAGGATTTAGTTAGTGAGCAATATTTGTGTTATCGGGACAGGTTATGTGGGCCTGGTGACCGGGGCTTGTTTTTCCGACCTCGGCAATGAGGTCATCTGCCTGGACGTGGATGCGGGAAAAATAGAAGGACTTAAAAAGGGCCAGCTGCCAATCTATGAGCCTGGATTAAATGAGATTGTTAAACGCAATTATGACGCCGGTCGCTTGAAATTCACGACCGACCATAGCGTAGCAGTGCCCTCGGCCGATTTTATCTTTATCGCGGTTGGAACACCCCAGGGCGATGACGGCGGAGCGGACCTTTCTTATGTCCAGACCGCTGCTTCCACGATTGCCAAGTATCTGAACGGCAATACGATTATTATTAATAAAAGCACTGTGCCGATTGGAACCGGCGACTGGGTGGCGGGAATTATTGAGAGCAGCCTGGACGGTAACCGCTCTACCGCCAGTTTCGCGGTGGTCAGTAACCCGGAATTTTTGCGCGAAGGTTCGGCGATCCTTGATTTCAATAATCCTGACCGGATTGTGCTGGGTTCGACCAAACCGGCCGCCGCCGAAAAAGTCGCCGAGCTTTACTCGGCCCTGGGCGCGCCGACAATTATCACCGACCTGCGTACGGCTGAAATGATTAAGTATGCCTCAAACGCCATCCTGGCAACCCGGATTAGCTTTATCAACGAAATTGCCCAGATGTGTGATGCCCTGGGAGCCGATGTTAAAGTTGTCGCGGAAGGCATGGGGTACGACAAGCGGATTGGCCCGCAGTTCTTGCAGGCCGGGGTAGGCTATGGCGGTTCTTGCTTCCCAAAAGATGTTAAAGCCCTCGCGCATATGGCCGAAAAGAGCAACCTGCACCCTCAATTGCTGCTGGCGGTTATGGATATTAATGACGATGCCCGGCGCTTCTTCGTCCAGAAACTGGAACGCAGCCTGGGTTCCGTATCGGGCCGGACCATTGGCGTGTGGGGCCTGGCTTTCAAACCTAATACCGACGATATGCGGGAAGCACCTTCGATTGATATTATCAGCGCCCTGGTGCGCAAAGGCGCCACGGTCAAAGCCTATGACCCGGTGGCTATGGACGTTGCCAGGAAGTACTTGCCGGGTGGAGTGGAGTACTGTAACGACCTGTATTCGGTCGCGGAGAAGGCTGACGCGGTACTGCTGATTACCGAGTGGAACGAGTTCAAACAGATTGATTTCAGCCGGGTCAAGGAATTGATGAATAAGCCGGTGCTGTTTGACGGCCGCAACCTCTATGACCCGGCCGAAATGACCCGCCAGGGCTTCACCTATCGTTCGGTTGGCCGGCCTACATCGCCGCAAGACTAATTTTATGGTTGAATGTGGTGTTGACCTGGTAGAAATAGAACGCATTGAAAAAGCGGTCGCCCGTCTGGGGGACCGCTTTGTAAATCGAGTTTTTACCGAGGAAGAAAGGCGCTATGCCCGAGGACGCGGGCCGCAACTGGCCGCCCGGTTTGCCGCCAAAGAAGCGGTTGCCAAAATCCTGGGTACGGGCCTGTGGCGAGAAGGGGTAAGCTGGCACCATATTGAAGTGGTGAACGACCCCAACGGCAAGCCGCGCCTGCGCCTGAACGGGGAAGCCGCCCGCCGGGCCGCTGCCATGGGCCTGACCGACTGGAGCATCTCACTTTCCCATTCGCGGGGAGATGCGATCGCTTTTGTAGTTGCCAGCCGCCTCTCCCAGCCCTGATTACTTTCACCTTGTGAAAACCAATTACTTTTCGACCGTTACACCTCGCCAGAAAGCGACGTAGCCGGTAATATTTTTGGCGGCGTCTTTAGGGTCAGGGTAATACCAGGCGGCGTCCTTGTTGGTCTGGCCGTTAACAACCACGTTGTAATAGCTGGCAGTGCCTTTCCAGGAACAAATGGTATGGGTTTCGGTGGGTTGGAAATACTCTTGCCTGATTGAGTCTATGGGAAAGTACAGGTTGCCTTCAACCACCTCGCATTTTTCGGTCGGTACTTCAGCGATTACTGTGTTGTTCCAGATAGCTTTTGCCATATTGCTTATCCCTTCTTCTTAATAGATTCGTTTTTAATAAAGCGACTGCGTGATTATACTTTTGGTATGGGTAATTTATCAAAGAATAAGGCCGTTTCGCCGGTGAGGACAAGCCTTGGGTCCGGTAAACGTTTTGTCTAAAGGTACCCGGAAGCTTTAAATCTTAAGATGGTGTAAAATCAGCCGTAGAACTTTGGGAAACGGTTTTTTAGTCAAGTTAGGAGTGGCGAGAAAATGAAACTGGTTACGGCGGCTGAAATGAAAGAGCTTGAACGGCGTACGGATGAGCATGAGAAGTTTCCTGTTCCAACGCGCCAGTTGATGTTGAACGCCGGGAATAGTGTTTTTGAGGCAATCATGGCCCAGGCCCGGTTTGACCCGAACGGCGAACAGGGCAGTGAACTGGATGAAGGGCTGGCCGTGGTGCTGGTCGGGCCGGGCAACAATGGCGGGGATGCCCTGGTAGTGGCAGCCCTCTTGCGCCAGCAGTTCCCGGCCGGAGAAGTAAAGATTTACTTCCACCACCGCTCCCGCCCGGATGACGAAGAGGGTTTCCCGGAAGAATTGACCTACACCGAAGCGGAAGAACAGGACGGGGTTGACCTGACCGATGAACCGGCTTTTGAAGAACTGGAAAACGACCTGCAAGAGGCCCAGATTGTAGTTGATGGCCTGCTGGGTTCCGGTATCACCCGGCCGGTAGTAGGCGCCCTGGCCCGGATTATTGACCTGGTAAATGAGATTCACGGGGAACGCCAGACCGAGTTAAATCCGCTGTTCGTGGTAGCGATTGATGTCCCGACCGGGTTGAACAGCGATACCGGCGAGGTCCAGGGTGTTGCAATCGAAGCCGATTTAACCGTGACCCTGGGTTACCCCAAGCGCGGCCTTTACACCTATGCCGCCGCCGAGTCGACCGGCCGGATTATTATTGGCGACATCGGTATTCCGGTCGAAATGCAGGAGCAGATTGAACACGAAGTGGAAGAAAACCAGGAACTTTGCCTGATTACTTCAAGCTGGGTGCGGCGTCACCTCCCGCCTCGCCCCATAACCGGCCATAAAGGAACCTTTGGCAAGCTGATGGTCCTGAGCGGTTCGGAAAATTACCTGGGCGCGCCTTATCTTTCTACGGCGGCCGGTATGCGGGCCGGGGCCGGGCTGGTTACCCTGGCCGCTCCCCAGAATATAATCAATGTTGTCGCGACTAAACTGACCGAAAATACCTTCCTGGTCCTGCCCGAAGTCCAGAATGCTGCCGCCGCGAAAACCGCCGCCGATACCTTGCGCGACCAGGTTACGGGCGGCAAGTACCGGGTAATGCTTTTCGGGCCGGGCCTGGGTAATTCCGAAGGCAAAGCGGCCCTGGTAAAAGAAATACTGGAATGGGGCCAGGCCAGCGGTTTTGAGTGGCCGCGTTTGGTAGTGGATGCCGACGGCCTCAATATGCTGGCGAAAATCCCCGGCTGGTGGGAAAGCTTGCCCGCCAATAATATTCTTACACCTCATCCGGGCGAACTTGGCACCCTGCGCGGCCAGACAATCGAGCAGATTGAAGCCGACCGTGTACAGTCGGCCCTGGATGCCGCTAAACAATTCAACCAGGTGGTTGTTCTGAAAGGGGCCTATACGGTTGTGGCCGCCCCGGATGGGCGGGTAAAGATTAACCCGGCCGGAAATGCCGCCCTGGCAACCGCTGGAAGTGGTGATGTACTGGCCGGGATTACGGCCGGTCTATTGACCCAGTTGGTCAAGAAGAAAGAAGCCGATGCATTTGATGTAGCCTGCCTGGGGGTTTATTTGCACAGCATGGCCGGAGAACTCATCCGGCGTGATTTTGGCGATATGGGCGTACTGGCCGGTGACCTTTTGATGGCAATTCCTCAGGCGGTAGTTTCGCTTAAAAATGGCGATAGCCTGGAATAATCCCCAATTGGTTTACATAACATTAAACTTGCAAACCAGGGTCCAATTCCGTATAATTTTTGAAAATGGCGGACGACCGTTCGCTTATAAAGATAGGGTAGAATAATGAATGTAGGCGATATAATGACCCGCGAGGTAGTGTTTGTTACGCCCACTACTTTGGTCAGTCAGGTAGCAAGGGTCCTGGTAGAATACAATATCAGTGGAGTTCCGGTAGTTGACAATGGCAAAGTGGTTGGCATTGTTACGGAAGAAGATCTGGTCATGCGAGATGCGATTATTGATATGCCGCATTTTTTTGGGGTATTTGACTCGGTTTTTTACCTGGCAACCAAGCACGACTTTGACGAAGAAATGCACAAAATACTGGCTACTGAGGCCCAGGATTTAATGGCAAGCAAGGTAGTTACCATCAACCAGGATGCTTCCGTCCAGGCTCTGGCGACTTTGATGATCAAAAAAGAAGTAAACCCGGTACCGGTCCTCGATGATAATGACGAACTGGTTGGGATCGTCAGCCGCTCCGACCTGGTCCGCTTGATGGTGGCCGAAGAAGAAGCCGGGTTAGCGGCCGAACCGCCAATCAGCGCAACCGTCAATGAACAGCCTGTGGGAGAGTAATAATTAATGGCGTTACCGTTACCGACTTTAAACGAACTTGGCACCCCCCGTTTGTGGGCCGAAATTGACCTCGAAGCCATCAAGTACAACGTAAGGGTTTTGCGGCGATATATTGCCCCTTCCCAGTTCACGGCGGTTGTGAAAGCAAACGCTTATGGCCTGGGAGCGGTCCCAATTGCGAAGGCGGCCCTGGAAGCCGGGGCGTCCGGTCTGGCGGTAGCGAGTTTTGAAGAGGGCCACGAATTGCGCCGGGCCGGTATTGGCGGCCGAATCCTGGTCCTGGGCTATGTTTCACCTGACTTGGCCGGGGCGGCGGTGGAAGCCGAACTTACTCTGACGGTAAATACGCCTGACCTGGCCCAGGCGCTCTCCCGGGCGGTCCAAAACCGCCGCCGGACTTTTCCGCTCCCGGTCCACCTTAAACTGGATACCGGCTTGCACCGCTACGGTCTCGAACCGGACCAGGCTCTGGAAATGTGTAAAATAATTTCGGGGTTGCCGGGCCTGGCATTGCAAGGACTTTATACCCACTTTGCCTCCGGTGACGAAGCCGACCCCAGTTTTGTCCTTGAACAAAAACGCCGGTTTGACCACACCCGCGACTTGCTGGAAGCCAACGGCTTTTATTTTCCCCAGCAGCATTTAAGTAACAGCGCTTCCGCCATAACTGTGAAAGAGGCCCGTTCCGATTTTGTCCGGTTCGGCCTGGCCCTGCACGGCTACCACGCGACCCCGGAGGTCGAAGCCGAAGCCCGTAAAGCCGGACTATTTCTAAAACCGGCCTTGACCGTCAAAAGTACTGTGGTCCGCCTGAGTACCTTACCGGCCGGAGAAACCGTAGGCTATAACCGGACCTACAAAGCTTCCGAACCGCGCCAGGTGGCCCTGATCCCGGTGGGTTACGCCGATGGCTACCGCCGTTCGCTCAGTAATAAGGGCCAGGTTTTGATAAACGGCAAGCGGGCGCCCGTCCTGGGCCGGGTCTCTATGGACCAGATAGTGGTGGATGTTACGGACCACCAGGGGCTGCAGGAAGGCGATGAAGTGGTGTTAATCGGGGCGCAGGGCGATGACGCGGTAAGTCTGGAAGAAGTTGCCGCCTGGTGCGATACCATTACCCATGAAATCCTGACCGGGCTGGGCCGCCGGGTTAAAAGAGTCTACCTCGGATAATGTCCGCCCGGCGTCTGGCCGGTTAAAACCCCTTATTCTAAAATTAAGCTATAACGGCCAGGGCGGTCTCGTCCTGGCTGATGCCAACAACCTCAATTGTTTCTTCTACAGGGTATTTCTGCCACAATTCCATTTCATCCCAGATTTCCTCGGGCGCGAAAAGCGGGACTTCCACCGGCTCGGGCCGGGGGTATTTGAGGTTGGCCGGGTTTGCCAGGCGGCCGGAAGCCACCGCGAACCGGTCGAAATAGCTGCCGGGTAGTGCTTCAAAAGCAAAGTAACAGGGCTGCCCGTCTTCATCAAGCTGCCGCACGACCGCCCCACCCGGCCCGGTTTCCCGGACTGTCTTAACCAGGTTATGCGACAATTTGAACCGGCGAGCGACCGGTGACATCTGGTTCTGGCTCTGGTTGAAGAAAATATGGCAGGCTGCCCGGTCGAACAGGTTGCGCCCCTGAAAGGAATTGAGCCATTCAGCCGGTCCCGGCGAAATTAACCACAGGCGGGCCTTTACCTCGCGGCTGCGCTGCTCCAACCGGGCCAGCGACCGGGCGCTCACCGGGTCGGCCAGTAATTCCTGGGCCCTGTCTATCACCAGCAGGTAAGGCCTTGAAGAGGGGGTGGCACAAAGTTGGGCCGTTAGACGCGAGAACAGCCGCGCAAAGTAAAACTTCTGCTGGTCCTCACCCAGGACACTCTGTAAGCTATAGGATAGTCCGATAAAGACCAGGCCGTTACCGGCTCCCTGTTGCGGCAGGCGGGTGGGACGGGCGCACAGCCAGCCAAACCGCCCGTTATGGGCCAGTTCCTTGAGTTGGGCTGCCAGGGGGCCGTAGCCGCTGCATTCGGCCCGTATCCAGAGGGAAGCCGCGTTCAGTTCGTCGCCCCGGTTCACTCGCGCAATAGCTGCCTCGAAAAGCACTGCCAGCAGGTCTTCCTGGAGTTCCAGGTCCAATTTCAGCAACTCACCCAGGAAAGCGGCCGTTTCGTTCAGCCAGTTAACCAGGTGGTCGTCCCACTTCAGGTTTTCATCGGTCACTTCCAGCGGGTTAAAGTTAAATACCGGTTCGTTTGGGCCGAGGCTGATATATTGTCCGCCAAATTGCAGGGTCAGGTCTTCCCATTCCCCTTTGCGGTCCAGGCCGCAGACAGGAGAGCCGCCAAGCCACTGCATAACTGTTAGATAACGCAGGGTCGTGCGGGCTTGCTGCGCCGACTGGGTACCATTTTCACCAGGCAAAAAGAAAGCTGCTTCACCGGGCCGGGCGGCCGGGTTTAGATAAAGCGGTTCACCGAGGTGGGTAAGCCCGGCCAGGGGTTGCCGAATATTTTCAAGGGGGACCGTCACCGGGGCCAGATGGGCCAGTCGCCCGGCTTCGCTGGCAGGCAGCACCAGCGGCCGTTCCGACTGAGCCAGGTTAAGCGGAGCGCATTCCAGCATGGCGGAACGAGTTTCGGCGGCGGTATGCGTGCGCCGGGCGGATAGCCCGGAACTCTTTAATTCTTCTTCAAAAGATAGGCAGGCCGCCGCAAAACCGCCCTCACCGGCCCGCATTGCCAGCGTAATCCCGGCTTCAAAGTACCTGTTCTCGGGGTCAAGGGCCGCCGACAGGCGGTTCGAGACTTCCATGTGCTGTTCCTGTAGGTCGTCCAGGGCATCACAATCACCTTGCGTGAAAGCCGCTGCCAGTTGCTCGTCTAAAAAAGCCAGCCGCCGGTCCAGCACTTCCAGCAGTTTATCGTCCCGGTTGGCCGGGGTAAGGTGAATGGAAATATCAAATTCGGTTTTATTAAGCCGTTTGTTATCAAGTAAAGTGGCGGTCCAACCGGCCGGGTGTGAGAGCGGCGGCGCGGAAAGTTTCCAGTAAGCCGTAGTAAAGCCGTTGCGGGTGGTTTCGGGCTCGATGTGCAAGCCCGCTTCCGCCAGCATGGCCGGGTGGAGCCGGTCGGGCCGGTCCTGACCGGATTCGCGCTGGGCTTCCAGTACCAGGGGCGCATAATAGTCCAGCACCACTTCGGCAATTTCAACCGCCTGGCAGGGTGCGGCATCACAGGGTAAGGTTGCCACCAGGGCCGCCATCTGGCCGGTAAGGGTTTCAATAGAGTTCGCGCTGACCAGCAGCCCAAACCAGTTTTCACTCAGCCCGCTTTCTTCGGCCGGGTAGACCTGGTTGTCCAAATATTCCTGGAGGAAAAAATTGGCTATATCCTCGTCTTTAATTCTCCGCAGGACATTTTGTTGAAAAGCCTGGTAATGCTGCTCCAGGCTTTGCTTGCGGCGGCGCAGTAAGAACTGGACCGGGCAATCCACCGGCAGGGCCTTGCACAGGCTCTCGTAAAAAGGTTGGGCCGCTTTCCCCGGGGCCAACCACAAATTTAAAGCGGGACCGCTCAGCCTTAGAACGCCGGTATAGCTCGCTTCTTTCTTATTATCCCGCCCAAACAAGGCCCGGGCAAACGAAGTCTTGCGGGCGGGGTTATTCGGGCTAAATTCGGGTGAAAGCTTAATAACCCCAAAACGTTCGGTTCCATCCGGCCCATAGACCGGGCGAATTTCCTCAAAACCGGCGAACCCGGCCAGGTGGTTGTGATATTTATTTCCGAAAAAAGGTATAGCCATAATTTTTGATAAAAAAACAGCTATCCGGGCCAGCACACCCTGTTTAAGACCGGTAAAGCTGACGGATAGCTGAATTGCTAGAGGATTTTTACTTGCCGTTACGCCAGTTCTCGACCATGCGATTGACTGCATTTATATAGGCTGGCGGGTTATTGTTATCTTCCGAAGGCGCGTATTTCGGAATAATTTGCTCAACGGTGGTTAATTTCCAGCCTTCGATATAAAGGTTGCGGATAAGTTTATACCAGTCTTCGGCCCCTGCTTCCCAGGTGGGATATTTGCGGAAGCCGTTATACCCTTCAAAACCGCTATTGGTGGTCTGCCGGATATTGCCCATTGATTTGGTGGTTACCGCGATACCCTTCGTCCCGGCGCTGCTTTCGTGAATGAAGAAAGCAACCGCATAGGCCGGGTCGATGCCGTACTTAACGCCCAGGTCGTAAATGGCCTTGCTGGCGCCGACTGCCGGAGAATTGTACTGCTTGAGAATCTGGGCAATTTTATCGGCCGTAATGGTCGGACTACCGATAACCGAGTTTGCGCCAGGAACCGCCGCCGGTGGATTGGCCTTCGGTTTAGCTTCGGCCGGGTTGCTGGCCGGGCTGTTAATGGTGGTAGTGCTTGAGCTAACCGCCGGGCCAAAGCTGTATATATCTGCTTCCGCCCGGCCAAAGGTGTTCAACCAGGTCAGGCTGCCGCAAACCAGCAGGCAAAGGATTGCCAGGACTACTATTCCACCGATGGGGCGGTTTCGAAACAGGTCATCACCTATCTGGCGGGCCTGTTCCCCGAACGCACCGTGGTGACCGGGTTGGGCCATTGGTTCATCGGCGCTGTAAACGTAAACTGCTTCGGCGGCGGTTGAACGTGGGTTGGAAGGTCTAAACCAACCTTCTTCGCCGTGGTCCGTTTCGAGCCCCGTAGGCAGGGCATAACTGAATGTTTCAGAAAAAGGGCGCTCCGGCCGGAAGGTGCTGGCATAACTCGCACGGGTCTGGGCCCGGTAAGGGTTTTGCTGCAAGCGCTCGGCCTGGTATTCCCCGGTGCGGGAAAAGGAGTAATGGTCGAAGACCCTTTCCGGTCCGTCGTAAAAGTCATCCTCAGGGTAATCGGCATTATGCCGTGGATTTATTATTCCAGCACTCACTTGGTTTCCTCGCTCCCCTGGGTTTTTATCCTGGCCCGTTCCTGGTCGTTAATTGGCCGGAAATTTCCGTTTTCGTTGATGTAAATCAAGACCTGGTCGTCGGCGGTCGCAATAAGGTCAGGCGAGTTGTCACCGTTTACATCTTTGGTCTGAAGCTTGATCGGGATCAATTCTTTTGCTTTACCGAAAAGCTGGGGGCCGACGATAACCCTGGTTTTGCTTGGGTCGCTGCCCGGAAATTCGGTAATCGAGATTTGGCCGTTGAGGTTTTGCGCGGTAAAGAGGGTCTTTACGCCGTTAGCTTCATTATGCCCAACATTGGCTTCCAGCCGGGTAATCCGGGGCCGCCCATAGGTCATGTCGTCCTGCCAGGTCTGCCAGGTCTGAACGGCAAAAGAAACTACCAGGTAGGAAAGGACCAGTACCATCAGCACGACCAGCCCGAACATTCCTAACTTCAAAGTTGAACCGTTCACGTTAGAAGAGGCGGAAGACTGCCGCCGGTTAGCCACGGGACGCGCCGCCGGTCTGGCTGCCGGGTGGCTATGGCTGGCGGTCGGAGCGTGTACCCCACCTCTTGGTACTATAGAAGGGGCGGGTAAGTTTGGCAACGTGCCCCTGCGCGGCATTCCGCCCGGAAGTGGTTGGGGCATTGTGGCCTGAGAGCGGGCCATTGCCGCGCTGCTACCGGCCACCCGGTACGATGGTGGTACGTTCGCTACTTTACGCCGGGTAGGCACCGGTTGGTCATAATCCTCTTCATAATCCGGGTAAGTGTTGTAATTTCTCGCTGTGTTGTTATAGCTGGGCATAGTCGCACATTCCTTTCCGCTGCTTAAGAAAGCTGTTGGCCGGTTACAGCACGGTAAACTTTTCTCCTACCGCATTTTGCTGTAGTGCTTTAGCGAAATAATTTAGGTCCGACCGGCGTTGGCATATTTACACCGGAGGAGAAGAAGACCCTGTAGTAGTTCCGTTTTGCTGACCCGTTAGACTAAATGTTCTAAAATCAGGTGATGTCTGGATTATAGAACATAAAACCTAACCTGTCAATAACTTTTAGAACCAATTTTCTAAAATTTAGAACATTGTTAGGCCCAACTACATATGTTAAAATAGCCATCATGGCCTGTTAGGAAGGGAACGGTTTAGCCGTAACCGGACGGGACTTTTGAAACACATTTTGTCCTAACTCCCAGTTGTTAACTGGGACCGTATCCGTTGTTCTGGAAAGGGGTCCCGATGGTAACACTTTTTGATTTTCTTACCTTTTTCCTTGGCTTGTTCCTGGTCGCCCTGGGTGAATTCTTTATGCTGGCCGGGGGAGCCGAAAGTAACTTCGGGTTGGCAATCTTCGCCGTTCTAATTACTATCATTGGCCTGGGCATTTCGATGGTCCGGGAGTTGACCAGCGAGAATGCCGACCAGGAACGGGACCTGCGCAAGATTTACGGCTTTATTTGTTTCTTGACCGGGGTAGCTTACCTGGTTATTCCGGTCTGGCAGGCGGCGGCCCGGTTGCTCAATAACAGCATGAGTTTCTCGATTGCCCTGTTGCTAATCTTCACCATGCTGGTCAGCCTGGTATTCCTGTTCCTGGGTTACTCCTGGGTAGGCGCCTTTGATACCGGCCCGGTAGACTATGAAGATACCGAACCCACCCAGAGCCGCGGGCGCCGCAGCTATTAATACTGGAATTACAAAACCTATGGAAAAAATGCCCTCTAATTTACCCGATGAAACCACCGGCCCAACCACGCCCAATTCGCCCCGCCTGGTCAAACCCAGCAGCGGCCGGATCTGGTTCATGGCCGTTATGTTCTTTTTGCCCCTGGTAATTATGATTATTTTCGCAATTGTCTTTTTCGCGATTGGCTTGCAGACCCGTTAAGGTTGCCCGGTAAGCCGGTTTGTGGTATTATTAACAAAGTAATTGCACTTTAGAAATTTATTTGCGGGAGCTTGGGTAAGCCAGGCTGAGAGGAAGACCGGCACGTCTTCGACCGTCCGAACCTGAATCCGGGTAATACCGGCGCAGGGAAAGAGACCCTTCTTTGGCTAAAAGGTTGATTCGTTTAGAATCATTGGCCCTGGCCGATAGAAGATTTTGGAATGAAGCCGCCGGTCGTTTTTGACCGGTGGTTTTTGTTTTATATGGCAAAAAAGCAAAGGAGCGGCAATTGGGACCGGAAGTAACAACCCAGGGCCGGATAACCTTAAACGGGATTTATAAGCGCTACAATGATTTAGAGGTTTTGCGCGACCTGAACCTTGTTATCAATGAAGGCGAATTTGTGACTTTAATCGGGCCCAGCGGCTCCGGTAAAAGCACTATTTTTAATATCCTGGCCGGTCTGGAAACTGCCGATAGCGGAGAAATAAAAGTCGAAGGCTTTAATTTCCCACCCAAAAAACTTTTCAGTTACATGCCGCAGCGCGATTCTTTACTTCCCTGGCGCAATATTCTTGACAATGTAATCCTGGGACAGGAGTTGCAGGGCGTTTCCAAGAAACAGGCCCGGGCGGCGGCCCTGGCGGAACTGCCTTTCTTTGGCCTGGAAGGTTTTGAAAAGAACTTTCCATCCGAATTATCGGGCGGCATGCGCCAAAGAGCGGCCCTGCTGCGGACGGTCCTCACCCAGCGCCCGGTGTTACTGCTGGACGAACCGTTTGGGGCACTGGACGCAATCACGCGCGCCCAGTTACAGGAATGGCTGGGCAACCTTAAGCAGCGCTTGAACCGCACAATTCTTTTCGTTACCCATGATGTAGAAGAAGCTTTGCTCCTGAGCGACCGTGTCTATGTGCTGAGTCCCCGGCCTGCCCGGATAGTCCTGGAACAACCGGTGGATTTGGACCGGTCGGGACCGGGAGAACTGGTTATTACACACCGGTTTATCGAGTTAAAAGCGCGCCTGTTGACTGCCCTGAAGTCGGAAGGGGCCATTTAAAGCATGCCAAAGCCAGGCCGGTTTTTGAAACAAATACTACCGCCTTTGCTTTTGGTACTTATCCTGGTTTCCCTGTGGCAGTTATATGTAAGTTGGAGCGGTATCCGGCAAACTATCCTGCCGGGCCCGTTCCGGGTTATCGAAGCCCTGGTTAATTTCTGGGATGTAATCTCGGAAAACCTCATCTATACCCTGGTGGAAGCCACCCTGGGGTTCACGATAGCCCTGGCAATCGGGTTCTTATTTGCGGTCCTGCTGGATTACTCACCGGTATTACGCCGGGCGGTCTATCCGCTGCTGGTTGCCAGCCAGACTATCCCGATAGTGGCGATTGCCCCCTTACTGATTATCTGGTTCGGTTACGATATCGTGCCCAAAATAATCGTGGTCTGGCTGGTCTGTTTCTTTCCGATTGTAGTAGCGGGTGTGGACGGTTTTGCTTCGACCGACCGAGATACCACCCGTTTGTTTAAAAGCTTGCAGGCTTCAACCTGGCAAATTTTCTGGAAACTGCGCCTGCCTTCGGCGCTGCCCTTTATTTTTTCAGGTATCAGGATCGCGATAACCTATGCAGTCGCCGGGGCGGTCCTGGGCGAATACGTGGGGGCGGAGAAAGGGCTGGGTATTTTTATCCAGCGCTCCAAGAATTCCTTCCGGAATGACCTGATTTTCGCGGCGGTCCTGGTCATCGCGGTTGCCAGTATTCTTTTGTTTCTACTGGTAACGGTAATTCAGCACCGGACGATGCCCTGGTATTACAGGCAGCAAGCCGGGGGCAAAAAGGCAGGAAATAATAAAAAATGAGGAGACGAGAGATGTCTAAATTGAATAAAAGGTCGGGGCTGCTCCTGGCGCTGTTATTAAGCCTTAGCGGCTTATTAATGGCCTGTGGTGACAATACCGCGACCACCGCTCCGGCTACGAGTGGGGCTGCTACGGCAACCACCGCTTCGGCAACGACTGGGGCTGCTACGGTGACCACTGCCCTGGCTGCTACTACCACGACTGCGGCTACAACTGCCGCAGTTACCGCCGCAGTCAGGACAACCCAGGCCGCCGGGACAACCACCGCTGCAGCAACCACCGCTGCGAGCTTTACCACAGCGGCTTCCGGCACCACAGCGGCTTCCGGCACCCCCGCCGCCAGCGGCAGCCTTACGAAATTAACTCTAGCCCTGGATTGGGTTCCTAACACCAACCACACCGGTATTTTTGTCGCCCAGCAAAAGGGTTGGTACAAAGAAGCCGGGATTGACCTCCAGATCCTGCCCTATGCTGATGGCGCGGTTTCCGATGTCCTGGTCGGTGAAGGTAAAGCCGACCTGGGTATCAGCGGCGGTGATGGCGTAGCGACCTACCGGGCCGCCGGACAGCCCGTTGTTTCCCTGGCAGCGATCATCCAGCACAACACCAGCGGGTTCGCCTATTTGAAGGATGGCAACATCAAACAGCCGCGCGACCTGGCCGGAAAACGGTACGCCGGGTTCGGGGCCGCCTTCGAAGCGCCGGTTATCGCGGCTATTATCAAGAAGGACGGCGGCACTGATACCAAATTCCAGAACATCACCGCTAATGTCGCTGGCTACCAGGCTGTCGCCGCAAAGCAGGCTGATTTCGTCTGGATTTTCGCGGGGTGGGACGGAATTCAGGCCAGGCTTGACAACGTTAACCTGGGGGTGTTCTATCTCAAAGACGTCGGCATTCCCGATTTCTATACCCCGGTGATTATTTCCAGCGACAACACCGTCAAGAGCAAGGCGACCGCTCTGAAAGCTTTTATGGCCGCGACCTCCAAAGGCTATGATTTCGCTATTGCCAATCCCAAAGAAGCGGCAGACCTGTTGATTGCCGCCAATCCCAAGGGCACCTTTAGCAACCCGGAACTGGTTTACCAGAGCCAGGCTTTCCTGAGCCCTCGCTACAAAGATGATGCCGCTAAATGGGGCCAGCAGTCCCTTGAATCCTGGACCGGCTATCAGAAGTTCCTGTTTGATAACAGCGTACTGCTTGACTCGAATGGCAAACCCTTAACCAAAGAGCTGGACTATAAGCAGCTCTTCACGAACGACTTCCTCCCCTAATTCAGGCAATAAAAGAGGGGCCGGTTTTGAAAAAAAACCGGCCCCTCTTTTATTCTGGCTAATTACCTATTGTTCGCGCAAGGTGTAATGCTCATCCGCCAGGCTGCGCAGCCTTTCCGCGCTGGATTCGGCGGTAATGTCCCGCTGGGCATTCCCCAGCAGTTCGTACCCGACCATAAACTTGCGGATGGTCGCCGACCGGAGCAGCGGCGGGAAGAAATGGGCGTGCAGGTGATGGTGCGGGTATTCCTTCCCATCGGTAGGCGCCTGGTGGAAACCCATCGAGTAGGGGAAGCTCACTTCAAAGAGGTTGTCGTAGCGGGTTGTTAGTTGCTTGAGCAAAGCCGCCAGCCCGTCTTTCTGCGCGTCATCCAGATCCGAAATGGCCCCGGCGTGGCGTTTACTTACGACCAGGGTTTCAAACGGCCAGACCGCCCAGAAAGGCACTACGGCCAGCCACTCGTCGTTTTCGACTACAATCCGGCTGCCATCTTTTATTTCAAGTTTGGTGTAGTCGCACAGCAAGCAACTGCCGTGTTCGGTCTGGTATCTGGCCTGGGCCGCCTGTTCTTTCGAAGGTTCGTTCGGGACTAGTTCCTCGGCCCAGATTTGACCGTGAGGGTGCGGGTTGCTCGCGCCCATCATAGCGCCCCGGTTTTCAAAAATCTGGACATGCCCGATGTAAGGTAGGCTGCCCAATTCCTGGTACTGCTCGGCCCAGGCATCAACCACCTTGCGGATATCCGCCGGTTCCATGCGGGCCAGGGTCAGGTCGTGGCGAGGTGAGAAGCAAATAACTTTAGCGAGTCCTCGCTCGCTCCGGGCCACCAGGAGCCCATCCTCTTCAAAAGTTGCTTCGGGCGTATCCGGCAGCAAAGCCGGGTAATCGTTATCGAAAATGTAGACCGATTCATATTTTGGAGTCTGGTTACCACCGGCCCTGGCGTTTCCGGGGCACAGGTAACAGGTGGGGTCGTAGTTGGGTTGGTGTTCCTGAGCGGTTTTTTCGACCTGGCCCTGCCAGGGCCGCTGGGTCCGGTGCGGCGAAACTAGAATCCATTCCCCGGATAGCGGATTGTAACGCCGGTGCGGGTGTTTAAACAAATCACTATTCTGGCTGGCAGCATCGACCATAATATTCTCCTAATTTTCAAATATTCAGGTTTTCCAGGCTAAATTATACCCTATTTGGGATGTTTAATACTAAATAATGCCTACTGGAACCCCAATTAATTATGTTAATGGCTATAAGCGGGAATTTTTCTGCAGTGCCCGGAACTATCGCCCGGAGTCGTGTAACAATGCGTTCTTGGTTTCTTCAGTTTTAACGATGGGAAAGGTTATTCAACCTGAAAGTCTTGATGGTTTTCTAACAATTAAAATAAAGTGGGCCGGTTTGGCTTAGTCCTGAAGCCGGTTCAATAACCTTTCAATAATATTCAGGAAATAAACGGGGTAATAATCCGTCCAGGCAGGCCCTGCCGGGCGGTACCTGTTGCTCTTTAGGCTAAAAAATAGTAAAATAAATTAAAGTTAAAGGTTAAAAGAAGCGACCGGAACTGAGCTTTTACTGCAACAGTCCGGGATCAAAACAGCGCAAAATGAGCAGGCTTATTTATAAAAGCGCGGTGTATATAAAATAATTTGCCGTTCTCCCACCTGTTTACAACAAAATTAAGGTGACCGGAACGGTTTAGGAGGAAAGATAGTTAATGGCTCAAGTATTAAATGGGGTTGAGAAGTCCACCTGGAAAACAAAAGTTGGCCTGGCTCAAATGTTAAAGGGCGGCGTGATCATGGACGTCGTAACGGTTGACCAGGCGAAGGTTGCCGAGGAAGCCGGAGCGGTAGCCGTAATGGCCCTGGAACGCGTCCCGGCTGACATTCGCAAACAGGGTGGTGTCGCCCGGATGAGCGCCCCTGAACTGGTATCCCGGATCAAAGAATCGGTCAGTATCCCGGTAATGGCAAAAGCCCGTATCGGCCATATTGTTGAAGCCCAAATCCTGGAAGCCCTGGGGATTGACTACATTGACGAAAGTGAAGTCCTGACCCCGGCTGACGACCAGTTCCACATTGACAAGCACCTTTTCAAAATTCCCTTTGTCTGCGGCTGCCGTAACCTGGGCGAAGCTCTCCGCCGCATCGGCGAAGGCGCGGCCATGATTCGCACTAAAGGCGAAGCCGGTACCGGCAACGTGGTTGAAGCTGTCCGCCACCAGCGGGCCGTCCAGGGCGATATTCGCCGCATCCAGGCCATGCCTCGCGAAGAACTGATGACGGTTGCCAAAGAACTGGGCGCTCCTTACGACCTGGTATTGTTGATTCATGAAACCGGCAAGCTGCCCGTGGTAAACTTCGCCGCCGGTGGGGTTGCGACTCCCGCCGATGCCGCCCTGATGATGCAGCTTGGCAGCGAGGGTGTGTTCGTTGGTAGCGGTATCTTCAAGAGCGGCGACCCGGCCAAACGGGCCAAAGCAATTGTCCAGGCCGTGACCCACTACAACAACCCGAAACTCCTGGCCGAGATTTCCAAAGACCTGGGCGAACCGATGGTCGGTATTGAGATTTCTCAGATTCCGCAGGACCAGGTCCTTTCACAGCGGGGTTGGTAAGCCAGCGGAAATTAGCAGCAGATACAATGCACACTAACAATTCCGAAAGACAGCCCAGGATTGGCGTCCTGGCTTTGCAAGGTGCCTTTATCGAACATGTCCGGGCCTTGCAAGACCTGGGAGTCGAGGCCATACAGGTCCGGCTCCCGGAGGACCTGGCCGGGCTGGATGGTTTGATAATCCCGGGTGGTGAAAGCACCACCATTGGCAAGCTGATGACCAATTGGGATTTAATCGAGCCGGTCAAAGATATGGCGGCCGAAGGGAAGGCTATCTGGGGCACCTGCGCCGGAATGATTTTGCTGGCAAAGGATATCGGGGGCTTGAACCAACCGTTACTTGGCCTGATGGACATTAAAGTCAAGCGTAACGCTTTTGGCTCTCAACTTGATAGCTTTGAGGCGGACCTGTCTGTGCCTGCCTTTGAAAAGGAACTGTCCGGCCAGGGAGATTCGGATGATAAACCGTTTCACGCGGTATTCATCCGGGCGCCCCTGATTGAAGCGCTTGGACCTCAAGCCGAAGAAATTGCGCGTATTCCGGGTGAAGAAAAAACCCAATCCAACTTTTCTCAGGACGAGCAAAGGCAGACTATTGTAGTAGCGGCTCGCCAGAACAATTTACTGGCAACCGCTTTTCACCCGGAGTTAACACCGGACCGCCGGTTTCACCAGCTTTTTCTTAAAATGGCGGGGCGACAGCGTTAGCTGCCCTAACCTTCCTTCAACTCAACCGAAGGTGGTACACTAGCTTGCAAGTACGAACCCTGCACTTCAGCGACTTTCTGAAACTGGGCCGCATGCACCAGGCAGACATTGGTCTAAATCTCCCATTTACCCCGGTGCTGCCTGATTTACCCCTTCCAGCGGCCCTTACTCAACATTTGCCTGTTAATAGCCTTAATTCTTCGGTTTATATTTACGGAGAAAAAGGCCGGCCACAGGCTTTTGTTCAGGCACGCGCCCGCCAGCGTCGTGATGAGTGGGAAGTCCTTTCGCTGGGCGTGGTGGGCAAGATCCGGCCTGACGTGGTTGAATTTCCCCGGAATTCTCAGGAAGACGCCGCTGAAAATTTATCCGGAGACGATAACTCCGAAACCTCTCAAACCCTGGCCCCCGTGAGTGGTTCGACTCATTCCCTGGACGGTGACACAGTCCGGGTAAAAGAACCCGCTGGTGATAGTCAGGCTTTTTCCGCGCCCGGAGAACCTTTTGATACCGAAGATTCAGACCAGGAAGAACCGGGCATTAGTCTTATCCAGGTCTGGCCGGTTGAAATTGAAATGGCCTGGAGCAAACTGCTCGAACACCTGATAGTAGATGCCGGGGAAAAAGGGGTGGTACGCCTGTATGCCCGCCTGGCTACCGACTCGCCTGAATTGGAGCTGTTTAACCAGCTTGGTTTCCACGCCTATACCCACGAAACTCTCTTTCACCTGCAGTACAACCAGCCAGTCGAGCGGCCAGCCCAGGATAAACTTAAAATGCGCGAACAACGCAATCGCGATACCTGGTTTATTCACCAGCTATACGGCTCAATAACCCCGAACCCGGTCCAGAACGCCGAGCAAAATACCAGCCGCTCCTGGGAGATTCACCGGGCATACCTGCCTCGCCAGAGTAAAGAAACCGGCCTGGTTATGATGCAGGATGAGAAAGCAGTGGCCTATATCCGGGTGGTAAATTATCGTAACCGCTACCTTTTACGTATAATGAACCTTGACACTTCCCGGCAGTTGTTACCGGACCTGATTAATTACACCCTGTCCACCCTGAAAATTGGCGCCCGTACCGAAGTTTATTGCGCTGTCCGCGAGTACCAGATGGAACAAGAAGCAGTCCTGGAAGAATTGGGATTCCAGCGGGTCTTTGGCAAGCAGGCTGTACTGGTCAAACATACCGTCCAATTCGTGCGCGGGCTGGAAAAACAACTGGCCCGGGGCCGGGAAGGCAAACTGGAACTGGCCCACCGGTCGCTGCGGGCCGGTTCATTGGTTAGATTTATCCGTTATATTCGCTATCATTGGCATTCGTTAGGTAATATTTATTAAATTTACTTCCGGCGCCTGGAGACCGCCGTTAGCCTTTCACCGCACCTGTTAGTTTGTGTAAAACGAAACTATTTGACCTCAATTTCGTATTTTTATTGTGGCTTTTGTCTTAATTATGGGATAAATTAGAGTTAGATTCGCAAAACTCTATACAGAAAACCCTACATAAACGGTGAAACCTCTATGATTAATAATTTTCAGATAGACGAAGAAGAAGCTCTCCTGCCGGAACGCCCGGTAACTGATGACCTGGAGTTGCTTCTGGCGGCCCTGCCGTCTCACATTCGCCAATCTTTGGAGATGCAGGACGACCGCGCCAGCTTGTTGGAAGTAGTAATGGACCTTGGCCGGGAACCCGAGGCGCGCTACCGGAATCGTGAGGTATCATTAAGCCCTCGCGAAGTTACCGAACCCGATATAGAAAATGTAATTAAAAATATCGGCACCTTTGGCAGTGATAACCGGGCCGGTATTGAGCGTACCTTGCACCGTATTTCGGTAATTCGAAACCGGGCCGGAAAGCCGGTCGGCCTGACCTTGCGTATTGGCCGGGCCGTCTTTGGGACAATCGGGATTATTCGCGACCTGGTTGAAAGTGGGCAAAGCATTCTGCTGGTCGGTAAACCGGGTGTTGGTAAGACCACCCTGCTTCGTGAAACCGCCCGGGTGCTGGCCGACGAACTGCATAAACGGGTTATTATTGTCGATACCAGTAATGAAATCGCCGGGGATGGCGATATTCCGCATCCCGCTATTGGGCGCGCCCGCCGGATGCAGGTAGCCCGGCCTGACTTGCAGCATAATGTCATGATCGAAGGCGTGGAAAACCACATGCCTGAAGTAATTGTTATTGACGAAATCGGTACTCAGCTCGAAGCCGAAGCTGCTCGCACCATCAACGAACGCGGTGTCCAGTTGATCGGTACGGCTCACGGTGTTTCGTTGGAAAACCTGATGCTGAACCCGACCCTGTCCGACTTGATTGGCGGTATCCAGAGCGTCACCCTGGGTGACGAGGAAGCCCGCCGCCGGGGTACCCAGAAATCGGTCCTGGAACGCAAAGCACCGCCGACCTTTGACGTGATGGTTGAAATTCGCGAGCGCGACCGCCTGGCGGTCCATCTGAGCGTGGCCGATACGGTCGATGCTATCTTGCGGGCCCAGCCCTACACTACCCAGATTCGTTTCCGTAACGAAAAGGGTGAAATCGAAATTTATGAGGAAGAGAACGACCCGGAAACCGCCGGACCAGGCCAGAACGGTCAAACTACTTTTGATATGAGTATGGCTTCCTTTGGCTTTGGCCCCGGCCAGAATTACGCGGGCGGCGGCGGGCGCGGCCGGGGTTATGGCAGCGGCACCCACGGCGCAACGACCATGCCGGGCGGTTTTGAAAGAGGCCGCAAAGTTGGGCGCGGTCCCCAGGCCATCTCTCCTTTAGAAAGAGGTGGAGGGGCAGGCGCGGCGGCCCGGGCCGTCCACTCAACCACCATCCAGACCGCGCAAGAGCCGGTAGTCCTGCCTATCGCAACTCCGTCGAACGGTAAAACCGCGCGCGATGGCGAAAAAAAGGGTAAACTGGTTGCCGGTAAGTTAAAACCCCTGCGGATTTACCCGCACGGTGTAAACAAAGGCCGCCTGGAAAATGTCGTCAAGCAAATGGGCTTACCGGCCGATATTGTGCGCGATATTGGAGACTCCGACCTGGTGCTAACCCTGAAGAACTATTACCGGCAGAAGCCCCTTTCGCTGCGCCAGGCCGAAACCGAAGGTATCCCGATTTATATCCTGAAGAGCAATACGGCGGCCCAGATTGAAGGAATTATGGCCCAGGTCTTTGGCGTGGAAGCCCCTTCAAGCACTGAGCTGGAAGATGAAGACCTTACTACAGCCGCGATGGACCTGGACTCAGACCCGGTGAAGTCCGCGATTTACCAGACCGAAGATGCCATCAACCAGGTAATGTCGCGCAACCAGGCTATCGAACTGCCGCCGCAAAACTCTTTTATCCGTCGTTTGCAACACCAGATGGCAGAGCGTTACAATCTACTGTCCCAAAGCCGTGGCCGGGAACCGTACCGCCGCGTTAAAATCTACCCCCAATAGAGCATAATTATGAAAATGGTTATTACAGTAGTGCAGGGTAAGGATGCGGGTTCATTGACCGATAAGCTGGTAGCGAAGCGGTTTGGTGTGACTCGCATCAATACCAGTGGTGGGTTTCTTCGTGAATCAAACGCGACCTTTTTGATTGGCGTTCAAGACGAGCAGTTAGACGAAGTTATAAGTGTCATCCGGGCCACCTGTAAGACCAGAAGCCATTTCTTGAACCCGATGCCGCCCATGAGCGAGCCGGGTGGGGAAATTTATATGCCGAACCCGGTAGAAGTCCAGGTCGGGGGAGCTACAATTTTTGTGGTTGCAGTGGACAAATACCTCCGTTTGTAATACTATATTCCGGTCTTAACTGGTTTTATCGGGTATTTTTGGGAGATGCCGCTTGTTGGAAAACCCTTTCGACTGGGAGGCAGCTTGTTGCGCTGCCTCATAAGCTTCTCTTAGGTAGGACTTTTGCCTGGCTTAATTGCTTTAACTTTGGGTTAAATGGATAATTTTAAGCTCATCAACGCAAGTCCTGTTATAAAAATGCTCGTAAAGAATGGAGCGGGATGCCTCAGGAATTTCTAAATCAACTTCAAAATGTATTTAATACGGCTATAAGCATTCTACAGGTAGTAGCTACTTTTCTGGTAGCTTTCCTGGTAGTGCTTTGGATGACACTTTGTTTCTGGACTTTTCGGGACATTCAGGCTCGTACGCGGGACCTTGTAGCGCAAATATTCGCCACTTTACTGGTTTTCTTCTTTAATATTCCGGGAGTGTTGCTCTATATCCTGGTGCGGCCGAAAGAAACCCTGGTCCAGGTTTACGAACGCAGCTTGCAGGAAGAATATATGCTCCAGGACCTGGAGGAGCGCGAAATCTGCTCGACCTGCCGGGTTAAAACCCAACCGGATTACAGCTATTGTTTCAATTGTCGCACCCGGCTCCGGCGTGACTGCCATAGCTGCGGCCAGTTGATCAAACTTAAATGGGCCAGTTGCCCTTTCTGCGGTACACCTCAAAAAAGCAAGCACCGCGATACTGTCGCCACCACCGCCGGTGGCCTGGGCGCTCCCCGGCCCCAGCCGAATCGGCCCGCTCAACAACCGGCCTCCACTGCGCTGGTCGCTAGCACCGCCGGTGAACAGGGTTACCTGGCTACTAACCAGTACTCGCCGGTCATAAATGTCTATGACCCTAACCCGGCTAATACCCAGAATTTGCCCCCGGTAAATTCTCAACCCTATGCTGATGGCGGCGGTAACGGCGTCTACCAGGCAACCGATACGGATTACCCTTACCGGCCACGCGGCAACGGCAACGGCAGCACGAGCGCGTTGCAAGATCCTTCCAGCCAGATTACCGGTGAGAATGAACCTGTAAAGGTAACCAGGGATTCTGAAGAATCGCTGGCCCCGGATTTACCCTCAGGCGGGTCCGATTACAACCAGGCAACCCAGAAGTATGAGGCGAAGCCGCCCCGGCCGTCAAAAAACGACGGCACCGGACCAAATAGCACTCGTCCTTCCAAAAAGTAGCTTCCGGTTTCATGCCCTGAACAGGTCCAAAATTATGGATAATAAAAAGCCCGCTGGTTGGCGGGCTTTTTATTATTGAGTTAATCCTGGAGGGTAAACCAGCCGGGGCTGGGGGCCTCAAATTCGGAGGCCAGGCAGTCCATATAAACGTCATCGTAGCGCTTACCGGCAAGCTGTTGGGCCTCACGCCAGCGGCCAATTTCTTTGAAACCGGCTTTTTCGTAAGCACGAAGGGCCCGTGTGTTAAAGCTCCCGGTAGTGAGTTGAATAGTATGCAGGTTTAGAAAACGGAAGCCGAAATCTACCGTTAATTTTACCGCTTCGGTGCCGTACCCTTTGCCCCAGTAATCCTTATCAAAGATTGATATACCTAATACCCCGCTTTGATTGCGCTGGTTTACCCGGTAAATCCCGCACACGCCAATCAGTTTTACTTCCGGCAAAGCAAAAATCCCGAAGTTTGCGCCGCCCTCTTTCCGGGTAAGCTGGAATGTTTCGGCCTCTTTTTCACGCGTGGGCATCGAAAAAGAGCCATCGCTAAGGATGCTTAGCTGCGGGTCCTGGATGGCCTGGACCCAACTATCCAGGTACTCATCCAGCCAGGGACCTAAACCTACCTGCCTTCCCTGTACATTGAGCGTATTTGCTTTGATACCTTCTTTATTTTTTGCGGTTTGATTATCTGACACTATTATCTCCATATTTAGCTTAAATACCTGCTTGTACTATACCAGATGGAAGAAAAGTCGTCAATCCTATTTTCTTTAACAAACGGGTAATAATATTGCCGGCCCATGACCGGCAAGTTGTTTTAATTAAAAAAGGCCCTGTCACTGAAAGACAAAGCCTTTTTTAATTCTGGCGAGTTTCCGGCCTATTTGGTAGGTGTCGCCGCCGTAGTAGGCGCTTCGGTTGTCGGTGGTGCCGTGGTAGGCACAGGTGCCACCGTCGGCGTTCCGCCCGTGGGTGAAGGTGTAACGCTTGGTAAAGGCGTCAAAGGGTTGCCCGCCGGGGCAATCGTGGGCGCTGGGGTGGGTGGTTTGGTCAGCCAGCCATTGATCGTATCCACGAAGAAGGAATTGACCGTCCAGACGCGGGCATCCTCGGCCAGTTTAACATAATAGTTTTTGGTGGCCGGGTTCACACTGCCGAATTGGAGTGTTTTAGTGCCGCTACCGGCTGTCGCCAGTGCAACCGTCAGCGAAGGATTGTCCAGGCCAAAAGTTTTCAGGTCCCCAGCCTTATCGGCTGGCACCAGGGTTGACCCCTTCAAGCTTTTAACCTGGTTCAGGGTATCGGTAATGACTGCGCTATCCAACTCTACCGTTGAAGGGGCTACCTGCTTCCAGACGTTGTTTTCCAACTTCAGAGTAGTCGTCCCGGTGATAGTCTTGATGTCCAACTGATTGATCGTTTCGGTTGCAGGCAGGTTAAGAATCTGCAAGTCTTTTTCTGCCTGCGAAACGGTTGGAGTCGCGCTAACCACCGAGCTGGTAGCGGCATTATTATTGCCCTGGGTCAGCAGCACAAAGGCCAGCAAGACCCCGAAAATCCCCAGGACTATAAATGCACCTAAGTATCTTCTCATTTATCGCCTCTTCCACCAGGCGTATAACCCGATAAGCAGAATAATCACGGGTAACCCCAGGAAACTAAACCAGAAAGTCAGGCTTGACTGGCTAGAGTTGACTGTAAAGGGAACGTTATCAGCGGTACGTGAGGTAATCACTATATTGTTCGCCGACTCGTTCAGGTAGTTCATAGCGTTGATAAAGAAGGTGTTGTTGCCAATGGCCTGGCTCAACACCTGGTCGCTAATAACCGAAGGACTGCCCAGCAGCACAATGCGGGTATTCAAAGGTTGGCCGGAAGCTGCCCCACCGGCCGCCGGAGTGGCCGTAGCAGCGGCTGTTGTAGCGGCGGCGGTAGTTGCACCTGGCGTGCCCGGTGTAGTGGCCGGGGTGGCGTTAGGCGCCGGGGCTGGCTGGCTGGCCGGTTGCTCGATTGAGGCGGCTACGACCAGTGGCCCGCGCACGTCATTTTGCTCAAACTCGGCTGTCTGCGGCGGGATAGTGGTTTTCAGGTAAGAGTTCTGGCTGGTTTTCAGCAATTCGTTTAAATTCGCTGTACTAGCCGGGTCCTTATTGATACCGGTCGCCTGCAAAACGAAAACGTTCTGGCCCTGCAAACCGCCTGTAATATCGCCCGAACCGGTTATGTCAGGCACCAGGAACGTCGGACTCTGCTGGGCCCGTTTAGTCGGGTCCTGCTCTACGATAACGCCCCGAGAGAAGCTGACTTTCCAATCGGCCAGCAAGTCGTTGACGTTAGTAGCCTGGGCGGCCTCCTGGTTCCCGGCAATATCATAGGCAATCATAGCCTTGCCACCCTGTCTCAGGAAGGTGGTAATGCGGGTTTTTTCCTCGTCGGAAAACTTGCCGCGCGGCCCTGCGATTAACAAAATATCGTTGTTCGGGTTTAGATTAACCGGGGTAGCCGCTGCCGGGGCAGCCGCGCCGGTTGATGTGGCCGGGGTAGAAGTCCCGGTAGCAGTGTTATAGACTTCCACCGTGAAGTTGTTGTCGGTCAAAGCCTGGACCGCCGTACTCAGCGAGTTGCCGGTCTGGGCGACCGTGGTGGACAGTTCCTGGTGACCGGTCGTAATAAGCACACGCCGGGTAACACCGGTTTCAAGCCGTAAGAGCGCCCGGGTAAGCGTTTGTTCATCTACTGAACTGACCTGTTCGCGCCGGGTACCCATCTCAAAGACCACTGCCGGGTCACTTTTGATTCCGTAGCGCTGGACGGCAATCGGGTCCAGTTCGGCGTTAATGGACTGGACCTGCAATTTATCAGTCCTGGCGGCATACTGCTTGAGTAGGTCTGAAGCACTCTGCTGCTGCGTCTGAGTATTTTGCGAATAGAAAATAGTCGCCGTAACCGGTTGTTTAAGGGTTTCCAGCACTTTCACGCTGCTATCACTGATAGTAAAATTCTTGTTTTTGGTCAGGTCAAATTGGACATTGGTGCGCTGGAGCAGCACGTTTGCCAGGACAATAATACCCAACAGGGCCACAATTACTACAATGCCGCTGATAGTGCTGCTGACGCGCTGGCGGCCCAGGCGGCGCTGCCAGATTTCCGGGTTGGTAGCGGCAAAGACCGCCACGCAGATTGCCAGCACCAGTAAACCCAGCAGGATGTACCATTCGAAGCGGCGGACTGCCACCAGGCCAATAATTACTACTACCAGTAACGGAGCGGCCAGGAAGCCCAGCAGCCTGCCGATTTGTTTGATCAGACTTCGGCTCATTACTACTCACCCCTCCGCATTTTCAAAATTTGGACCGTGATGCCCAGGAAAAGAATTATGAGCGTCACATAGTAAAAAATGTCTTTGAGGTCGGGCGAGCCGCGCGAGAAGCTGTCAACGTGTGACTGTAAAGAAGCGTAATTAAGGGCTACCGACCACCAATCGCCGCTGGTAGGACCGCTGGTTACAAACAGTGGGCCGAGGAACCATAACACGATGCAGACCAGGATGCCGATGACAGCTGCCACGGCCTGGCTCTGGGTCAGGGATGACGCCAGGATGCCAAAGGCGGCGGCCACACCGCCCACCAGGAACAATCCCAGGTATCCGGAAAGGACCGGGCCCCAGTCCGGCCGACCGCCAAACATAACCATCAGCAAAATATAGAAAAAGGTGAAAGCCAGGGTTAGCAGCAACAGCACCGCTGTCGCCAGAAATTTACCAAGCACTACTTCCCAGTCCCGGACAGGTGAAGTAAGTAACAGTTCCAGCGTGCCGGTTCTCTGTTCCTCGGCGATCAAGCGGATAGTAATGATCGAAACGAAGATTAACAGGAAAAACCCGACGCTGCCCGACCAGCCCCGCATAATGGTGTTCAGTTCGGCGGTGCTGGGGGACTGGTTGAAAAAAATGCTAAATAGCGCCCCGCTGAAGGCCAGGAAAAAGGCCATCATAATATAGGCAATAGGCGAGGCGAAATAAGCGTACAACTCGCGTTGCGTAATATAATATGTATTCTTCATGCTTTTTTATTCTCGCTCAGACTCGGTAGAGTTTTGGTCTTTTTCAGCCCCTGGCAAAATCGCTTCTTTGCCAGAGTCCTGTTCCTGGCTGGACCGGTCTTTGGGAGAGGCGGTCAGGAAGGAGGGAGCCGCTTTGCGCTTGCCAGCCGTTTGTTCCTGCGCCTTTCCTACCGGGTAAACTCTTTGTCGCGCATTCGCGGGATTGCGGCCTTGCCGGTGCCCGATTTCCTGGCTGTTCAGCTCGGCTTCGGTTTCGACAATTTCACCCGGTTCAGTGTCTAACTCGTCCAGTTCATCATCGTCTTGGGCCGGTCGTATTCGGGATACAGGCTGGCCTGCTTCGCTTTCCAACTCCTCAAGGTCCTCAGCGGTTTCGTTCTCTTCTTCCAGCCGGGCTAAATCCTCGGTAATCAGATTGACAAAGATTTCTTCAAGAGTTGGTACAACCAGGCCAATCTCGCGCAAGCCCCAACCCTGCTGGATAATCGCGTTAGCAAGACTTTCGCGAATATCGGCGTCCGGGGTAACTTTAAGATTGAAATGCGCGGTTTTGTCCGGATCGTTGGATAGAGAAGTGTCCACTTCCTCTCCGGTGACCGCCGGGGCCAGGTTGCCCTGAGAGTCTATACTGGCCGTAACCTGGGTGGTGGGCCGTTCGACCTGCAGCACATTCGGCCACTGGGCCAGAAACTCCTGGATGGCCTGCTGCGGCCCGCGCACTTCCAGTCTTAAGCGTTCGGCGCTGGCTCCCTGGCGTTCCAGGTTAGCCAGGGTATCCTCGACCAGCACGCGGCCCCGGTTAATTATTACTACCCGGTCGCACAGGGCGTTTACTTCCGGCAAAATATGGGTGCTGAGAATCATCGAGTGGTTACCGGCCAGGTCGCGGATAACTTTACGAATCTCTATGATCTGCCGGGGATCAAGACCAACTGTCGGTTCGTCCAGGATAATCACCTGGGGATTGTGAATGATAGCCTGGGCCAACCCGACTCGCTGTTTGTAGCCGCGTGAGAGCTTGGAGATTACCTTTTCGCTTACATCGGTAATCCGGCACAACTCCATGACTTCCTCAATCCGGCGCTTGCGGCCTTTGGAAGGTACTCCCCGGATTTTGGCGGTAAAATCAAGATATGCCCGGACGGGCATCTCGGTATATAGCGGTACGGTTTCCGGCAAGTAACCTAACCGCCGCCGGACTTCCATCGGCTTATCCACTACATCATAACCGGCAACTACGGCTCGTCCGCCATCTATCGGTAAATAACCGGTCAGCATCCGCATGGTGGTAGTTTTACCCGCTCCGTTCGGACCTAATAGTCCTACAATCTCACCTTTTTTTACTTCAAAAGACAGATCGCGCACGGCGGCCCTATCACCAAAGTATTTAGTCAGTTTTTCGGCTTCTATCATGTTTTTCTTTTACTAGTTTCTCTTGTTGAAAACATTGCAATAGCTTAGGCATTTTAACCATGCTTGAGTAGATAGTCAAACTGCTCATTCGACTCCTTACAATAAAATGCCGGTTTATAGCTTAAACAGGTCAAACCAGCCCCCCTGGAATTCTTGTAAAGAAAAACTTACAATTTTCAGGACGAAGTGAACCGGAAAACCTTGAAAAAGAAACATTTTTGCCTTTTACTTGACAAAAATATTAGTGCTTAGTTATAATCCCCACAATATAGTAACAATTGTGAACAGGTTCTAGGTTTAACTTAGTAATCTAAGTAACAAGTGTCTCAACAAAAAGAATTCATTCTTTCTGAAATTACGCATTGACGCGCCGCTGGTTCCAAAGCTGGTTTAGTATAAGATTTACTTTACCTTCATTAGGACAAACTTGGTTTCTAAATCCTAGCCAATATTCTACTACATATCAATCACTTGTTTCCGATAGCTTAAGAGCTGTCAATGTAGTAATTGAGAAATAAATAGACTCTCCCCCGCACAGTAGAGTGATTCTACTGAACCTTTTCTGTCTAAATTACTTGGCTGTAAAGCTGGCAGAGAAGGATACCATGTACTTATGCTGGTATTGACCTGGCTGGTAACGGTTTATTTTTTGACCGTTTATCTCCAATCCATATTAGTAAAAGTTGCTTTAAACCTTACTTACATAATCCAGTACTAATTTCGTACTCCACTAGCATTTTCGCTAAGGAGATATTTAACAACCGGCCTTTGGTGCAATTACTAAAGGTTTTAAGTTACCAACACGCTGAGTTTAACCTTTTGCTTTAGCCAAGCATTTCTAAACTCAGGAGGAGAAAGTCAAGAATGAAGAGAATGATTAGGGTCCTGGCCCTTGCCATGACCAGTCTGATTATAGCAGGGCTGCTGGCGGCTTGCGGTGACAGCACCTCTACTACTGCTCCGGCTGCCGCGACTACCGCTGCGGCTGCAACTACCGCTGCGGCTGCGACTGCGACTACCGCTGCGGCCGTGACTACCGCTGCGGCTGTAACCACCGTTGCTGGTACCGCGACTACGGCTGCGGCTGCGGCAGGTGCTACCACCGCCGCTGGTACCGCGACTACGGCTGCGGCAGGTGCTACCACCGCCGCCGCTGGTACCGGTGCTTCCACCGGCGCGACCAGCGGCACTATCCGCATTTATTCCAGCTTGCCGCAGACCGGCAGTAGCAAAGGCCAGACCGACACTATTGTCAACGCCATGAAGCTGGCTTTAAGTGATGCGACCGGCGGCACCAACAAAATTGGTAATTTCACCATCGACTACCAGGCGCTGGATGATGCTACCGCGGCTAAAGGCCAGTGGGATGCTGATCAGGAAAAATCCAACGCCAACAAAGCGGCCAGTGACCCGGATGCCATGGTTTACCTTGGCCCCTTCAACAGTGGCGCTGCCGTAGTTTCTATTCCGCTTCTGAACCAGGCCAACGTGGCTATGATCAGCCCGGCCAACACCAGAATTGGTCTTACCAAGCCTTTCGAGCAGGGTGAGCCTGATGTTTACTACCCGACCAAAGTCCGCAATTACTTCCGGGTAGTCCCGGCTGATGACTTCCAGGGCCCGGCCGGTGCCGAGTTCATCAAGTCCCTCAACGCCAAGAAAGTTTACGTAATTGATGACTCCCAGGCTTATGGGGTCGGTCTTGCCAAAGCTTTCATCGCTTACTGCCCGACCGCCGGTCTGGATTGCGCCACCAAAGTTTCGATCACCGGTAAAGAGTCCAACTACGACTCCCTGGCTGACCAGATCAAAGCCGCTAACCCGGACGCGATCTACTTCGGCGGTATTACCCAGCAGCAGGCCGGAAAGCTGATTGGTGCTATTCGTAAGAAAGGCATCACCAAGCCGTTCGTCGGCGCTGATGGCATCCTGGAGAAAGCCTTCATTGATGATGGCGGTCCGGCCGCTGATGGCGTTTACGCTACTGTCGCCGGTACCCAGGTTGATAAGCTCGGCCCTAAAGGCCAGCAGTTTATCAAAGACTACCGGGCCAAGTACGGCAAAGAAGAAGCCTACACCATTTATGGTTACGAAGCGATGAGTGTTGCTCTGGCTGCCATCAAGGCTGCCGGTGTTAAAGACCGCGCTGCCATTATTAAGGCTCTGCAAAACATCAAAGATTTTGATGGTGTGCTTGGCAAGTGGAGCTTTGATAAGAACGGCGACATCAACCTGGCTGACTTCCTGGTCCAGCAGGTAAAGGGTGGCGCATGGGTCGAAGTAACTTCGGTCCGTCCGAAAGCTGTCAACGCTTAAGATTAAGAAATGGGTTTTACTTTCAGTATGGCCCATTTTAAGAGTATTGAAGAAGGTAGCCAATTGTTACAATTGGTTACCTTCTAACCTAGTTTTTCTCAACCTTTTTTGAAAGTCAACCAGCGGTCGCTTCTGGCGGCAAAGGAATTAAGAAAAGGCAATGGATAGCTTACCCGTACAGTTAGTTCTCCTGGTACTTTGGCTTGGCTCTGGGGCTTATGGTGCTCACCTTTTGATTCAAAAAGGTTATAAAGTGGGTTGGATCAGGTTTTTAGCTTTTTACATTGCGCCTCTCGTGGCAATTGTTTACCTGATTCTCAACCAGTTGCAGCCCTTAAACTCTCCCTGGCCCAGTAATGCTCCAGGCGTTGCAGCAAATGTTTTACTAGTAAGTGTTATGATTTTAATAAGCCCGGCCATACTGCTGACGGCTTATTTTGTACCTTCCTTGAAAGTCAACGATCTGATTCTACTGGCCCAACGTCGTGATGATTTTGCTCGAGCCCGGGGCTGGTTAATCCTGGTAGGCTTGCTCATTGTTTCTATAATCTTGCCGTTGATTGCGCTTTCCCTGTTCAAGGCTGCTCCGCGTTATGATAGTGTTCTCAGCGTTTTAATCAACGGGTTGCTGACAGGGGCCTTATTTTCCCTGATTGCCCTGGGTTATACGCTGGTTTATGGTATTGTTGAGCTGATAAACTTTGCTCACGGCGACGTTTTTATGTTTGGCTCGCTGACCGGTTTTGCCGTTATCAGCTTCATTCTAAACGTTAAGCCGGGCAAGTCCCTTAATACTAATACCTCGGTCGTTCTGGTTATTCTAAGTATCATTGCCGCGCTGATACTGGCTATGCTGGTCTGCGGCACCCTTAACTACCTTATAAACCGGATTGCTTATAAACGACTGCGCAACGCTCCCAGGCTGGCGCCTTTGATTTCAGCAATTGGCGTATCGTTTATACTCCAGAATATCGCAATTTATTTGAATAGTTCTACCCCCAAAGGCTATCCCCTGCTTTTCCCCGCTCAGGGAGGCCAGCGCAACCTTGATGTTGTGATTGATGTCTTTCACAATGAAGAAAGCTTGTTTTCGTTTCCTTTCACGGCTTTTCTGGTCGTAGCCGGGGCTGGCGGATTATTACTTGGACTGCGCTATCTCATCAACAGTACCCGCACCGGCAAAGCCATGCGGGCAGTTGCTCAGAACCGCGAGGCGGCGGCTTTGATGGGTATTAGCATAGAGCGGACTATCAGTTTCGCCTTTATCCTGGGCGGCGCATTGGCTGGGGCCGCCGGAGTCATCTACGGTGTTTACCAGGTCCAGAGTACAGTCCGGTATGATCTGGGTTTTTCGAATGGCTTGTTTGCTTTTACGGCCGCAGTGCTGGGCGGTATTGGTAATGTCAATGGCGCGGTTTTAGGCGGGATGTTCATTGGTCTGGTTTATTCGTTGAGTCAATCCAGCTTCTTTGGTCTTTCAGCCGAATACCTGGCTTTATCTGGCTGGGCACCTGTGGCGGTTTTTGGAATCCTGGTGCTGGTGATGATTTTCCGGCCTACCGGTATTCTTGGCGATAATGTTCAAGAGAAGGTCTAGTAATTATGGCTGAAATTAAGACTCAACGTGTTGTAGGTTCGGTAACGCCCAGGCCAATTCGGCCTGCGGGAAAGGCTTCCAGTGAACGCAACAAATTCTTAATTATTGCTGTTCTGGCGGTTTTCTTTCTGGCGCTACCTTTTATATTGAGACCCCTTCTGGCTATTTTTGGGCCGACCACTTTTAGTGTAACTCAGTCCTCTATCAATACAACCCTGATCTTTATATTGCTAGCCATAGGACTGAACATCGTAGTCGGTTATGCTGGCCTGTTGGACCTTGGCTATGCCGCTTTCTTTGCTATCGGGGCCTATACTATGGCTTTCCTGACGGCTTCGCAAAGCCCGCTCTATAATACCCCTTTCCATACCAATTTCTGGGTTGCACTGCCTATTAGTTTTGCCGTGGCTGCCCTTTTTGGAATATTGTTGGGCGCGCCAACCCTTGGCCTGCGGGGTGATTACCTGGCAATTGTTACGCTGGGCTTTGGCGAAATTGTCCCAATCACTTTTAACAACCTTAATACCGTTACCGGTGGTGATAGCGGTCTGGCAGGTATGTCCCAACCTTCCCTTTTCGGGTTCCAATTTACCGCCTCAACCCTCGAAGCCTGGTATATTGTTACCCTGCTGGTGGTTTTCTTCTCCATATTCATGATCCGGAGATTGGTCGACTCCCGGATAGGCCGCGCCTGGATGGCGATGCGGGAAGATGAAATTGCCGCTTCGGCCATGGGTATAAATCTGGTAAAGACCAAACTGCTGGCTTTTAGCCTGGGCGCTTCGTTTGCCGGGTTTGCCGGGGCGATTTTTGCCAATAGCCTCGGTTCGGCTAACCCCTCCTCCTTCCAGTTTGATGTTTCGGTGCTGGTGCTGTCTATGATCATCCTCGGCGGTATGGGTAATATCTGGGGTGTTATTGCCGGGGCAGTGGCCCTTGCAATGAGCGACCGCTATATTATTCCTTTCCTGACCGAGCAAGTCCGTAAAGTCGCGGAGGGCATTCCGCTGGATACGACCCTGGTCAACGGCATTCGGACCACCGAACCAAATTTAATTAAAGAAATTCTGACCAACATAGGCGGTAACTCGCGGCTTCTGGTCTTTGGTATCGTACTGGTTGTAATGATGTTGTGGAAGCCGGAAGGTTTATTTCCCAGCGGGCGGCGTAAAATGGAGCTCCATGCCGGTGCCCCGGACGACCCGCAGCCCTTTATCTCCGGTTCATCCGACCCGCTGGATAAAGCCGACTCAACTCGCTCGCTGAATTACAACCCTTCCGTAACTGAAGAAACCAGGGATACCGACCGGGATCGAAAAGATAGCAAGGAATAATAATCCTTCGCTGAACTAGGACAAAAGGTTAAAATGAACGATAACCTGCTTGAAGCAAAAGAAATTTCCAAGACATTCGGTGGTATTGTGGCGGTTCAGAAGGTAGATTTTACTATCCCTCGCCAGAGTATTATTAGTTTGATCGGCCCTAACGGTGCGGGCAAAACCACCTTCTTTAACCTGGTGACCGGGATTTATACCCCGACTACCGGGCATATCACTTTCGATGGGCAACCGATGGGGGAACTAAAGCCTCATGAAGTGACCAACCGGGGTATCGCCCGGACCTTCCAGAATATTCGCTTATTTTCCAATATGACCGCCCTTGAAAACGTACTGGTGGGTGAGCATTTACGGCTTTCTACCGGATTAATTGGGGCGGTCCTGCGAACTTCAAAAGTAAAGGCTGAAGAACGAAATGCCCGGCAAAAAGCGCTCGATTTGCTGGAGTATGTAGGGCTGGGCGGTAAAGGCGACGAGTTTGCTAAAAATCTTCCCTATGGCGATCAACGCCGCCTGGAAATTGCCCGTGCCCTGGGTACCGAACCTAAGCTTTTGTTGCTGGATGAACCAACCGCCGGTATGAATCCCAACGAAAGTGCCAGCCTTACCCGCCTGGTGGACCGTTTGCGGCGGGAACGCGGCCTGACCGTGCTGCTGATCGAACACGACATGAAAGTTGTTATGGAGGTCAGCGACCGGGTGACGGTGTTGAACTTTGGCCGTAAAATTGCCGAGGGTTTGCCTGCTGAAATCCGGGCTAACGCCGAGGTCATCGAAGCTTACCTGGGTAAAGAATACGCTAAAACTGTAGCCGAAGAGAAAGGGAAGAACTAATCCAATGACTACGGCTAATCCACAAAATCAAGTAAACTCCGCTCTACCCGGCAGCGAACCGGTACTGGTATTGGATAAAGTATCTTCGTTTTACGGTAATATTCAGGCTTTACGCAACATTAGCCTGAAAGTTTACCCCGGCGAAATTGTTACTTTAATTGGTTCCAACGGGGCCGGGAAAACCACCACCCTTAAAACTATCTCCGGCCTGATAAAGCCACGCAGCGGCCAGATTTTCTTAAAGGGTGCCCCGATTGGCGGAGTTTCCCCGGAGTTGATTGTATCTAAAGGCGTTTCGCAGTCGCCGGAAGGCCGCCAGATTTTCCCACGCATGAGCGTACTGGAAAATCTTGAAATGGGGGCTTTTTTACGCAAAGACAAGGCCGAAATCGCGGCGGACATGGAAAATGTTTTTACGCTTTTCCCACGTCTGAAAGAGCGTATCAAGCAGCGGGCCGGTACGATGTCCGGTGGTGAGCAGCAAATGCTGGCTATGGGCCGGGCGTTGATGGCTCGTCCCCAGATCCTGCTGCTGGATGAGCCCAGTATGGGTCTGTCTCCCAAGTTGGTAGAAACCATTTTTGAGATTATTATAGATATTAACAAGGCGGGCACTACTATTTTGCTGGTGGAGCAGAACGCCCTGGCGGCCCTTAGTATCGCGAACAGGGGCTACGTTTTGCAGACCGGCTCGATTGTTCTGGAAGATAAAGGCCAGAGCTTGCTGGAAAACGAAAACGTCCGGCGCACCTATCTTGGTGAAACGGTCGGCATAGAGTAAGTAATCAGCCAAATTAAAAGCACCTGTATTTTGAAATCCTTCCTTTAAAGACATTTCAAAATACAGGTGCTTTTTTAGTTTCGAATAAACCTAAAAGTCTTTGTCGTCCTCGTCAAGCTGGCTGTTAATCCTGTCAATCTCCGCCTCAACCTCGGCCTGGTCGGCCAGGCCCAGTTCTAAGAGGTCGGCCCGGATAGAGGTCAGCCAGGTCCGTTTTTCTTCTGTTTCCGGATTAGCGCCCGGTACGGTCAGGGCCAGGGCCGCTTCCACCTTACTCAGCGAGTTAAAGCCCGACTCCTCTAAATCTTCGCGCAGGCTTTCCAGTTGCTCCAGCCGCAACATCATATCGTAGGTTTCGTGGTATTGCGGTATATTTTCTTCTTCGTCCATTGTTTTTCAACTCTTTCTGCCAGCTTAGCTGGTAATTTGCGGATTGCTCATAATTGAGAAGACAATCAACACCAGGCTGACCAGCGATACTATTATATATTCGCGCAGGACTGCCCGGTTGAGATTATTAGTCAGGTAAGCCTGTAAAATTCCAGCTACTACATAGAAAATTAGTAGCAGCATCACCCCACCGATCAAGACCGGCAGCAGCCAGTAATTGAGCGCCCAGGTTACTTCGGCCAGAATTAAAGCCGCCACCAGCGAGTAAATTAGCAGGCGGTTATTCGAGGCTTTGGATTGCCGCAAAATTTCGTAAGTAAGCAGGAACGTTACCAATCCGACCAGCGGAGCGCTGATTAAGGCCCGCCACTTGTTAACATAAATCGCACTGAAAATCAGGAAACCGGCGATATAGGTTGCCAGATTCAGGCCGATATTGGCCCAACCGTAAAGGCGTTCCTGCCGTCCCACTGTATAGTACTGGGCGATAATAACCACTAACAACACAAAAGACGAAATAATAGTACCGACTACCTGGACCGGCGGGTTATCAAACAGCCGCAAGAACAGGTAAGTGCCGACTACCAGCAGCGATGGCAAAATCCAGGCAAAAGGCGCGAACTCAAATTTATTGCCGCGCATCCGGAAAACCGGTAACTTGAGCAAATAAATCTGGGGATGGGACCGGACGGTTGCATCGGCAATGCCCGAAGTAATCGCTACCAGGGCGGTTAGCAATACGACCGTCAGGGGAAACTGGTAATCCTGGGAAACTAGCCGGGAGAAAGGGCCGCTGGTCGGGTCAATCACCAGCAGGAAGCCCTGGGTCAGGGCAATCAGGATCGCAAGTACAATAATACGGTCAACACGCATGGTTTATTTCAAAGCCTCTTTAATTTGCCGGGCCGGGATGGCCGTTTCCCGCAAGACCCGGACGTTTTCGCCGGTGGCGTCTACAACGGTCGAATCAATTCCACCGGGGCAGGGCCCGGCATCCAGAATCAATTCAATGCGCCCGTTCAGGTTAATCAATGTCTGTTGCGCGTCCAGCGGGCTATGGCGGCCGCTGCGATTGGCGCTGGTAGTTGCCAGGGGCATACCGGTTTCCTGGAGTAACGCCAGCGTCAGTACATGGCTGGGCATCCGGACCGCGATAGTATCATCGCTGGCGCAAATAACATCCGGTAAGGCCGGGTGGCGCTTCAGGATAAGGGTTAAAGCTCCCGGCCAGAAGCGTTCAATCAGGCGCTGGGCCAGCGGCGTAATTTCTCGCGCTACCTGGGCCAACTGGTCCGGGCCGGAAACCAGGATAGGAATAGGTTTGTTGCGGTTACGCTGTTTTACCTCGTAGAGCCGCTCCACCGCTTCACCGTCAAAGGCCAGGCAACCGACCCCGTAAACCGTATCGGTCGGGAATGCCACTAACCGGCCCGCCTTAAGCTCTGCCGCTAACAGTTGCAGGGCATCAGGTTGGTCGGACGGAAGCAGCCGGGTTTTTAATCTGGATGGCGGTGTGATAACTTCCTCTTTCTAGCTGGGTTCCGGGCTAAATGAACCTTTACAGTTGGCTCATTATAGCATAATCCCTACCTGGCTTATTTATAGTCTTATATTTTTGTTACTTTACTAGTCCCCGTTAATAACAAGCTTTTAAACTTGCAGCCAGGTAAAAAATGACAAGGGCACTGAATAAGCGCCCTTGCGGTTCGGTTTTAATAGGGTTATAAATATTCCCGGAGTTTGCCAATCGCCGCTTTGGTCATTCCCGGCACCCGCAGCAAATCTTCGTCTTTGGCGGCCTTGATTTTAGCGGCTGTCCCAAAGTTTTTGATAAGGGCTTGCTTGCGTTTAGGGCCGATACCCGGCACGCTATCCAGGGGTGAGGCAAAAGTGCCTTTGCTGCGCAACTGGCGGTGAAAGGTAATCGCAAAGCGGTGGGCCTCATCGCGCAGGCGCTGGACCAGGTAAAAGGCTTCGCTGGTGCGTGGCACATAGAGCGGCAAATCCTGGAAAGGTTTTACAATTTCATCGTGGCTGCGGCCTGGCCCTTTGGTCATTCCAAAAAGCGGTATATCGCCCAGGTCAAGCTCGTTAAGGACTTCCGAAACAGCCCGCAACTGGGGCTGCCCGCCGTCAATTATAAGCAGGTCCGGCATGGACTGCCAGGAATAGTCTACCTTTTTCTTGACGTTTAGCTCTGGTTTTGGCCGCTTGCCTTTCCGGGCACCGTTAGACGGTTCGGCTCCCATACCGGGGTGGCCGCGCACGCCCCACTGCTGGTCATGCGGGTCCTGCACCTCAAGTCCTTCACCAAATCCGGCGGCTTCCAGTTCCAGGGCCGCTTCCTCAATATTTTCTTCCACATCCTCACGGGCGTTCAGGTCGGCTTCTTCGACTGTCCTGGCCCGTTTGAAGCGGCGGCGAATAACTTCCTGTAATGAGCCGAAGTCGTTCGCGCCCTCAAAGCCTTTGATCTTAAAGCGGCGGTAGTCGGACTTTTTAGGACTGCCGTTCTCAAAGACGACCATACTGGCGACGTTATTGGTGCCCATCGTATTGGAAATATCGTAGCACTCAATCCGGCGCGGCAGTTCGGACAGCTTCAGGAAATCTTGCAGTTCAAGCAGCGCTTTGGTGGTCTTTTGCTCGTCATTAAGCCAGCGCAGCCGGTTTTGTTCCAGGGACTCCTGGGCGTTCTGGGCAACCATCTGCACCAGGTCGTAGCGTTCGCCTTCTTTGGGTACGTTTACTTCCACGTCCATCCCGGCCTTGCGCGAAAGCCAGCGGGTGATGGTTTTCAGTTCTTTAATCGGGAACTGGACCTGCAGCCGGGGCGGTATAAAAGTCGCCTCGCTGTAGTACTGCTTGATGAAGCTGGTCAGCACGTCGCGGTCGGTTTCATCTTCGACGCCCTGTAACATAAAGTTCTCGCGGCCAATAAGTTTACCCCGCCGGATAAAGAAGACCTGGACCGAGGCTTCACCTTCGCTGCGGGCCAGGGCAATCACATCCTCGTCAAAGGAGGAACTGCTGACCACCTTTTGCTGCTCGACTACCCCGCGCACCGCGCCAAGTTGGTCGCGCAGGCGGGCCGCTCGTTCAAACTGCAAATCTTCGGCGGCCTGTTCCATCTGGCTTTCCAGGCGAATTATGACATCATCCGATTTGCCTTCCAGGAACATAATAACCTGGTTTATGGCTTCGTCATAAGCAGTTTTGTCGGCCAGCCCGGCGCATGGGCCCAGGCAGCGGTGAATAAAGTATTCCAGGCAGGGCCGGGGTTCTTTTTCGGTAATTTTCAGGTCGCAGTTGCGGAAAGGGAAGAGCTTATCCAGGCTCTTAATGGTGCGTGAGGCGGTGCTATTACCGGCGAACGGCCCAAAGTAACGCGCCCCATCATCCAGCACCTTGCGCACGATAAAGACCCTGGGCCATTTCTCATTGACCGTAACTTTGATATAAGGGTAGGTTTTATCATCGCGAAGTAAGATGTTGTAGCGGGGCCGGTGTTCCTTAATAAGGGTATTTTCCAGGTTAAGGGCTTCCGCTTCGGTATCCACCACATAGTATTCAAAATCAGCGATATTGGATACCATCAGGCGAACTTTAGGAGCCTGGCCGGTCAGCGACCCGAAATAGTTGGAAACCCGGTTGCGCAGCGAAACGGCTTTACCCACATAAATAATAACCCCGTCTTTATCTTTCATGATATAGACGCCCGGGCGGTGGGGTAAAGATTTTACTTTTTCGTCAAGGTAAGCACGGTCCATTGGATTATAAATACTTCTAGGTTTTAAGTCGGTGGTCAGCGGCTGGAAGCCGTGTGTCAGTGGGCTTGTACTATTATTGTAAAGGCGAATCAGGGATACCGCCGGGCCGGGACTTTCGCCCCGGCCCGGAATGACAGGTTATGGCTTCGGACTTTTAGAGAAAAATCTTAATATAACAAAGTGCCGAGTTACTACTGTCTGAGGCCCGGAGTTACTCGGAAACGACCCTGACTGTTTTCATTTTGTCGCCACGGCGAATCTTCTCAACCAGTTCCTGGCCTTCCAGGACCTGACCGAAGACGGTGTAATTATTGTCAAGAAAGTGGGCCGGGGCCAGGGTGATATAGAACTGGCTGCCCGCGCTGTCCGGGTCCTGGGAACGGGCCATGGCTACGGCGCCTTTAATGTGCTTGCGTTCGTTGAATTCGGCCTTGATCCGGTAGCCAGGGCCGCCCGTCCCGTTGCCTTTAGGGTCGCCGCCCTGGACTACGAAGCCCGGCTCTACCCGGTGGAAGGTCAGGTTGTTATAAAAGCCACTATTCGCCAGCTTTTCGAAGTTAGCGACCGTATTGGGAGCGGAGTCCGGGTAAAACTCAATCTTGATCGTTCCGCCGTTCTCTAGCTCAATATAACCAATTTTCTTTCCGGTCGACTCTGTCATCTTTTAATCTCCTTATACTCAATTTCTCAATAAAGAGCCAAAAAAGCTGTCACAACGCTTTTCGGTCTTAGGTCCGTCCTTGCATTGTAACAGCTTGATTGGTGAAAATAAAGAATCTCGTTATTTGACGGTGATTATCACGGATTTCATTTTGTCGCCAACGGCGATATTATCCACGATATCCATTCCTTCTATCACCTGCCCGAAGATGGCATAGCCGCCGTCCAGGTGAGGGGCCGCGCCCAGCATGATGTAGAACTGGCTCCCGGCGCTGTTTGCGGCCGAACTGTGCGCCATTGATACGGTGCCGCGAGTATGCTTCTTCTGGGTCGTGAATTCGTCAGGGATGGTATAGCCGGGACCGCCTGTACCATCGCCTTTGGGGTCGCCACCCTGGACCACGAACGGAGTCGGGGTCTTTTCTACCCGGTGGAAGTTCAGGCCGTTATAGAAGTTCCTGGTGGCTAACTTCTCAAAGTTCTCCACGGTTTTAGGGGCCAGGTTCGGGCAAAGCTGGATCACAATCTTGCCGCCCTTTTCCATCTCAATCGTGGCGAATTTGTTCTCGCCAGCCTTTACCTCGGCGGTAGGGCTGCCTGGGATAGCGACAGATGTCGGCTGGGCGGCGGAGATAACCTTGCCGGAAGCTACCAGAATGAGGGTATCGCCCGCTTTGATGCTATCTTTAAACTCGGCCGGGTAGCTGGCGGTATCCCCGATGGCTTCCAGGCTGATAACGACTTTGCTGCCGCCTTTCTGGTAGACCAGCAGGGCCTGTTTGGTCGGGTCGTCTTTTTCAGAGCGGAAAAGCACCCAGCCGTCATCTTCCAGCGTCTTGCGGAAGAAAGCTTCAGCCTTATCAAAGCTGTCGGAAGTAGCGGCAAAGCTTATTTTATCCGGGCCAAAGCCGCCAAAGGTCGTGGCAAACTGGGCACCACTTAAATTCTTCAATACCCCCTGGGAAATAGTATCCGAGGCTTTCAAATCTTTCTGCCCGGCATAGCTGATATTCGGAAGAGTTGCCAGGTCGGTCACGGTTGTAGTCGGCTTAGGGACATTGGTAGCGGCGGTGGTAGGGGCCGCAGCGGCATTGGTGTCAAGGCAGGGATTGGCCGAAACGGTTGTCGCGCCGCTGGCGGCGGTTGCCCCGGCCGCGGTAGTGGTGGCTGCGGTAGAACCGCTGGCAGTGGTGGCTGCGGCTGGGGCAACCGTCGTGGCCGCGCCTGGGGTGTTGAGCAGGGCAGCGGAAGTTGTTCCACCGGGTGCTACTGCCTGGGTGGTGCTGCCGGTCGCAGGTATGGCAGTATTATCGCCACAGGCAAGCAGCGTCAGGGACAGCAGCAGGGCCACCAGCCCGAGGC
>JAQBPB010000076.1 GCA_028287745.1 Chloroflexota bacterium
ATCACGCGCAGAGTTTCGTCCACGCTGCGGCCGATGTTCAGATTGTGGACCACTTCGTACTGGACAATGCCGTCCGGGTCAATCACAGCCAGGCCGCGCAAGGCCACGCCTTCTTCCTCGATCAACACGCCGTAATCGCGGCTGACCTGCAGCGTCTGGTCGGCAGCCAGGGGATAGTTCAGACCGCCCAGGCCGTTCGCCGAGGTCGGAGTTTCAATCCAGGCTTTGTGGGTGAATTTGCTGTCGGTGCTGACACCCAGCACTTCCACGCCGATTTCCCGGAACTCTTCAATCCGGTCGCTGAAGGCGATTACTTCGGTCGGGCAGACGTAGGTGAAATCGTTAGGGTAGAAAAATAGCACGAGCCACTGGCCCCGGTAGTCTGAAAGGCTTACATCTTGCTCCAGCGTTTCAATATTCTTGGTGCTGGGCATTTTAAAATCTGGGGCCGGTTTGGATACGAGAGACATTGTTAAACTCCTTTATGCGCCTCTACCTCTAAAGTCCGAAGGAGGTAGTAAGCTAAAATATTATAAGATGTTTTAAATTGAACTGAATTGAATTAAGCAGTTACCCGGCGGTTAACGTACTCCGCCCAGTCCTTAACATAGGTGCTGAGGACCATTTCGGTCGGCTTTGGATTGCCCGGTTTGAAGAGTAACATGGTCGGCACACTCTGAATCCCGTATTGCTCAGTTAATTCCGGTAATTTCGAAACTTCCGCTTTGGCAACCTTGAACGCTGCTTTGCTATCCTGAGCCAGGGCATCCACCCGGGGTGATAGTGCCCGGCAGGAAGTACACCACGTGGCCCAGAAGTAGACCAGGGTCGGTTCAGTAGCTTCTAATACGGTAGTTTGAAAATCTTCCTGGCTGCTTATGGCCTGGACTGTCAGATTTTCCATTCCTGAAACGTCCTTTCCTTACAAAATCAATAATCCTGGTTACTTTGTTCGACACATTTATTCTTTGTCTTAACTGTAGCCATTTTATTCTAATATCTAATATTTGTCAATAATGATTATTGATTACTAACCAATACTTAATAAAACAAACAGGTCAGGCCACCTTATTAGATGGACCTGACCTGTATTGGGTATATGACTCAGGTTATTGAGAAGAGATAACCCGTTTGTCTAAAGAAGGCTAAAGAAGGCTAAAAGCCTGCCGCGACGCTTGGCGTGTAAATATCCGAGCCGCCCGCCAGCCGGTCACCCTGCCGTTTTATCGCGTTGGGGTTGGCCGAAAGGCGTGGCCAGACCGTGGCGGTCTGCGGGTCAATTTTGTGCCCTAACTCTTGAAGCCGGTTAAGTGTAACTTCACCTACCCGCTGGTCAATCAAAGTTACCGCGCCGTTGGGGTCTATAAAAGGGCTTGAGCAGGCTTCCTGGGGGCCCATGTCGAAATCCACCAGGTTTAATAGCACCTGGGCGACGGTATCAATAATCTTGCGGCCGCCCGGAGCCCCGGCCAGCGAAAGATTTTTGCCGCCTGGCTCGCGCGCGATGAAATGGGCCATACTCGAAAGTGGGCGCTTCCCAGGAGCGACCGAATTTACCTGGCCCAGGCGTGGGTCAAACAGCACCATCGCGTTATTCAGGACAATCCCGGTGCCGGGGATAGCAACACCTGACCCGTAATAGCCGTTCAATGTCTGAGTAAGGGCGACCGAATTGCCTTCGGCGTCCCAGGCTGACAGGAAGGTGGTGCAACTTTCGGCGCTGCTCTGGTAACCGGAACCGCTCAACTGGCCCTCTGAGAACGCAAACGGGTCGCCCGGGTTGTACTCTCCGGCTGCGCGCTCCCCGATGAAGGGGCGGCGCAGGGCGGCGTATTCTTTTGAGGCCAGTTCGCGCCAGGGGATTTTTGCCATCCCCGGTACTTCGTCGGCCAGGTAGACCAGGCGGTCGGCCAGGGCCAATTTGGCGGCTTCAATCAGCAGGTGCAAATACTCAGGGCTGGTATTACCCAGTTCTTTGAGGTCCCAGCCCTCCAGGATGTTCAAAATCTCGGCAATGGTCGGGCCGCCGGTGCCGCCCGGCAATAGCAACAGTTCCAGGCCGCGATAGGGCAATTTCAGGGGTTCTTTGACCAGGGCCCGGTAGTTTGCCAGGTCGTCCAGGCTAATCGGGCAACCGGCTTTTTGAAGCTCGGTCACGATTTTCTGGGCGATTTCACCCTTGTAGAAACCGTCCGCGCCTTCCTGGCTGATGATTTCCAGGCTGTTAGCCAGTTCGGGTAGTTTGAGGTAATTAGGTTTTTCCTGGCCGGAGAGCAGCGGCTTGCCATCCCGCAGGTAGAGCCGGGCTGCTTCAGGGTTGCGCAGCAGCAGGTCCAATTGGTTGGCCGAATGCAGCGTTTCGTACCAGGTTATTTCGAACCCTTCCCGGGCCAGGTTGATAGCCGGGGCCATTACTGTTTCCCGGCTCATGTTACCCCAGCGTTCCAGGGCCAGCAAAGGCCCGGCAACCGCGCCCGGCACCCCCACCGAAAAAGGTCCGACGGCGTTGGCATTGTCTTTAACACCAGCAAAGCCCAGCTTGTCAGCTTTGAAATTGGCGGTTAGCTCGTACATATCAGGCGTGGCCCCACTGGGCGCGGTTGGAAAGAAATCTACCACGTAGCTTTCGCCATTCGCCAGGCAAACGGTCATAAAACCACCACCGCCAATGCCGGTCATAGGCGGTTCGGCCACGTCAATCGCGAAGGCCATCGCCACGGCCGCATCAATCGCGTTGCCACCTTGCCGGAGAATATCAACTCCGATTTTTGCTACTGCCGGGCGCTTGGCCGTTACTACACCATGTTCCGCCACTACTTCCGGCTTGCTGAACTGCCAGCTTCCTACTTGGAAATTGTTCATATTATGTAAACCTTTTCACCTGCCCGGCCGGACAAGCTTATTTTTTAGATGATGTAACCCGAGGATCAAGGGCGTCACGCAGCCCGTCCACGGTAAGATTAAAACCCATTACCAGCGTTGCCAGCACAATGGAGGGCCAGACCAGCATCAGCGGAGCATTAAACATGTAGCCCCGGGCGGTCGAAACCATATTGCCAAGGGTTGGCTCCGGTGGAGGCACCCCCAGGCCCAGGAAGCTCAAACTGGCTTCCACCAGCACGACCTGACCCAGCATCAGGGCCAGTTCGATAAAGAGCGGGGTGGTCACGTTCGGTAGAAGGTGCTTGATAATTATCCGCTGGTTGCGGTCACCCACAGCCCTGGCCGCTTCGATAAAATCACGTTGCGCTTCAACCAGGGTACTGGCGTGGATAATCCGGGCAAAGACCGGTGCAATCAGGAGCGAAATTACCAGTATCAGGTTAGGCAGGCTGCTGCCGATAAAGCTGATAACCGCAATCGCCACCAGGATTGTCGGGAAAACCAGGAATAAATCGACCACCCGCATGATAACCTGTTCCAACCAGCCCCGGTAAAACCCGGCCAGCAGGCCCGCCGTAGTGCCAATGGTCCCGCCAATTGCCACGCTAATCAGGGTGACAATCAAGGAGGTCCGCAGCCCTACGACAATCCGTATCATGATGTCCCGGCCGTTTTGATCGGTGCCCAGGAGGTGGCCGTTTTGGCCGAAACCCAGCAGCGAGTTAAGCGGGTCGGTCTTGATTGGGTCGCCCAGGTTCAACAACGGCCCGATAAAACCAAGTAGTAATAGCGGGACAACCAGTAACAAACCCAGTACTAACCGGCCGTTCAGCCAGCGCCGGAGTGATTTCTTTTCAGGAGCCGCCGTTACCGGGCTACTTGTATCTAATTCTAGGGTTGAGGTAGGCATAAACCAACTCGGTTATAAAGTTAATAGTCAGGACCATCAATGCAATTACCAGGATTAATCCCTGGATTGTGGTGTAGTCCCGACGACCAATAGCCGTAATCAGCAGCGAACTGATACCAGGCCAGTTAAAAATTGCTTCGGTAACCACCGTGCCGCCCAATAGACCGGCCAGTTGTATACCGAACGAAGCCGTTACCGGGATCAGGCCGTTTTTGAGAACGTGCCGCTTCAGGACGGCCGCCTGGCCCAGACCTTTGCTGCGGGCGGTCCTGACATAATCCTGCCCTAACACATCCAGCATATTGGCCCGGGTCTGCCGGATTAGATTTGCCGAAAGTAGGATTGCCAGGGCCCCGACCGGCATTACCAGGCTGAGCAGGTGCTTCCCCATGTTATCACCGGGGTCGGCATACCCGGTTGGCAGCCATTTCAAGATTACGCCGAACAGCAGGACGAATAGACTGCCGGTTACAAACAGTGGCATAGATAGGCCAAGCAGAGCAAAACCGGTGATGAAACTATCCCCCATTTTGTTGCGCTGGGTCGCGGCAATCAGCCCGGCTGGCAAGCCGACAAACAGGGCGACAATCGCCGCCACGATAATCAATTCAAACGTGCGTGGCAGCCGCCGGACCAGTTCATCAACTACCGGGCGCCCGTCAACCAATGACTCGCCAAAATCCATCCGGATAATCCGGACCCACCAGTTGTAATACTGCACCACGATATTGTCGTTAAGACCCATCCGCTGCCGGGCGATCTCTAACTGTTCAGTCGAAGCATTTTCTCCCAGGGCTGTCATTGCCGGGTCACCCGGTATTAACCGCAAAAGCAGAAATACCAGGGTCACTACAACGAAAGCCAGGATTACTGTAATAATTAAACGCCGGATGATAAATCTGAGCATGATAAATGCCTGTTATTTAGCTAACGCCGATAAACCGCCAGAAATACTTTATTTACAAAGGAAAAGCGGAAACAATTGCCGGGTACCCGGCTAGAAGTTCCGTACCCGGCCTTCTTGCGAAAGCCAGGTACGGGTTTGGTTCGGGTGAACCCTTATTTATCCAGCCATGTCGTCATCAGGGTGCGGTTGGTATCAACCCCCAATGTAAACCTGACATAGTTCTTGACGTACTTGGCCCCGGCTTCGCCTTCTTCACGCAGTACCAGCGGAATTATCGGCAATTGGGTCAGGGCCAGGATGTTCAGTTCACGGTAAATTGACAACCTTTCGGACTCCACAGCAGTCGCCCGCCCTTTTGCCAGCAAATCCTCAATCTTCGGATCGGTATAACCGGTCCGGTTCTGGTACAACGAACCTTTGCCAAACAACTGGTTCATATAGTTCGGGTCCGGAATAGCGGCGCTAAAGGATGAGGTCAACAAATTGAACTCTTGCTTGTTAAACTTCTGGCCGAAGACGGTAAAGTCTACCGAAGTAATTTTGACCTTGATACCAATCGCGGTCAATTGGCTCTGGACAATCTCAGCCGTTTGCTGCAAGAAGTCATAGGTTGAAGTAGTTACCAGTTCAACTTCCTGGCCGTTATAACCGGACTCAGCCACCAGGGCTTTGGCCTTGGCAACATCAAACTTGTAAGGCATGGTCTGGCCTTCGGCATAAGCGGTGTTCGGTATCAGGAAGCCCGCAGTCAACGGGACGGCTTTGCCAAAGAAGACTGCTTTGGCGATAGCCGCCGGGTCAACCGCCGCCGCAACCGCCTGGCGTAATTTGACGTTGTCAAAAGGTGCTTTGGTGGTATTGACGAAAATGGCTGAAGTAGTCGCAGGCTTGGAGTAAACGGTGAAAGTTCCGTTGTTAGCCAGTTCGTCATAGCTGCGCCACGGAATGTAATCAGCGAAATCAACCGCGCCGGATTGCAGGGCCGAAAGGCGCGCCCGGTCATCCGGGTACATGATGAAGCTGATGGCGTCCAGGTAAGGCTGTCCCTTTAGCCAGAAGTTGGGGTTTTTCTTGATATCAATTTTAACGCCGCTTTCGCGAGAGTTAAAAATGAAAGCCCCTGTTCCCAGCATATTGTTTTTCAGGTTGCCGCCGCCTTCAACGTATTTCTTGCTCACAATCGAGCTGGTGACATCGGCTACTACCGCCAGGAAGGATGAATCGGCCTGTTTCAGGACAATTTTGACGGTGGTAGGGTCAACTACGGTGATGGTTTCAATGTTGGCGAAATCGGGCAGGCGGGTCGCACCGGTTTCTTTTTTGGCAATCCGCTCAAACGAGAACTTGACATCCTCGGCGGTAAAATCGGTGCCATCGTGCCATTTCACGCCGGAACGCAGCTTGAAAGTGAAGTTCTTGGGGTCGGTGGTTTCCCAACCTGTGGCTAACCAGGGCAGCGGTTTGCCGTCGGGGGCCAGGCGGAGAAGGGTGTCATAGACCAGAGTTTTTATGATCGCGGGAGCGGCCCCGGTGTGAATCTGGGGGTCCAGGCCGGAGGGATCAGAGGAAAGACCGTACTTCAGGGTCCCACCGGTTTTACCGGCCGGGGCAACAGTGGGTTCTACGCCCATTCCTGGGTTGGCTGCACTATTGGCAGCCCCGGGAGCGGCAGTCGCGGCACCGGCGGCTGTAGTAACCCCCGCAGCGGTTGTTACGGCGGCGGCAGTCGTGGCGGCGGCTGTGGCAGCAGCGGTTGTGGCGGCGGCAGTCGTGGCAGCCGGGGCGGTGGTCTGGGTAGCATCACCGCAAGCAGCCATAATCAGGGTTACTAGTAGTAAAAGTGCTGTGACAATAGGTAGCTTACGGCTACTGGAATTGGGTTTAAGCAAATCAATTCCTCCTTTATTTTTTAGACCTGCCAGAGTGTCTTAACTGGATTTCGCCGGTTTAAGTGTTAATACAACGACTAACCTTGCCGGGACCACCTGGAAGGTGATTACCTCAGTTAGAAACGCACAGGCCGATAAACTTTACAGAAATATATAGAAAACCTACGCTTTGAAATTTCCTTCTCGGGCAAAGATACTCAAAAATTTACCTGCCTGGTGCGGTTTGCAGCCAGGTATTTATTTTTAATTTCACTTGAATTTATTACACAGCTAGAGCAGTTTAGAGCGAAAAGGATGTGAAAGCGTTTACACATCATTGTTAATGAAATTATTCCATATATTTACAGGATTGTCAAGCATTAAACATGAAATAACCGGGTAACAAATAAGCATATTTCATATTGACAAATCTAATATTGCCTGATAATGTGAAAGCGCTTACAGGTACAAATAGCTGGTCGAATAGTTATACAAAACTTTAACTATAATGGTTCTAAGTATTTTTAATTTTGTGAAATAATATGAAATATAAATTTACAAACTGACCCTGGCATTCATTTGGCCCTACCGGATTGACCATACATGCCAGGACCGACCAGGCCATCGGTCTCTTTATAAGACAGGGAGTTACTTAAAAAGTGCGTATTACTGCCAAACAGGTAGCAGAAAAAGCAGGCGTGTCGCTGGCGACGGTTAGCAGGGTGATTAACCGGAGCGGGTATGTCGAGGCCGGGCTGAGGTCCAGGATCGAAACGGTTATGGCTGAATTAGGTTATGTCCCTAACCGGAACGCTAAAAATCTTGCCACAGGCCACACCCGCACCGTTGGGCTGATTATTACCAGCCTGCGTAGCCCTTATTTTGTTCGCCTGACCGAAGGTATCCAGGACGTTCTTGAAGGCAAAGGCTATCACCTGCTGCTATGTAATACCAAGTTCAATGCGAAAATTGAACTTGACGATTTACAACTGCTGCGGGAAGGAATGTTGGATGGCGTTATTACCGCTACCGGCAGCCTGACCCACGATGTAATGTTAGACCTTATCCGGCAAAACTACCCGATGGTTTTTATCAATCGTATATTTGAGGAAATTGGCGAGGAACCAAACCGGGCTGGCTACGTTATGGGCGACCTGGTTTACGCCGGTAAGGTTGCGGTTAATCATTTACTCCAACAGGGTCACCGAAATATTGCCGTTTTGTACGGGGCGGCTAACTCTACCGCCAACAAATTGCGGCTGGCCGGTATGCAGCAAGCCTTTGCCGAACATGGCATAGACTCCCGGCCTGAACTGTTGCACTGTGTCCAGCATCCACCCGGCCTTTTCGGCGTTGATAGTGATACCGAAAGCAACTGGGCCTACAGCGAAACAATGGAAATTCTGCAAAGCCACCCGGAAGTAACCGCTATTCTGGTCTTCTACCACCCAATGTTGTCAGGGGTAATGCAAGCCCTGCGGGATGCCGGGCGGCCGGTGCCGGAGTCGGTTTCCCTGATCGGTTTCGATGAATTCCCGCTGGCTCCTTTCCTGGACCCGCCTTTAACCGTTATGGCCCAGCCTGTTTACGAAATTGGCCGGGCCGCCGCCCGGGCCCTGGTCCAGAAAATTGAGGATCCGACTCTCAGCGTAAGCAAAACTATAATTCTTAAACCCAAATTAATAATCCGGCAGAGCGTTGCTCCAGCCTCACCCAAGTACCGAGCTCAAGGCGACCGGCTGCTCAATTCCGGTCATAAATAATCAGGAGAAAAACTTAATATGTTTATTATTAACCCTAACCCGGCACCCTTACCGGATGAGCTGGTAGAACGCTACCGGAAAATTGAACCTGCCACTGCAGGACATACTCTTAATTCCGGCTTTGCCGGAATCGAGATCAAAGCGGTCTGGCGCCGCCAGCATATGGTTGGCCGGGCGATTACCGTCCGGACAGTCAGCCTGGATTCTACGGCGGTCCACAAAATAACCGAAATGATTGAACCGGGTGATGTAGTGGTGGTCGATATGGCCGGTGAACGCGAGCATAGTTGTTGGGGCGGTGGGCTGGCGCGGGCCAGCCAGGTCCGGGGCGCGGTTGGGGCAATTATTGATGGACCCATAACCGATATTCATGAGATCGAGGACCTGAAATTCCCGGTCTGGGGCCGGGCCTTTACCTGCCTGACCACTCGCGTACTCGGCTACGGCGGTGAAATTAATGTGCCCGTCCGCTGTGGCAACACCATAATCAATCCAGGTGACCTCATTATTGCCGATGACTGCGGCGTAATTGCCCTCTCGCCCGAAACCGCCTGGAAGTGGTTACCCTTCTTTGAAGCCCAGGAAGCTAAATTCGCCGCGCGGGGCGATATCTTCGCGACCGGGGTTTCCCTGCCCGAAATGTCGGGGGCTAACCGCATGATCGAAGCCCGCAATAAAGAAATCGCTGACAAACTGGCCGCTGTACAGGGAAAGTAACCTGAACTGGCTAAAGAATAAGAACAGGGTCCGGGCGGGGTCCGCACCCTGTCTTGAAGCTAAGCTGGACTCGCAATTGCGGGCCTGCCGTTTGGCCCGGGCGAATTAGGCAGTTTTGACGGCTCCATGCTACTGACGGGAATCTTAAGCTACCTTGTAAGAAACCCTTTGGCTTTACCCGGTTTAAAAACCAGCGGGTTGCGCTATTCTCTAATTTGCGGCGCCCCTACAATAAGTCCTAAACTATAAACAGGAGAACCAATTAAATGGCCTTAAATTATTATGACTACCCAATTTCGGAACTAAACTGGCGCACCGTTGAAGCCGCCTTTAAGGAAACCGACCTGGCAATTATCCCGCTGGGCAGCGTCGAAGTATACGGCCACCTGCCCCAGGGAACCGATGGGATTGCCGCCGAAGCGATGGCGGTTGACCTGGCTCGGCAGCTTAAAGCCGTCCGCACCCCTTTGCTGCCGGTCGGGCATACTCCTACCCTGGCCGCTTTCCCCGGCACTCTCTCGATCAGCCGGGACGCCTTTGAGGAGTCGTTGCGAGGGGTAGTCCAGTCGCTGGTGAAAGCCGGGGCCAAACGGATTTTCGTACTCAACGGCCACGCCGGGAATAACGACGCCATAAACGTAGTCCTGCGCGAACTGCCCGAGCAGGGCGCAAAAGGCGCGACCATCCAGGTCTGGTTCTTTGCTCGCAGTCACGATACGGGCCTGTTTAACGACTATAACCCGCACGGCCATGCTTCCGAAGCCGGGACCTCGGTCATGCTCTACCTGCGGCCAGACCTGGTTGATGTTAATGAACGCCCGGTCAACATCCCGCCCGCCAACAAGTTCCCCGACATTACCCTTTCTCCAAATTCGCGCAAGGCAATGCCGGATGGTATGCACGGGGTCACTACTGCCGCCAACCCCGAAAAAGGCAAAGAGCTTTACGACCGGATGGTAAACCGCCTGGTTGAATTCTTGAGCCAGTGGTAATTTAACAACTAGAACCGGTACTTAAAAAGAGATTTCAGGGATTATGGCCTTGAAATCTCTTTTTATTATTTTATGGATGGTTTAAAAGCTCGTTTTAAAAAAGAGCGGTTTTACTTCTTAAGCAAGGTACCAGGCCGGAGCATGAGTTGTTGGGCCGGGGAAAAGACCCGCCGCTGGACCAGCAAGACACTGACAACCGAAGTCAGTCCGGACGAAGCGAACATCATTGTGATGACGGCGAACTGGTAAATAGCGGCATAAATCGGGTCGGTCCCGGCCACTAACATACCGGTCATCAGGCCGGGAATCCAGACAATCCCCAGCGAACTTAGCGAGTCAATCCGAGGTATCAGGCTGGTATGCACCGCCGATTGAGAATACGGCCTGACTATTTCACCGGGCGTGGCTCCCAGGGCCAGACCGGCTTCCACCTGACCGGTGTGGGCCTTTATGTCGGAGGCGAAGCGTTCGAGGGCCTGGGCGCAGGTGTTCATGGCGTTTGCAATCAACATGCTACCGACCGGAATAACCGAGGTCAGGGCCGGGTTAATCACGCCCGCCAGGACCATGAGCAAGATTACCAGGCCAGCCCCGAAGGTTATGCCATAAAAAGAAACCATAATAGAGCCGGGAATATCTTTTACCCGCCGCCCGGCCACGACGCTGGCTGTTACCAGCATTCCAAAAAGTACCGGGACGGCCACCACTTCCGGTCCCTTGAAAATAACCACCAGGGCCAGGGCAACCGCTACAATTTGAACAATCCCCCGGACCAGGGCGATCATAACCTCTACTTCCAGGTGAATTTTCTGCTGCCGTCCAACAAGCATTACGGCCAGGGCTAACACCACTGTAATGGCTGCCTGGAAAATCCCCAGCGAAAGCTGGTCCCTAAACAGGTTGTTAAACATGGACTACCTCCTCGACCGGGCCAAACTTCACCAGTTTACCGGCTTCCAGGCGCATGGACCGATTGGAAAAGCGGAGAGCCTGGGCCGGATTATGGGTAATAATCAGGCAGGTTAACTGTTCGGTCGCGATAATCTCGCGCAGCAGGCTTTCCACTTCTGCTTCGGCATGGCGGTCCAGGGCTGAGGTTGGTTCATCCAGCAGCAGCACTTCCGGTGAGTTTGCCAGGGTCCGGGCCAAAGAGACCCGCTGGGCTTCGCCGCCGGAAAGCCGGGTAACTTCACGGTCGGCATAACCGGGTAATCCGACCTGTTCCAGGAGCCGGTGCAACCTGCTATCTTCCAGGACCTGGCCGTGCTGTTTTGGGCCAAATCGCAAATTTTCGGATACCGTACCGGGAAAAAGGTAGGGCGCTTGCAGGACCATGCCAACCTGGCGCCGTAATTGCGTCGGCGGAATAGTTTTGTAATCCAGCCCATCCAGGTAAACCGTCCCGGCGGTTGGCTCATCCAGCCGGTTGAGCAGCCGTAAAAATGAAGATTTCCCGGCTCCACTTGGCCCTACTATCGAAACAACTTCACCCCGCTCTACCTTGACCGAAATATCAGTGACCAAAATTTTATTATCAACCGTACGGCTTAACCCGGCTGTTTCCAGAATTATCATAATGGTTATTCTTTAATTATCCCATTTTTTTATTAACTATAAGGCGTATCTTACACCTAACCGGCAAAATTTTCATTTACTCGGTTGGAATTTCAACCGGTTGTGGTGAATTTGCCACCAATTTAGCAGCAATTCAGGCCAGGACAACCCCTTCTCCCGGCCCAGAATCTGCTCATGCCCTGGTGAAAGGAGAATTTAAAATGACGCAAGATGTTACATACCATAAATCCGGTTACATCCTGGTGGGAACCTTTGAGGACTTTCAACGGGCCGAGCAGGTAGTATACGACTTAAAGGCGGCCGGGTTTAGCCCCGAGTCCGTATCGGTGGCGGCTAAAGATATGTCGAGTTTATCCGAGTTAAAAGCCGATGGGGTTAAAGAAACGACCGATGGTGCGGTCGGTGGGGCCCTGGGCGGCGGGGCGCTAGGAGCGGCCCTGGGCTGGTTACTGGCCGGTGGTACCGCCTTGATTCCGGGGATAGGGCCAATTGTGGCGGCCGGGATTTTTACGGCCACGGTTGGTGGAGCCCTGATAGGCAGCACCCTGGGCGGGGTAGCCGGGGCGCTGGTGGCTACCGGCTTGCCTGAAGAACATGCCCGTGAGTACGAAGAACACCTGAAAAGCGGCCGGGTGCTGGTTGTAGTAAAAATTCCTGACGCCGAAGCCCTGGTTAGCGCCAAGAAGGTCTTTGCCAGTAACCAATCTACCGGGCAGCGTGATTACGACCTGTCCGCCCAGGCTCAACCTGGAGACGCCCAACTGGCCGCCAGGGGCGGCTTACCGCAAAGTCAGAGCCCGGGCGATACCGGCAATTCGCTTATTCGTGACTCGTCTTACAGCGGGGAGTCGGCGGACGTTCCCGGCATCACTACCAGGCCCAAGGTTTAAATTTCTTTGCGTTTTATAAAGGCAGGAACCAACTATTAAAGCAAATTAAAAAGCCTTCCACCGGAGCCGTTTTGCTGGTTTTCATCCGGCAGGTAGAGGGCTTTTTAATTTCAATTGAATTCCTAAAGGCTCCAAAAATCAGCAACCCACCAGGTCAGGGGCTTGCACAGTTAGCCGGAAGGCGGTTTAACTAATTCTTGACCAGCCCTCTTTTCGAAGCATAAAGAGCCGCATGGGTGCGCCCGGGCAGGTTTAGCTTGTTAAGAATACTGGAGACATGGGCCTTGACCGTCTTTTCGCTGACGCTGATTTTGTAGGCAATCTCTTTGTTACTCATACCCAGGCCCAAAAGCCCCAAAACCTCGCGCTCACGCTCGGTAAGCTCATCCAGCGAGTCCACTTCCTTGGCCGGGGAAACCACTTCGTGCATCAGAAGTTTGGCAACTTCCGGGTGCAACTGAACTTCGCCCCGGTCGGCCGCCAGGACCGCCTTGACCAGGTCATTTGGCTGGACATCTTTAAGGAGATAGCCGGTCGCGCCGCTTCGGATGGCCGTAAAAACCTTTTCATCATCGGCAAAGGAAGTTAAAGCAATTACTTCGGTGGAAGGCCGCAACTGTTTTATCTGCTTGATGGCGGTAAGCCCATCCATTACCGGCATTACCAGGTCCATCAGGACGACATCCGGTTCCAGTTCTTGAACTTTTTGCAGGGCTTCTTTACCGTTGCTGGCTTCACCGACAACCTCAATTTCATCCTGTAGTTCAAGAAAAGTAATCAAACCCTGGCGGACGACGGCGTGATCATCCACAATTAAAATTCTTACCTTATCGTTCGGTTCTTGCGACATATTAGCTCCAGGCTGTATCAACTTAAGGGGTGGACTGCGTTTTTCAATTACTTTATTATAGCATCAAAACCCGGCCCTACAACAATTATTTATTAATACCCATACCAACCGGTAGTGGGGCGAAACTTAGTGGTAAGCTTACACAGATACAAGTGCCGTTACCAGGGGTGCTTTCAATGATATAACTACCCCCGGCCAGCTCGGTCCGTTCCTGCATGCTGGTCAATCCTAACGAAACGCGGTCCTTCCGGTTAAGGACATTTACCGCTTCAAAACCTTTCCCATCATCTTTGATGGTTAGCGTTGCCCCTTTATCATCAATTTCCAGGGTAACCCAGACATGTGTGGCCTCGGAGTGCTTGGCAATATTATTAAAGGCTTCCTGGGCAATCCGGTAAAGCGTCTGCTCGTGTTCGTCCGACAGGCGGCGCTCGCCTTTAACCTGAAAATCTATTTCATAGGGTTCTTTGGCTTTGAGGGCGGCAATATGCTTTTCCAGGGCTGCTACCAGGCCCTGCTCCTGCAAGGCGGCCGGGCGAAGTTGGAAAATCAAAGACCGCATTTCGGCTAGGGCGCCCCGGGCCAGGTTTTGCAGACGGTCAAGCTGGCCTTCAACCTTTTCGGGCTTGCGGCTGTACATTGCCCGGGCTGACTCGGCGGTAAGGGTAATACTAAACAGGGTCTGGGTAACCGAGTCGTGCAGGTCGCGGGCCAGGCGGTTGCGTTCTTCCACGGCGGCCAATTCGGAAGCTTGCTGGTATAGCCGGGCATTATCTATGGCGATACCTATCTGGTTGCCAATCGCGCCTAATAGCTCCAGGTCGTTCTGGTCCAACTTGCGGATTTGCTGGCTGGTCAGGTTGGCGACCCCCAGTACCTTACCCTTACTTTTAAAAGGCACACCCAGGTAAAATTTCTTGAAATTTTCCGCCCGCAACCCCTCGCTGATAATCCTCGGGTCGTCCATGGGATTCTCAATCATCAGGACTTCGCCGGTACGGGCGACTTCCCCGGTAACCTGTTCGGTAATAGGTACCCGGTTATAGTTGCGGACAAAAACCTCGGACTGGTTGTGATAGGCGGCCAGCCTTAAAGACTGTCCATCCGGTTCAAGTAAGAATATGCTGCCAAACTCCATCTCGGTAACATCCATAAGCTGGTGTAAGGCATCGTGAAGCACCACTTCCAGGTCCAAAGATTGCCCGATGGTAGCCGCTACCCGGTTGACCGCCGAAAGTTCTTTATTACGGCGGCTGGTTTCCTCTAGCGAATTTTCCAGTTTCTGGCGCGACAGGCGCAAGTTTTGAGCCATACTTGCCATGGCCCCGGCCAGGTTCGCCACCTCGTCCTCACCCCGCATGACGGGCACTTCTACATCCAGGTCGCCCTTGCGAAAGGCCCTGGCAACCCCGGCCAACAGGCGTAAGGGCCGGGTAACACTCCTGGTAATCAGCGAGGTTACAAAAGCGGCCAGGAGTCCCGCCACCGTCACCAGCAGGAGGGCCACAACTGTCACGCTAAGGTTATTGTTACGGGCTTCGTTGATCTGGGCCAGGTTCTGAGCGTGATAAACCGCTAACAGGTCATCAATCGCCTGGATTAAATTATCGGCCAGCACCGGCCCGCTTTTAGGACCGCGCCGTTCCCATAAAAAGGTCGGGGCACGGGGGAAATCCTCTACGTTTATCGAGAGAATATAACTGATTTGTTCGCTGTAGTCGGCGTAAATATCTTTGACCGCGTTATATTTTTCGGGCGGCAGCTGCAGGGTGCTGACCAACTTGCTCAAATCGGCGTTGGCCTGCTCGTAATCCCTTATAGCCGTTACAACTTCCTTTTCGGCCTCGGAATCCGTAACATAGGTCCGGACGCTGCTGTTAAGGCGTTCGGTTTCGCGCTCCATGATGCGGACATAGGAAGTAATCTGCTGGTCTTGTTCCAACAACTCAACCAGTTTGGTATTAGATTGGCTGGTATAGTAAATCCCGGCCAGGGCCACGACCAGGCTCAAAAAAGCCATTATTAAGAAGCCCACCAGAATGCGGCCTACCAGGCTTTTTCCTAGAGGGAGTATTGCGTAACGAACCAACCGGTTAGATTTAGCCATTGGGATTTGACTCGATTAACCCTGACACAGGGCATTATAATTTGAAGACCTGGACTATAAAATAGTTCGCCGAAATGTAAGTACCTGGCCCAGCCAAACCAGGAATGGTGCAAAGCTTTTTAAGCTCATTTTTACGGAATACATTACTTTTTCTTCACAAATTATACCCTGCTTATGGGGAGAATTCAACCGGGAATTAAAATTCCTACGCTCATTTGTCCTCATTAAGTAACTTATGTAAAGTAAGAAGCACTTTCTAAAAATTTAAGAGGGCCAGTTTGCCCATTTCGCGCAATTTAAACCGGCCCTCTTTCTACCAACCTGGTAACCCGGTTAAAACGGGTTACCAGGTTGGTTGGTAGTCGCCAGGAGTTTGTTGGCTTTGTCCTAAATCTTTTGAGTGTAGCGGCAGGGTCGCCGCTGGCATTTTGGAATAGGGCAAAAACTTTCGTGTCGAAAAGGGTCCTGATCGGATCCCACGACCCAATTCTCGGTTCCGAGGCGTGGACCGCTTTGCCACAACGCAAGAAATTAGGGCTTTTAGGCCCTGATCTTTTACAATAGCAGCATAAGGCCACTTTTTATGAAAGGAAAATTTCTATAATGAAACTGCTTAACGTTCGTCTGATAAGTGATGGAGAAGTTAGAGAACGAGTAGACCTCGAGATTGAGGGAACCCAAATCAAATCGGTTACCCCTTCTGGTGAACACGCTGCCACTTCCACGGAGAACCCGGATACCGCTGATTCCATTGACCTGGCCGGTAAGACGGTGATCCCGGGCCTGATAAACTTGCACGTCCATATCTTACTGGATGCCGGAAATAACCCGGCCGCTGGTTTATCCGAGCCAATCCCTTACCTGGTGCTGCAAGGAGCCCGGCGTGCCCAGGCCATGCTGGAAGCGGGTATCACTACCGCCCGTGACCTTGGCGGTTATGAATTCGCCGAAATGTCCCTTAAACGGGCCATTAATGAAGGCTGGCTACCAGGCACTCGCCTGCTGACCAGCGGTAAGGTTTTGACCATGACCGGGGGCCACGGCCATTTCTTCGGGCAAGAAGTTGATGGGGAAGATGAAGCTCGCAAATACGCCCGTTACAACATAAAGATGGGTGCCGACTGCATCAAAATGATGGCTACCGGCGGCGTTATGACCGCCGGGGTAGACCCCAATAACACCCAGCTTAGCGAAGCGGAACTGCGCGCCGGTTTCCAGGAAGCAATCAATGCCGGTAAATTGACCGCCAGCCATGCCCAGGGCACCAGCGGTATTAAAAACGCCGTACGGGCCGGTGTCCGGACGGTTGAACACGGTATCTTCCTGGATGATGAAGCGATCAACCTGATGCTTGAACGCGGCACCTTCCTTTCGGCGACCCTTGCCGCGCCGAAAATGATCGTGGCCTACGGTGAAGCGGCCGGTGTGCCAAAGTATATGGTAGATAAAAGCCGCCGCATCATGGAACACCACCTTAAAAGTTTTTCAGATGCTTTCAAAGCCGGGGTTAACATCGCCTGCGGTTCCGACGCCGGTACGCCCTTTAACCCGCATGCCGACCTTGCTACCGAAATCCAGATGATGGTGGTCGGCGGCATGAGCCCGCTCCAGGCAATCACTGCCGCCACCAGGACTTCCGCCGAAGCCCTTATGCTGGGCGACCTGGGCACGCTTTCGGCCGGGAAACTGGCTGATATAGTAGTGCTGGACGGCGACCCGTTAGCCGACCTGGAAGTTTTAAGGCAGCCGTTGTTAGTCTACAAAGAAGGTAAGCTGGCCTTCAAGCGGCCAGGTGCCCTGGGCGACCACAGCCCACTGGTTGCACAACCTGGAACACCGGTTACCGAACATACCCACCCACAGGACCACTTCTGCTAATTTTAATATCTTTTTAATTAAAAAACATATTCTTGCACCGGGCTTAATGTTTATGTTACATTAAGCCTGGTGTTTCATGGGACTCCTGCTCAAAATTTAAGCTATTCAACTTGCTCAACCCTACGAAACAGCCGAGGATGCCATTATGGCTAAAAAAATTTTGATAATCGAGGATAATGCAGCCCATCCTACATTAAATTTGGAAGCCATTAACTACCAGGTTTTAGGGGCAACCACCGCCAGTGAAGGTTTAGCCAAAGCCCTGGATTTAAATCCCGATTTTATCCTGATGGATTTGAACATGCCAGACTCCAATGGGTTTGACCTTTGCAAAACAATGCGAACCTACAATGAACTGCGCCAGACCCCTATTGTAATTTTTAGCACCGAAAACAAACTAAAAAATATGGTGACCGCTTACGAAATGGGTGCGAATTACTATATTGTCAGAGGTGACGAAGACGACCGGGTCCTGACCTTTATTATTGAAACTTTCTTCACCCGGGCTCCCCGGAAGAACCCAAATCTTACCCAATATTCAGTATGACCAGTAATGAAGACATTCTGGACCTTCTCCGCCAGCACGACCAGGAACATTCCAATATTGTCCAAAGCATTAATGAAGAAAAATTGCGGCTATTGGTCTTTCGCCTGGCCGATGAATGGTTTGGTTTGGACGCAACCCAGGTCCAGGAAATCAGCCGGATAGGCCAAATTACCCGCCTGCCCCTGACCCCACCGCACGTCCTGGGTCTGGTCAACCTGCGCGGGTCCATTACCGGGGTGATTGATATACGGGCCACTCTTAATTTACCCCAGAGCCAATTTGAAGATAGCGCCCGGATAATCGTGACAATAACCGATGGCCTGGAAGTTGGTATCGCGGCCGAAGCCGTTATAGAAATGATTGAAACCACCCAGAGCGCTATTCAACCACCGTTATTAACTTCCGAGGCCGAAAGCGGCCACTTTTCACTTGGCCTTGTGCAAATAAAAGATAGCCTGCCAATAACCGTTTTAAACCTGAAAGGTCTCCTGGAAAAACTTAAAATATAAGGTTTTAGTTTTCCTTTAATATTTGCGATAACCTTTATGGCCCTGCACAACCAAAAGACCGAACATAATTTAACCGCCCAGGGTAAAGTGACTTACCTGGAAATTTTAGTTGTCCGTCTAGCCGGGCAATGGTTTGGCGTGCGTAGCGACCAGAATTTACGGCTTCTCCATTTTGCAGAAAGCCGTTTAAGCCCTGCAAGCAATCCGGCTTTGACCGGGCTGGCCGGGTTTCTGGGCGAATTGGACCGGGGACAACTGCCGTGCTTTGACCTGGCCGCTTTGCTGGAGTTACCCACCGGCCTGGCCAGGGCCCCCTTAAAACAGCTTATCCGCTTAACCTTAAATGGTCGGAATCTTGGTTTTGCTATCGAAGAAGCCCAGGAAATCCAGCGAGTGGCCCTGACCGACCTCAAACAAATCCCCCCGGTAATAAAAATTTTGCGCTCCCGACCGGCGGCCTGGGCGGTCTGGCTGCGCTCCCCGGAACAATTAATACCCCTGCTTGATTTCTCGGCCGTGCTGGATAATTCGGCCTGGAAGTCTATACAATTGGGACCTGGTTAAAGTCCCGGCATTTTTTCTCATTTTGCGGTAAAATAGTTATATAGGTAAGAGAAATTAGCATAAAGCTCCCGGCCGCTATTTGGGTTGTTGTAATTGCCTGGAAAGCCGTGGGGTTTTAAACGAGGTAAAGGAGGTCTACCAATGAGCCTCAATCAGGATACACCGGGCCAGCCAAAACCGCTGACCAAGTTACAAAAAAGATTGCTCTTTATCATCCAGCGCCGCCCAGGCCAGATGGCAAATTTTGATCTGTTAAACCTGAATGTTCGCCTGGGTGGCGACAAAGAAATCGAAGCAGCCCTGGCGGGCCTGGAAGAAGCCGGGTTGCTGCGTAAAGATGCCAAACGCAAATGGACTCCCACCGAACGGGGAGCCAGCCTGGTAATTCCGCCGGAGCACCTGGCCCGTTAACTGGGCTGCTTTACCCATGGTTGTTTTATAGAATAAGAAAATCCGCAACAATGAGGTAGTATGATTTCTTTTCAACCGACGGAAGACCAGACCCTGGTCGCTGAAACTATTCGCCGTTTCGTAAACGAACGTGTGGTTAAAGTCCGGCACGAAGCCGACGAATCACGCCAGTTGCCGGAAAACCTGGTGCAAGAGGGATGGAGCCTGGGCCTGCTGGCCGGGTGGATTCCGGAAGAGTCAGGGGGCCTTGGTGAACCTCATTCGATGGTCAGCGCAGCCCTGTACGCCGAAGAACTTGGCGCCGGAGACCTCTCGCTGGCCTTACACCTGCTCACCCCGGCCCTGGCCGGTCTGCCTATTAACCTCTTTGGCACTCCCGCACAGAAAGAACGCTGGCTCCCGGCCCTGGCCGCCGGCGATTTCCCCGGGCTGACTGCTGCCTGGGGCGAAACCCACTGGGACTTTGACCCACTTACCCCGCGGACCCTGGCAATCCTTCAAGGCGATAATTATGTCCTTAACGGCAATAAAGCGCTGGTCCCCCTGGCCGAAAACGCCGACCTGATCCTGGTCTACGCTACCCATGAAGGCCAGCCCCAAATCTTCCTGGTAGAAAAGAATGCTCCCGGCCTCAATATCAGTCCACGCGAACACAACATGGGCCTTAACGCCCTGGCAACCTATGAAATTCATCTTGAGAATTGCACCGTTCCCAGGTCGGCCCGGTTGGGCGGCGAACAGGGCGCGGACGTTAACAAACTGCTGGCCTATAGCCGGGTTGGCCTGGGAGCCCTGGCCGTAGGTCTGGCCCGGTCCGCCCACAGCTATGCCTTGAATTATGCCAAAGAACGGCAGGCGTTTGGCCGGGCGATTGCCCAGTTTCAGTCTATTGCCTTTATGCTGGCTGAAATGGCCTGGGAGATTGACGCCGCCCGGTTGCTGGTGCTGGAAGCCGCCTGGAACCTCGACCAGGGCAATGATGCGCTTGCCCAGAGCGCCCTGGCAAAGCTTTATGCCGATGAAATGGTCCTGACCGTCGCCGATAGGTCGGTCCAGATTTTAGGCGGGCACGGTTATATACGCGAACACCCGGTAGAAGGCTACCTGCGCAACGCCCGTGCTTTCGCTGTTATTAACGGCCTGGGATTGATATAGGTGGAGAACAACAATGATTGATTTTGAGACACCTGAAGCGATTAAAAGACAGGTAAACCTGATTAACAGTGTAGCCGTCCAGGTAATGCGCCCAATATCCCGCCGCTATGACGACCAGGAACACGACCGCCCCTGGGAATACATTAATGTTATGTGGAAGAACGGCGCAAACGCCGGGTTCCGGGGCAAACCGGCCAAAGATATAGATGCGGGCGGTGGTGAAAGCGTGATGAAGTACCGTAACGTCCTGCTGATGCACACCATTGAAGCCCTGAGCTGGGGTGACGCCGGGTTGTATCTCAGCACGCCCGGCGGCGGGTTGGGCGGCGCGGCGATTGAAGCGGTAGGCACTCCCGAACAGAAAGAACGCTTCTTGCGGCGCTTTAGCGAAGGCGAACCCAAGTGGGGCGCGATGGCGATGACCGAACCCCAGGCCGGAAGCGATACGGCAAATATCCGCACCACTGCCCGGCTGTCCGAAGATGGTACCGAATGGATCCTGAACGGTGAAAAGATATTCGTGACCAGCGGCTACATGGCCGGTGAGCAATCCCCTGGCCTGATAGTGGTCTGGGCTACAATTGACGCCTCGGCCGGCCGGGCCGGGATGAAGAGTTTCGTGGTCGAAAGCGGCACCCCTGGCATGAAAGTGGTCCGGCTGGAAAAGAAACACGGCATCCGGGCCAGCGATACCGCCGCGATTAACTTTACAGACTGCCGGATTCCCTTTGATAATATTTTAGGTAGCCCGGAAGTCCAGCAATCCCGTGAAGGCAACAAAGGTTTCGCCGGGGCCATGAAGACATTCGACTCGACCCGACCGGCCGTCGCTGCCGGCGCCATCGGAATTGCCCGCGCCTCGGTTGATTTTGTCCAGGAACACCTGGAAAAGAACGGTGTACCTGTCCGCTACGACCTGCCCTACCACCGCCAGAGTGCCGTTTTACGGGACGTTTTGCGGATGGAAGCCCAACTGAGAGCGGCCTGGCTGCTGGTGCTGCGGGCCGCCTGGCAGATGGACGCCGGTATTTCAAACTCGATGGAAGCGTCCATGTCCAAAGCCAAAGCCGGGGAAGCAGTCACCTGGATTACCCAGAAAGCGGTCGAAATTCTCGGGCCGGAGGGCTATTCTTGCAAGAACCTGGCTGAAAAGTGGATGCGTGACGCCAAAATCAATGACCTGTATGAAGGAACCGGCCAGATTAACCGGCTGATTGTCGCCCGGCGCCTGCTAGGCTACACCAGTAAAGAACTGCAATAAGGGGTTTTTAGTAGAAAAAGCCAGTAAACTAAAAAGGGTAATTTAGAAAGTGATTGCTTCACCTTTCTAAATTACCTTTTTAGTACTTATTACTCAACCAACTACTTCACAGCTACCCAGGAACCTTATTTCTTCGTATTTCAACGTGCAGTTTTTAAGTTCTACGCTTACCGTCTACCGTTCCACAATTCTTCCCAGGTCGTCCCAGAAGCCGGGGTAGGAAACATCGGCGCAGTGGTAATCCTCAATTTCCAGGGATTGCCCGGCCGGTAGCAACAGTCCGGCGACCGCCAGGGCCATCGCCAGGCGGTGGTCGCCATAGCTCTTGACCAGGTTTCCTTTGAGGTTTGCGACCGGGCCGGTAATCGCCAGGCCGTCCGGGCGGGTAGCCACACTGATTCCCAACCGGCCAAACTCGCTGGCAATCGCCGCAATGCGGTCGGTTTCTTTGACCCGCAATTCGGAAGCATCGCGCACTTCGCTGGTACCATGGGCCATCAGGGCGGCTACCGCCAGGGCCGGAATCTCGTCCACCAGGCGTGGAATTATACTTCCGCCAATCTGCCCGGCCCTGAGGCGGGCACTTTTAACCCGCAAATCCGCTACCGGCTCCCCGCCCACCATTGTTTCGTTGCTATAAGTTATATCCGCGCCCATTTCCAGCAGGGCATCTATAATGCCGGTCCGGGTTTCGTTAACACCGACTTTACGCAAAGTCAGGTCGGCATCAGGATGGACCGAAGCCGCAACCAACCAGAAGGCCGCCGAACTGATGTCGCCCGGTACTTCAACGTCCAGAGCTTTCAAGGAAGTAGCCGGGCCGTGCATAACAAGCCCGTCAGCGGTCTTTTCCAGGGGAGCGCCCATCGCGGTCAGAAAGCGTTCGGTGTGATCCCGGCTTTCAATCAAGCCGCTGAGAGTGGTATCACCTTCCGCGTACAGGGCCGCCAGCAGTAAGCAGGTTTTTAGCTGGGCACTGGCGACCGGTAAGGCGTAGTTGAACCCTTTAAGATTTCCGCCCCGGATTACCAGGGGTGCGAGGGTATTGTTCTTCCGGCCTGAAAGGTTCGCGCCCATCAGGGCAAGCGGCTCCAGAACACGTTTCATCGGGCGAGACCGCAGCGAGCCGTCGCCGGTAATAACCGATTGGAAGGGAAATCCGCTCAAAAGCCCGGCTAAAAACCGCATGGTGGTGCCGCTGTTACCGGCATTTAAAGTGTCACCGGCTTCTTCGAGGCCGCGCAGGCCCTTGCCGTGAACTACAACCGTGCGGGTAACTTCATCAAATTCAATCTGGACGCCAAGCTGCCGCATGCAGGCGATACTGGAAAGACAATCTTCGCCGGGCAGGAAGTTGGTTATCCGGGCGGTGCCTTCGCCAATCGAGTTAAAGATAACGGCCCGGTGGCTGAGCGCTTTATCACCGGGAACGGTTATTTCACCGCGCAACCGGCGGGCCGAGTTAATGGTAATACGAGCGTTGTTAGTGGCGCTGGGGGCAGACATTCCTGATTTCCTCTCTAATTTTAAGTCTGATTCGCAAGTAATTATTCCTGGTAATCTATTACCGCTATGATAACTTCATTGAGGAAATAAGTCTACCTGATGATGCCAAGAAACGGCATTTAATAAAAACCGGCGGGCTTGGGGCCAACCGGTTTTATTTTATTTTCAGAGATTGCCTGGAATTATTTGCCCCGGTAGTTCTTACCCGGCCCTTTAAGATTGTCTTTAAACCCCTAGACAGGCAATTCCAGCAACTGGGGTTCTATTTCATCCCCTTTCAAGTGGAGCAGCGCTACACTGATAGGCAATTTAAAGCGGCGGGGTTCGGCGCTGCCGGGGTTAAGATACAGGACATTTTGCCGGTAGGTAATTAAGGGTTTATGCGAATGGCCGCTGATTACCACCCGGATTCCTTCTTCAGCCGGGTTGATGGTTAACTCCGGCAGGATATGGAGAAGGTAAATTTTAACCCCGCCCACGCTTACAACGGTCTTTTCGGGCAGAGGTTCAGCCCATTGGGCCCGGTCGTTATTACCACGGACAGCAACGACCGGGGCTATCCGGCCCAGTTCGGTTAAAACTTCCGGCTTCCCGATGTCACCAGCGTGAATAATAAGTTCCGAACCGGCCAGGGCTTCCAGGGCGGCCGGACGCAACAGGCCATGAGTATCGGATATAACGCCAATCTGTCGTGCTTCCAAATTCACCCTGAGTACTCCGTAAACCAGGATTTACCACTTACCTGTCTGGTATGAAGGCAACCCTCAGGCCATGTCAGCCTGTGTGCTGCGTTAGCCAGGTTGTGACACAATTCAACTTAACTAAACCGGCAACCCTAAGGCCATATCAGCCTGAGCCGAAGCGAAGGATCTCGCCCCTTGGGCTAATATAAAAGCACTAACCGGCCTGAATTCAACCCTGTCGTTACCACTATTCAGGTCGTGTAACATTCGCCACCGGCGCCCGGTGGGTACCGGATTCCTGGACTGCGCTCGGAATGCCAGGCTTGACTATCGCCCTTCCAGGCAGCTTGATAATGCGTTAATACTTGCCTTGCGCAGCACTGATTTAATACACCGATTTCAGCCGGTAGAGCATTTCACCGGCTTTCGGGACCAGCAGGATACCCTCGTCTTCCCGGTTGGCCCATTCAGCCGGGTTGATTGTCGCGGGATCGCGATAGCCCAGGTTATGCGCCGCGCAGCGTTCGGCCGAAATGGCTGTCGCCAGGGTCACCTGGATGCGGGGTTGTTCGCCCTCAGTGGGGTCAAACTCGCCCATGCCGCGGAGGTGAGTGCTGTGGGCCAAAACCCCGCCCGGGTACCCTGAAAATTTATCCCACTGTTTCAAAAAGTAATCCCGGACGTGATAGCCGACTTCGGCCAGGACTTCGCCGTGAGTATAACTAAATTCACTGATGTGTGGGGCGTAAATAATAACTTCACCGCCGGTAGCGATAACCGGCTCCAACTTGTACATGCCTTTGGCGGCGGTCCAGATATCGTCATACATTTCGGGCATAACCGAAAGGACTTGCTGGTAAGGTTTATCTACATATTTAACATGGATTTTGGCCGATAGTTCCGAAGCGGCGGCCCAGGCCAGGTCCGGGGTATCAAAGAACAGCCCGGCCAGCCTGTTAGTACCGGGTGCGACCACCATGGCGATACAGAGCTTGCTGACCGGGACCATACTGGCCGCCCGGTCAATCAAACGGCGTACCGGCGTGATGCCGGGCGTACCGATAATCGCATAACTGGTGATTAAGGCTCCTAACCAGTGGGAAAGGTTGATAACCTCGGGTCCGCTGATGCCGGGAAAGAGGTATTTGTTCCCACCTGAAAAGCCAACAACTTCATGTGGAAAGACCGGACCGCAAATGATCAAACGGTCGTACTCGGTAACAAGCTTATTTATCCTGACCTCGACCGACTGGCTGAGCATACCGCCGCTGATTTCGGAAACTTCTTCGGCGGAGATAGTGCCGCAGGAATAAAAGGTTTCCTCCTGCTCCCAGAGGTGATTGAAAACCTGGGTGTTCTTGTAGGTAGTATCCCACTCTTCCTGGTCCACACCGACCAGCCGGTTGATCTGGCTGGGAGTCATAGGGCTGTGGGTGCCAAGGGCAATCAGGAAATCGAGGGCGGCTACCTTTCCGGCCAGCTTTTGGTGGAGCAAGCGAAACATCAGTGGTACGGGTGCGGTCCTGGTACCATCCGGAATAAGGACCAGGATGCGTTGGCCGCCTAAATTTTGCGCAGCCAGCGCTTCTCCGAGCATATTTTCAACCTGTTCATCGGTGACAAAATCCCCACTCATTCCCAAAGAAAACATATATAGCTCCACTGTTATTTAAATATTTGCTTAAAGGCATTGGGTTAGCTAACCAACCGGACACCGGCCTCTAAAGCAGAGTACTAAACCGGCTTAAAAGATAGTCTACTACATGATACAAAGTTTTGAAGATTTTTGCACCTGCCTTTTCTTTGCACCCCGAACATCGGGTAAGCAAAATAAACGGTTTGCCTTCTAGGGTATAATTGGCAGGAAATCGGATTGACCGCCAGACGCCTCCACCCAGGTAAATATTTTATGAGTGCTGTTACATTTTATTTTGAAGGCGACCTTAACTACTTTCTTCCGGCCGGTCGGCGTAATACTTCTTTCAGTCATGAATTCAAAGGGCGTGTTTCGATCAAGGATATGATTGAGTCGCTGGGAGTGCCGCACACCGAAATTAAGGCGATTATCGCGAATGGCCGCCCGGTAGACCTGACTTACCTGGTGGAAGAGGACGCCCAAATCGAGGTTTATGGCTTCCCATCAAAGGCCCCGGTAGGTGGTCAGGTACGCCCGCCATTTATTGGCGAACCGCGTTTTGTTTTAGATAGCCATCTGGGTCAGTTAGCGGTTTATTTGAGGATGGCAGGCTTTGACACCCTGTACCGGAACGACTATTCGGATGATGTATTGGCCCAAATCTCAAGTGAGGAGCAGCGGGTACTTTTAAGCCGTGATAGAGGTTTGTTCAAGCGAAGTCTGGTGGTTTATGGCTATTATGTCAGGAATGTAAAACCCCGGCAGCAGGTAATAGAAGTTATAAAAAGGTTTAGTCTTGCGGATAAGCTCAACCCGTTACACCGCTGTATCCGCTGCAACGGGTTAATCCAGCCAGTTGCAAAAGAAGCGGTTATTGACCGCCTGGAGCCTTTGACCCGCCAGTATTTTAACGAGTTCAGCCTTTGCCCGGACTGCGGGCAGGTGTACTGGAAGGGTTCCCACTACTCCAAAATGCTGCACTTTATGGGTACTTTACTAAATGCCGTGGATGATAAACCATAGAAATAGTCCAAAACCGGTTTCCTGAATAATATAATGCGGTTTTTAGGCTTTACCGCTTATCACAGGCTTTGGTTTTATATTGCCACGGCAACCTGTTGGGCCAACCCACCGGCCCGGCCATGTTCCAACCTACCAATGGGAATTGAAGAAGCCGGATCCAGTACCGGAAAGTTGGTTGGGTCAGCCAAAGTCGGGACTAAAAGCAAGGCGATAGCAGGCGTTTTAGTCCTGGAATCCAGCAACTGTTGTGCTACCTCGGAAGGTATCGGCAAAGGATCCTCCACCCGATGTTACCGGGTTTTCACCACAGGCGCTTACGACCAAACTCAATTGAGGAAGCAAGGGAAGAATTACCCTGAGTTCCGGCGCTCTCGGAAAGGCAGGGGGTATTTAAATAAACTTTGAATCCTCCCATTAAAGATATTTCTGAAATTTTACCCTTAATTTTAATATTATTTTAGGATACCCAATATTATGAGGTGATACAATAAGATTGTGGTTACATTCCTGGTACAAAATAAATAATTAAATTTAACCGGGTATTTCCCGGTTTCAAGGTGGTCCAAAATTTAAAATAAGGGAAGAGCAGTGGTGTACTTACCCGTCCTTTGAAAATTATTAACCACTCATGAAGGGCCTGGCAAATGTCCTTTAACTGCCAGCGGCCCCACCTCCGGGGTATATATTTTGCTGGCCTTATTATTCTACTTCGTAATGTAAATTGTTCACCGTAAAGCTACCGTTAAAAATATTTGCTGGCAAAAGTAGTAGGCAAAAAATGAGCAAAGAAAAAGACACCTATCATAAAGGTCGCTTGCAGGCCAGGCCGGGAAAAGTTACAACCGCAGGGCCGGTTGGCCTCCAACATTTAGGGCTAGATGCTAAACGGGATGCCTTACTCTATGTCCCGGCCGGTTATAACCCGGCCAAACCTGCCCCAATGGCCCTTATGTTCCACGGCGCGGGCGGCCGGGCCGAAACCGGCCTGAATTATTTGCAGCCCCTGGCCGAACAGACCGGGCTTATCTTGCTGGCGACATCTTCCCGGCGGTCAACCTGGGACGTTATAACATTTGAGGGTTATGGGCCGGATATTGAATTTGTAGACCAGGCCCTGGCCTTTACCTTTGAGCGCTATGCCATAGATGTGTCCCGCCTGGCGGTAGGCGGTTTTTCGGATGGCGCTTCCTACGCGCTTTCGGTAGGGCTGACCAATGGCGACCTCTTCAGCCACATCCTGGCATTCTCACCCGGCTTTATCGCTCCCTCAGTCTGGCATGGAAAACCGGCCATTTTTATCACTCATGGGCTCGAGGATAAGGTTTTACCCATTGATGCCTGCAGCCGCAAGCTGGTGCCCGGCCTGAAAGCGAAAGGCTATAACCCGGTCTACCACGAATTTGATGGACCGCACACTATCCCGGTTAGCCTGGCTTTTGAAGCCCTGGAGTGGCTGTTAGACGGCTAACCCCTTTTGACTACTCACCGGCCTGATTACTCACCGGCCCCACCAGCCCAGCACCCAGGCGAATAGCCGTGGTAAATTCGTCAACCACCGGGGTACGGACCCGTGCAAACGTACCGTCAAACTGCATTTTCAAACTGTAAAGGCCCATCGGTGCCAGGTAAGCTTCCAGCGGCAGATTATCCAGGGTTGTCCAACCGAGCAAGTCCATCATCCTGGGGAGGACCGCCGGATCCATGGCGGGCGGCGCGTGGCGAGCCATAAAATCTTCAACCGGCCTGGCCCCGGCCCGGTAAACCCAGTCCACCAGGTCAAACAGCGGCCACCAGGTATAGCCCACTAATGGTATACCCGCTTGCCGTAAGCGGGGAATCGCCGCAAGCGACTCGCGCAACCACTTGCCCCGTCCTTCCACGGTGTTGTTGGTGCTGGTTTCGGTAATTGCGACCGGCTTGCCATAGCGCAGGGCGAAAGCCGTAACGGCACGCTCCATACCGGCCGCCCCGGCCCACAACTTCTCGGTTTTAGTACCGCCTTTAAACTTATTGAGGCCAAATACCGACATTTCAGGGTAGTAATTTACTCCAATAACGTCAATATCAACCGCCTGGCTGGCGTACCAGGCCAGTTCGTTATCAGCCATGCCGTTCTGAACCAGCCAGTCCAGCAACAAATGGTCCTTTCCGACCCGGCCTGTTATAAGGTCGGTCGAGATATAGGTCAGGGCAGTCCGGCGCGTGGCTTCTTCGGCCAGTTCTGGACAATCGGTTACCACTTCTCCGGCCGCATCCACTCCCACAATAACCGCTTTGGGGTCGGCCTCCCGGATAGCCTGAACAGTTAGAACAATTCCTCGCGCCACCGCGCTAAGAATTTTTACCGCGCCATCTTCACCGCGCAGGTAAGGCGGCCAGACTCCCCGCCGCCCGCAGAAATCCATCGTCACCAGGCTTTCGTTGAGTGGTGTGTAGTGGGACAAAAGGTGCCGGTAGCGCCGGGCAAACTCCCCGGCATACCGGGCCACCCGTTGCGGATAAGAATGGTTGAGAAACTGGTTCTCCAGCCATAAGGGTGTTCCATAGTGCATCAGGTCGGCGATAATTGCGATATTTTTAGCGGCGGCATATTCCAGGACCTGGTCCAGCCAATCCCAGTCAAACAGGCCGGGTTGCGGTTCTATTTTGTACCAGGGAATTCCGTAACGCATTGAATTAACGCCCAACGCCGCCGCCCGGTCCAGGTCCGCTCGCCAGTAAATATAATGGTGCGTCAGGGCGTACTCATCCAGAACCCGTTCCCCGGCCCGTTCAGTCTGTGGGATAAAAGTATTCTCAATACCGGTTGCCCAGGCGAAACCCTGCGGGTCAAGGCTGAACAACGGTGCGTCGGTTTCGGACCCGTTGCTTGCATGATCATAAAAATTGGTATCGGTTGCCATGAATCGCCTCACCCCTTCAAACCACTCAGGGCAATGCCCTGGACAAAGTACTTTTAAGTAAGTAGAAAAGCTATAAAAAGAGGCGCCAGGGCCAGGGTCGCCCCGGCCATTACCACGCCGTAATCAAGGGTGTGCTGCCAGACGAACCTGGTTAGGCTCATTAAATTTCCTACTGGCATACATCAGTCGTTCTCCCGGTACCGGAGCACCCGCAATTGGAACACGGTTAGCACCAGCACAATTAAAAACAGGAGCACTCCAATAATGGCTGTGTAACTTATGTCAATTAACTCAATGCCCTGGTGGTAGTGATAGGTCACTACCGTTTCGGTGCTGAAGAGCGGGCCACCCCTGGGAGTCAGGACATAGACCTGTTCAAAGACCTGAAATGCCCCGATATATTGAAACAACCGGCACAAATAAAGTGGCCCCTGAAAGTAGTCGCGAAGCTTAATGAAAAAGGCGTAGTGAAGAATCTTTTTGGTAGGGAATAAAAATAGCCGGAAATAACTTTAACAGGTTAATTACCGGTTGGGTGGTGTAGCAAAACCTATGGGGTAGACCCATCCTGGCATTCAATTGAACCAACCTCAGACAGTCCCGCCATCTGGGCTTCAATTTCAGCCTTATAGCGCTGGCCGAAAGCTGCCAGCGATTTAACTATTTCTGATACACCGTAACCCTTTTCGGTCAGATCATACTCTACCCGGGGTGGAATTTCGGCATAAGCGGTCCTGGTTACAATGCCGCAATGTTCCAGTACTTTTAAACGCCCTGAAAGGGTCTGTGGGTTAACTTTTCCCAAACCCTCCTGGATTTCTCCAAAGCGTTTGGTCCCATCTAAAAGTTCACAAATAATCAATAACAACCAGGTATCGCCCAGTAAACGGGCGGTCCAGGCGACCGCTTCCTTTTCAGGTATTACCTGGCCCGAAGCTGGTTGCTCCTTTTCGCCACTAAGTAATTTTTTGGTCATATTTGCTCCGGTACATTTCGTCCATAATTCTACTTTTACAGTTTTATTATACCATATACATAGCCGCTATGAAGTTCATATTAAAGGAGCCGGTCTAAACTTGTACTCAGCATAATAACTAATTTTTACCCGTAAAAATTACCACTAACCAGACCGCATTTAATAGACCACAAAAAGCATTCTAGTGTAAACTAACCGGGAACCGACCTGGCATCGGGGCCAGTAATTTGAAAAGAATAAACTGCTCAATTTCGCTTACTGCTTACAATTTAATAGATTGGAGAAAAAGACAGAAATGCGCATTGCAATTGGCGGTATTTTGCATGAAACAAGTACTTTCTCAAATGTGCAAACTACCCTTGCGGATTTTATGCGGACATCAGCCGAGGGACAAGAAATATTCCAAAACTTCGCAAACACCAAGTCAGCCATGGGCGGCTACATCGACGCCGCCCGTGATTTTCAGTTCGAAGTTGTCCCGACCTTCCATGCTTCTACCGCGCCCGCCGGTTTAGTCACCGGCGAAGCCCTGATTGGCCTCACATCCCAGTTAGTCCAGGGAATTAAGGCCGCTCGCCAGAGCGGGCCGCTGGACGGTATTTTGCTGGATTTACATGGCGCTATGATTTCAGAAATTGACTATGATGCCGAAAGCTACCTCTTGCGGGCAGTCCGCAAAGCGGTTGGCCCGGAGCTGCCAATCATTGTCGAACTGGACCTGCACGGCAACATTACCCCTGAAATGGTCAGCCTGGCGACCGTCTGTGTCGCCTACGACGAATATCCCCATATTGATTCGTACGAACGCGGCTATGAATCGGGCCTGTTAATGGCAAAAATTGTGCGGGGCGGCGCTAAACCGACCGCAGCCATTGTGAACATTCCCTTGCTGGCGGGCATCCAGCGCGAGTTTACTTTTGCCGAACCGATGCTGACGGTAAAGCATATGGCCCACGATATTGAAAACGAACGCGGTATCTTGAATGTCAGCTATCTGCCCGGTTTCTGCTTTTCGGATATCCCCCAGACCAATTTCGCGGTGATAGTTACTTCGGATAACAACCAGGCCCAGGCCCAGGCAGCGGCTAACCGCCTGGCGAGTTACATCTGGGACCATCGCGAAGACTTCGTGGTCCGGCCCATGCCTATTGACGCCGCAATTGAACATGCCATGCAAGCTCCCCAGGGGCCGATTGTGCTGGCCGATATCGGCGACAACCCGGGTGCGGGTACACCGGCCGACGGTACGGTCATGCTGGAAGCCCTCTTAAGGCACGGCGCTACCCGCGCCGTAGTTGCCCCGATTAATGACCCCGAAGCGGTCCAATTAGCCATAAAAGCCGGTGAAGGCAACACGGTTACTCTGGACCTTGGCGGTAAAACCGACCGGCTTCACGGCGAACCTTTACGGGTTACCGCGAAGGTCGTGCGCCTGACCAACGGCGATTTTGTGCATACCGGCCCAATGGGTACTGGCGTGTTATCCAAAATGGGCCCGGCCGCAGTCCTGGAAATAGCCGGTCAGAACGGCGGGTCTGTTACCGTCCTGGCGTCCACTTACCGGCACCAGCCGCTGGACCTGGCGATGCTGCAAAGCCAGGGCATTGAGCCGACCGAACAGCAAATTGTTGTTGTTAAATCATCGGTCCATTACCGGGCGGCCTTTACCCCAATCGCCCGCGAAATTATTGAAGTAGATACCCCAGGCATTTCAAACCCTGACTTTGAACGCCTTTCTTTCCAGAACTTGAAACGTCCGATTTATCCGCTAGACCCTGATATGGTCTGGTCGGTCAGTTAATTATTTTATGATTGGAGAGGATATTATGACTGCTACAGAGGTAGATGGTAAAACAAAGTTCGCTGAGTTAGCCCCGGTGGTAACCGAGGCCATGGAACGCCTGCGAGTACCGGGCGCTGCCGTTGGAGTCTTTTACGAAGGCAAGGAATACACTGCCGGGTTTGGTGTTAACAACATCAACCATCCCCTGCCGGTAGACGAAGGCACCCTTTTTCAGATTGCCTCCATCAGCAAAACCTTTACCGCCACCACGACTATGCGCTTGGTCGAACAGGGCAAACTGGACCTGGATACCCCGTTAAAGACCTATATTCCGGACCTGAAGTTAAAGGACCCGGTTGCTACTGAAAAAGCGACCCTTCGCCACGTATTCACCCACTACGGCGGCTGGACCGGCGACTATTTCGGTGATTTTGGCCGGGGTGAAGATGCCCTTGCCAGGAATGTTGCCGATATGGCCACCCTTGAACAGCTTACGCCGCTGGGAGAAACTTTTTCCTATAACAATGCCGGGTATGGCCTGGCGGCTCGCGCCATTGAGCTGGTAAATGGCAAATCCTTTGAAGACTCGGTTAAAGAGCTGGTCCTTGATCCATTGGGTATGAAACACACCTTTTACTTTCCGGAAGACGCCATTGTGCACCGGGTATCGGTCGGCCATCAGGTTTACTATGACCAGACCAAACCAACCGAGGTTATGGAACCCTGGGCCTGGTCGCGTACTTCGGCGGCCCTCGGCGGCTTAATTTCGAACGTCAAAGATATCTTGCGCTATGCCCAATTCCAGATGGGTGATGGCTCCTGGACCGGCCCGGACGGCCAGACCATCCGCCTGTTGAAGCCGGAAACGATGAAATTCATGCAGTCCAAACATGCCGACGGTGGCGCACCTGGCGATGAGATGGGTATTACCTGGATGATGCGCCAGGCCGGAGATGTGCGGATTATCGGTCACGGGGGAGCCAGCTACGGTCAAATGTCCCTGCTGCAAATAGCGCCCGAGCAGAAGTTTGCGATTATCGTGGTTACAAACGCCAGCATCGGGACTAACCTGTGCGGTGAAGTGGTTAAATGGGCCCTGGAAAACTACCTGAATGTTCCGGAAACCAAGCCCGAGTACCTGGATATTGCTGGTAAAGACCTCAGCGAGTACACCGGGGATTACAAGGCCGTTTTGTCCAGTGTAACCATCAGCTTAAGAGACGGACAGCTTTTCCTGCAGTCCCATTCGCAGGGCGGCTTTCCCAAACCAGACTCCCCGGCTGCTCCCACTCCGCCGGAAACACGGATGGCCTTTACCGCGCCGGACAATGTGACTTTGCTCGATTTCCCCTTCAAAGGCACCCGGTGCGTGTTCCTGCGCAATCCTGACGGTTCGATTGCCTGGTTCCGGTTTGGTCTCCGCATTCACAAAAAGCAATAATACTGCTTATTACAATTAGAATGCGCCTTATTCATTAAGGATAAGTCGTTTTCTATACCAGGAAGAAGGTTGTCAGTCTATTATTACTGACAACCTTCTTTTGTTTTGGTTCTATTATAATTTAACTTATATGTTATATAAATACCATAACTTTCCTAAAATGTTCATTTTTAATTTGCCTAAATAAACCACTAATAACTTTAACCAGAATTACAAAAGTCCGTAAAAGTACAATTTTTGTACATCTAATAATAACCACATAATGGTTATTCATGTTTGTTTTGTTCGGTAATTTCACTACAAAACAAAGGAAAACCTTTTACTGTCAGATACTATGACTTGCACTACCGGGCCGAAACAGGCGTAAGAGCTAAAGCAGGCAGTGAAGCCAGTCTTATACTGTCAGGGCCGGGGCAGCATTAAGTGCGCCTGCACCTGCTCCGGAAATCAATTAGTAATCCGAATTTTAATAAACGGACCGACTTTAACAGGTGGTCCTTTTGATTAAATAAATACTTGTTTATTCCAATTATTAAAATACCTATTGACAAACTTTTACTAATTTTGTACTATGTATTAAGACACCTAAAACCGTGTTAACGCTTTCCTGAAATATCACAATTTCCTTTTTCAAATATAACCAATAGTATTTAGTGACGGGTATAACTTTTTGTAAGAGCAATACCCTGGTTTTCCCCTGGCAAAAATAGGAAATCCATTTAACGGATTAGCCTTTATTTCCTGACCTGTTTTAAGCAACGAGGACCATAATGCCCAACAAAGTTCTCAATCCGGGGCTTCCTCCGGACTTTAAACCTGAACCAAATCCCGGTATGCCTGCACCTCTCAAAAAGGGCAAACAGGCTAAAGGGCACTCGGAAGAAGACGTCTTACAGCCTCAACAACGGCTGACCTTCGCCGGGCTGCTGCTGCCTGGAATGATCCTGTTTGTAGTCTTCTTTATTGGTTCATTTATCTTTGTAGTCGGCTATAGTTTCCAACGTTTCTCACCTACCGAAGGTACTATTGATGGTTTCACCCTCGATAACTACCAAAAAGCTTTGAGCGACGAGAGCATCCACAATATCTTTGGCCGGACGATCAGGATATCGCTGGTAGTGACCGGCCTGGGGGTGTTATTGGCCTATCCCGTGGCCCTGGCATTGTCCCGGATTGAAGGTTTCCGGCGAACCCTTTTGTTTGTACTGGTAATTTCCCCGCTCTTTATTTCCGGGGTTATCCGGGCGTTTGCCTGGAGCCAGGCAATGGTCCGCCCGGGTATCATCAATGAAGTGCTAATCTGGCTGGGGGTTATTCAAACTACCGGCCGTCTGAACCTGCTCTATACTGAAGCGGCGGTAATAATTGGCCTGCTCGAAGTTATTCTGCCTTTTATTATTCTCCCTCTTTCCAGCTCAATCCGTAAGCAAGACCCGGCCCTGGCAAGCGCCGCCCAGAGCCTGGGCGCCAATCCTTTAGTAACTTTCTGGCGGGTAACTTTCCCACTTTCCCTGCCCGGCCTGGTGGCAGGTACCAGCCTTTCTTTCATTATATGTATGGGCTCATACGTTACGCCCGACCTTCTGGGTGGGCCGCGCCTGCCTGTTATGGCAACCGAAGTCTACCGGCAGGTGAATTATATGTCGGACTGGTCGCTTGGTGGGGCACTGGCTTTTATCCTTCTGGCTTTCACTATGACTGTAGTTAGCCTTTATAACCGGTTATTAAATGGCAAAGGCTAAAGGGTGGACACAAAGTTATGAGTACTGTTGAAATTGACCGGAATAAGGTTGGTGGGCAGGGCAACAATCCGGACCTGCCGGTAAATGGGCGCACCCGTCCGGCCATTACTGCTGCCGGTTTGCTCCAACTAGCCGCCAGGATAGGCGGACAGGTAGTGGTTGGGCTGATTGTGTTCCTGATTGCTTTTCCTTCGCTGTTTGTAATTTACCTGTCGTTTAGTGAGAAGTCGTTTTTCACCTTTCCGATTACCGCCTTTTCGTTAAAGTGGTATCAAAACGCTCTTTCAGGCCAGTTTCTCGAGTCGATTTTCGCCAGCAGTATCCTGGCTTTAACCAGTGCCATAATGGCCTGTGTGATCGGGACCATGTGCGCGTATGCCTTGAACCGCTACCGGTTCTGGGGAAGTGGTTTGCTTACAAACTTTTTCCTGGCTCCGCTGGCCCTACCTCAGATTGTACTGGCTATCGGGTACCTGATTTTAATTACCCGCTTGCGCTCTTTTACCGGGGTTAACCTGACCGGGACCCTGCCGGGCCTGTTAATCGCGCACGTCCTGGTAACTACCCCCTGGGTCATCCGGACGGTCAGTGCCGTTTTGCTTCAGACGGACAGGGCTATTGAAGATGCCGCCCAGAGCCTGGGGGCATCGCCCCGGCGTACCTTCTTTGCCGTAACCCTACCCGCTATTTCACCTGGCATCGTTGGCGGGTTTGTATTTGCCTTCATTATCTCATTTGGAAATTTTGAACTCTCTCTTATGGTTAGCCAACCGTCATTTGAACCGTTACCCATTCGGATTTATCACTATTTGACCGAGAAGAGTGACCCGGGTGTGGCTGCTGTCTCGGCACTTGTAGTTGTCTTTGTAGCCATGGCGACATGGATTATTGACCGCTTGATCGGCTTACAGAAAATTCTATAGGCCAATCAAGGTATAAAGTTAATTTATTGAGTAGAGGAAGTATATGAATAATTTAAGCCCGCAAGAACAGGCAACCGTAGAACTGGTCCAGCAGTACCAGAGGCGGCGGTTTAGCCGCCGCGATTTCCTGGGTAAAGCCCTGGCGCTTGGTATGACTCTCCCGGCAGCGGCCTCGCTACTGGCGGCCTGCGGTGATAATACTGCTACTTCTGCCCCTGCGAATAGCGGTGCTGCTACCAGCGCGACTACCGCAGCCGCTGCCCCCAGCGGGCCACCTACCAAAATGATCGTTATGGGTAACGGCGCAGTCCTGGGGGATACACTGAAATCCGAACTAATCGCGCCTTTTGAGAAAAAATACAATACCAAGATTGAGTATGTGGTTTCGCAGACCACCGAACAACTCACGCGCTTGCGGGCTGAAAAGGATAGCCCAACTGTAGACTTTATCTTCACCGGCGAGGCGGTAGCCGTAACCATGCGCGGCGAAGGTCTCCTGGAAAAGATGGATGCCGCTAAAGTACCCAACATGAGTAAGGTAGTGGACGCCTTCAAGAACGACGCCGGTTATGCCCCGATCAGCGGAGCTTATGCAAATATGCCGCTCTGGAATAAAGCCAAAGTGAGCCAGCCTTTAACCGGTTGGGCCGATTTATGGCGGCCTGAATTGAAAGAAGGGGTGAGCTTCCCGGATATTACCAATACTACCGGCCTGCTATTCCTGATCCTGGCGGCTCAGATTAACGGCGGCGGAATTGACAATATGGACCCCGGTTTCGCGGCGATGGTTAAATTAAAGCCAAACTTTCACCCTAGCACCGGCTGGGCAGGCATTGGCAGCGACCAGGTTAACCTGACCAAGCAAGGGGATATCAGCGCCCTGGTAACTTTTATCGGGTTGGCCCGGCCCGCAAAAGAGGAGCAGGGCTCGCCAGTCGAGTTTTCGGCCAGCCTCAAAGAGGGTTACCCACCTTCCCCGCTGACCCTTGGTATCGTCAAAGGGACCAAAAACCTGGACCTGGTGCATAACCTGATCAACGAGGTGCTGACCGACAATGTCCAGCTTGCGCTGGCTTCAAAGGCCAGTGTCAGCCCCTGCACCACGGTCAAGTTACCGGCGGACCTGGAGAAAATCGTTCCGGCCGCCAGTACCATGCAAAAATTGGATTGGCAAAAGATTGCTGCCGCCCGGCCGGGATGGACCGAACGCTGGGGTAAAGAAGTTATAGCCAAAAAGTAAAGGTTGTAGGGTACATGGCAGAACTGCAAATTGAGAACCTGAGCAAATATTACGGTGGGTCGCTGGCGGTGGATAACCTGAACCTTACTGTCTTGTCAGGTGAGCTTATTACCTTTCTTGGCCCATCCGGTTGTGGTAAAACCACCAGCTTGCGGTTGGTCGGCGGGTTCTTGCGGCCCAACCAGGGCATCATCCGTATCGCCGGGAAGATCGCCAACGACATACCGCCTTACAAACGGGATATCGGCATGGTCTTTCAAAACTATGCGCTCTTCCCGCACCTGACGGTAGAACAGAACGTCGAGTTTGGCCTTAAAATGCGCAAGCTGCCAGTAGCAGAACGCAAGCAGCGTGTCGCCGACATTCTAAAGCTGGTGGGCCTTGACCAACTGGCCGGTCGCCGTCCGGCCCAACTCTCCGGCGGCCAGCAGCAGCGGGTGGCCCTGGCCCGGGCGCTGGTCATCAATCCGCAAGTTCTGTTACTTGACGAACCTTTATCCAACCTGGACGCCCGGTTGCGGGTCCAACTCCGGGAAGACATCAAGCGGTTGCAGCGTGAGTTCCGGGTAACCACTATCCTGGTAACTCACGACCAGGATGAAGCCCTTTCGATGAGCGACCGGATTGTGGTCATGAATAATGGCCGGGTCGAGCAGATTGCCACACCCAGGGAGTTGTATGACCACCCGGCAACCGAGTTCGTCGCCCGTTTCATGGGAGCGCCCAATATCTGGCCGGGTACCCGGTTGCCCGGTCAGAACAAAATCCGGCTTGACGCGCTTGACCGGACCGTTACCTTGCCGGAACGAGAAGAAACGCCCGCCGGTACCGAAGGGGAGGACAGTGAGAAAGCGGTGCTGGTGCTGGTACGTTCCGAACGCCTGCAAATATCCCGCCCCGGCCCCGTGACAGTTCCAATCAGTACCACAGACAGCAGCGCCATGCCCGAAAACCCGGCCGGTCAGGGAAGCGCAACGGCGGTAGCAGCCCCAAAAACCGATGCTTCCCCTACCATCGGTTTAATACAAATCGAGGGTACTATCGAATCCTTCAGTTTCGTTGGTTCATCGACTCGCTACCGGGTAAAGCCGGTTGAAGGTCCGCCAATCGTGGCGGACTGCCCGAATGATAATGACCAGAATTTTGAAGTTGGCGAGATGGTCCGGGTTTCCTGGGCTATCGGTGATATGCGCCTTATTGAGAATAAAGGAGCTTAACTTGGCACTCGACTTACTGATAAAAAATGGCCGGGTTATAGATGGAGCCGGAAACCCCTGGGTCAGGGCGGATGTGGGAATTAAAGACGGTAAAATTGCCCGGGTATACCGGCCCGGTGCCGATACGCCGGAGGCTGTGCAAGAACTCGACGCTGACGGGAAGATTGTCTGTCCCGGTTTTATTGATGCTCACAGCCATTCCGATTTCACGATGCTTGGTGAGGGTGCGCAGTACAGTACCGTGTTGCAGGGGGTAACGACCGAAGTAGTCGGTAACTGTGGTATTGGCTATGCGCCCATAACCGAGCATAACCGAGAATCGCTTGAACTGAAATCGGCCACCTTTCAGCCGGATGTCCCGGTAAATTGGACTACCTTTGCGGAATACCTGGAAACCCTGGAGCGTAAAGGGCTTAATGCCAACGCCGTCTACCTTTTGGGCCACAGCACCCTGCGCACTGCCGTGATTGGTATGGAAAACCGGCCTTCCACCAAACCGGAACAGGAGGAAATGAAAGCATTTCTAAAAGAAGCCCTCCAGGCCGGTGCTAAAGGCATGTCTACCGGGATGGAATATTTATCCGGGCGCTATGCTAACCAGGACGAAATTATTGAGCTGGCAAAGGTCGTCCAACAAAACGGTAAATTATACGCTACCCACATGCGTAACCGCGACCGCTGGTTCGAAGAATCTACCCGCGAACAAATTGAAATCGCCGAGCAATCGGGGGTTAGCCTGCAACTTTCCCACCTGAATGTTAAACCGGGCGCTTCCGAAGGGGCCTGGCACCGGGTAATCCAGCAACTTGAGGAGGCCCGCTCAAGAGGAATTGATGTTAGCACCGATACCATTCCTTTCGCGGTTGGTCCGGGTTTAATCACCGCTATTTTCCCACCCTGGGCCATGGAAAAGGGAATTCCGGGACTGCGCAAGCACCTGGACAACCCGAACTCTCGCGAAAAACTGAAAAAGGAATGCGACCGCTACTGGCTGATGATGGCTTACGGCCAATGGGACCGCATCACCCTGGCGCACGTGGAAAATAACCGGGACCTTATTGGTATGACATTTGAAGAGATTTCAAATAAGCTGGGTAAGGAGCCCTTCGATTGTATCTTCGATATTTTACTGGACGAGCCGGTAAATTCGGTCGAACATGCTTTGATGAACGGGCGGCTTTTCAGTGATGAACATGTCATTGAAATGGTTACTCATCCGCTGTTCATGCTGGCCTCAGATGGTTGGGGCGCGCCCGACCAGGGCCCGGTATCGCGGGTTGCCAATCATCCCAACTGCTATGGGTGGACCGCTGTACTGATTGAAGATATGGTCGGTAGGCAAAAAGTCTTTTCACTGGAAGAAGCCATTCGTAAAATGACGACCTTTCCGGCTCAAAAATTCGGCTTGCAGGACCGGGGCCTGGTGCGGGAAGGTATGGTAGCCGACCTGGTGGTAATGGATGAGAAGAAAGTGCGGGCGAACTCAACCTATGCCGAACCGCATCACTATACTTCCGGTATAGACTATGTCTTTATCTCCGGGGAAGCGGTCGTAGCCGGTGGCAACCTGACCAGCGCGACACCTGGCCGGGTACTCAGGTAAAATGAAGGTTGTTGACTGGCCGGTAAGTTCCCGGCCAGCCTGCCCGGAAGTAGGGGCGGGACCAGGAGTTTGCAGATATGGATGTCAAAGATTCATTCCAAAACGTTGAAAAACCAGGGCCTGGCGGCAAGTCTACCAGGAAACGGGTTGGTGGACCGGCCCTTCAGGAAAGTCCGACTAACCGCCAGCCGGTTTCTTCAATTCAAGTTGAGAAGGCTCTGTTGCACCGCATAGCTAAAGGTGAATTTAAAAAAGGGGACCAGTTGCCAACCTGCCGGGTATTTTCCCAGCAAACCGGGGTGAACAAAAATACTGTCAGTAAGGCTTATCGCTCGCTGGAAGAACAGGGCTACCTGCAAACCCTCGCAGGCAAGGGCACCTTTGTTATTTATGAGCCGTTTACCTCAGATTCAACTCCGGCTATTAAAACTTTTAATGAAACAATAAACCAGGCAGTCTGGCAGGCCAAAGCCGCCGGAATGAGCCGGGAACAGGTGGTCGAAGTATTTAATAACAGCCTGCAAACGCACTATGACCATACCAAAGTCCGGGCTATGTTGCTGGAATGTAATGCCAAAGAAGCTCAACTTTTTGCCGATGAGCTGGGCAGTGCTGCCGGGATTGAAGTTCACCCGGTCGTAATGACCGAATTCGTGACCGATGTGAATTTTTATTTGCAGCATTATGACCTGATTTCGGTGACTTTGAACCATCTCAGCGAGGTGGAAGACATCATAAAGCCTTATGACCAGGAAGTTAAGGTAATCGGGGTAAATACGGCGGTTATGCCCGACAGCCTGTTACAAATTGCCCGGCTGCCTAAAGCCAGTAAAACCGGGGTAGTCTGTACTTACTCGACCACGGTAGCCCAGATGCTTGGAACGGTCCAGGCTTATAACCACAGCCTTGCCCTGACGGCCTGCCTGGATAGTGATGAAGAAGAACTGTCCCAGTTAATTGAAAACGTCGATTGGATTGTCGCTACCCAGACATCCTACGAAAAAGTCAGCCGGATGGCCGGACAGAAACCGGTAATTGCGGTTGAGTTTAAAATTGACCAGCAGTCCCAGGTATTCTTTACTAAAAAAGTAAATAGCGCTAATTACCGCTTACCTGACTCGGTGAGTAAAACTAGAGTGTTATCCTGAATCCAGGAACCTTTAAGGGGGGTCTGATGAAAATAACCAAGCTCTCCACCAGGCGAATAAAAATACCTTTTCATAAAGGGGAAAAATGGTCCGGTGGTACGCGCTATAGCGCGCCTTCTTTAATTATCCAGATTGAAACGGATGAGGGTCTTATCGGTGTGGGTGAGTCGGTGGGCCCGACAATACCGGTCATACAGACGATTGTCGAGCAAGAGTTTGCTTCTTTTGTGGTAGGGCGGGACCCGCTTGAACTTGAATCAATTCTGCACCAGTTACAAGAATACTGCCTAAACTGGTCGCATATCGGCAATTATGGGATTGCCGGGATTGAGTTAGCCCTGCTTGACCTGCGAGGGAAAATTTTCAACACGCCCCTTTATAACCTGTTGGGCGGCCTGTACCGGCCCGAAATTGAATTTGCCGGCTACATCTTTATTGACACCCCGGACAATAATGCCCGCGAGGCCACCGGACTGGTCGGACGGGGCTTTCGCGAACTAAAGATGAAGGTTGGTCGAGATGTAGACCAGGATATTGCTCGCGTTGCGGCAGTCCGGGATGCAGTCGGCCCGGACGTGAAAATCCGCATTGACCCCAACCAGGCCTGGAACGTCAAGACCGCTGTACGAGCCATTCGCAAGATGGAAAAATATGACTTGCAAATGGTCGAACAACCTACTCCGGCTAACGACCTGGACGGGATGGCCGAAGTCGCCCGGGCCGTTGACGTGCCAATAACCGCCGATGAAGCTTGCGCTACTTTTGAGGATGCTTTGCGCCTGATTGATAAACGCGCTTGCAGCGTTTTTACTATCTATCCCTCCGAGGCAGGCGGCCTGCTCAAAGCTCGCCAGATTGTGGACCTGGCTAACTCGGCCAATATCTGGTGCCTGACCGGAACCTGGGCCGAAACCGGACTGGGCACCCTGGCAAATGTCCACCTGGTAGCCTCATCCCGAAATTTCCCGTTCGCAAATGATACGCATTTCAACTTTATGACCGGCGACATTCTAACAGAAACCCTGGACTTCCAGAATGCCCGGCTGAAAGTGCTGAATAAACCGGGCCTGGGAGCGGAGATAAACCAGGAAAAACTTGATTACTACAGCCGGGACCAGCAGCGCGAAATGGTCTTTTACGACCCGGAAGATAGCAGTTTCCAGCCTCGGATAGGCATGATTAAGTAGCTCCACCACTTTTCAAATTTTTAGAAACTAACTGAAATGGACAGAATTTCCCTGGTTTATTAGGTATGTTCATTTTTTACCAGGTTTGATTGGAGAAGGGCATAAAATGAAAATTACTGATGTAAAGGCTACTATTCTTAAACTGCCGGTTATCCGGGAGATAGCCGACAGTACCCAGGATGCGCTGGTGGTGCAGATTTTCACTGATGAAGGGTATGTGGGCCTGGGGGAGGTAGACTCGAGCCCCTACATTGCGAAAGCGGTTATTGACGCCCCCCGTTCGCATTCGCTTTGCTGTGGCCTGCGCGAATTACTGATCGGCGAAGATCCCTTCAAAATAGATTATCTCTGGGAAAAAATGTATGAAGGTACCATATTTTTCGGCCGCCGGGGTGTCGCGATAAATGCCATCAGCGGGATAGACATTGCCCTGCACGACATCAAGGGCCAGGCGCTGGGCGTACCAATTTACACCTTGCTGGGCGGGCCTTACCAGGATTCTATGCGGGCCTATGCCAGTTCCCTGATGCCGGATACGGTCGAAGAATGTTATAACCATGCCGCCGAACTGGCCCAGCAGGGTTTTAGCGCCATCAAATTTGGCTGGGGGCCCCTGGGACAGAACCCCGCCCTGGATGTGGCCCTGGTTAAGGCTATGCGAAAAGGGGCCGGTGAGAACGTTGATATTTTACTGGATGTCGGCTTTGGGTGGAAACGGTCCGACCATGCCATTGAAATGACCAAACGAATTGCCGAATACCGGCCTTTCTGGATTGAAGAACCGCTATTCCCGGACGACCTGGACGGTTATGCCCGCCTGGCCGACTCAACCGAGATCCGGATTGCCGCCGGGGAGGAAGATTGCACCCGTTATGGTTTCCGCGAATTGATTGAGCGTGGTAAAGTAGATGTGATCCAACCGGATGTTACCAGGGCAGGTGGTCTATCGGAAGTAAAGAAAATCGCGGCAATGGCTCAACAAAAGGGCCTACCGTGTGTTACCCACGTCTGGAGCACCAGCATTATTCAGGCGGCCAGCCTGCATCTGAATGTTTCAATTCCTAATTCCCTGTTTCTGGAATTCTGCGTAAGGGAGTCACCGCTGAATAAGGACTTAATTACCAATCCTTTCAAGCTTGAAGATGGCCGGATTAGAGTACCTCAGGAACCGGGGCTGGGTGTTAAGCTAAATATGGAAATCCTGGAAAAATACGCCTTGCGATAGGGCGGTCAGGAAGGAATAGAAAAGGCACTATGGCAGAACTTATAAGGACCAATCAGTACCTGAGTATCAAGGGTAAAGTCGCGGTAATTACGGGCGGTGCCAGCGGGATTGGCCTGGCTACGGCCCGGCTGCTGCTGGCTAACGGGGCCAGGGTTGTGCTGGCTGACTACAATGAGCATGCCGTCCAGAACAAAGCCGCCGAGCTTGACCAGACCGGTGACCAGGTGGCGGCTTTTGCCCTGGATGTGAGTAACCAGGAACAGGTGCAGGCCCTTTTCGAATTCACACAGCAAAAATTCGGGCCGGTCCAACTCCTGGTCAACTCGGCCGGGGTGATAGGCCCCAACAAGCCCACCCTGGAGGTTGACTTCCGGGATTGGCAGCGGGCGGTTGCAGTTAACCTGGACGGTACATTTCTTTGCTGCCAGGAGGCAATCCGGGGGATGAGCCAGGCCGGGTACGGCCGGATTGTAAATGTTGCCAGTATTGCTGGAAAAGAAGGCAACCCCCAGCTGGCGGCCTACTCGGCTTCCAAAGGCGCGGTCATTGCCCTGACCAAGTCCCTCGCTAAAGAGTTTTCCAACCTGGGCATTTACATCAACAGCCTGGCCCCGGCGGTGATTGCCACCCCCATGAACGATGCAACTTCGGCGGAAACCTTGGCCTATATGGTAGGCAAAATACCACTGGGACGAGTCGGCCAACCGGAGGAAGTAGCCGAAATTATCGCCTGGATGTTATCGGACGCCTGTAGTTTTACAACCGGCCAGTGCTTCGATATCAGCGGCGGCCGGGCCACTTATTAAATTGCCCGGCCTGCTGCTACTTGACCTTTGTGACGGTTTTATCCCTGGAGGCTGCGCCCGGTCTTTCGGCTCTCTTTAACAGGCAAGAATGATTGGGCCAATTTGTATTCCACCTTAACTTCGTCATCACTGAACCGGCAAGTAAGGGTCAAACTAAAAGGAGAATTCCTGGCCGAATTCAGGGGCGGCTCAGGGCCCAAAACCGGGGTAAGGTAATAAATGCGGGCCTGATAGGTTTCCGCAGCAAGCCATGCGCCACTGGCCGCAAGCTTCCTTTCGCCATACCCGTCCAGGTTGCTTTGCCCTTTTAACCAGCTACCCTGGCCGCAATTCACCCGGGTTTCACCCAGGTCATTTTCGATTGTAAGAATTGTCCCGCCCTGGTCAAAATCAAAAGATAAAGATTTAAGCTGGCGGTCATTTTCATCAAATAAATACTTTTTGCCAGATACTTGCCGGGCAACCGGGCTGTCCTGGTTACCCTTACCCTGTACCGGGCCAATTTCCAATGCCCCTAATTTTTGAACAAGGGCCTGGTGGGCGGCCGGGTTTTCCGGCAGGGTCGCCTGTTGCATGGCGGGAAGCAGGTGCTTCCAGACCAGATTCAGGACGGCTTGCATATCATCCAGCCCCGATGTAACCGCCAGTACAGCCTCTTGCTCAGGCATTACCAGGCAAAACTGGCCGAATGCACCGTCCCCCCGGTAAGCCCCGTGACGGCAGCGCCAGAACTGGTATCCGTAGCCCTGGGCCCAATCGCTAGCCGGGTCCGTACCGTTCGGTACCTGCCCGGTTGTTGCTTCTTCTACCCACCCCTGAGATATAATAGTTCGCCCCTGCCAGACCCCTTTTTGTAAATAAAGCTGTCCAAACCGGGCCACCTCGTCCGTACGCAGGCTTAACCCAAAACCGCCGGTGCTTATTCCCTGCGGGCTGGCTTCCCAACTCGGCTGCGTGATTCCTAGCGGTACAAACAGGCGCGGCTTTAGATAGTCAAGCAAAGTTGAGCCACTTAACTTCTGGACAATCGCCGATAACATATAAGTAGCGCCCGTGTTATAGACAAAGTGAGTGCCCGGTTTGTATTCAACCGGCAAAGCCAGAAAGGACTGTACCCAGCTTAACTCGGGCTGATTATAAAAAGCCGCCATAGTATCTTCGGCCTGCCCGGTGGTCATTGTCAGCAAATCCTTTACCCGCATGGCGGCCAGGTTTTCGCTGATATAAGGAGGGCATTCTTCCGGGAAAAAGGTAATTACCGGGGTATCTACTCGCAATTTTCCTTCGTCCACCAGCAAACCTATCGCGGTGGAAGTAAAACTCTTACTCAATGAAAAAAGAATATGCGGCAATTCCCGGGTATAGGGGTTCCACCACCCTTCGGCAACCACTTTACCGTGCCTGAGCAGGATAAAACTATGCAGGTCGTGTAACGTTTCTCCGGCCTCAGCCACAAAAGCACTGATTGCTTCTGAACTTATTCCCTCCAGTTCAGGAATATTTAGCCCAGGTTTGGTTTGGGTTTCCATTTAATCTCCTGAAGTTTCAATTTAGTAATCCTTAATGGATTTTTTTAACAACAATCATAATGCCTTGTTGGAATGACCACTGTAAAAGGACTTTTCCTCTTATATTGCTAAAAGATTACCGGTAGGATAAGGATAACATAAAACTCATATTGGAGAAATTTTTAGGGTTAAAGGGGTGGGTGAATTGAAATCCTGGAATATAATTGGTAAAAGGATTTAGGGGAAGAGTGGTATTTTAGGGGCCAATTTATTTAAGAACTAAAAATAAAACCCTGGTTTAAGGTAGGGTTGCCAGGAGCAGCTTAATTCCAGGCCTACCACAAAATATTAGTGGGTCTAAGTGCTTAAGACTCCTTATATGGAAGGGTGCTGCTGCGGACTATTAAATCCACCGGCAAACTTATCCGTAATGGCAAGTCATCCGGATGGGCGGCTCTTTCAAGCAAATAGCGGATGCCGATACGCCCTTTCCGCTCATTGTAGTCGGTTACAGAGGTCAAGGGCCAGTTATAAACCTCGGAAGGTTCCAGGTCACCAATTCCCACAATGCTAATATCTTCGGGCACCCGCAACCCGGCCTCCTCCAGGACCCTTTTCACCCCAAAGGCGATATAGTTGTTAGCGCAAAAAATTGCCGAAAACTTAACGTCCCTTTCGAGCAGTTCCCGCATGGCAATTTCACCGCCTTCATTGGATAATTCATTGCGGGTCATGAGTTCAGGCCGGATGGGAATACCGGCGGCTTTCAGGGAAATTTCATAACCATACTGGCGGTGTTGCATACCGTAGCGGACAGGGCCGTTGATAAAAGCAATATCGCGGTGACCAAGGCCGATTAGGTGTTCCATTGCCAGTAAAGTAGCGTCCTGGGCATCATTGGTGATAACGTCCATCGGCACTTTCGGGTACTGGCGCGGGTCAATCATCACACACGGCACCCCCCAATCGTGGACAGCCTGGATAAGTTCATGCGCCCCAAAATTGATTAATAAAATCGCGTCGGCATTGCCTCCCTGGATGGCTTCCTTTACGGGAGGAACCGCCCCCGGACCGTCTTCAACCACCGAATACATCAAAGCAATTTTTCGCTTGGCGCACTCCGCCTGGGCGGCATTGAGCATTTGATAAAAATAAGCCGTCTGTAAAGCCGGGGTTTTACGGACAGGCACGCACAAAGTCACATTTTTGATTAAGTTGTTAGATGGGTTAAATTCACCACCCTTTGTAAGTGAGTTTGGGATTTCTATTTTTGGGACCGCTCGCCGCTTTTTAGGGACGTGAATATAGCCCAGATCATCAATCGCTTTGAGAACTCTTGAACGTAATTGCTGGTCAACATTGGGCTGGTTGCTTAAAACCCTGGATACAGTGCCAATTGAAACACCTGCCGCCCGCGCTACATCATAAGAGGTAATACTCGAGGACTTCTCTAAAGTGCTTGCCATATTCATCACCTATAATAATAGCCATTTCCAAGGTTCAGCTTGGAAATCAAGCGTAAAGGTTTAGCGCGTTTAGTATTTAACCGCCAAGTATTGAAAACAAAATCTATTTCAATGAGTATAGCTATTACTGGTGATTTTGTCAACGACTTGTTGATTTCTTACAAAATCATCAAAAGTGCCTATTGATTTCCCACCAAATCAATGATATAGTTTCTTTATCACGCAACAAAAACACGTCAAAACTAATAAAATCTATATAATAACAACGAATGTTATTATTTTCACGATGAAAATATGGTGATTTATGACAGACGCGAGATCCTCAAACGGCAGTGTTTTAAGTGACACCCCAAACCTCCCCGGACCTAACATTGACTTGCCTGTAACCGGACCAGCTTTTCAAAGGCCCAGCAAGCACCTTATTGAACAATTATATAAGGTCAGCAGTGCCACAGCCAGCGCCGGGCTACATAAATTGGGGATTAGACGGACTTTCATCCAGGGACCGCAATCACGCCAGCCGGGCACTAAAGTAGTCGGTTCGGTCGTTACCCTGCAATTCATGCCGCAGCGTGAGGATATAGTTTCCGGCCTGGGCCAGGAATATGTTGAAAAACACAGCGCTTTATGGGCAGTTCTGAAAATAATCGAGCCCGGTGATATTTTGACGGTCCAGGCGAATGCCGACCCCTATACCGGTTGTTTCGGTGAAATGTTGGTCAGCTACTTTAAGGAACGGGGTGGCGTAGCCCTGGTAGTGGACGGATACATCCGGGATTGGCCGCACGTTAAAGAATTGAACCTGCCAATCTGGTGCCGGGGCCTTACACCCAACTATGCTTCCCAATCGGACCAATTTCCCTGGGCCTACAATGTCCCTGTTTCGGTCAGCGGCGTACTGGCGCTGCCAGGGGATATTATGCTTGCAGATGATGATGGCGCGGTCCTGATACCGGCCAATGTAGCTCCCCTTTTGTTGCAACGCACTCTTGAGCACGAAGAATGGGAAGTATTCAGCCGCAAGCGCCTGGCCGAAGGCGGCTCGCTTGAAAAGTATTACCCGCTCAACGAAGAAGGCCGTCGCGAATATGAAATCTGGCGCCAGGAACTGGCAAATCAGCCTGGGTAAGACATTTATTTTAGGAATTGGTCAGAGAAACTAAAGGGAACCAGTATGCAACAACCGTTAGTCGAAAAAGTTCAACAGCAACAGCACCAGGTATCAATAACCCGCTCCGCCAGATTCCGGCGAATGTGGGCCAAAAACGGCAGCCTGTTCCTTATGGCCCTACCCGGCCTATTATTGCTGTTTGTCTTTTCCTACCTGCCAATGTTTGGCATCATCATCGCCTTCAAAGATTACCGGGCAGCGCAGGGCCTGTTTGATAGTGCCTGGGTTGGATTAAAAAACTTTGAGTTTTTGTTCGGTACGCAAGACGCCTGGCGGGTAACCTTTAACACCCTTTTCTTAAACTCACTGTTTATTGTAACCAGCACTACCGGCGCGATTTTTTTGGCCCTGATGTTAAATGAGGTGCGGGAACGGTCGAAAATCATGACCAACTTCTACCAGTCGGCCTTGCTCCTACCGCATTTTATTTCTTACGTTATTGTCGGGTATTTCGTCTTTGCTTTTCTAAATACCGACAATGGGCTGGTAAATCACACCCTGGCCGGATTTGGAGTCGAGCAGATTAGCTGGTATTCCTCACCCCAATACTGGCCTACAATTTTGACCAGTGTCAACCTGTGGAAACATGTTGGATTTAACAGCATTATTTACCTTTCGGGTATTCTGGCAATTAACCCTGAATACTTCGAAGCGGCCAAAATTGATGGTGCAAGCAAGTGGAAGCAAATTACCCGGATTACTATCCCTTTAATTTTCCCACTGGTTATCATAACCACCCTGCTGGCAATTGGTCGTATCTTCTACGCCGATTTCGGCCTGTTCTACCAGGTCACGCGGGATAATGGTTTGCTTTACCCGACTACCGATGTATTGGATACCTATGTCTACCGGGCCTTACGGGTCAATGGCGATGTTGGGATGTCCGCTGCCGCCGGACTTTACCAGGCCCTGATCGGTTTTATCCTGGTAGTTGGCGCAAACTGGATTGTCCGGCGGGTTGACTCTGACAAAGCACTCTTTTAATTATTTGAGGAGATTGGGAATGATCACGACTGTCAGCCGGAAATCTTTCTGGGACCGACTCAAATCAAGTAACCTTATTATCCACCTGATTTTGTTGATATTAAGTATTATGGCGCTTGTTCCGTTTTTGATGCTGATATCAGCTTCATTTTCGAGTGAAATAGCTATCGGGAAATACGGTTACACTCTTTTCCCTCAACAATTCAGTATGGAAGCCTATGATTACCTATTCCGAGATTTTGGGCAGATATTAAACTCATACCTTATCACGCTAATTGTTTCATTGGGCGGCAGTAGCGTAGGTCTTTTGATAATGTCGCTCCTGGCCTTTAGCCTCTCCCGGAAAGATTTCCGGTTCCGCAAACCCTTATCGTTTTATGTGTTCTTTACGATGCTTTTCAATGGCGGTCTGGTTCCCTGGTACATCCTGATAACCCAGTACCTGCACCTGAAAAACACCATGTTCGCTTTGATCCTGCCCTACCTGGTTATTCCGTGGTTCGTGTTACTCTTACGGACCTATTTTGCTGGCCTGCCAACCGAACTTTTCGAAGCCGCCAGAATTGACGGAGCGAGTGAATGGCGTCTGTTCTTCCAGATCGTTTTACCCCTTTCGACTCCGGCCCTGGCTACAGTAGGACTGTTCAGCCTCTTGCAGTACTGGAATGACTGGTGGTTGGCACTTCTCTTTATTGACGACCGGAAGTTATTCCCATTGCAATACCTTTTGTACACCATTCAATCAAATATCGATGCCATTTCCCAGAATCCCGAAATGAACAGCGGGGTAATAATACCGACCCAGGGGGTTCGTATGGCAATGGCCGTACTGGCAATCGGGCCAATCATTTTCGCCTTCTTGTTCGTACAACGCTACTTCGTCCGGGGTATAACCCTGGGAGGTATCAAAGAATAAACCAACCGATCAGGCCCTAACCGGTGAATGGTTCCTGGAAAGGAGCAAGCCAAACTTTCCCGCAGACCCTGGTTTATTACAGGCAAGCAAATAAAGGTTTGGATAGGCAATAAATAATTTCACTAGCAAGTCTGAACCTACAATTCCAATATTTCGTCAAACTTCAACAGTGTTTAGTATTAGGAGGAAATCATGAGCAATGATGCTAAGGACAGCAAATCCAAGAACTTTAACCGTCGTCGCTTTATCAAGCTGGCCGCCCAGGCTGCCGTAGCCATACCCGCCGGAAGCGTTTTACTCGCGGCCTGCGGTGATAGTACGGCTACCCCGGCCCAAAGCACTACCGCTGCCGCTCCTGCGGCAACCACCGCGGCTGCCGCTCCTGCGGCGACTACTGCTGCAAGCGCAACTACCGCCGCCGGTGCCACTACGGCTGCTGCAAGCGCAACTACTGCTGCAAGCGCAACTACCGCTCCTGCTGCGGCGACTGCGGCGGCAAACTTGCCACCGGTCGAACTGACCTACACTTACCGGGGTACCCCGCCGAAAGAACTGGCCCTTATCCAGGAAGAACTCAATAAGCTGACCAAAGCCAAGATTAATGCGACCGTTAAATTGGTCCCAATTGACCCGGGCAGCTTTGATCAGAAGGTCAAGTTAGCTTTTGCCGCCGGTGAAAAGATGGACGTCATCTTTACCGCTCCCTGGGCCAACGACTATTATCAGAACGTCAGCCAGGGTAACCTGCTGCCGATTGACGATTTGTTAAACAAGTTTGCACCCAAGACCTACGCCAGCATGACCCCGGCTTCCTGGAACGCAGCGCGGGTGAACGGCAAAATCTACGCTGTCTTAAATCAGCAAATCTGGGTGAAACCCTGGGGTGTAAACCTCCGCAAGGACCTGGTAGACAAGTATAAATTGGACCTTGCCAGCCTCAACAAGTTTGAAGACCTGGAACCCTTTATGACCCAGGTTAAGAACGGTGAGAGTATCCCGGCCATTTACTCCAATGATCAGGGTGACGGCTCGGTGTTCCGCCCCGAATACTATGGGTATGATTCGCTCCTGGACACTATTCTTGTTGGTGTGAAAGGCGACGACAAAGACCTTAAGATTATCAATATGGCCGAAACTCCCGGCTATAAGGCTGCCGCCGAACTGTCTCGCAAATGGTACCAGGCCGGGTTCTATCCTAAAGATGCCCCACCCACTAGCGATGGCGTAGCCAACTTTAAAGCTGGCAAATCGGCCCTGTTCCTCCACATCGCCAAACCCGGTGGTGAGCTGGAAGCCAAGGTCAAGTTCGGTTACGATTTTGTCGCCAAGTCGTTTACAAAACCGCTCCTGACCACTGCCGGTACAACGGCTACAATGAACGGTATTTCCCGGACCACCTCTAACCCGGAGCGGTCTATGATGTTCCTCGAGTTGTTGAATACCGACAAAGAAGTCTACAACCTCATCTGCAAAGGTATTGAAGGCAAGCACTGGGTCTGGGTGGACAAAGCCAGTGAAGTTATCGGCTTCGCTCCCGGCGTAACCGCGCAGACCAGTGGTTACAACCCGAATACCGACTGGATGTTCGGCAACCAGTTCAATGCTTACTACCTCGACAAAGCGCAGGTCGGTAACTGGGATGTTACCGCCAAATTGAACCGGGAATCGACACCATCTCTGGCCCTGGGCTTCGCGGCTAATACCGAAAAGATCAAGACCGAGGTTGCACAGGTTTCTGCCCTGGTTAAACAGTATTCCCTGGCTTTACAGGGCGGACGCCAGGACCCGGCGACCGGTTTACCTGAATTCCTGGGTAAGATGAAGGATGCCGGTATGGAAAAAATCATAGCCGAAATCCAGACTCAGATCAATGCCTGGAAGAAAGCTAACGGTTAATTAACTCTCTCCTCCTATCAACCGGGGCGGTCATTTCAAGGGAAATGGCCGCCTCATAAATCTGAATGTATCCCACTCTAAGTAAAAGCCATTAGTTAATCCAACAAATGGTCTTAATTTTTTGCTGTTAAAAATCTACTCGGCCTGACTGGTTTTTCAAATGGCGGTCTGGTTAAAATATTGGTAGCGGGAAAATAACATGAAAATTACGAACATAGAAACACTCTGTCTAACCCGGCTTCATGAACGCGAACGGCAGTGGTTTACCTTGAAATACCGCACCGTCAAGGCCGATTGCGCCATAGTGGTTATCAGCACCAATGAAGGAATCCAGGGTATTGGTGAGGCTTGCGCTTACGGCGTACCGACCCTTATTAAAGAATGGGTAGGTTACCTCGCACCCACCCTGGTCGGACACGACCCGCGCAAACCTGACCTGGTGCCACATCCTACCGGGTTGAACCGCCCTTACGATACGGCGGTCGGCGGAATCGACTCGGCCCTGTGGGACTTGAAGGGTAAAATCGAGGGCAAGCGGGTCAGTGAGTTACTCGGCGGTAGTGCCGAAGTAACCGAAGTACCGATGTACGCTTCCGGCGGTTGCCGCTTCGACTGGCGGACTCACCCTGAACAGCTTATTGAAGAAGTGCTGGGCTATATTGAAGCCGGTTTCAAAGCGACCAAAGTCCGTATGGGCCTGGAATGGGCCTGGGATGGCGTGACGATTGACCGCTACCTGGGCCTGATGGCCGAACTGATGCAAACGGTGGACGGCCGCATCCAGGTTATGGTAGACGGAAACAAGCGCCTGAATTTCGATGATGCCCTGGTCATTACCAGGGGTCTGGATAAACTCGGCTTGAGCTGGTTTGAAGAACCGCTGCCACAGGAAGATATTGACGGCTACGCCCGGTTAAACGCAGCGGTTGAAATGCCCATCACCGGCGGTGAAACCCTGACGACCCTGGGCCAGTTCCGGCCTTACTTTGAAAAGAAAGCCTACGCGATAGTCCAGCCCGACGCCGGGGTTTGCGGTATTTCCGAACTGGTCCGGATAGCCGAAATGGCCGACCACTATAATGTAACCTTGAACCCCCACAACTGGCATAACGGCCTGATGACCATGGCTAACGCTCACTTTGTAGCGGCTACTTCAAATTCCAGCATGTTGGAAGTCTGCCAGCTTCAGGGACCGCTGCAATGGGAAATCCTGGCCGAGAAACCGGTCTTTAAAAACGGTAACCTCATCCTGCCGGACAAGCCGGGCTTAGGGGTAGAGTTAGCCGGTGGGTTACTCGAAAAATTCCCGTATATCGAAGGCCATTACGCGGTCGAAATTCAACGGGCGTAACCGTTAAGCCGAGCCTGAATAAATTTCAAGATAAGTTCAGGACTTTCGCTGCTGCGCCTGTAACTCCTTACTGCTCAAAAACTCGAATTTCCGGCGAGTTAGCCGGGCGAAAATCATGAGATTGGGAAAATAAACAATGCTAAATCCTTTTAGCCCTTTGGTGTTAGAGCGGATTTTACGTGAGGAAAACCCGGCCGGGCCGTTCCCAAAGGCCAGTGACCGGGCAGCCTGGCAGGCCATTGCCCAAAAGAATGACCCGGCCCTGGTAGCCACCATTATAGGTAACGCGGAAAAAGCAGCCGGCCTGCCCCTTCCGGCCCTACCGGCCACCCTTTTTCTGGAATACAATCGAATAGGCGAACGGGAAGGTTATGAAACACCCCTTCACCTGCGCCGCACTCGCCTGACCGAACTGTTGGTGGCCGAATGCCTGGAAGGACAGGGCCGCTTCCTTGACAAAATCCTGGACCTGGCCTGGGCGATTTGCGAAGAAAGCGCCTGGAACTACCCGGCCCACATCAGCAACCTACCCGACCTTACCTTTCCACAACCGGACCTGCAAACCGGAATAACCGTACTGCTTTTGGCCGAAGTGGATTACCTGCTGGGTAACCAACTCGACCCGCGCCTGGGACAGCGCATTCGCCTTGAAGCGGAAACCCGGGCCTTCCAGCCCTACCTTACTCGTCATGACCACTGGTGGCTGTTCCAACTGCCCGGCCGGGCCGCCAACTGGACCGGGGTCTGCAGTGGTGGTATCGCGGCGGCGGCAATCTATCTTGTGAAAGACCCGGCCCGCCTGGCCGCTATCCTGGACCTGGCTTCCCGCTCCCTTGATGGGTTCATGGACAGTTTCGGCAGCGATGGCGGTTCCTCGGAGGGGCCGGGTTACTGGTCTTTTGGTTTCTGTTACTTCACTCTCCTGGCCCACCTCGTCGAACAACGTACCAACGGCCGCCTGGACTTCTTCCGGGATGCCCGGGTTGAAAAAGCCGCCCGGTTCCCCCTTCGGACCATTTTAAGCCCCCAGGTTTATCTAAATTTCTCAGATTGCGACCGGGATGTCAGCCTGATAGGGGCGCACCTGGCCTTTTTAGCCCGGCGTTTGAACATACCCGAATTGCGGTCACTTAAGCCGGTAGATGATGCCGCATGGTTACAAAATAATTCCGGGTGGGGCTTGCGTACGGTTGCCTGGCATGAAAACAGCGAGTCTAAGAAACAGCCGGAAATAAGCCTGCCATCCCATGATTGGTTTGGCGACTTACAATGGATGATTGCCCGGCAGGACCCAGCCGACCCTGAGGGCCTGGTGCTGGCCGCTAAAGGCGGGCATAACGGCGAGATGCACAATCAGAATGATGTAGGCAGCTTTATAGTGCATTACCGGCGCGAGTCGCTAATTGCGGAACTGGGCCGGGGCCGCTACACTCGGGCTTACTTCGGTCCTGAGCGCTACGACCATTTCGTAACTTCGTCTACCGGCCATTCCGTGCCGGTGGTAAACGGCATGCCCCAAAAGCACGGACCACAATACCGGGCCAGGCTGCTTGAACACACTGCGGATGCGGAAAAAGACCTTTTTGCGATTGATCTAAAGGATGCCTACCCCGAGGAAGCCGGACTGGAAAGCCTGGAGCGCCGCCTTTGCCTGGACCGCGCCACCGGTCGGGTGGAATTGCTGGATGAGGCCGTGTTTTCTGCCGGTTCCGGCCGGTTGGAAAGCGCTTTGCTGACCTTTGGTCAGGTGGAAATCAGGCCTGAAACAGTCGAAATTCAGGGAGAAAAAGCCCGGTTGAGCGTAACCTATAACCCGGCCCTTATCCGGGCCAGAGTCGAAATGGTTAAAGATGTAGACCTGGCAAGTGGTCCAATTGATATCAGACGCCTGGTTTTCACTCCGGTCCAGGACGGGAAAACGGCCAGTATACGACTAGGCATTCAACCGGTCAATTAAATTGAACCGGCCACACCACGGCGATGAATACGCCCGGCCACTCGAAAAGGAGGTAACAGCTGCTTAAAATAGACGGTCACCAGCACTTCTGGAATCTGGAAAAGTTGCCTTTACCCTGGCTTAACCCGGAAAAAAAGACTTTGAACCGCAACTTTGAACCCGTCCATCTGGCCTCTTTGCTGGAGGAATGCGGTGTAGACGGAACGGTAATTGTCCAGGCGGCCCATGACGAGGTTGAAACGGACTGGCTACTGGAATTGTCCCGCGATTACCCTTTCATTAAAGGAGTGGTAGGTTGGGTTGACCTGACCGCGCCGGACCTCTCCGACCGCCTGGACAGGTTTAAATCTAAAGGGCCTTTTTGCGGCACCCGTTACCCTTTGCTGAATGAAACCGGTTTGGACCAGGCCGCCGTACGGGGTTTAACGGCTTTTGCTGAAAAAGACCTGGCCTGTGACTTGTTGGTAAGGTTTGACCAGCTTCAGCCTTTCACCGAACTGTTTAGAGCCCGGGAGGACCTCCCCCTGGTAATCAATCACCTGGCTATCCCACCGCTAAAGACCGGCGAACTCGAAAACTGGCAGGCCGCTATTACCGGGGCCGCCCGCTATCCGAATGTCTTTTGTAAAGTTTCGGGCATGGTCACTCTGGTTAACCCGGCCATGAATTTCGAGGAACAGGTCCGGCCTTACTTTGAAAAGGTGCTGGAACTATTCGGCCCTGACCGGCTGTTGTGGGGCAGCGATTGGCCGGTAAGCCTGCAGGGCGCTTCATACCGGCAAGTCCACGACCTGCTGGCGGCCCTGGTAAGCCGTTTATCCCCTGGAGAACAGGCCGCTATCTGGGGCGGCACCGCCGCCAGGGTCTATAAAATTGCGGGTGCGAACTCATAGAAGCTTTTAAGAATGGCCTGAACCTGAATTTGAAAAAGTTGGGAAAAAGATTCAAATAAGCAAAAACAAAGGAGAAATGCTTAGCTGATGCCTAATGTAAATACACAGGTCGAAGTGGGACGCACCGGCCTGAAGATACCACTGATGGGGCTGGGGACAGCCGGAATGAGCGACCTGTATATCAAGGTCAAGCCG
>JAQBPB010000077.1 GCA_028287745.1 Chloroflexota bacterium
CAGCCTGGAGAGGGCCAGCGGAAAACAAAATAGTGGTGTAATAAAAACACAGGCCCGTTTTCAGCCTGTGTTTTTAATTTAGGTTCAAGATTATTCGATGTTTAAGGCGTTTGCCTGCCCTGGCTGGGCGACTTTGCGGATGACCCCTTGCATATCTTCCAGCGAATACGGTTTACTTACCACTTCCGTGATGGCATAAGTTTGAATTTTCTCCGCCTGAAGGCTCTCGGCGCAACCGGTAATAATGATCAAGGGCAATTCGGGCCGCAATTGCCTTACGGCCTTCGCAATCTCCCAACCGCACAGGTCTTTCATGTTTATATCGGTCATGACCAGGTCAAAGCTATCCGGTTGGCTGGTGAAAAGCCGTACCGCTTCGTGACCGCTGCCGATAATAGTTACCTCGTGATGGTCAATTTCCAGGATACGTTTCAGCACATACAATAATTTTTGATCGTCATCTACCACCAGGACTCGCATTGGTCTAACCGGCAGGCTGGTTTTAGGAGCAGATTCGGTTGTTACTATTGGTTTTAGCGGCAACTTAACGATAAAACAACTGCCTTCATTCAAAGTGCTTTCTATTTGAATGGTGCCTTCGTGCCGGGTGATGATGCTTTGCGAGATGCTCAGGCCGAGCCCGTGTCCATCCTGGGGTTTTGTGGTATAGAAGGGTTCGAACAGGTGCTGCCGGGTTTCTTCGGTCATACCGGTCCCATTGTCGCGGATACTGATCCAGACTTCATTCCGGCAGTTCTGCACTTTTAAGTCAATTTTACCACCCAGGGGCATGGCATCCACCGCGTTCAGGAGAAGGTTGGTAAAAACTTCTCTTAATTCAGTCGGATTAGCCCTGAATGGCGGCACCGGCTCCGCTTCAAGTTTGATAATAACCGGGGCTTCTTGCTGGCGAGTTTGGCTGGCCCAGTGCGGCCGGGTAAGTTCAATTACGTCCTGCAAAATCTTTCTAATGTTGACCGGGGCACAGGTTTCTTCCAGTCTGGCAGAGTTAGACGTTTGCAACTGCCGGATCATCTGCCCGCCATCTACGGCAGATTGGCGGAGCATTTCTATAAGGTGCTTTTCGTCCTGGTTGGTACTTTTACTTAAAAGGACTTCACTTAACCCCAGGATTCCCGACAGCAGGTTGTTAAAGTCGTGGATGATACCGCTGGCCTGTTGGCCCAGGTTAACTAATCGCTCATTGCGGGCAAGCTGTTGTTCTAATTGTTTCATCCTGACAAAATTCCGCATGTTCCGCAAAGCGGCGGAAACCTGTTCGGCCAGGATGGTGGAGGTATGCAACTCGGTCTGGGTAAACTGGTGCGGGCTATCATAGTTAATAACCAGGGCACCCAGGATTTCATCTTGCACAAATAGCGGCAGACAGCAAAAGGCTTCAATACCGCTGGCTCTTAAATGGGCAATTGCTTCCAATTCCTCCTGGTATTTCTCCAGACCTGACATAAAGACCGGCGCCCGGTTGCGCATTATATTGGTGATTAAGGGGCTGAAATCAAAGGTATCTTCTTTCAACTCTTGTGGCAGGTTTCGAGTCGCCAGAAGCTGTAATTTTTGTACCTGGTCATTGACCAGCCAGATGCTGCCTGAGTCCCCGTTTAAGGCCCGGATAGCGTTTGCCAGGACCACTTCTCCAATTTCAGGAAAGTTCCCGGCCGAATTAATTTCGCTACTGACCAGGGCCAGATTGCCTAGATTGCGCAGATTATCGGTCCGCAGGTAGTTTCTATTAGCCGCCTGGATCAACATGGCGGCTTGCCTGGCGAAGAAATTAACTATTTGCAGGTCAACCTTATCAAAAGCGCGGACTTCCTCGCTTTGAATAGCAATTACACCTATAAGCTCGTTTTGCGCTAACATTGGGACGACTAATTCCGAACGCGCTTTAATTTCCAGGAAAGGTTTCAGGAAACCGGCATTGTGTTCTTTATCGGGGAGCATTACGGGCTTGAGGTTATTACCTATCCAGCCGACCAGACCTTCTTTTTCTTGCAGAACTTCCTCGCCCAGTTTTGGGGACCAGGTGCAATTTTGGTTTCCCCGGTCGGCCTGTTCAACCAGGCGGCCTTTGCCGTATTTAAATTCGAGTTCTGACCCGGTCTGGCTAACCAGAAAAAGCTGGCAATTTGGATACTTAAACTCATTGCAAAAGGTCTCAACGATTTGTTGAAGTAACTGCTCTATTTCAAGGGGAGAGGATATACCTTTCAGGGGTACGGCATTCTGGAAAGTTAAGGCAGCCTGTCCAAAGCTGGCAAGCCTAAAATTCGTGTAGATGGGCTTTTCATCTTTACCTGTCATAGGTGACGAAAAAGTTGTCATTTTTTACTAACCTGGTAAATAAAAGCGTACCACTTATTAAAGAAAAACAATTATCTGTTAAGCTTTAGGTCAAATAACCAACCAAAACACTTTTCTTACGTAAACCAGCGTAACGCAGATAAAATTTCTTTCATTGAAATAATTATACGCCATAATTATTGTTTTGTCATGCAGTTTGTAAAAAATTTGTAAATTCCATTAATTACTTTGTTATTTTCTATAACACCGGGCAATCAAAAAAGGAGCGGTGATTTTAAATCTTGCTCCAAATTCGTAAAAATATATTTATTTATCTTTTTAATGAAAAATTTATGGTCAATTAGTGAGTGGAAATCCAATAATTTATTGATATTATTTTAGGAACTGCGATTAAGGTCTTAATCGTAAAACCGGCCCCCTTTAAAGGTTAGCCGGTTTTACTTTTTAGCGTGACCCTTTTAAGGGAAGTTATTTACTATCTTTTTCAGGCGCAGCCGGGTTAATTTTAGTATTGAATTTAAGCCGGACAGTCCGGGCGTTGGAGCTCTCTCCACTAATGTCCAGGTTTACCGTAGGGTTGCCGTCTTTATTGGATATTTCAACATTTGCGGTAAGTTCAAGTTCCACTTCCGCTTCTTTTTCGATACTGCTGCGCACTTCTTCAAAAAGAGCGCTAACAATTTCGGCTACCGATACTGTAGCGCCTTTATCCCCGGCATCTTCTCCGGCCGCGCGTTTGATCAGACCGGCACTGCTGCGCGGGCCTTCCGGTTTGCCGGTATTGACGGTTACTTTCAGGGCCATTATTTTATGCTCCTTCTCGCTTCGTATTTGAATCCTTTGTCAACTGCTGCGCCGCATTATAGCATAGACTTTCTCTCGCGGTTCTTAAATCGCGTTAGAACTGCATTTGACTCTTTTATTGCAGGCTGCCGCCTGTCCGGAATAAAGTTCTTTATATATGCGGGCGCCAGCCAGCACGAATAGGACCTTCAGGGTTGAAATTTTATGGCGCAGGCTGATAAATAACGTTTACTAACCTGGTTATTCGACAGGTTTAACTGCCCGGTGTTAAACTATACCGGTTGTAAGAGCAAGAAATATTTTACCAAGCCACCCAAACTTTAACGAGGTAGTATGGACTGCCAGGCGCTGATTTTTGATTTTGACGGCACGATATTAGATACCGAAACACCCGAATACCAGTGCTGGCAGGAAATTTATTCCGGACACGGCTGCGAGATGCCCCTGGAATACTGGTCCGGTTTTCTCGGAAAAGCCAGCAGCACTGCCAGCCCCTTCGATTACCTGGAAGAGCAGTTGGGCCGGCCGGTGGAACGCGAGAGTCTCAGGGCGCGCTACCGCGAACGAATGCAAGAAATCCTGGCAACTCAGGCCGTGTTACCCGGCGTGCTGGATTACCTGACAACCGCCCGGCGGCTTGGCCTGCGTATCGGCCTGGCTTCGAGTTCTCGCTCGCCCTATGTGCTGGAGCACCTGGAACGCCTGGGCCTGCGGGATTATTTCGAGTGTGTCCGGGGAGCCGACCAGGTTAAAAATGCCAAACCCGACCCGGAACTTTACCTGTCAGTTTTAGACTTCTTTAAATTGCGGCCGGACCAGGCTATTGCCCTGGAAGATTCGCCAAATGGGGTGCTGGCAGCCCGCCGGGCCGGGCTGTTCTGCGTGGCTATTCCCAACAGTGTTACCGGCCAGCTTTCCCTGGACCATGCCAGCATGCGTATTTCATCACTGGCCGACCTGCCTTTGGAAACTCTCCTGGCAAAACTGAAGCAAAATAGCTCTTACTCTCTGGAAAGCTAAGGAACCTATGCTAAAAAAATGGCGGACGCTCGATTCGAAATTAGTCTTTGATACCGGCTGGTTTAAGGTGCTTCAGGAGACCTGTGAAACGCATTCCGGTCGGGTGATAGACGATTATTTCGTTATCCAGAGCGACGACGTGGCGATTATTTTTGCCCTGACGCCTGATAACCAGGTGGTGCTGGTGCGCCAGTATAAGCAGGGAATCCGGGATATTATTACCGAAATACCGGCCGGGGGCATCAATGCCGGGGAAGACCCCGAAGTAGGGGCCCGGCGTGAATTGCGCGAGGAGACCGGGTACAGCGCCGCCGAGTTTGTCCTGGTTAGTACCCACCTGCGCAGCCCGACTAACCGGGCGACCAAAGACTATATTTTCTTTGCCAGGGATGTCTACCTGGCCGGGCCGCCCCAGTTCGATGATAATGAAAATGTCGAAACCCAACTGGTCAGCCTGGAAACTTTACGCCAGATGATAAAAACCGGCGAGATAAGCGATATCGGCTGTCTTTCGGCGATTTACCGGGTATTGGATTACCTGGAACTGCTCGGCCCGGTTGCGTCTTCCCAACCCAATTCCAGCAACAGCCCCCGGCCTGCCGATTAACCGGCGGGCGCAAGGCTTATCTTTATCAGGAGAAAATTATGGACCTGCAGATTGACATAAATTGTGACATGGGCGAGAGTTTTGGTAATTATGTGATGGGCCAGGACGCCGAGATTTTGAACCATGTCAGTTCGGCCAATATCGCCTGTGGTTTTCACGCCGGTGACCCGGTGGTAATGGCGAAAACGGTCCAACTGGCGGTCCAAAAAGGGGTAGCCGTAGGGGCGCATCCTTCCTACCCTGACTTGCAAGGTTTCGGGCGGCGCAAAATGGACATGACGCCGGACGAAATCGAGGCGATGGTAATTTACCAGATTGGCGCATTAGACGGGTTCGTCCGGGCGAACGGCGCGCGGCTGACCCACGTCAAGGCCCATGGAGCACTTTATAATGTAGCAGCCCAGGACCCGGCGGTTGCCAGGGCCTATGCCCGGGCGGTGGCCCGGTATAACCCGGAACTGGCCTTTGTGTGCCTGGCGACCGGCCCTATGATTATTGAGGAAGGCCAAAAAGCCGGGCTGCGGGTGGTGCGGGAAGCCTTTGCCGACCGGGCCTATAACGCCGACGGTTCCCTGGTCAACCGCCGCCTGGCGGGCAGTATGCTTACCGACCCGGAGAAGTCGGCCGAGCAGGTAATCCGGCTGGTCCGGCAGGGTGAAATTGTCGCCATAGATGGGACCGTCTTGAAATTAAAGGCCGATACGGTCTGTATTCACGGGGACGGCCCGACCGCGCCCGCGATTGCCCGCGCCCTCAAAGAGCGCTTGCTGCAAGAGAGCATTCGAATTTCGGTACCGGTATGGGAAGGTCAACCGGCCTGAAATGACTTTATTTCCGCCTTTTCTACCCGGTGAAACCCTGGATGGCGCTACTATTGAGCTGCGGCCCATGGGCGACCAGGCCATCCTGGTGCGCCTGATGCTGCCTCCCGGCCTGACTTCACCGTCGGCACTAAGCCCGGACCAGCGCTATACCCGGATGCTGGCTGCCCGGTTGTTGTCGGTCTATTTACAGGACAATGTCCCGGCCGGACCGGGCTGGCCGCGCGAGTTCGTGCCCGGTTATGATAATGTGCTGGCCCCGTTTGACCCGGAGTATCTCAGCCGGGCCGCTTTTGGCGACTGGCTGGCCGGACAGTTAGAAACCGTAATAACCGGCTGGAAGACCGGCGGGTTACCGGATAGCGTCAGCCCCCGGTTACACCACCTGCCGGTGATTTACGGCGGGCAGCGCGGGCCTGACCTGGAAAAAGTCGCCCGGCGCAACAATTTGTCCCCTGAGGAAGTGGTTAAAATTCACAGCAGTGTCGAATATAGTGTCTACCTGGTCGGTTTTGCGCCCGGTTTCGCTTACCTGGGGGCTTTGCCTCCGGCTATTGACGCGCCGCGCCTGGACCGGCCGCGCCCTTCCGTGCCGGGTGGGACGGTGGCCCTGGCGGCCGGTTTGACCGGCGTGTATCCCCTGGCCTCCCAGCCGGGCGGCTGGAACCTGGTCGGCTATACGCCCCTGGCCCTCTTTGACGCGACACAGGACCCGCCGGTCCGCTTTTTACCGGGCGACCGGGTCCGGTTTTACCCGATTTCGGAAGCGGATTTACCGGGTTTACAGGCGGCACGGGCTTCCCTGGCTCCCACGGAGGACCGGCTATGATGAACCGGATTGAAGTTGAGGTTTTGGACCCCGGCCTGCAAACGACCTTTCAAGACCTGGGCCGTTCGGCCGGACGCAGTTACGGCATCCCACCGGGTGGCGCGATGGACCGCTTTGCTCACCGGGCCGCGAACGAACTGGTCCGCAATTCACCCACCGAAGCGACCCTGGAAATTACCCTCCAGGGGCCGCGCTTGCTTTTCAATACGCCTGCCCTGATCAGTATTACCGGGGCTGACCTGGGGCCTATGGTTAACGACCGGCCGGTGCCGATGTGGATGTCGGTCTTTGTGCGGGCCGGGCAGGTCTTATCTTTCACGCCCCGCAATCTAAAGCCGGGTCTGACCGGTGGGAAGTGGGGCGGCCGAGCTTACCTGGCGGTTCACGGCGGCCTGGCCGCTCCGCAGAGCCTGGACAGCCGTTCAACCTACCTGAGGGCCAAATTTGGCGGCATCAAAGGCGAAGGCCGGACGATCCAACCGGGCGATGTTTTGCAGTCTAATCCGCCGCGCCTGCGCTCGTTTGCCGAAGCCGCCGGGCGCCTTTTCCCGGCCAACCGCTGCCCTTCCTACAGTCATGCGGTAACGGTGCGGGTGCAACCCGGCCCTTACCAGGAACACTTCCAATCGGAAGCTTATACCCACCTTTTCGGCCAGCCCTACCGCGTGACAACCGATGCCGACCGCATGGGTTTTCGCCTGGAAGGGCCGTCACTCCCGCACGTTTCGGCGGCTCTGGCCGAAATTCCGGCCTGTGGGGCGGTCTTTGGGTCTATCCAGGTGCCCGCTAACGGCCAACCAATTATTCTCATGGCCGACCACCAGGTTACCGGTGGTTATCCAATCATTGGCACCGTCTTAAGCGCTGATTTGCCGCTGGTAGCGCAGCTTTTACCGGGTGATGAAATTCGTTTCGTCACTACGGAGTAAAGAACGCTATTTATTGGGATGATTGTTTATATGGTTAATTATAGTTAAGTCTGACTGAATTTAAGGCAGTTTATATAATTGGCGGACCCAACTTATAAATTGGTTGCCCGTAAGACCCCGGCATCAAAATACTTCCTGGTAATCCCAGGGCCAAGCGGAGTGCCGGGGTCTTCTTGCCAGTCCAGGTAAGTATGAATGTGCGCTTTGGGGTTTGCCCGACTGAATAATAAATGTGCCAGCCGGACTAAGTTCAGCTGGCACATTTTTGTAACCCGCCCTAAGCGCTCTATTTTTAAATTCGGGG
>JAQBPB010000090.1 GCA_028287745.1 Chloroflexota bacterium
ATTCCATTCATACCAGGGGTCGCGGCCGACCACTCCGAAGAAGTCCGGTGGGGCAATCCCGGATTTGTGCGGAAAACTTAAAGTGGATTCGGCCGAAGGCGCAGCGGCCTGGGTGGTAGCGGGAAAGCTTTCCAGGATAAGTCCGAGGGCCAGTAAACACACCATTAAAAGGTTAAAGGGCAAAGTATTTTTTGTTCTAACCAACGCATTACCAGTCTAGTTTAAACCGAAAGTATAATTTAGCTAAATTTATAACGAACAAAACTTAAAAAGGTATTACCCTTGTTTATTCAAATTTCAAAACAATGACTACTGGTTTTCCAGGACAATCTGCCTTGTTATTCGTTTTACCGGCCGGGGATACGTGGATAGGGAGGTTATGCGGATACAAATGAAGAAAAGAGCAGCCACAGGTTAATAACAAGCGCTGGGCCAATCCTCCGGCCCAGCGCTAGAACCAACTATTAAAAATATTTGGTACTTCTAGGAACTTATTAAGTTCTCTACAGGCAGACTTAAATTTAACCTGATGCTAACAGCCGGTAGCCGTAATTGTTATCCTATTTTAAGAGGCAAACTAAACCCTGGACCTGCTTAAAGGGAATTAAGGGCTAAACTTGAATTGTGGCCGGGCCTGCGAGTTTTACCGGTCCCTGTTTCCCTGCTCACCTGTTCCCGGCATATTGCCCAGGCCGGTTTCGGCGCTGCTGCTGTTGCCGGTAGGTTCGCCCAGCCCGACACCTGCGCTGGTATCCTCAACGGCGGCCCCGCTGCCACGGGCCGTTTCCGGGTCATCCGGCCGGTTACCCGCATCACCCTGGCCACCGCCGCCGCCCTGCCCGCTGGAACGGATTGCTTCATCCTCACCACTGGTTAAAAATAAGTTGTGTTTTCCGAGTAACCCGCAAAGATTTGAATTAAACATGGCTGTTTCTCCTTTTACTGGCCTTATTTTTATAAGGCAGCAGGGCGGCGAAACCGGCCTGCTGCCTTCTTTAACATGAAGCAAACTGAGGGCCAACAGATTACCCGGTTTCAAAACGTCCCCAACTTTCCAATAGTTAAGTAATGCCATATAATTACTTCCAATTTACAAGTTGCTTATTTCCACTTTGTATATAACCACCAGTATCAAATTTATTTAGCAGGCTTTATAAAAATTCAGGAGAATAAAATTTTGGAAACGAGAAGAATGGGCCGGACCGGCTTGCAAGTTGCCCCGATCTGCCTGGGCGGCAACACTTTCGGCTGGACCACCGACCAGGCGAAATCGGAAGAAGTTCTGGATGCTTATGTCGAAGGCGGCGGCAATTTTATTGATACCGCCGATGTCTATTCGGTCTGGGTGCCGGGCAATACCGGCGGCGACTCCGAGCGAGTCCTCGGCAAATGGATGAAAGCCCGGGGCAACCGCGAGAACATCATTATTGCCTCAAAGGTTGGCTCTAAAATGGGCGAGCGCCCGAACGAAACCGGTCTTTCCCGGCAGCATATTATGGCCGGTGTGGAAGCTTCCCTGCGCAATTTGCAGACCGACTATATTGACCTTTACCAGTCGCACCGCGACGACCTGAATACCCCGGTAGAGGAAACTTTGCGGGCTTACGACGACCTGGTGGCCCAGGGTAAAGTCCGCTACATCGGCGCTTCCAATTTCGCGGCCTGGCGCCTGACCCGTAACCTGTGGGCCAGCGACAAGTACAACTACGCCCGGTATGAAACTTTGCAGCCGCTCTATAACCTGTACAGCCGGGAAGGCTACGAACGCGAACTGGAACCGCTGGTTCTTGACCAGCAGGTCGGGGTTATTCCTTATTCCTCGCTTGCCAGCGGCTTTTTTAGCGGCAAGTACCGCCAGGGCCAGCCTTTGCCGAACACGCCCCGGGCCCAGGGCGTGCAGCGCACCTATATGAACGAACGTGGTTTCAAAATCCTGGCCGAAATTGAGCGGGTGGCCGAAGGCCATAAAGTTACCAATAGCCAGGTCGCCCTGGCCTGGCTATTGGCCCGGCCCGGCATTACTGCCCCGATTGTCAGCGGTACTTCGGTGGAACACGTCCGCGAACTGCTGGGCGCGGCTGAACTGAAACTCTCCCAGGACGCCATCGCCGCCCTGGATAAGGTCAGCGATTGGCAGATTAAAGGCTAGGACTCAGCCCTGACCTTTTACGTGGTAACACAGGAACCACCCTTCTTAAAAAGAGGGTGGTTTTTGTTTTTTGCAGGCTGAATTACCTGCCAATTGCCTTCAGCCCGGTTAGCTGGCACATTCTCTGCTTAGACTTTAGATGAGGTAGCACTCGATTCTGAAGAAAACAGCAGAAAGGAGCTATTAAATGGCAACCAAAGGAAGTAATCGCAGCGGTAATGAGGTCCAGGGCGCTTTTGGCGACCAGGATAAGCAGGAGACGCACGGCCAGACTCAGACTAAATATGATAAAGACAGCACTCTGAAATTACCTGGCGAGAAAAACGAACCGTATACCAGCGAGAACCAGACCGGGCGCGGTAAAGCCAGCCCGCATGACCCGGAGTGACTTTAACCGGAAGTTATAATTATTAAAATAAAAACAAATATGGCTGTCCGACCGGTAGCCATATTTGTTTTTATATCCGGTGTAACTATCCTGTAGACAGCCGTAAAAATAATGCCAGGTGGCAAGTATCTTGCTGTTCTTTTACCAAGTGACTAAAGCGCTAGATAATAATTGAAAGGAAGTAGAAAATGAAAATAATCCGGCTAACAGGGTTTTTACTTTTAAACATGGTGATTATTAAACTGTTTTCGGCGGACCGGCGCGGTGCCCACAACAACCCGTCCGGCTTGCCCTCTGATGTCAGCAATTTGCCCGGTGGCGGAACTACCAGCGGCGAAGTAACTGCTGAGGGCGGCGATGCGGGAAGCGTTAGCCTGGTGGGGTCTGGCAACTCCGACGAAAAGGGGGCTGCTCCGCCTCAGACAGCGGCGGCGACCGACCCGGTCGGCGACCTGGGTTGGATGGCTACCGGCACGCCCGGCGAGGGCGGCGAAATTGGTGAAGCTGCCAGGAAAGCTCAAAATTCTTAGTTTTTGAGGGGCCGGTATGGTATATTAGATATGATGTAGTTGTTCGACCTACATGGGCCTGGCACGAATTATTTACCCGGTTGGTCTTAAATTTATAACCAGTAAAATTCAAATTTTAACTTGGAGGCAATAAGTTAATGAGCCTGAAACAACCGAGCCAACTTCCCGCATGGAAAGCCCTGGCGGAGCATTTCTCTAAAATTCGTGACCAACACCTGCGCAATCTTTTTGCCGAAGACCCGGAACGTGGTAAGCGATTCACCGTTGAGGCCGAAGGAATTTATTACGATTATTCCAAGAACCGGCTGACCGCTGAAACTATGCGCCTTTTGCTGGCCCTGGCCGAAGACTCGGGCGTGCGAGAGCGTACCGAGGCAATGTTCAAAGGCGAGAAAATAAATGTCACCGAAAATAGGGCCGTCCTTCACGTAGCCTTGCGCGCCCCTCGCGATGCCGAAATTATTATTGATGGCGAAAATGTCGTCCCGGCCGTCCACGCTGTCCTTGATAAAATGTCCGATTTTACGAACCGTATTACCAGCGGCGAATGGAAAGGCTTTACTGGCAAGCCCATTCGCAACGTGGTTAATATCGGGATTGGCGGCTCGGACCTCGGGCCGGTAATGGCCTATGAGGCGCTGCGGCACTATGCTAACCGCGAAATAACCTGCCGTTTTGTGTCCAATGTGGATGGTACCGACTTTGTTGAAGCCACCCGCGACCTTGACCCGGCTGAAACCCTGTTCATTATTTCTTCTAAGACCTTCACGACCATCGAAACGATGACCAACGCCCGCAGCGCCCGCGACTGGGCCTTGAAAACCCTCCAGGATGATAAGGCGGTCGCCAAACACTTTGTGGCCGTTTCGACTAACGCCGCCGAAGTCAGCAAGTTTGGGATTGATACCGCGAACATGTTCGAGTTCTGGGATTGGGTCGGCGGCCGCTATTCTTTCGACTCGGCGATTGGCCTATCCCTGATGATCGCGATTGGGCCGGATAACTTCCGCCAGATGCTGGCCGGGTTCCACTCCATGGACGAGCATTTCCGGACCACGCCGCTTGAGCGCAACTTGCCGGTCCTTCTAGCTTTAATCGGTATCTGGTACAACAATTTCTTTGACGCTCAGACGGTTGCCATTCTGCCCTATGACCACTACCTGGGCCGCTTCCCGGCTTACCTGCAGCAGCTTGATATGGAAAGCAATGGCAAGCACGTGGACCTGGACGGTAACCAGGTGAACTACCAGACCGGCCCGATTATCTGGGGCCAGCCGGGCACCAACGGCCAGCACGCCTATTACCAGCTTATCCACCAGGGCACCAAGCTCATTCCGGCCGACTTTATCGGTTTTAACCAGACCCTGAACCCGGTGGGCCGCCACCACGATCTGTTAATGGCGAACTTCTTCGCCCAGACCGAAGCCCTGGCTTTTGGCAAGACCGAAGAGGAAGTAAAAGCCGATGGGGTAGCCGAGGACCAGGCCGCGCACCGCACCTTTGAAGGCAACCGCCCGACCAATACGCTTTTGGCTGACCGGCTGACCCCGGAAATGCTGGGTAAACTGGTCGCCCTCTACGAACACAAAGTCTTTGTGCAGGGGACTATCTGGAAGGTCAACTCGTTTGACCAGTGGGGTGTTGAACTGGGCAAGGTGCTGGCTAACCGGATTATTCCCGAACTGGAAAGCCCGCAAGCCCAGGAACTTTCGCACGATAGCTCCACCAATACTTTGATCGAACGCTACCGCCAGCGCCGCAATAAGCAGTAGTTTTCCGCGTAACCGTGTAACCGTCCAAAAAAAAGAAGCCTCTCCTTTTGGGAAGGCTTCTTTTTTTTGGACGGTTTAACTAGGCTTTTAAAGACGCCAGGGTCTGGAACTCATCATCGGTCAGCTCTATATTCGCTCCCTTGATGTTTTCCTCCAGGTGGGCTATCGAGCCGGTCCCGGCAATCGGTAGCATATTGGGCGAGCGTTTCAGCAGCCATGCCAGGGCTATCTGGGCCGGGGTGGCCTGGTGGTTCCGGGCAATTTCATCCAGCGGACCGCCCGGTTTCGCCAGGTTGCCGGTTGCCAGCGGGTACCAGGGAATAAAGCCGATATTCTGTTTATGGGTAGCGTCCACCACGCTTTCCGAGGTGCGGTCGGTCAGATTGTACAGGTTCTGGACCGATACCATAGGCGCGACCTTCTGGGCCTGGTTCAATTGCTCCACCGTGACATTGGATATGCCGATGTGGCGGATTTTACCGGCCTTTTGCATTTCGGCCAGAAAGCCCACCGACTCCTCGATTGGCACTTTCGGGTCAGGCCGGTGGAACTGGTACAGGTCAATCCGGTCCAGGCGCAGCCTTTTGAGGCTGCCTTCCAGGACTTCCTGCAGGTGTTCCGGGCGGCCATCCGGTTCCCACTGGTCCGGGCCGGGCCGCACCAGGCCGCCTTTGGTCGCGATAATCAAGTCTTGAGGGTAGGGGTACAGGGCTTCGGCAATAATTTCTTCGCTGACATGCGGCCCATAAGAGTCGGCTGTATCAATAAAGTTGATGCCAAGTTCCACCGCCCGCCGAACTACGGCAACGGCCTCATCGTGGTCTTTTGGTGGGCCCCAGATACCTTTGCCGGTAATCCGCATAGCGCCAAAGCCAAAGCGCCGGACTTTCAGGTCGCCACCAATAGTGTAATAATCATTAAGGAATTTTGTTTCAGGCATTAATAAGTAATCCTTTCCATCCTGGGGTCTTATCTGTGCAGGTCAAATTTATAAATATAGGCTGACTGTTTTTAATAATGTTGATACCGGACTTTGTAGTATTAGTGACCCGGCAATTTGTAATCATCACCACTTTACAGGTCCGGCCAGTTATTATTCAAAAAATCATAGTTTAATCTTCGAATAACAACTCTTTTTATTTCAGCAAGGAATAGGCCAGGATGCCTGGTCTGAGATTATTATACGGGTCTGCAATAAACTCTGAGCCGCTGTTTTAGGCACAGGAAAGGGCGGGAACTCTTTTTGGAAGGAATAAATAAATCGGGAAATTAGAATAAAGCTTAAGCTTTAACTTTCTCGCGCCAGTAATTGAGCAGGTCCAGAAGGCTTTGATCGAAAGAAATTTGCGGCTGCCAGCCGGTGGCCTGGTGGAACCTGGAAGCATCGCCCTGGACTGTCGGAATGTCGCTGGGCCGCATCCGGTTGGGGTCGGACTGCACTTCAAATTTGCAGGTGGAATAGCTCAACAACTTGCCCAGCATTTCTTTGATGCTGTGGCTCTGGCCGGAGCAAAGGTTATAAGGGATGCCCGGCAGGCATTCCGGCGAATTCAGGGCCAGCCAGTAAGCCCGGACAATATCGCGGACATCCGTGAAATCGCGGTTGGAGTCGAGGTTGCCTACCAGCAGCACCGGCGCGATTTTACCGGCTTCGGCCTCGGCAATCTGGCGGGCGAACGCCCCCGGCGCCAGGGCGTCGCTCAGGCGCGGCCCCAGGTGGTTAAAGGCCCGGGTATTGAAAATCGGAATCTTGTAGGAGCGGTAGTACTGGTAACCCAGCATCTCCTGGGCGATTTTGCTCACGGCATAGGGGTTGCCGGGCCGGAAAGGAGTTGTTTCCTTTATAGGCAGGTCGGCAGGCTCAATAAAGCCGTAAGTGTCGCCACTCCCGGCGTTAAGCAACCGGACTTTCTCGGCCAGCCCGGCCTGCCGGACGGCTTCAAACAGGCTGAGGGTAATGTTAATGTTGGTGTTCAGGGTTTGCATCGGGGCATTGATCGAAGCCCCGGGGAAGCTGCGGGCAGCCAGGTGGAAAATATAAGCCGGCTCGATTTCCCGCAGGCTTTCGGCCAGGGCTTCCGTATCTTCCAGGTTCTGGTTGTGCCAGACCAGGTGGGGGTTGCCGGTCAGGTGGTCCAGGTTTGCCTGGTTCCTGGAATTACAGATGCCGTGAATGGTGAGCTGGCCGGGAAAACTTTGAAGCAGAAAATCGGTCAGGTGACTACCGACAAAACCACCGATGCCGGTGATTACTACCCTGGCGCCTTTTTCCGGGTCAGCCATTCCTTGAGTTAATTCTGCCGCCAAGGGTTCCTTGTACCTTTCCTGGTTTATCTGGTTTCCAAATTAATGCGCACTGGTGTCAATAATAAGATAGGTTGGGTAGAGCGTCAAGCTTACCTGAACCCGGCCGGGTTTCTGGGTCGCGGGAAGCTTAAAACATTAATCGGATAACGTAGAACCTGGAATGTAAAACGGTCGAACCGGCGACATACTTTAATGCACTACCGGCTCAACCGTTCTTTCGAAGCGTTCCCAGTTAAACGTTCAACGTGCCACGTTTAACGCCCCTCGTCTACTGAACGGTATCGGTACGAGTTTTAACCTCGTTTTTCAAGCGCTCAATAAAATCGGCTACCGGCATGCTGCCCAGGTCGGCTCCGCTGCGCAACCGCACCGAAACCGTACCCTGCTCGGCTTCTTTATCGCCGACCACCAGCATATAAGGTATTTTCTGCAACTGGGCGTTACGAATCTTCTTTTGCATCGACTCGCGAGCTTCGTCCAGTTCTACCCGTAAAGTCCCGGCAAGGGTCGAGTCACCGGCTCCCTGGATTTGCAGCAAGACCTGGGTGGCGTAGTCAAAGTGCCGGTCGGCAATCGGGATGACCATAGCCTGGACCGGCGCAAGCCAGGACGGGAAAGCCCCGGCGTAATGCTCGATCAGCACCGACAGGAACCGTTCCATCGAACCCAGGATGGCCCGGTGCAGCATGACCGGCCGGGCCTCGTGGCCGTCCGGCGCGACATACTTGAGGTCGAAGCGTTCCGGCAGGTTGTAGTCAAGCTGGATGGTTGCCAGTTGCCAGGAGCGGTCCAGGGCGTCTTTAGCCGTAAAGTCAATCTTCGGCGCGTAGAAAGCCGCCTCGCCCGCTTCTTCGGTCCATTGGGCGCCTTTTGCCTGGAGCACTTCGCGCAGCGTTTCCTGGGTATAGTTCCAGAATTCCGGCGTGCCCAGGTATTTCTCAGGGTGGTTCTCATCCCAGAGCGACAACCGCACCGACAGTTTCATGCCGAAAGGCGCGTAGAATTTCTCGACAATATCGTAAATTCTAAGGGCTTCGTCTTTAACCTGGTCGGGCGTACAGAAGACATGGGCATCGTCCTGAGTAATCATACGCACCCGCGAAAGGCCCTGCAGGGTGCCGGGAAGTTCATCCCGGTAGACCGCCGTTAGCTCGCTAAGGCGCATCGGGAGTTCCCGGTAGCTTCTTTTGCGGCTGGCGTAAATCTGGGTGTGGTGAGGGCAGTTCATCGGCTTGATGCAGAACTCTTCCTCGCTCTTACCAGTTACGTGGAACAGGTCGTCCTTGAATTTATCCCAGTGGCCGGAAGTCTTATACAGGTCGCTTTTGGTGATATGAGGGATCAAAACGCGCTGGTAGCCCATCGGCTCCTGGAGCGACTGCAGGAAATCTTCCAGTAACCGGCGCACCAGCGTGCCTCGCGGCGTAAACAGGGGCAGACCGGCCCCGACCAGGTCGGAGAAAGTAAACAGGTCAAGTTCCTGGCCGAGCTTGCGGTGGTCGCGCTTTTTAGCTTCTTCAAGCTGCCACAAATACTGGTCAAGTTCTTCTTTATTGCGGAAGGCCGCGCCATAAAGCCGCTGCAACTGCGGGTTGGTTTCTTTACCGCGCCAGTAAGCGCCCGCGATGCTCATCAGCTTGAACGCGCCGACCTCGCTGGTATTGTTCAGGTGCGGCCCCCGGCACAGGTCAACAAAGTCACCCGTTTTATAAAAAGAAACCTGGGAAGCCCCGCCTGCCTCGTCTACGCCCACCGCGTCATCATCACCGGTTTCTTTCGCGACCGCCGTGCTGCCTTTTTCTTTTAACAGGTTTAACAGTTCGACCTTGAAGGGCTGGTTGCGGCGGGCCATTTCCTCAATAGCCTCGTCTACCGGCATTTCCATGCGTTCGTAAGCAAATTTCTTGTTTTTCAACTCGCGCATTTTCTGCTCGATTTTGCCCAGGTCGGCCGGGGTAAGCGTCACCGGCAGGTCAATATCGTAGTAGAAACCGTTTTTAACAGCCGGGCCAACCCCAAATTTGGCTTCCGGCCAGAGGGCTTGCACGGCAGCGGCCATCAGGTGGGCCGTCGAGTGGCGCATGCGCTCCAAATCTTCCGGTAAATCTTCGTGTTTAGCTTCTGCTTGCATACTCATAAATATTAATACCTCGTTTGGTTGAGCCAGGAATAGGGTTATAAAAACAAAAATCCCTCCGTCCTGGCGTTCTGTTGTTACACAAAAACGAGGGACGAAAGGTTTACTTTCGTGGTTCCACCCTGCTTTCCGCCTGGCCCGAGTGGGCTTTAAGGCGCTCATTGAGAACGATAACGGGTTCAACCGCGCTCTTTGGGGCCGGTAAAGGCTTTATCGGAGCGGCTCATGGGTGGTTTTCCCTGGTCCTGCTAAAGACGGCTTCCAGCCTGCGACCGTCAATCTCTAGTTAGCTACGCGCCGGGTACTTTTCCCAATCAAAGCTTTGCCATATATGTTTAATATGGTTAAATTATAAGACTCGGCAGGGTATAAGTCAATTGGAACATAGGCCAGTTTGATTTTGATGTAAGGCAATAGTATAATTTTTACCTGTAATGAGGCCGGTCAGGTAGGCGGGCGAGAGGGACTTTTAAGGAATATAATCATTTTGTTTTTCATTTTAAAGCAACTGCTGCGGACCATGCGGCCAAAGCAGTGGGTTAAGAACCTGCTGGTCTATGCAGGCGTCGTGTTTGATCGCCACTTATTTGAAGTCCGGCCCGTATTAATCGCTACGTTGGGTTTTATCATTTTCTGCGGTATCAGTAGCGCCGTTTACTTATTGAACGACCTGGTTGATATTAAAAAAGACCAGCAGCACCCCCGCAAGCGCTTTAGGCCGCTGGCTTCCGGCAAGTTACCGAAAAAAGTGGCAATCTTTACGCTGGTCGCCCTGGTTGTCATCTGCATACCGGCTTCTTTCTTCCTGCAACCGGCTTTCGGCGCGATAGTTTTGCTCTACTTTATCATCCAGATTGCTTACTGCTTCTATCTCAAAAACATAGTCATCATAGATGTGTTTACCCTTGCCAGCGGCTTTGTGTTGCGGGCGGTGGGCGGGGCGCTGGTCATCCAGGTGGATGTCTCACCCTGGCTTCTGGTCTGTACCATGCTGGGGGCCCTGTTCATCGGGCTTGCCAAGCGGCGGCACGAACTGGTCCTGCTGGCCGAAGGCGCTTCCAATCACCGCCAGATCCTGGAAGAATATTCCAGCGAATTGGTCCAGGAAATGATTTCGGTCGTCACCAGTTCGGTGGTAATCGCTTACTCGCTATATACCATCACCTATGAGAAATTACCCAAGAACCACCTGATGGCTCTGACCATCCCGTTTGTGCTTTATGGGATTTTCCGCTACCTGTACCTGGTGTATAAGCGTGACGAAGGCGGCAGCCCGGAGGAAGTCCTGTTTAAAGATATTCCTTTACTGGTCTGTGTAACTCTCTGGGGACTGACCAGCATCGGGATTCTCTACTTTTTCCCGACCTGATATTCCTCTAATCACTAAAAACGGTTAAAATATGCGGTATGCCTGGTACTAGATTCCAGGCCTACCGCTTTTTATTAACTTGAAATTTGAAGGACTTCACGGTATGGATAATGCGGAGGAAATAGACCTGTTGGAGCAGTTCGCCCGGCTTTCTGCCCGGGTGGCCGAACTGGAAGAACGGGTGGCTCTCCTGGAAAACCGGGACGGTGGTAGCCGGGCGGTGCCTGATGGGGTGGCCGGTGCGCCGGGCAGCCCGCCTCCTGACGGGGATACCTTACTGGCCGGGTTGCGGGTGGTTTTGGAGCGGTTGGGTGAAGCCGAAGCGGCTGAAATTCGCCAGGAACTGGTTAAAAACGGCTTCCCGGCAACCCTGACCAGGAGCGATATTAACAAGGCCCTCTACCGGCATAGCGCTATTTTTGAGAAAATAAATACCGATAGCGGCAAGCCGGAATGGCGCTTGATTCAGGGGAAAAGTGGATAACTTTAGGACAATCTGGGGAGTATGGTACTGTTTACAAGCCCATAAAATGTGGTATCATAGGCAAAGATTAACATAACAAGAATTACGCGGTGCCGCAGTTATTTATCACGGGCTCTTTAAAACTGAACCGAAGTGTTAGCTATGCTGAGCAATAACATCCCGCTAGATTCACACCTTTCAGAACCATCTCCCCTTTCTAGCGAAGAAAATTTGAATATCCGGGTAAACCTGGCTCAAGTAGAGCAGTTGCGCAAGCTGGGCGTGTTGGATGAAGCCCAGACGGCGGCTGGCCGTAGGGCCGGGGGTTTGCTGGTGTCGGTATCCTCGCGGCTGGTAAAGCAGTTTCAGCAGGAGAACGAGTCAACCGGAGCGGCACTCGAAAAGTTAGCAGGCCGGATTCATGCCGCCGGGTTAAGTGTCCCGGCCCGGCTCTTCCTGACAGCCGGACGGCCCTTGAGTTTCTTTGGCAGCCAGGTGCTTTTGCTTGCTCAACCCGTTTCAAAATTACTCTTTAGAAACCAGGACCCGGCCGGGCACTATTACCGGCTCCTGGAAGACCGCCAGAATGTTGACCGCTTGCTCCGGTGCCTGGATGCTCTGGAGAGCCGGGAAACCCTGGCAAAACGTCAAGCTGAACCTGAAGTTTCCCGACTGGGCCTGTTTTCCAGTAAAAAGGAGCGTACCCGGTAATGAATGTATCCCTGGCGCTAGGCCCTTCGACCGTCTTTGCACTTATCGTGTTAATCGCCTTTTTGATTTTCTTTTTTGGAGCCTGGTCGCGTATCGAACAGCAGGGTCACCGCCCGGTTCTGCGGGCTTTGCGGCCGCTTGTCCGGTTAAAAAGCCTTATCGGCCAGAGCGCCGAAACCGGCAAGGGCCTGTATTACTCACCGGGCAGCGGTGGCCTCAACGACCAACCGGGCGCCGCCGAAACCCTGAGCAGCCTGACGACCCTTTCAGCGGTATCAAGAGGAGCGGCCCGTTCGGGCGCTTCCTTGCAGGTTTCCGCCAACGATACGCTGTCCTACCTGGCGGCGCAAGATGTGGTTCAGGCGGAATACGCCGGGGCCGGTCGCCTGGACGACTTTGACCCGCACAATGTACGCTTTGTTACCCAGCAGGACCGCCTGGCTTATATCGCCGGAGTGGAAAGTAGCCTGGATGAAGAAGCTATTTCGGGCAGTGTAATGCTGGGCCGCTTTGACTCGGAGTACCTGTTGGCCGGAGAGCGGGCTAACCAGTTGGATATTCCACAGGTCGCCGGTTCAAGCCGGGTGGAGGCCATGCCTCTGATGCTGGCAAGTGCCGGGCCTGAAAGCACTTTACTTGGTGAGGAAATTTACGCCGCCCCGGCTTACCTGAGCCGCCGCCCGGCCCTGTTAGCCAGCGTCGGGGCCCAGGATGCCCTGCGCATGTTAATTATCCTGGCGATTATTCTTGGCGTAATTGCCGCCTCGACCGGCTTGCTACCTAATATTGGTGATTATTTCTTGCGCTAGAGGGCTAACCTGAAAATGCAGCGGGTCAAAATTTATCTTCCACTGATTGTAGTTTTTGTAACCGCCCTCCTGGTGCTGGTGGATTTCTTTACGACCGGCCTGGTGGATAATATCGGCCATGTGCTGGCCCTGTGGGTCTCTTTAATTGCCGGTTTCCTGCTGCTTTTGGGCCTGGCAAATATCAGTACGGTCCATTTCCAGCGCATCCGGCAGGGCCACCCCAAAAGACTCTATAGCCTGGCCTTGCTGGTCAGCATGGTAGTGGTAATCCTGGCCGGGGTCATTGGCCGGGTAGCCGGTTACCAGGATGGCGTTTCGAACTGGATATTCCAGTATATCTATCAACCGCTGGCGACAACGCTCTTCTCACTCCTGGCTTTTTTGCTTATTAACGCCGCTCTGCGGACTTTACGAATCGGTACAATTGAATCTACTTTGCTGGTTATCGGGGCTTTGATTGTTTTGCTGGGACAGGTGGCTTTCGCGCCATTTAACGGCTTGCACTCAATCAGCCAGTGGTTCCAGGACTACCCGGTGCTTGGCATTATCCGTGGCATATTAATCGGTACGGCGCTTGGCGCGATTGCTACAAGTTTACGGTACTTACTTGGGGTTGATAATAATTATATGAGGTAACCGGAGAACCCCGGGGTTCCGGTTGTCTTGAGGGAGAAGGGGCGGGTTTTGCCGAAGGTCTGTACTAAATGTGGTAAAAATACTCCAGAGATGGGCCGGTGGTGTCCCGGCTGCGGCGGATTATTCTGGCCGCTTTTGTTAAACAATCAGCCGGAAACCGGTAGCCCCCTGGCCTGTTCGATTTGCGGCACACTCAATCCGGGCAACATCGATAACTGCACCAATTGTGGTGCCATTTTGCAAAAATCCAGGCCGGCCATTATTGGCGAGAACCCGGGCTTTTCCAGGGGCGGCCGGATATCTCTGAATCCCGGGGAGCTTGAACCCGGTGACCCTTCCGCGCAGTCTGCCAGGGCTGCGGGTGGCCGCCTTTCTCGCCTGGCTCAGGCCCGTGAGAAAATGGAAGCTGATAAAAAAGGTTCAACCGGCGCGAGCAGCGATTGGCTGGATAGTTTGCGTTCGGATAAGCCCGCAAACCCTGTCACCTCGCCCGCCCCGGCCATTCCAACCGGCCCGGTCACTCCGGCCATTCCAACCGGCCCCGCCGAAACGTCTGAACTTCCTGTGTCGCCCCCGGCCGCACCTGCCCCGGCGGCCCCCAAAACGGAGCCGCTGGAAACAGAATCCTTCTCCTGGACTCTGGATGAGGCGGAGATGGTTGACCCGGCCCCGACCCCTGCTCCTGTTGAGCCGGTTGGCGAAGATGATGCCGCTTTTTCCAATCCATCCCTGGACGATTTGCCGGATGATACTACCTTACCGGATTGGCTAAAAAATCTGAAATATAAAGCCGAACAATCCTCCGGCCAGAATCAATCCGCTTCTAATCCAAGCCTGGCGAGCGATAGCGAAGAGGATATGCCGGAAATCACCGGGAGTATCCCCCAGTGGCTGCGCGACTTTGCGGTAGCCAGCTCAAATTTGCCAACCGGCCCTGACCCCGAAGAAATTCTGGATGAGAAAGAGGTTGACTCGGCTTTCCTTGAGGAAGAGACCGCCCTTATTCCGGACACCGTCGAGCAGGAGCTGCCGGACTGGCTGCGTAGCGCCCGGGTAGATACTTTTATTACCCAGGAAGCTCCCCAGAAAGATATACTCGACTGGCTCAAAGGGCCGTCCCAACCCCTATCGGGCATACCGGAGCGCCCCAGCTTTGGTGATGTGGACGTGGAAGAACGCCTCAATTTTGCCTTTGAAGAACCGGAAAACTCCGCCGGGTCCGCTAACTTTGGCGATGCCGGTAACGAAACCGGCCGGCCGAGAAGCGGCCTGACCGATATTCTGGGCTTTTCACCGTATAACTCGGAAGGTAACCAGGCTCCGTTCCACTGGCAGCAGCAAGCCGCCGAAAGCCTGCCCAACCCGGTTGAACCCGACGAAGCGTTCCCCGACATTCCCGACTTCCTGGCCGAACCTTCTTTTGTGGAAACCCCGGGAAACAGGCCCGCGCCCGAACCGGTTTACAGCGCCTTACCCGTCTGGTTGAATGGCCTTAAACCGCCCGCCCTGGATGCCGGTTCCGAAGGGCAATTCCCGGTTGATGAAAATGGGACTACCGGCCCGGTTGAGCCGGGCGCATCCCCTGCCGGTAACCTGGCTCCCTGGCTGCAGGGGTTACAACCTCCCGAACTTGAAGGTAACGCCGCGCTTCTTTTGAACCTGGACGAACTGCTAAACAGCTTGCCCCCGATTGATACTTCTAGCGGGTACACGCCCCAGGAAAATGATGCCCAGTCTGCCCGCGATAAAGGCACCCGGCCCTTCTCGGTCGGGGCGATGTTCCACCAGACCGATTACCTTTCCGAACGGTTTGTCGGGGAAGGCGTGCCTCAAAGTTATCCGGAGGAAGAATCCTATACTCCTGGGTTTTCTATCCCGTCTTTCGATACGGATAATGCCTCTCAACCGGCTTCCAGGGCCGGAGATACAGGGCCAAAGCCTTTCTCTATCCCGGATGAAGAAGGTGGGCCGGATACCGCCAGCGCCAAGGCCGGAAATGCTAATGGCCCGGTTTCGGGTAAAGGCGGGGTAGTATTTGGCGCGGCTGCCGCAGGAGGAGTGGCCGGTTCAGCCTTAAACCAGGGCCAAACCGCGCCTGGCGCTGGCACATCTTCATTGCCGGACTGGTTAAATATGCTGCCGGGATTGCCGGAACTGTCGGCCCCGCCACCCACCGGGCAGGGCACGGCTGAAACGGCCGAGTCTGATTGGGCTAAACCCTGGGATGATGTGGTCCAACCGGCTGGCACCGGCAGTGATGTTGCCTCTGTCATGCCTGAAGGTGGGGCTGCTCCGGAAAATAACCAGCCAGCACCGGGCGCGGCGGAGGAAACCGGGTCTACCTGGGCTAAACCCTGGGATGATGTGGCCCAACCGGCTGAAGCCAGCCCTGAAGGAGTGGCCGCCGCGCCGCTTGACGCCGGTAACCCGCCTGCGGAAGGCGCTGCCAGTACTGCGGGTGCGGAAGCCGCTGGAGTTGCTGCCAATACTGCGAATACGGAAGCTGTTGCCGGTACTTCAAATTCGGAAGGCAATGCCAATACCGCCAATGTCACTCCCCTGGGTGAAATTGCCGGTGCCGCGAATACGGAAGTGACCGACCAGGTCGCTGCTACAGCGGATGAAAATACCGAGACTAGATCATCCGCTTCACAGGACGGACCGGCTATCCCACCGGCCTGGCCGGTTCAACTTGAAGAATTGCCTTCCCTGGCCTCGCTGAATGATGGGAAACCACCCACTTTTGAACTACCGGACTTTTTAGCAAACCTTGATAACCTGGCGGCTTCCGATAACGAAGCTGCGCCGGAAATACCGGCCTGGCAGCGGCTGTACGTCCCTGAAAAGACCGCTGATGCCCCCGACTCCGCCCCGCCACTTCCGACCACTTCCGGTACCGGCGAGCATGTTACCCATGACACGGATACCAGCGCTCTTGAAGCCAATTATGATAACTTGCCGGATTTCTTGCGCGATATGAATTTCATCCGGCAAGACCCGGTTATTGCCCCGGCCACTCCTACCGGCGAAGAAACCGCTTCCGCTTCCCAGGAAGAAGCACCAGGCCAGCCCTGGGATTTTGATAAGGAACCCGGACAGGCTGGACCTGGCGCCGTTCCCGGCGGCATCCTGGCCCTCCAGGGACCGGATCAGGCTGCTCAAACTACAGAAGCGGCCAACCCGCCGCTGGCCGAGGACGCGCCAACTCCCAATTCACCAGTTTCCGAGCAAACCGAGGACGCTATTCCTGACTGGCTGAAAGCTTTGTCCAGTGGGGCTCAGCCGGAAGTAAACATTCCCCGGGCCAGCTCGACATATACCGAAATGAATGCTGGCTACCACCCAGAACCGGCCGAAGAAGTTGCTTTGCCGGATTGGTTGCGCGAGGATAACGCCGCGTCTTCTGAAAATTCGTTTAACCCGGATAATTTAGAGGACTGGCAGCCGCCCGTTGACTCCGATGAGAAGCCGGTCCAACCCAAAGGGGCCAGCCTGGAAACCCGCGAGTTGCCGGAATGGCTCCAGGAAACTACAAACGAGCCTGCCCCGGCCAACCAGACCGATTACCCGCTCCCGTCCGAACTGCCCGACTGGCTGCAAGAGCCGGAATCGCCTGTCCTGCTGTATGGCGAAAATGATTATACCGGGCCAAATAACCTCAGGAACCCTGACGCCGGACCGGAGGTCAATTATTCCAGTTTGCTGGAAGAAGTGCCGGTTAATATACCCGGCCAGTTCAGCGGCGGCAGTTTCTTTAGCGATATGGAAGGCCCGGCCTGGTTGCGCCAGGCAAATCAGCCTAAACCGCCCGAACCGTCCCCTGAGGCTTCCGCGCCCGCAGTGACCACACCCGAACAGTCCATGCCGAACTGGCTCCGCTCGATTAATTCTCCGGCCGGGGAAGAAACCGCCCCCCAGGCGGTCGATGAAGAAACCGCCAGCCCTCCGCCGGATGCCGGGGTCAAGCCTGTAACAATTCAACCGGCCGTCCGAACCCAAAAGGCCGAAGAATGGCCTTCGGTCCACCTGCCGCCCCAGCTTGCCAGCGCCACGGTTCTGGAGGCATTGCTCAAGCCGCCCACCCAGCCGGTTACCCAGGTAGAAGCCCCGGTCAAAAAGCGCCGGATGGGTTGGTTGCGCAGTAATATTACCCGCTATATTCTTTCCCTTTTGCTGATAGGGGTAGCTTTGATTGGTCTTTTGCAGCCTTTACCGGTGGGGTCGCAGCCGGTGTCGGCTAATGTGCAGACATTCTATGACCAGGTGGACCGCTTACCGGCCAATTCCAAAGTCCTGGTGGCTTTCGATTGGGAAGCCGACCGCAGCGGCGAGATGGGGCCGCTCTCTCGTTCGGTGGTGCAGCATGTAATGGCGAAACGGGCCAGGCTGGTTTCAATCAGCCTTAATCCGCAGGGTCCGGCCCTGGCGGCTCGCGTGACGGACGACCTCGCAACCAATGCCATCTACGGCAACAGCGGTTTCTATAAATACGGCACTACCTACCTGAACCTGGGCTGGCGTTCCGGCCAGGAAGCCGGTCTGCGCAGTCTTTTCAACTCAATGGGCGACCTGACCGACTACAAAAACGGCCAGCGGGCCAGCACTTTAGCGGCAACCCGCGGCATCAATTCGCTGAACGATTTTGATTTGATTGTAGTACTGGCCGGTGACGAAGGCGGCGTCCGGTCCTGGGTGGAACAGGTCGGGGTTCAGCCCGGTGTGCGCTTGATAATGGGCGTGCCACTGGCAGTCGAACCGGTCGCCCGGCCTTACGCGCAAGGGCTATCAACCGCCAGCCCGGACCGGCGCACCACGGAAACCCAACCGCGCGCCCAGGCTTTAATAGCCGGTTTGAACCAGACTGCTCAGTATGACCAGCTTTTGCAGGACAAACTTAAGCTGAAAACCGACCCGACCGCCAGCCTGGAAGGCCGCTTAAGCGCGCAAAGCCTGGCTGCCCTGCTCTTGATTGCGGTTATAATTTTCGGAAACCTGGTGTTCCTGACCCGCCGCAGGCGGTAGTCCTATTGATAGGGAGAGCGTTCTAATGGATCTGAATCTGGTGGGTACAATCATCGCAGTAATTCTAACTGTAATGATTTTTACCTATCTGCTCGGTGATAACCCGGTCTTTCGGTTAGCCGAGCATATCCTGATCGGGGTGAGTGTAGGTTGGGTCACCTTGCAAATCTTATTTAATCTGATGCTCCCGGCTTTTAATTATGTCCTGGATAGCAGCAAGACCGGCAGCCTGGACTGGTGGCTCTACCTGGTGCCGCTGGTGCTTGGCTTGCTTTTGTTGTTCAGGCCGTTGCGCCAGGTCAGGCCGGTAACGAACCTGATAATGGCGATGGTTATCGGGACGGTTTCGGCCCTGGCCCTGGCCGGGGCGATTTCAGGTACTTTGCTGCCCCAGGTCGGCGCGGCCATGCTACCCCTGAATACCGGCGACATAATCGGGCGGATAGTTTTGCTGCTGGGAACGCTTTTAGCTTTGTGGTATTTCCAGTTTACCGTTTTCAAAGTACTTCAACCGGCTCCAACCGAAGGTGCTGCCGCTAATTCCAGCGGGAGCCAGGCTGCTGAAGAAACTGGAATTTCTAGCCCGGTACGGTTAGTCGGTCGTTGGGGAATAATGCTGGCTTTTGGGGCGGTCTTTGCTTCGGTTTTTCTGACTTACTTTGCCGCGTTAGTAGACCGGCTGTTGTTCCTGATAAATCTTAAATTTTAAGGTTAGCGCTTGAAAAGGACTTTTGTCCATCTGTCAGGTTCCTGGCGGCAAATCTAACTTTTGAAATCAAATATCAACTGAAAATTAAATGCAAAATCGCTTCAGTAAAATTGAGTCGGTCCTGGTAGCGGACTGTGGCAGCAATATCACCCGGGTGGCCCTGGTGGAAGTAGTTGACCAGGCTTACCGCTTTGTCGCCCGTGGCGAGGCTCCCAGTACCCTGGAAGAGCCCTACCCGGATGTTACCATCGGGGTTATCAACGCTATCAGCGCGATTGAAGACGCTACCGGCAAGCATCTGTTGACCAACGGCAAGCTAATTACGCCCCAGCAGGAGGACGGCAGCGGGGTGGATGCTTTTGTCGCCAGCAGCAGCGCGGCCGAACCTTTGCGGGTAGTCGCGGCCGGTCTGGTCAGAGGCTTATCCGGGGCCAGCGCGGCCCGGGCCAGTCACGGCACCTATACCACCGTCCTGGGTACGATCAGCCTGGACGATTATGGTGACGATTTCCCGCTGACCGGTGAAGGGACCGCCACCCAGGCTTTGCCTGACTCCGGATCAGACCTGCCTGACGGGTTTTCACCATTTACCAGCCGGAAGGACCGCCCGGCGATTTTCCCCTCGGACGCGCCTATTCCGGCCACTACCAGGGTCAAGAAGGCTAAAAAAAGAGGTCTGACTTTCTTCAAAGAAAACCCGGTCCGGCCCTGGAAAGAACGCCAGGTTGCCAAACTGCGTCGCCTGGCCCCGAACGTGGTCGTTATTTCCGGCGGCAGTAAGGGCGCTAAAGCCGAATCTTACCACAAGCTGGTAGATGTGGTGCTGGAAGCCAACCGGCAGGAAAGAATCCTGGCAATCGCGACCGGCGAAAACCGCCGGGTGTCCAGCCTGGTCTTTGCCGGGCCGCGTGAGGCCCAGGCCCAGGTTATCGAGCAAGTCGCCGGGCAGTGTGAAGTTTTCCCGGTTGATACCATCCGGCCTACCCCTGACCGCGAGAACCTGGCCCCTTTGCAGGCCCAGCTGGCGACCATTTACCAGGAACGCTTGCTGCCGACCCTGCCGGGCTACCGCCGCCTGAGCGAAATGAGCAACACCCTGATTACCACGACCAGTGACGCGGTGAGTTTAATTACCCGCTTCCTGGCGAAAGATGTCGAAGCCAACCGGGTACTGACCGCCGACCTGGGCGGCTCGAACGCGGCCCTGTTTTACGCTGACGCCCAGAAGTTTGCTTCGATGGTCCGGGGCGGTTTTGGCCTGAGTTTCGGGCTGAGTAACGTGCTGGCCGAAACGAGCCCGGACCTGCTGCGCCGCTGGCTGCCTTTTGAAATAAACGACGATGAGCTGATTCACTACGCTTTGAATAAGACCCTGCGGCCCCAGATTCTTCCCGCTACCGAGCGCGAACTTTTCATTGAAGGGGCGTTTGGCCGCGAGGCTTTACGGGTATTGATGGAAGAACTGGACCGCGAAGCTCCGTCCAGTTTTGACTACAACCGCCTGATCGGGGTCGGCGGCTCGCTGGTGAATGTGCCACTGTGGCAGACGGCCCTGCTGCTGCTGGACGGTTTGCAGCCGACCGGGGCCAGTGAAAGCGGCCTGGTGGAACTTGACCTGGACTCGACAATGCTAATGGCGGCAGCCGGTTCGCTGGCGGCCCTTAACCCTAACGCGGCGGCCTATCTTTTCCGCTACGACTGCTTGCACCGCCTGGGAGCGGTAGTGGTCGTGCAGGGTAATGGCACTCCCGGCGCTGCGGCGGCCCGGGTGCGCTTGCTCAAAAGCGATGGGCGCTTGAAAGAGGCCGTGGTTCCCTATGGCTCTATCGCCCTGTTAAACTTACGGGCCGATGAGCAGGCCACCCTTGAAATCCAGCTTGAAAACCCCTTCCGGATAGGCGGTTCGCATCCGGGGGCGCTGGTCAGTACGGCTGAAGGCACTTATATCAGCGGCGGAGCCCTGGGCTTAATTATTGACGCGAGGGGGCGGCCGATAAACTTTGCCAGTAACCAGGAAGACCGGATAGCCCAGGTCGCCGATTGGTACAATGTTTACCGCGAGGCCCTCAAACAGGCTGAGCACGAAGGTTCGGAAGATTTCGCGCCCAACTCAGGCCCGGCCCAGCCTTCCCAGCCCACCACCGGCTTGCTGCCCTCCGGAGCGACAACTGAACCGGCAACCTTGCGAGAAACCAAAAAGCGGGGTTTTAGCCTGGGCCGCAGGAGGTAGAAACTATGCAGAACGAAAATCCACCGGTTAGTTCCGGCATTACCCTGGGCGGTAACTTGCGTCCTGTGGCGGGCAACCGGATACAGGTTGCCGGGGCCGGGGCCAGTAGATATTTACCGGCCATGGCCCAGAATTTAACCCTGCGTGTCACTCGCCGCCTGCCAGCGGCCGGTGAATTGCTGGCCGGTGTTGGACAGCGGGTAGATAGCGACACCGTGGTGGCCCGGACCAGTATTTCCGGCCAGCCCTCGCTTTATAATCTGGCCGAGTACTTCGGCGTGCCTCCCAGGGATGCCGTTAAGTTTTTGCAAAAACAAGCCCATGCCGAGTTTAACGAAGGTGACGTAATCGCTGGCCGCAAAGGTCTTTTCGGGCGCCGCCAGTTTAAAGCGCCTTTTGATGGGAAAGTTTCGGCTATAGATAGCACGGGCGGTTATATCAGCCTGACCCCGAAGGCTCAACCCTTTAACCTGGAAGCTTATGTCGGCGGCCTGGTTGTGGACAGCATCCCCAATCTTGGCCTGAGTATTCAGTTACAGGCCGGGTATGCCCGGGGTGCTTTTGGCTTTGGCCGGGAACGCCACGGCTTGCTGCGCGTCCTGGCGACTAACCCTTCCGACCCGCTCGAACCGGCCGCCATTGACGCCCGCGCCACCAATTATATTTTATTGGCCGGTTCTTATATTACGGCCGAAGCTTTGCGCCGGGCCGTTGAGCTAAAGGTCCGGGGCATTATCGCCGGGAGCATCCAGGAAGAAGAGCTGACCAAATTCCTGGAATACCGCCAGCGGACCAGCTTTTACCAGGTAGGGTCGTATAACTGGCGCTTCCCGGCCGAACTTAGCGGCCATGATAGCCCGTTTACCCTGGTAATCACCGAGGGCTTCGGCTTGCGCCCGATGGCTAACCGGCTTTTCGAAATGTTAGCCGGACACGATGGCGAAGAGCTTTCAATAAACGGCCATACCCAGTTGCGCCGGGGCTGGCAGCGCCCTGAAATAATTGTGCCGGTGATAGCCAATACCGCGGTCAGCCGCCCACCGGCCCGGCTTGAGCCGGTCCAACTGCCCAGGGTCGGCTCACTCGTCCGCTTGATTAACCCAACATATCTGGGTGCGGTCGGCCATGTGGTTAGCTTACCCGCTTCGAAAAGAGGGATGCACCCCGGCCAGCTCGACCGCCTGGCAAAAGTTGATGTCGCGGGTACCACTCTGGTGCTGCCTTTCGCCGATATCGAAGTGTTGGACCAAACGGTTACCGCCGCGCCGCTAAACAACAATCGCCTTTTACCGGGCGGCTAGACCCGCTTCCCTGGACAGCCGCTGGCATGCAGTTATACTCCTATATTTATCGTAAAATAGCAGTTGGCCTGTTAATCCTGACAGCCCTGCTATTTTCGTTTGTCCTGATTTTTAACTGGCGGCCCGGCGGCGGTAACCTGGCTCTGTTGTGGGAATTTTTGCGCTTTGTGCTGGCGGCCATGGTCCTGGTAAGCTGGGCAATCTTGAACCTAACACCGCCCTGGCCCACCGGGTTTATGCTAACCTTCGCTGAGCTCAGGTTTGAAGCCGCCCGCACTGCCGCTTATAACCGTCTCATCAAACCGGATGACGCCGACACCTACTTCAACCTGGGGTGGCGGTCCATGGACTGCTCAACGGGCCGGACCAGTTAAAACTGGAAGCCTCCCGGGTTGACACTTACTTCAATCAGGAAGTAGAATCTTTTAACAGGGCGCTCCAGTTAGCTCCGGCCAACCCGGAACCTACCGCTACCTGGACTAACTCTACAGCCGCACCAACCAGATGGAACTAGCGTTGAAGTATTTTAATGAATATCAGCGCCTCAAAAAACAAACTTAAATAAAATTTGGGAACCTCTAATTACATGGACCAAGTTATTCCCCCTCCCGCGCTTGAAGTTTACGACCTGACCAAACACTATGGCGAACATGCCGTCCTGGATAAACTTGATTTGAAACTACCGGCCTCCTCGCTGGTCGGGCTTCTGGGGCCGAACGGCGCGGGTAAAACGACCTTATTAAAGTCGCTGGCCGGTCTGGTTAAGCCGGATAAGGGCACTATTAAAATTGCCGGGTTCGACCTGGGCACCCAGGAGAGCGAAGCCCGCCGCCACCTGGCCTACGTGCCGGATGTACCGAACTTTTACGTTGAGCTGACCGTCATTGAACACATGGAACTGCTGGCCCGCGCCCACAGCGTAATGGACCGGTTTAAAGAAGAATCCGAACGGTTGCTGCGCCGGTTCGGTTTGTGGGAAGCCCGCCACCAGCCTTCTTTTACCCTATCTCGCGGCATGTCCCAGAAACTTTCGATTTGCTGCGCTTTTATTCGACCTTCCAAAGTGCTGCTGCTGGACGAACCGGGCGGGACACTTGATATAAAGAGTGTGGGCCGGTTGTATGAGGCGCTTGCCGCGTACCGCGACTCCGGCGGCCTGGCAATCTTTAGCAGCCACCAGTGGGAAGCTCTCCAGGACTTTTGCGACCTTTTCGTGCTGGTAGACCAGGGCCAAACCGTGGCGGTCGGAGACCTGGAGTTCTTGCGCGAAGGGGCCGACCTGCCGCCCGAGGCCGGGTTGAAAGAAATTTACCTGGCTTTTATGGACACTGACGATGAGCCGGAAGAGTCCCGGGATGCCGCTGAAGTTGAGCCGGCCCCGAAACCGGTGAGGTCAAAGCGGTGAACGCCTTAACCCTTTTATTTGAGCGCAAAATCGAACGCCTCCGGCGGCTGGCCTACATGTATGTCGGCTACGAGTCAGACAGCGAGGAAGTGTCCGAGAAGCTTTACGGGGTTTACATTGTAATATTACTGGCCGGAGCCGGGCTGTTCATGCTGGCCTGGGTCGTGGTGAATGTCGGTAAGTTTCTGGCCCTTTTTGATATTCCGCTCCAGCCGCTCTACCAACTGGTCTTTGTCGGGCTGGCTCTCTGGCTGGTTTTGCTGGTCTTCCGGGCGGTCAACACCTATGACTTGCAGCAGTTCGAACTGTCCGACCTCGACCTCCTGTGCCAGGTGCCGCTATCCACCGGCCTTATTAACCTGGTCTGGTGGGTTAAATCGCTTTTCAAGCGCACTATCGGGGCTTTTATCCTGATTTGCGCCATCATTAGCAGCACCGCCACATATTTATCCCACGGCAACGATATCCTGGCCCTGGTTGTCGGCGGGCTGGCAGCGGCCCTGTTTATCGTTGTGTGCAGCGGCTTGCGCTGGACCCTGGGCTTGTTGCGTTACCTGCCTCGCGGCCATCTGAACCCAATCTTTGGCTACGGGCTGGCGGCGGCCCTGTTAGTCCTGGCCTTTACTCCTTACGCCCAGTTTATCTTCTGGCCCGCTTCCCTGGCAGGCTGGCTGCTGGTCGGCCGGGCCACCGATGAAAACCTGACTTTGACCTCCGCGGCCCTGGCCGGTATGCTGGTAATGACCGGGCTGGGTGTCCTGGCGATTCACCGGTTGGGCCGGGCCAGCCGTTTGGCCCCGGCTATGGAAGAAGGCAGCCTGGGCGGCCGTTTTCGCCTGGCCGCTAAAGTTGACCGCGCTTCGGCCAGTGAAGCGGCCCTGCTTTTCCACCTGGGCCGCCGCCTTCAAAGCGGCCGGAGTACCTTTCGCCGCCGCAAGACCGGCTCGGACTTCTGGACCGGCCCGGCCAGGACGGTTGTGTTTCGCCAGTTATTGCGCCTGGGCCGCCTTCCGGTGACCAAATTACTGCCCGGCGGCGCGCTGGCTGTCGGCATTGGGGTGGTATCGGCCCTGGGTTTAGCTATCTTGACCTACCTGGACGCGCCGTTTATCCTGCAAATCCAGGTTATCTTTTTCGCCAGTTGGGTCTTGATGCGCTGCGGAATTACTCCCCTGCGCCGCGAACTGGCCCATCCCGACATCCTGGTGAACTGGCCCGTCAGCCGCCTGCAAATGACCATCTATTACCTGGTAATTGGTTTCTTTGTGCCGCTGGTCAGCGGCGAGGTCGCCCTGGGCCTGGCTTTCTTCACGGGCCTGGATAAGGGGCTACTCTCCAACTGGCTGCTTGTGTGGCCGGTCCTGGTCGCGGTCAGTTATATTATTGCCCTGGCCTTTTTCAAACACGGCCTGGGCCGTTGGAGCGGCAATCCCCTGGAAGTGCCAAACGCCGGACCCCTGGCTGTAATTCTATGCGGGGCGGTCTGGTCTCTCAGCACCCTTACCGGTTTTTCGACCGGCCTTACCATTGCCGGGACAGTAGCCGTGGCCGGAATTCTATATTTGCGTCAGTCAGAGGCATAACCGTACCTGTTAAGGGAGAACCCGAATAATGCGTTTTATAATCCTGGGAGATTTACACTACGCCGCCAGCGCTGACCCGGTCGTTGCGGCCAGCCGTGACCATTTCTTTGAAGGACTTTTTCGCCAGGTAGCCGCCCAGAGAGCCGACCTCGTCTTTGCGATTGGCGATACCACCCAGCGCGGGACTGTCGAGGAGCTTTCCGCCCAGACCGCCCTGCTTCAACGCGCCGGGCTGGACCTGATCCGCCTGACCGGCAACCACGACAGCGACAGCCTGGCTAAAGCCGAACTGGCCTCTTTCTTCCTGGGTGGGCGCGACTCGGCCAGCCCGGACGAACTCTATACCAGCTTTGACGCCGGTCCGGTCCGGTTTGTCCTGCTGGATACCGCCCGTTCCCGGAGCACCAATTGGAGCGGCTTTGTTTCAGATGAGCAACTGGCCTGGTTGGACAATCAGATTGCCCGGTATAACCAGGCCGGCGCGCCGCGCCATATCGTCGTAATGGGCCACCACCCAATTATGAACACGACCCGGCGCAGCGACGAGCGCTGGTTCAATATTGAAAACAGCCCGGCGGTCGAAGCAGTCCTGACAAGACTCACTCGCGGGGCCGGTATCTACGCTTGCGGACACAACCACATTAACAGCCTGGCCGGGCCGGATGCGCAGGGATGGTATTATATCCAGGTCGGCGCTCCCCTGGTCTGCCGCAGTTACGGGCTTTTTATGGTGGATGAGGCCGGTATCAGGTTCGAAAAGGTCGATATTGACCTGACCGACCCCCGGTTCCGGGCGGATTACGATGTTACCCGGCTCTCTCAGGGGGCAGATTTTAATGAATTCCCCTTTGAGCACATGTACGGGGCGGAATCTGACCACCGGCTACGAATACCGGCAACTTTATAGTCAAAAGTCGCTATCTTAAAGCTTTGTCTTCTGGCAGCAGCCGCTTTTACAACCCGGGGCTTCCGGCAGGCTACATATTTTTCTGTAATTAGAACTGGCTATTATAAAGTTGCGGCAAAGTTGTTTGAGAGGTGAAGGAGCCTTGAAATTATGGGTGCTATAACCGATGTGCCGGGTGTGCTGGTCGGCCAGGCCCAGGATATGGACGCTTTGACCGGTGTAACCGTCGTGTTTCTGCCGGAAGGCGGGGTGGGCGGCGTGGATTTGCGCGGGGCCTCGCCCGGCACTCGCGAGACTGACCTTCTGGACCCGGCTAACCAGGTCCAGAAGGTTAACGCGATTACTCTTTGCGGCGGCAGCGCTTTTGGCCTGGCCGCCGCGACCGGCGTAGTCAAATACCTGCGGGAACAGTCGCTGGGTTTTGAAACCCCTTTCGGTAAAGTGCCTATCGTCCCGGCCGCCGTAATCTTTGACCTGGGCATTGGACGGTCGGACCGCTTCCCGGATGAGCTTATGGGCTACCAGGCGGCCAGCCAGGCGAGTGCGAAAGTATTGGAAGGCACTGTCGGGGCCGGTACGGGCGGTACGGTCGGCAAGATTTTGGGCAGCCGCCAGGCCATGAAAAGCGGGGTCGGAACTGCCTCGGCAACTCTCAACCTATCTCTGCCAGGCCGGGCACCCCTGCGCTACACGGTCGGGGCGCTGGTGGTAAACAACGCCTTTGGCGATATTTACCATGAAGGCCGGATAGTGGCCGGGGCGCGCCTGGAGAGCGGTGGTTTCGTAAATACCAGCCGTCTTTTGCGAGAAGGGATGGCCCAACCGCCCAGCGCTGGGACCAACACGGTCCTGGCCGTAATCGCCACTGATGCGCCTTTAACCAAAAACGCCGCTAAACAACTGGCCGTGATGGCCCATGACGGTTACGCCCGGGCCATCAACCCGGTCCATACAATGTTTGACGGTGACGCTATTTTTGCCGTGTCTACCGGCGGCCTGCCGCCCACTTCCCAGATGGATTTGCTGCTGATTACGGCCCTGGGCAGCCTGGCGGCTGAAATCGTGGCCGAAGCCATCCAGCGCAGTGTTACAATGTCATCTTCTTCCGGGGGTCTGCCTGGCCTGGCAACCGGGTAGCGATTTTAATAGCGCTGGCCGTAGCGGTTGGGGTTGGCGGGCGGCACCCGGCTGAAAATTATTCCCACCAGCAGCCCGGCCACAAAGCCGCCGATATGCGCAAAGTAAGCCACACCGCCTTCGCCCGCGGTCTGGGCCGTCCGGTTGGTAATTTCGGTAAAGCCGCTGAAGAATTGCAGCACCGCCCAGAACCCAATCACCAGCAGGGCCGAAAGGCGGGTCAGGAAGAAGAATATCCCCAGGAAAATAAAAGTGTTGACCCTGGCATGGGGAAACATTACCAGGTAAGCTCCTAATACCCCGGCGACCGCCCCGCTGGCCCCCAGGCTGGGAACGTTTGAAGTGGGGTTTACCACAACGTGGGCCAGACTGGCGATAACACCCGAGAGCAGGTAAAACACCAGGTAGCCGATATGGCCCAGGCGGCCTTCTATATTATCGCCAAAAATCCACAAATAGAGCATATTGCCCCCGATATGCAGGAAACTGGCATGCATGAACTGGCTGGTGACCAGGGTTATCAGGTTTTGTCCCTGCGTGATGTCGGTTGGCGTGGTCGCGTACTTCTGTATGAACTCGTTCAGGGCAGCCGTGCCGGGCAGGCTAAGTTGATAGACAAAGACTACTATATTAATCAGGATAAGTGTGTAATTTACGAATGGCGTTAACGGCCGGTCACGATTTTCATCATGAATAGGAATCACGGCAATACCAACTTTCTTTTTGCCAACCTTTGCCCTGGGTAAATCGCCCGCAAATATAGCTTGAGTTGGGAATTCTAATAAATAATAATAACAGGTTTATACCACCAAATTTAATAGCATAAAAAGAAGTTTTGATGCAAAAGTTATGCCCCTGGCCTGCCTATTCTTGACCGGTTTTGGGGCGGATGTTATACTTTGCCAGCTTTTTTGAATTAGCAGTGGCCCAGGAGATTGCATACTTTGGCTGAAGTTCTTACCAATTCCACCACCCAGGACTCGAAGGTCGACCAACCCGACTTAACCCGCTGGCAGCGCCTTTACCAGCTTATCGACCGGCATTCCGGGCGGCTGCTCCTGGCCGGGATGTGCTTATACATCCTGGTCTTCAGCGTGGCTTCTTTTTATAAGTACGAGACTTACCAGACCGGCTACGACCAGATTTATTTTGAACAGCCGCTCTGGAACACTAGCAACGGCCGCTTTATGGAACAGAGCGATTTTGCCTATTCCACCAGCGCTTTCGCGGTGGACTGGATGCCTATTCTGGTCCTGTTTACGCCGTTTTACTGGCTCTTACCTTCGCCCCATACCCTGTTCTTTATTGAAACCCTGATCCTGGCCCTGGGAGCCCTGCCAATCTTCTGGTTGGCCCGCGACAAATTTAAAAGTCGCCCGGCCGGGTTGCTGCTTGCGGCGGTCTACCTGCTGAACCCGACCCTGGAATATTTTAATCTGCTACCGTTTAACCTGCGGGCTCCCGGCCTGGTCTGCTTGCTCTTTGCCTTCTACTTTTTCGAAAAAGGGGCAAAATGGCGCTTTGCCCTGTTTGCCCTTCTGGCGATAGCGACCCGCACCGAAGTTTCCCTGATTATCGCCATGTTCGGGGTGTACGGCTTCCTGAACCGGCGGCGTATTTCCTGGAAATTGTGGGTCCCACCCCTGGTGATTGGCCCGGTCTATTTCGTGATAATTTTCAGCTTTATCCTGCCCGCTTTTATCACGCCCGGTACGATGGTCGCGCCGCCCGAAACCCAGCCCATCCAGATTTCCCAGGCCCAGCGCGACTATATCTCGAATACCGATACGATTATTTCAACGACCTACGGCGACCTGGGTAAGAACCTGCCGGATGTCCTGAAAAACACCCTGACCAACCCGCTTAAGACCATCGAACGGGTCATAACAATCAAGAAGATCGAGTATTTGCTGCTGATGCTGCTGCCGTTTGCCTTCCTGCCGCTGTTCAGCCCGCGTGTGCTCTTATTCGCCCTGCCGATTGTGGCGATTAACTTGCTCAGTATCCGTACCACCCAATTTGATTACAAGAGCCACTATTCGGCCTTGCTGCTTTTCCCGCTGGCGGTCGGCTCGATTTACGGCGCCGCTAACCTGTTAGCCTTCCTGAAGAAATGGCGCTTTACCGCTTCACTTAAATTGCGGGGCCTGCCTCTAGCCAGCCTGGGGACCGTCCTGGCGGTGCTGTTGCTGGTGGTTTTAGCGACGCAGGTAATAGAGCGCAACCCGTTACCCGGTGTCATCCGTAACGCCGAAAAGAAGGCTATGATCGACCCGACCAACGCCCTGATTAGCCGCATTCCGGCCGAGGCTTCGGTTTCAGTTACTTCTTTCCTGGGGCCGCATATTCTGCCCCGCCGCTATATTTACCCGTTCCCGCTGGCCCTCTACAGCCCGCCGCTGCAAGCCGTCCAGTATTTCCTGATTGATACCAATGCCGCCGCCCTTTACCTTAAAGATAATGGCACCGTCTTTGGCGGAGACCGCCCGATAGACTGGTTCAGTAAGACGACCGAATATAAGCTTGTCGATTCGGTCGTGATAAAAGGCCAGAGTAAGGAAGGCAAGACCCGCGAGATACAGCTCTGGCAGCGGGTCGGCCCGAATGTCCCGCCCTACACCAAACCCAAATCCTAAAGACCCGGCAAAATTCGTCCGGGCCGCTTTACCGGGGCAAAAAGCCAAAAGCTGGCATGGAGAATGCTTTTTATAATTAACGAGGTGCTTTTACCAACCTGATTAAGCCTGTAAAGTCCCTTTCCGGTATTGTTTAAGAATTTTAGAGCCGGTAAGCGGGCCATTTGCGGGTATGTAAAGGAGCGGCAGCAGACTATGGAAAACACGAACCGGGATGCCCATAACCGGGCAAACGACCCGCAAACCGATAACCTGGGTGTCCTGAATAACATCACCGGCGATCCTCAATCGGATGGCGTGGCTGATTTGGACCCTGAAATGCGTAATGAACTGGCTTTAAGCGAATATGAGATAAACGCCGGGTTGGGCCTTAATCCGTTCGAGCGGCCAACCCCTATTGAAGAAGCGCATAGCGATCATCCTCATTATCGCGCTACTTCGGATGACCCGGAAAGGAACCCATAGTTGGCGGGCTCACCCTATAAACTTCTGGATGTGGAGGTCCCGGCCGACCTGACCAGTCCGGCCGGGATGCTGGAAATATTCGGCGATAAAAATGAAAAGTATTCCGCCGCCTATATTCCCGACATAGAGTACGTCCGGTACGGCGAACGGGCCTTGAAGCTCAACCTGCTCCGGCCCAAAGGAGCCGGGGCCAGGGGGCCGCACCCGCTGCTGGTCTATATCCAGGGCTCAGCCTGGCGCCCCCAGAATATTTATAATAATATCCCCCAGTTGGCGGATTTTGCTCACCAGGGCTACGTGGTCGCCAGCGTGGAATACCGCCATACCCTGGAGGCCAGGTTCCCGGCCCAGATTCAAGATGTAAAGGCCGCTATTCGCTTTTTACGAAGCAATGCCGGGAAATATAACCTGGACCCTGCCCGCGTGGCAGTCTGGGGCGACTCTTCGGGCGGTCACCTGGCGGTAATGACGGGCGTGAGCGGCGGCGTAACCGAATTTGATACACCGGATTACGCGGCTGAGTCGAGCCTGGTCAGCGCGGTGGTGGATTTCTACGGCCCCTCCGATTTGTTGCAAATGAGCAAGTTCCCTTCCAAAATCGACCACGATGACGTCAGCTCACCCGAGTCGTTCCTGGTTGGCGGCCCGATTCAGGAAAACAAAGAAAAAGCGGCCCAGGCCAACCCGATTACTTATCTATCACCGGATAAAACCCTGCCGCCTTTCCTGATAATGCACGGCGACCAGGATGACCAGGTACCGTTTAACCAGAGCGTTTTGTTGTATGAAGCTTTGAAAGAAGCTCGCCAGAACGTTACCTTTTACAAAGTAAAAGGAGGCGGGCATGGGGTTGCCTTCTGGACGCCGGAAGTTTTAGAGGTCGTCCGCAAATTCCTGGCGGCTTACGTCTAAAACTAGAACCGGTCGATTACCGTTACCCCGGTGCCGCTGAAGTTATCCATATTGGTAAGTTCAGTGATGGCCTGGTCCAGGGTGATGGTGCGGCCGACCAGCTTTTCCGGTTGTAACTTTCCGGCCCGGATCATCTCCAGCATGGCCGGGTAGCGGTAAGCCTGCATTCCGTGACTGCCCAAAATCTCCAGTTCGTTCGCGATAACCTGGTCCATCGGAATATTCGGGTGGCGCTGCTCTCCGGCCATCAGGCCAATTTGAATGTGTTTGCCCCGCTTGCGTAAGTTGGCAATCGAGTTGAAACAGGTCACCTGGCTGCCCAGGGCGTCCACCGAAACATGCGCCCCACCCCCGGTTATCTCCCTGACCGCCGCCGCCACATCGGCTGTTCCGAGGCCGTTTACCGTCGCGAAAGCTCCGATGGACCGGGCAAAGGCCAGTTTTTCCTCGGTTATATCCACCGCCACCACATTAGCGCCCAGGGCGCTTGCAATCATAATCGCCGATAACCCGACACCGCCGCAGCCGTGGACCGCCACCCACTGTCCGGCCGAAACTTTGCCCTGGTCCACCACGCCTCGAAAAGATGTCACAAAGCGGCAGCCCAGGCTGGCCGCCGTAACGAAATCCAGGGTTTCCGGCAGCCGGACCAGGTTAACGTCGGCGTGTTGAATTGCAACGTATTCGGCAAAGGAACCCCAGTGAGTGAAACCCGGCTGGAACTGGTGGTCGCAGACCTGGTGATTGCCGGAGACACACTGGGGACAGGTGCCGCAGCCACAGACAAAGGGCATGGTCACTCTATCGCCGGGTTGCCACCGGGTAACCGCCTGGCCGGTCGCCACTACTATCCCGGCCAGTTCGTGGCCCGGTACGTGGGGCAGCCGGATATCCGGGTCGTGACCCATCCAGCCGTGCCAGTCACTCCGGCAAAGCCCGGTCGCCTTGACCTCAATAACGACCCCATCCTCTCCCGGGGTCGGGTCGGCTACGGCCTGTATTTCCAGCGGTTTTTTGTATTCTTCGTAAACGGCGGCTCTCATAACTTTGTTTTCTCGTGGCTTTCCAGGTAATTTACTTAAAACAACTCAAAGTCATTCAATTTTTAACCCGCCCGGCTAATCCGGGATACCGCGCGGACAGGATATCCGGGCCAGGCCGGTTTCTCGCCGGTAAATCTCTGCCTGCTAACGATGCCTCTTTAATTAAATCAAATGAATAAAAGATAGCTCCAGCCAGAAGACTGGAGCTATCTTTTCAGGTCACCAAACTTACCGGCAAGCGGTTACTTGTTCTCGCCTTCGGCGGTAGCGATTACAAAGTCTACCATCGTGCGCATAATCTGGCCGCTCGGGCCTTTAGCCTGGTGGGCCTTCTCGCCTTCGGTGTAGGCGGTCCCGGCAATATCCAGGTGAATCCAGGGCACTCCGCCGGTGAATTCCTTCAAGAAGGCGGCGGCGGTGCAGGAGCCCCCGGCCCGTCCCCCGGTATTGAGCAGGTCGCCGGTCGTGCCTTTGATCTGGTCCTTGTATTCGGGGAAGAGCGGCATCTGCCAGGCCCGTTCGCCCGCGTTCTGCGCGGTCTTAAGGAAAAGGTCGGTCCAGGCCTGGTCCGATGTAAAGACACCGGTCACGGAGTTGCCCAGGGCGACCACAATCGCGCCGGTCAGGGTAGCCATATCGACCAGGCGGGTAGCGCCCAACTGGCGGGCGTAAGCCAACCCATCGGCCAGCACAATCCGGCCTTCCGCGTCGGTATTCAACACTTCGATAGTTTTACCTTCGAGGCTGCCGATTACATCGCCGGGCCGGTAAGCTTTACCGCCGGGCAGGTTTTCAGCCGCTGCGACCACGCCGATTACGTTCACTTTAGCTTTAAGCTGGGCCAGGATGCGCATGATGCCAATCGTCCAGGCACCGCCGCTCATGTCAAACTTCATGTGGTCCATGTGTTCGGAAGGTTTGATGCTGATACCGCCGCTATCAAAGGTGATGCCTTTGCCCACGATGCCGGTATAGGGCGCGTCACCGGCCCCGTTGTACTTCAAGACAATCATGCGCGGGTCGTTGATGCTGCCCTGGCCGACTGCCAGGATCGCCTTAAAGCCGCCCTCTTCGAGCTGGGCTTTGTCCAGCGCGTGAAATTCCAGGCCCACTTCGTTAGCGACCTTTTCGGCTTCCTGGGCCAGGCGTTCCGGGTACATATTGTTGGGAGTTTCATTTGCCAGGTAGCGGGACAGGTTGATACCCTCGCCGATTACCACGCCGCGTTCCACCGAGTCTTTCAGGGCCGCGTCATTGTTGGTCAGGAAAATTACTTCTTCCAGGACTTTTTCATCTTTGTTTTCACCGGTGTAATAGAAACCTGGTTCGAATGTGCTGTGGACTACCCCTTCGGCCAGGGCCTGGTATAAATCACTGGCGGTAGCGGAATCGGCTGACTCGAATGCAAAGGCCAGTTTCTTGGCACCTTTTTTACGCAGACTGCGCGTCAGCGTCTGCGCCAGCTGGCGGGCTTTCGCTACATCGAAGTCGGCGGGCTTGCCGGTGCCGACCACTACCAGCCGTTTGGCCGGACCGCCATCGGTATAGAGGATGGTTTCAGTTTCGAGAAATTTTTCAGCGCCACCCAGACTTTTAACTTTTTTTACCAGTTCAGTCGTCTTTTCATCCAGGCCAACCGCCACAGACTCGCTGCCGGTAAACCGGGTAACTACCAGGTAATCCAGTTCACCTGCCAGTTTATTTTCTACACGAATACGCACTTATTTCTCCTTCGACTCTCCAATTTATGTTTAAAAGGTAGTCCGTGGGGGCTATCTAATCAAGGTTCGGTTATTTTACACCATAAACTATTTTAGGTGCAATTTATATGGGCAGTGTCAGGCTTAATTTTTCCTTAGTTGAATTGCGCCCGAAAGCTGGGGTTTCCACCCGGCAGCCTGCTGGCTGAGTTTAAGAGGCTCCAGTTGTTCTAAAATTTCCGGCTCGAAAGTGGTCGAGCGCCGCACGCTCATATCAATATACATTGCCAGGCGTTCGTCATAAGCGGCAACCCGGTTGTTGGTCAGGCTGACAATATAATGCATGAAATGAATCCGCTTGTGGTCGTAATCCACCAGGCCGCTGTGCAGCTCGATTTCCTCGCCTTCCCGCAGTTCGTTGACATAACTAATAACCTGGCGCAGGGCAAACATTCCGCGCAGCCCGGGTTGAAAAAGCTGCTTATGCAGCCCCATGCTATCAAAGAAATTATGCAGGGCCATGTTGCCCACGTGGGTATAGTACATCACGTTCATATGGCCGTTCAGGTCCATGTAGTCAGGGGGAATCACCTGTTGGTGGGTGCAGGGTAATTTCAGGGCTTGTTCCAGCAAGTTATCAACCTTCTCAGAATTGGACATTTATATTATTATCTTCCTTAACAGATGAGGCATTTTAGTAGTATCAGCAACAAAAAAGCATTATAACAGCCCAAATTTCGGCTGGCTAATCAAAAAGTTTGTAACTGGTTTGTAACTGGTGTGTGCTAAATTAAAGGCCAGCAATGTATTCGCCAGACAATCAGACAGACTTGAGGATTTCTATGGCGGCAAATCCGCAAAATAACTCCCGCCGGGTTATTACCAGTTTCATGCTAAGGTTCGTGCGCGAAGCTGACGATACCCCGGTGACGCTAATAGTTCCACCTACTCCGGATGAGCCGGTTGACCCCGAGTTGGCGAGCCGGAACGGGGCCGCCTGGCGCGGTGTGGTCAAACATATCCAGAGTGGCGCGGAGCAGCATTTCTCAACAATGGCCGAAGCTGAAAACTTTATGAAAAAGTATATTGAAGACTAACAGGACTTTAAGTCGGCCGGAATTATGTGTTCCGGATTAGACCTGGCTGCCTTATTTGCTCGAGGAGGAGACACTTTGATGAAGCATAAGAACTACACAAGCTTTTATCTATTAACCGTATTACTGCTGGTGCTTTCCACGCTGTTGGCGGCTTGCGGCGATAGTACGCCTACCACCGCTCCTGCCACCACAGCGGCAGCGACCACGGCGGCAGCCACCACAGCGGCAGCGACCACAGCAGCCACCACAGCGGCAGCCACTACTGCAGCCGGTACGACTGCGGCCGCCGCTACCGTTGCAGCGGCTACCACGGCCGCCGCTACCGGTGCGAATGCCGGTAAACCGCTGGTTATCGGTCTGATTAACACCCGCACCGGGGCGCTTTCTTACTATGGAGAGATGTTCGAGAAGGGCCTTACTATTGGCCTGGATTATTTCACCAAAGGCACCAACAAAATCGAAGGCCGCGAAGTAAAGGTCCTGGTTGAGGACGACAGCGGTTCCCCCGAGAAAGCGGTTGAAGCCGCCCGCAAGCTGGTCCAGCAAAGCGGCGCGGAAATCCTGGTTGGTACGCCCGGCAGCCCGCAAGCCCTGGCTATTGCCGCCATCAACGACAAGGAACTCAAGAAAATCTTTATCGTGGCCCCAGCCGCCGCCCCGGCCCTGACCGGCGCGAATTTCAGCCGCTATAGTTTCCGGACGGCCCGCAATACCGACCAGGATGCTGTAGTTGGCGCTGCTTACGCAGCCAGCCTGGCTACCAAGAGCAAAAAGATTGTCAGTTTCTACCAGGACAACGCCTTCGGCCAGGGCGCGAACGCGGGCTGGAAGGAAATCGGCACCAAGACTGCCGGGATACAGTGGGTTGAAGTCGCCGTGCCACCCGCCGCGACCGAGTTCACCCCTTACATCCAGAAAGTAATGGACGCTTCCCCGGACGTGATGGTGTTGAATTGGGCCGGGACCACCGGCGCGAAACTCTTTCAGCAGATGAAAGATAACGACCTGTTCAACAAAGTTGTGGCGGTTAGTCCGGTCGGTGACGCGGCGACCATCAAGGCCGCCGGTGACGTAATGATCGGCACCCAGGGTGTTGGGCTTTACTGGAACCAGTTCCCCAAGACCGCCGAGAACGATTACCTGGTCAAGACCTACAAAGAAAAGTTCAACACTTTCCCTGATATCTTTGCCCCGGACGGCTTCGGAGCGGCTTCGGCTATTTTTACCGCCCTGGGTAAAACTGCCGGTGATGCCGACCCTGAAAAACTTATCACGGCTATGGAAGGGATGTCTTTCCCGGCTCCCAAGGGTAAACAAACCTTCCGTAAAGAGGACCACCAGGCCCTGCAGCCGATGTATATCGTCAAGATGGTCAAAGATACCACCGGCACCTACGACTTCCCGGTTCCTCAACTGATTAAAGAGTATTCCGCCGAGGATTCCGCGCCGCCTATTCGGAAGAAGTAGTTTTGGGAAAGTAGTCAGTGGTCAGAAGTCAGAAGGAAGAATGCTGCGTAAGGCAAGTTTTGACACACTTTTGCTTAACTAAAATTGGTAACAAGCAAGCCCTGAGTCGCAGCGAAGGATCCGGGTACCCCTGGGTGCCTGTGAGCTACCAATAAGGCGAAAACTGGTCCGATTTCAACCCTGTCGTTACCCAAATTCGGATCGGGTAACATTCGCCAACGGCACCCGGTGGCTACCCGGATTCCTCGACTACGCTCGGAATGACTGGCTAAATATTGCCTTTCCTGTCAGACAGGTAAAGTGTCAAAATCTGGTTTACGGAGTAAAGATACGGTAGTCAGAGGTCAGTCGGTAACCGCTCCAGGTGCTACTTACTGACTACTGACTACTGCCAAAAAATTATGAATACAACAAACCAATCGAATATTCTCCAGACCGAAGGACTTAGCCGTACTTTTGGCGGGCAGGTCGCGGTTAACGGAGTTTCACTGGCCGTCCGGGAGGGCGAATTCAAAAGTATTATCGGGCCAAACGGGGCCGGAAAGACCACCTTGTTTAACCTGATAAGCGGTATGATGCCGCCCAGCGCCGGACGAATAATCTTTGAGGGCCGTGATATAACCGGCCGCCCGGCCTTTTACCGTTCCAAACTCGGTATCGGCCGCTCGTTCCAGATGACGACCATTTTCCCCAACCTGACCGTTTTAGAGAATGCCCGGCTGGCCGTCCAGAGCCGGGAACCGCACGCCTTTAACTTCTGGCAGCCGGTCACCCGCTTTGGCCGGGACGAGGAAAAAGCTTTCGCTATCCTGGAAATGGTCATGCTTGGCGGGCGCGAGTTGCAGGCGGCCCAGACCCTTTCTCACGGCGACAAACGCAAGCTGGAAATAGGTATCCTGCTGGCGACCAACCCGCGCCTTTTGCTGCTGGACGAGCCGACCGCCGGGATGAGCCGGGACGATGTGCCGGGAATTATTGAAGTTGTGCAGAGAATTAAACGGGCCGGGGGCCGGACCGTCATGCTGGTAGAACACAAAATGGATATGGTAATGAGCGTCAGCGATTCGGTAATGGTTATGCATTACGGCGAAATGATCGCGGACGGTTCACCACAGGAGATCGCGCGGAATGAGACTGTCCAATCAGCCTACCTCGGAGGCTACACCGAACGAGCCGGTTAAACCTTCCGGGGGCAATCTGCTGGTCCTTGAAGGTCTTCAAACTTATATCGGCCAGTTCCATATCTTACAGGGGTTAGACCTTGCTGTGCCGGAAGGGGCGGTGACGGTCCTGCTCGGCCGGAATGGGGCCGGTAAGACCACCACCCTCAAGACTATTATGGGCCTGACTCCGCCCAGGCAGGGCACGATTACCTACCGGGGTGAGAGCATAAATGGCCTGACCACCTACCAGATTGCCCGGCAGGGCATCGGCTATGTGCCGGAGGACCGGGGTATTTTCCGGGAAATGACCGTTGAGGAAAATCTTTTATTAGCGGCGCGGGGCGAAAGCCGGGCTGGTTACCGCACGCACCTGGCAAACTGCCTGGACCTATTCCCGGACATGCAGCGTTTCTTGAAACAAAAGGCCGGGACGCTCTCCGGCGGGCAGCAGCAGATGGTCGCTATTAGTCGTGGCCTGATGACCGGCAATAAATTGCTGCTGATTGACGAACCCAGCAAGGGCCTGGCCCCAATCGTTATTAAAGCGGTTATGGACGCGCTGGAGAAACTCAAGCGGCAGGTCACTATCCTGTTAGTGGAGCAAAACTTTACAATGGCAAGCACTGTAGGCGACTACTTTTACCTGATTGACGACGGGCACAATATTACCAACGGCCCGATGGACCAGCTTGTTGCCGATACCGAATTGACACGCAAATACCTGGGAGTAGGTTTCGCATGAAAGTAGCTACCCGTCCCGGCCCACCGGCCTTCCTGCGCGACCCGCGCCTGCTGACTATTTTAAGCGTGGTGGCCGGGCTTATCCTGGTCCTGATTTACATCAATACGGCCATCAAGTTCCCGACCTTTGTCCGCTTCTTTATAAACGGCCTGGTCGAAAGCGCCGTACTTTTCCTGGTGGCGAGCGGCTTATCGCTGATTTTCGGCCTGATGGACGTGGTTAATTTCGCCCACGGCGCGGTATTCACCTGGGGCGGATTTGTCTTTATCTGGTCGTTCAACCTTTTTTCTACCAGCCCTGCCGCCGCTAAAGACAAGACCAGCCCACTGGCCTGGATGCAGATGGGGCTTGACCCGCTTCCGGCCACTTTGCTGGCCCTGTTGATTGGCCTGGCTGTAGGCGCTTTGCTGGGGGCTTTGATCGAAATCCTGGCTATTCGCCGCCTGTACGGCCGCCCGGTCTTTCAGATATTGCTGACCCTCGGGCTGGTCCTGGTACTGGACGAAAGCCTGCGGATTGCCTTCAGCCTGAACGCGCCGAGCTACGACTTGCTAAGCTCGCCCTGGCCCAGCGGCAATTTCCGGATTACGCCCGATATAGCCGTTAACTGGAAATCTATTGCCATTGTTATAGTGGGTCTGGTGGTTTTCCTGAGCGTCTTCTGGCTGCTCAACCGCTCCAAAGTGGGTCTGGTCATCCGGGGCGGCGTTGAAGATACCCAGATGGTTCAGGCTCTCGGCTATAACGTCAAACGCTACTTCTTTGGAGTGTTCGCCCTCGGTTCGGCCCTGGCGGCCCTGGGTGGGATTGCTTTCACCATCACTTCCAACGGAGCCAGCGAAGGCATGGGCCAGTTAAACCTGCTGACCGCTTTCGTGGTTGTGGTTATCGGCGGCCTGGGTAGCTTCTCCGGCGCGGCGGTCGGCGCTTTGCTGGTCGGCCTGATTACGCCTTTTGTTGGCTACCATTTCCAGGCGATTGCCGATAGTTTTGTAATGATTTTGCTGGTACTGGTCCTGCTCGTCCGGCCCCAGGGCCTTTTTGGCGGCAAAAAATATTAGGGTTAAACCATAATGATAAATGTGAACGTTACCGAAAAGGGACCGGAGGCGGCCAATTTTGAACTAAGCCCCGCCGCCCGGCAGCGGCTTGATAAAGCCCGCCTGACCGCTCTGCGGCCGGGGGGCCGCCTGGGTTTTACTCCCGCCGGTATGGTTATCGCCATAGCGAGCCTGGTCCTGCTGGTGCTGCCTATGCTGGGGTTGGCCCAGACGAACACCCGCCTGATTTCCCAGGTCTTGATATTTGTGGCTTTTGCTCTCAGTTACGACCTGCTGTTTGGGTTCACCGGCATCTTTAGTTTTGGACATTCCCTGTTCTTTGGCGTTGGGGCCTACAGTGTCGCCCTCTGTTCTTTGAACCTGGGCTGGCCGATGTGGGCCGGGGCTATCCTGGGCGTGGTCCTTTGTGGCCTGCTGGGGATTTTCACCGGGTTCGTTTCGCTGCGGGTGCAGGGGGTCTTTTTCGCGATGGTGACGCTGGCAATGGCTACCACCGCCCACAGCCTGAGCGGCCGCCTGGTAGAAATTACCAAGGGCGATGAAGGTCTATCCTTAATCCAGGCCGCCGACGCCCCGGATAGCACCACCGTATATTACATGGCGCTCATCCTGGCCGTGGTGGCTTACTTCGGGCTCAGCCGCCTGATTAACTCGCCACTGGGCCGGGTGCTGGTGTCTATCCGGGAGAACGAGCGGCGGGCCGAAATGATTGGCTATAACGTGCTGCGCTACAAGATTGTAGCTCTGGCTTTTTCAGCGGTGATTGCCGGGCTGGCCGGAATGGTCTTTGCATTCCGCAATGGGATTGTTAATCCGGGCGTCCTCTCGACCGATATCTCGCTGCTACCGCTGCTGATGGTTATCCTGGGCGGTTCCGGCACGCTTTATGGCGCGGTGCTGGGAGCAGTCGTGATACAAAGCCTGAACTTTACCCTGAGCAGCCGCGAGTTTGTAGAAAGCGTGCGGGGTTGGGCGGTAGTAGGCCCAATCCTGGAACACTGGCTGTTGCTGCTCGGCCTGATTTACGTCCTGATTGTACTCTTTCTGCCCTACGGTATTGTCGGCACCTGGCGGCTGCACCGCCACCGGTTGAGCGGATTCTTTAAAAAGGCCGCCTGAAACAGGCCATATAATTGATAAACAAAAAGCGGCTCAAGGGGCCGCTTTTGCTATGGGGCAGTTTTTAGAAGGCGGCGTGGGGGTTGGGTTCCTGTTTAACCGCCGCCTGGAAATCTTCCAGGAATGCCTGACCGTTAACGCCGTGTTCAAATTGCCATAAAGCTATCGCCAGCGAAGCCCTGGCAGTCCACCAGAAAATCGGTTCCTGTAAATTCCTATCCATTTTTAAGCCATAACTGTCGAAAAACTCGGCCCACTTCTCCGGCCGGACATACCACCATAAGATAAGGCCAACGTCCTGCATGGGGTCGCCCAGGCGGATTTCGTCCCAATCTACCATTACGAGCCGCTCGCCTGGCAAGAGCATATTGGTGGTATTGGGTTCAGCGTGTACCGGCACAAGTTTAGCGGGGGGCAGCATGGCTCCGGTTGATTTAAATTTCTCAAAAGCTGCCCCGATTCCGGCCTGGTCCAATTTACCTGCCGCTTGCAGCCGCGAAAATCTCCTTTCCAGCTCCGCAATATCCCTGGCAACTAGCCCCGCGTGACCGGTGTAAGTGGTTGGCTCGACTAACCGGGCCAGTATTTCGTCATCCTGGTAGCGCCTGATAAACACGGCCAGGTAGTCCAGGTGGTCATTGAACCAGGCCGGGGTGGGGTTTTCGGCTTCAAGGTACTCCTGGATTACAAAGGGCTTGCCCGCCAGGTGGCCCGCCGCCACAACTTCAGGCGCTACACCGATTTCACCCAGCCGCCGCAACGGTTCAAGCGCAGTCACCTTGAACTTTATGAAGAGGTTTAAGTTACCGGCCCAGGCGATATAACACTCTTTGCGGTGCCCCTGTCGCGGCCGGGTAAGGCTCCAATCAGCCAGTTGAAACTTCTTTTCAAGGAACCGGTGTAGTTCTTGCATCTTTCCCTCCTGCTTTACAAAACAGCATGCGGCCTGCCAGGTTAAAGGCTTGGAATTGCTCTCCCTGCCTTTGTATTAAACCATAATCGCCGGCAAATCTTTTTCTTTATTCATCATTATCAATTGCAAATAAATAAAATATTTTAATTCTAATTGCGTCCTGGTCTACGTTAAGGCACTTCGTTCCTATTTAATTAACCTTTTCTACCTTCTACCTCACTTTTTACCCCTACTCCCTGGCACTTTGCTTGCTAGTTAGGGGAAAGAATGAAGGAAATGCTAATGGAAAAGTGTGAAAAAGGAGTACTCGAAAAATGAGCAGCCCAGGTAAGCCGGAAGTTGTGGTAATTACCGGCGCTTCGGCCGGGTTGGGCCGGGCGATTGCCCATGAATTTGCCCAACGCGGCGCCCATATCGGTTTGCTGGCACGGGGCGAGGCAAGCTTGCAAGGCGCGGCCCGTGAAATTGAAGAGGCCGGTGGCAAGGCCCTGATCTTGCCCACCGATGTAGCTGACCCTGACCAGGTGGAAGCCGCCGCCCTGGCGGTAGAAGAGCAACTCGGTCCGATTGATATCTGGATAAATAACGCCATGACTTCGGTTTTCTCGCCGTTTAAAGAGATGACCGCCCAGGAGTTCAAGCGCGTGACCGAAGTAACCTACCTGGGGGTAGTGTACGGCACCCAGGCCGCCCTGCGCCGGATGCTCCCCCGCGACCGGGGTGTGATAGTCCAGGTGGGGTCGGCCCTGGCCTACCGGGGTATTCCCCTGCAATCGGCCTATTGCGGCAGCAAACACGCCATCAAGGGCTTTACAGAATCCCTGCGGGCCGAGCTTATACACGATAAGAGCCAGGTCCACCTGACAATGGTCCAGATGCCCGCCCTCAATACGCCCCAGTTTGGCTGGGTTAAGAGCCGCCTGCCGCACAAGGCCCAGCCGGTCCCGCCAATCTTTCAGCCGGAAGTCGGGGCCAGGGCGGTCTATTGGGCCGCTCACAATAAACGGCGCGAGCTGTTTGTCGGCGGCTCGACCACTATCGTGATACAGGGTAACAAGCTGGCGGCGGGCTTTGGAGATTGGTATCTTTCCAAAACCGGGTATAAGGGCCAGCAAACCACCGAACCCGAAAACCCTCAACGCCCCAATAACCTGTTCGCGCCGGTTAAAGGTGATCCCGGCACTCATGGGACCTTTGATAAACAGGCCAAACCCAAAAGCCTGCAGCTCTGGGCCGCCACTCACCGGGGCCTGGTATATCTGGGCGCGGCGGCGGTGGCCGGGCTTTCAACTTTGCTAATAAGGAGAGGGAAATGAAACCGGAAGAGTTAAGCCGGGAACTGAGAGGCAGCCGGGCCGGTTTTATGGCCCAACGGCGCGGTATCGCGGCCCTATCGCTGGCGGCGATTGGTTCGATGGGGCTTATTTCGCTGTACCAGTTGGGCCTGATAAAACATTTGCCCGAACCTCCCCTGCCTTTTTTTGACGCCGATAAAGTTGATGCCGCCCCGGAAGCCTATGCCCTTTTTAACACGCCGGATGGAGTTATCGGCCTGGGCAGTTACGCCCTGACCCTGGGGTTGGCCGCAATCGGCCGCCCGGACCGGGCCGAACGCCAGCCCTGGCTTTCGCTGGCCCTGGCCGCAAAAGTCGGATTCGATACCAGCCAGGCCGCCCGGCTGACGCTCAACCAGTGGACCAAACAAAAGGCTTTTTGCTTCTGGTGCTTGCTGGCTTCCGCCGCGACCCTTTTCACTATTCCGCTGGTGGTGCCTGAAACCAAAGCCGCCCTGGGCAAGCTGTTAAAGCGGTGAAACTGGAAATAATTCAAGTGCTTATTCTGGGCCGATTTTACTATTAATATTTTACAATTAATTCTGGAATACATAAGGTAACGAGAGGAGTTTAGAACATCATGACAGTAGAGGAAAAGGCTAAAACCCAACAAAGGGCCACCTATGTTACTTTGATTGGGATTTTTACCACGTTGTTAAGCCTATTTAGTTTAAAGAAAGGCCGCCAGTGGCAGCTCAAGCCGTTTGATTTAGTGTTGTTGAGCCTGGCTTCTTACCGGGCCGGACACCTGATTGCTTTTGATAAAGTCACCGAACCGCTGCGCCAGCCCTTTACTAAAGTCCAACAGGACCCCAGCGGGGCCGGTGATACGGTGGTTCCCAAGGAAGATTCCGGCGCTAAAAAGGCCCTGGGCGAACTGCTGGCCTGCCCGACCTGTGTCGGTACATGGGTAGCCGCTTTCCTGACTTACGGCCTGATGCTGGTGCCGGGTCCGACCAGGGTGCTGCTGGCTATTCTAAGCAGTACCGGCGTAGCGGAATGGCTTCATTCTTCCAATGAAGCTCTTAAATGGAACGGGCAACTGGCGCGTAACCGGGCCGGTTCCGGCTCTTAGCATATAGAGGTAGACATTGAACGGGTCGTTACCTTTTATCCCTTATCCACCTATCGAAAAACACGGCGTCACCGGCGACCGGCGCAGCGCGACGCTGGTCGCCGCCGACGGGACAATAGACTGGCTTTGCTGGCCCAATTACGACAGTCCCAACTTCTTTGGCGCTCTGTTGGATAGCACCAGGGGTGGCTTCTGGCGCTTTGGGCCGGTCCGCCCTTCCACCGGCCAGCAAAAATACCTCAATGACAGCGCTATTGTATTAACGATCTGGGAAAGCTCCGAAGGCCGCCTGGAACTGGCCGATTTTATGCCCTGGCCCCAGGACCAGCGGGAAAGCAACCTGGTGGACCGCCGGGCGGTTATCCGGCGGCTAAAATGTACCAGCGGCAGCTTCGAGGTGGCCTTTGAGTGCGCGCCGCGCCTGGATTTTGAGCAGCCTCCCCAGGCCAGGCCGGTTGAGCGGGGTTACCGCCTGGACTTTGACAGCCACTACCTGACCCTATGGGCCACTTTCCCCCTTGAAAACGGTACCGACCGGGTTAACAGCACCTTCCAGCTAAAAGAAGGCGACGAAGCCTGGGTGGTTATGGCCCTGGATGAAGACCCGGCCTTATGGAACCTGCCCGCCGCCCGGGGCGCTTTTGAAAGCACCCGCGAGTACTGGCATACCTGGGTTAAGAACCTGGTCTATACCGGCCCGCGCGGTAACGTCGTTCGCCGTTCGGCCATGACTTTGCACCTGCTGAGTTATGCCCCCACCGGCGCGTCAGTTGCTGCGCCGACTACTTCCTTACCGGAAAGACTGGGTGGTGACCGCAATTATGATTACCGCTTTGCCTGGGTGCGCGATGCCTCCCTGTCCCTTTCCATCCTGTCCCTGCTGGGAAAGACCCAGGCTTCCTGGCGTTACCTGGAATGGCTCTCCGGCGTTTCTTCCTCCACCGATGCCCCTATCCAGGTGGTTTATAAGATTGAAGGATCTACCGAACTTGACCAGAAAGCATTGACCGGCGTGGCCGGGTATCGCCAATCCAGTCCGGTCCTGGTCGGCAACCGGGCCTATAAACAGCGCCAGCTTGACTCCTTCGGTTACCTGGTGGAATGTTGCCTGACCTACGTTGAGCAGGGTTGTTCCTGGGAAGAAAAATACTGGCAAATGATCCTCCGGGTGGTCAACTACGTGCTGGAAAACTGGCAAGAACCCGACAACGGCATCTGGGAATTGCCGCACCAGGACCACTATGTCAGCAGCAAAGTGATGAGCTGGGTCGCCCTGGACCGGGCGGTTAAACTGGCTAAAAAGACCGGCCACAAGAAAGAAATCGACGGCTGGCAAGAGACGGCCGACCGCATCCACGCCGAGGTGATGGAACGTGGCTGGAGTGAAAAGCTGCAATCATTCCGGCAGTGCTATGACCGGGATAACCTTGACTCCTCGGTTTTACTGATCCCGGTTATGGAATTCTTGCCCGGGGACCACCCCAGGGTCGTGGCAACCCTGGAACGGCTTGAAGCCTCCCTTATGATAGATGGGTTTGTCTATCGCTTCGACCCGGCCCAGACCCCCGGCCATGACCCCCTAACCGTCGGCGAGTTTGAAGGGGCTTTCCTGCCCTGCACTTTCTGGATGGCTAACGCCTATGCCCGGGCCGGTAAGCTTAAAGAAGCCGAAGCAATCCTGGTTAAAACTGAAGAAATGGCCGGGGAGTTGGGCCTCCTGGCCGAAGAATTTGACCCCCGGAACGGTAGCTTCCTGGGCAATACCCCCATGATCTTCTGTCACGCCGAGTATTTAGGGGCCGTTATGACCCTGGCGAGCCAGAGAAAGCTTGATCGCGCCCGGATGCTGGTCGGCCAGACTATCCAGCGGGTCGGCAAACTGGTCGGTTTGGACGAACCGGCCAGGCAGGAATAATCCCTCCCTGGTTTGAACTTGTAGTAATTAAAACAGAATAGAAAAGAAAGGATAGTGAATGTGGCTGATCATAGCTACGATCTGCTTGTAATTGGCGGTGGTCCGGCGGGTAGTTCAGCCGTAGATAATTTGAAAGCCCAGGGGCATAAACTGGCCCTGGTAGAAAAGGATAAACTGGGAGGGACCTGCCTTAATTACGGTTGCGACCCGACCAAGACCCTGTTGTACATTGCTTCCCAGATGCAAAAAGCCCGGCAGGCCAACCGCCTGGGCCTGGAAATTCCTCATACCGGCTTCGATTGGGGCGCGGTCCAGGGCCGGGTCCAGAAGGTATTGGAGCAGCTGCGCGGCGGCTCACCAGAAGAAGCGGATAAAGGCTTCGAAGGGGCCAGCCTCTACAAAGGCCCGGCCCGGTTTGTAGCGCCCCACGAAATTGAGGTAAACGGCCAGCGGCTTCGGGCCGAGCGAGTAATTATTGCCAGCGGTACTTCCCCGGCCGTCCCGCCTATCGAGGGTTTGGCCGAAGCCGGTTTTATTACCAATGTCGAAGCCGTTTCTCTGGAAACCCTGCCGAAAAGATTGGCGGTATTGGGCGGCGGGCCGATTGGCATGGAATTCGCCCAGGTGTTCCGCCAGTTTGGGGTAGAAGTTACCGTCCTGGAGAAAGCCCCTCACCTGCTGGATACCGAGGACCGCGAAATGGCCGGTGCCCTGGTAAGTCTGTTAACCAGGGCTGGCATCAGCTTTAAGACCGGTGTGGAGCTTACCTGTGTAAGGCGAGAGGACTCCGGCAAACGGCTGACCATTCAGCATGACGACGGACGCCAGGCCGAACTGGTGGTAGATGAAATCCTGGTGGCAATTGGCCGGAAGCCCGACCTGGAAGGTTTGAACCTGGTTGCAGCCGGGGTTGAAACCACCGAAAAAGGTATCAAGGTTGATAAGAATTTGCGCACAACCGCGCCTCACATCTGGGCGGCCGGGGATATTGCCAGCAAGTACCAGTTTACTCATATCGCCAGTGCCCAGGGCAAGTTAGCCGCCCGGAATGCCTTCGCGGCCGCGCCGGAGCTTTTTGACGACAGCCTCATTCCCTGGGGCGTCTATACCTACCCCAGCCTGGGGCACGTGGGCCGGACCGAGGAAGAACTTCGTGAAGAGGGCCAGTCCTACCGGGTAGTCCGCCATCCGTTTAAGGAAGTGGTGCGAGCCGTCACCGATAACCAGACCGAAGGCATGGTCAAATTACTGGCTGCCCCGGACGGCCGGATTTTAGGCGGTCACATCCTGGCCGACCAGGCGGGTGACCTTTTAGCCCCGGTAGTGCTGGCGATGAAAGCCGGACTAAAGGTCAAAGTTCTGGCCGAAACTATCCAGCCCTACCCGACCCTGGCTGAAGCAGTCGTGCAGGCGGCTGCTAAACTTCAAAAGCTGCTCTCATAGCTCTATAAAAGAAACCGGGCAGCTCACCTTTAACGGTAAGCTGCCCGGTTTCTTATCCGGATAAACAGTTAGAACAAACTGAGAAGGAGGCCGACCGGTTTGGTGGCCTGGTTCCAGTCAGTGACCTTCCCGACCGTAGAGGCAAAGTACACGCAGACCAGTACGCTAATCGCCGCTATTCTCAGCCAGAAGCTCAACTCGAAATGGCCGAAAAGGGAGCGGGCATGGCGCTTGTCGGCTGCCCGGTGGACCGCAGAAGTGCCAAAAGGGGCCAGCGAGGCGGCCAGGAAAATCGCGAAACCGGCGCTCGCCAGGTATAACGGCCCCTTGCTCATTCCCTGCAAGATGAAAGGCAGCAGGAATGCCGCTGTCCACAGCACCCCATAACCGGCGGCCCGTAAACCCCAGTAAGGCGGGCGCAGTTCTCCCTGGTTAGCTGCTTCGAGGTCGGTTTTGGTATCTTCGCCAACCAGCGGAGGCGGGTTTTCAACCGTTTCCGGACTGTGGCCGTTGGGTTCCGGCTCAATCGCGGCTACCGGCTCTTCGTCCAGGAACCTGGCCGGGACCGGTTGCAGGTATTCGGCACTCTCAATAGGCGGGTTTATCGCCTGTTCTTCCTCCGGCACACTCCGGGCCGGTTGGAGGCTCTGCGGGTCGTCCAGTTCATCCTCGTCCTCGTAGGCCGACTTCTGCTGCTGGGCCATAGTTACCTGGGCGGCCCGGAGCGCCTCTAACCGGCCCGGATTATTTAACTGCCAGGCTTCCCATTCCTGAACACCGGTCAGGCACAAAAAGGCTATTAAAGCGGCGATTACGATCAGGCCGTCGGTACCGCCCAGGCTGAAGGGTTGGGCCAGTTCGCGCAAGTTGCTCCGCAAGAACTCAGGCAGGTTGCTGCCCGGGTTCGCCCCCGGCAAATAGGCGCTTAATCCACCCAGGAAAACCATGTTGATTACCAGGTACATTGCCATTAAAACCAGGTAGGGCGTGTAATAGGCTAAAAGGCTGCTGGCCGTAGTGCCTTCCCGGTCACTTTCGGCTTCAAGGCGGTTCTGCTGGCTGCGCAGCCGGTCAACCCCGCCCGTAATGAAGTCAAAGGCCAGCAGGGCCAGAGGCAGGGCGATCGCTTCTTGTTTACATAACAAAGCCACCCCGTAAAAACCAATCGAAAGATAGTAATACCGGTTATGCAAGCGGGTGGTGTCGCTAAGCCGGGTTTCGTCCTGGTCGAGAGCCGGATGAGCGGTGAAAATCTGCCGGGCATACAGGAAAGTTACGGCAGAGGCCAGGCAAAAGACCGCCGCTAACAGGTTAGCCTGGCCGCTAATCTGGCCGACTACCGGGACGTGAACCGGAAAAGCTGCAAAAAACAACCCGGCGCACAGGGCCACGGCCGGTCGCCGGGTCAGCCGCCAGGCTAACAGCCAGACCAGCACCGCGCAAGCGGTATGCAGCAGGGCCGAAACAAGGTGCCAGCCATAAGCCGTATTATGGAAAAGTTGGAATTCCACCCAGAAGAAGAAGCGCGGCAGCGGCGCGTAATAGCGCCCTTCCAGGCCCCAATCACGGGTGAAGTAGCCCAGCGGCCCGGCCGAATTGTTGGTGACCAGCTGGCTGATCAGGGTGAAGTCATCCCCCTGGAAAAATCCGAAACGGGTCAGCGCAAACAGCAAACCCGCTACCCCGCCTACTACTATCCCGGCCAACCACCAGTACCGGCCCGCCTCACTCTGCGGCACATATTCCGGTGACCGGTTGGCCTCAATCCCCACAAATCTATTAGTATTAAGCAAAATGCTCCTATAACCCCAAAAGTTATTTTAAAGGATAGCTCATCATAAGCTTCCCAGGACCATGCGCGTCTACGGCTTGAATTTTACTATACTATTGCGGGTAGCGTCTGCAATGTACAGTGTGCCGTCCGTACTGAATGTTAGCCCGACCGGGTTAAGCACGTTCAGACCGCTGGCGGCATTATAGGTGCTGACCAGTGTACCTGCCTTATCGAAATGCAGCACCGCGCCGTTGGGCGGGTCCGAAACCCACAGGTCACCCGCCGGGTCGAATGCCAGGTAGGGTTCGCTCAGGACGGCTTCTTTCCAGGTCGGTACGGCTATTTCCCTGATATATGTGCCCTGGGTATCCAGCACCTGGACCCGCTTGTTGCGCATATCGGCCACATACAGGTTGCGATCCGGCCCGATTGCCAGGCCGATTGGTTCATTAAACTGAACCTGGCCGGTACCGGTCGAACCAAACTGCCGTTTGAACTGGCCCTGCTTATCGTAAACCACTACCCGGCGGTTGCCCGTATCGGTGATATAGAGTTCGCCGGTAGCGGCCCCAAAGGCAATCGAGCGCGGCCCGTAGAACCCGGTCGGGAACTGGCTGGAGATGTCCGGATTGCCCTGGGTATCCTTGCCGCTGCCCCATTTCAGCAGGAACTTACCGTCCTTATCAAATTTCTGGATGCGGTAGCCCCAGGTATCGGCCACATAAATGTTACCCTCATCGTCGGTAGTAATGCCGCCCGGCCCGCTCTGGAACTGGGCCAGAGTGAACTGCCCGTCTCCCGTGCCAATGCTGCCGAATTTCGAGAGGAATTTGCCGGTCGAGTCGAACCGCTGGACCCGCCCGTTAAGGCTATCCAGTACCAGGATATCCCCGTTCGAGGCAATTGTCACATTGCGCGGTGTCCGGTACTGCCCGTCCCGGTTTCCGGCCTGGGTCGAAGACGTCAGGTCGAAGGAAGTCTGCCCGGCGGTCCCAGGGTCGGTGACCGTGCCGGTCGGGCTGGTGCCGTTGGTAAGAGCAAAATCAGGGTAAACATCATTGCGGACGTACGCCACCATATCAAAGGATTGAAGCGGTTGCGCTAACTCGCGGAACATAATATACCGCCAGAGGTGCCCGGCATGCGGCTGCTGGGTCAGGCTTCGCCACATCAGGTCCCAGCGCGTATTAATAATATCCTTCTTGGCAATTCTCTCTTCTCGCGGGTCGTCCGGCGGGTCAAAGCCCAGGGCCCCGTAGCCCGTATCATCTTCGGGGAAGTGCCAGCGGAAGCGGAAGCGCTGGGCGGTGTACTGCCCCTGCAACTGCTGCTGGAGTTTAATGTTATTACTTTCATCGGCTGATACCAGCACCACCACAAAGTTATTGCCCCGGGTATCGGTCAGCCGGTCAATTGCATTAGGGTTATTGGCATCGGTATTAATCGCCAGTTGGGTAACATTGGTAAAGTCCCGGAAATACCAGGCCAGCGGCCAGGCCACTTCGGTACTCATAAAGACCGGCAAGCCCTTGCTGTTGGACGGGTCGGGGTATATCGCCGGCGCCTGTCCGGGCTGGGTTTGCGGCGGGACTATTTTATAAATATCGCGCAAATCGCGGCTCAACCGGTCCAGTCGGGCTACAAAAAGCGGCACTTCCGGTGTGGTCTGGGTGTAAATCATCGGCTCGATAGCCGTGTCCGGGTGTTCGAAGTTGAGGGCGATACTGCTCTTAAAGCAGTAAGCTATCAGGATAATTCCGAAAATAATACCGATAGCGGCCCGCGCCACTCGCCCTTCCAGCCGGTTATTTTTCCATAACCACAGGCTCACGCCAAACAGAGTCAGGCCAAGCAGGCCCACCAGGACCATCTGGGCAATCGTCAGGGTCTGGTCGGCGGTGGTCGCGGCCCGGCCAAACCCGGCGTTATCCTGGCCCACCCTGGGGAAATTTATCGCCATACCGATCAGAACCAGGGTCGAGATGAACATCAGGCTAAACAGGCCGCCGAAGAGCAGCCCTTCCTTCCAGCTAAGCAGGCGCTTCCAGTTGACCGACCGTAAATAGTCGTTCAGGAAAGCGGCGGTCGCCATGCTGGCCGGGAGAGTTATTTGCATATTCAGCCAGGGAATCTTCTCACCGGCAATTGAATACATCATCAGGGCCAGGAAGGTCCACCAGAAAGTCAGGCCGATAAAGACGCCTTTGACCGTAAAGACAAAGCGGCCGCGCCGGGCGGTACGCCGGAAAAAGACCACCGGGAAATAGATCAGGGCGATAAAGGTGCAGACTACCGCAAAGGTTTCGTACAGCAGCATCAGCATTGGGTAGTAGAACCAGGGCTCATCCAGGCGGCGCTTGCCGTGCTGTTCCAGCCAGTATTCAATACCCCGGTAGAAACCGTCGGCCAGGCGTTCCGGCGCAAAGAAGAAATTGCTGAAAATCAGGACATATATAATGCCAAAACCCAGCAGCAAAGCAGCAATTGACCAGGGATTGCGGGCCGATTTCAACAGGGTCCGGAAGACCGCCGAGCCTCGCACTGCCTGGTCAGGGATACGCTGGGCCATCGAAACAAACCACCCGGCAACAAACCCGATGATAACCGCCAGGACCGCTCCGCCCAGGACGTAGCCCAGCCACTTATCCACCAGGCCAACCAGGGGCAGCACTACTTTAGGCAACTGGCTGCGGTCGGCCACCATAATAAAGCGCAGGCTGATCAGGGCGGCCAGCGTGAAGACTGCCAGGGCCGATACGCCAAAGCCCATACGCCCTTTTCGGGTGTAAATCAGCAATCCGCGTTCTTTTACCCACCCGACCAGCGCCCCGGCCAGCAGGGAAACTATCACGATAACGACAAGTTGCGGCACTATCGAAGGCCATTTCAGGGCAAAATAGCTGACCTGGTTAAACCCGCTAAAGCCGTCACTTACTTCTTTATTCAAAACGGCATTGGATGTGCCGGAAACCTGGAGGTTCAGGGCTGTCAGGTACGCCGCCGGGGACTTTCCGCGCAGGAAAAGCACGGTCGCCGCCGCTGCCAGGGCCACGAAGATACCCAGGGCAGTAAAACGGGCCAGCCGGTTCGAACGGACGCTGAGCCGGTTATAACCCAGGTTGACCAGCCGGGCCAGCGGATAAGCCGCCAGGGCGGCCAGCAGCAGGTACAGCGGTAACAGTATCAGGTAGGCGTTTACCCCCAGCAACTGTTGTATTGACCCCTCATAGGTCCTGTCCGAGAAAAGATGAATAGCCCCGGTTATCACCATGAGCGCCAGTATCCCGAACATGCCATACCAGGTCTTCTGGAAATCTCCCAGCAGCGGGTCGGTCCGTTCCAGTTCAGGCGTGTAAGGCGGCATGGCTACCGGCGCGGTGGTGTCTTCCAGCGGTTCTCCGGGTTCGCCAGCAGCAATCGGCAGTTCGGCGGTATCGGCCAGCGGTTTGGCGGTAGTCCCGGCCGGTATAACCTTCTCATTTCCATCAAGTTCTTCAAAGCGGGCCTGGTGTACGGTCTGGGCCGGGTGGACTGGCTCGTCCATCTCATCGTCTTCGTCCAGCGGCCGCCGGTAAGCCGTTTCAACCGGCCTGGCGGGTTCGATAACGGGGGCGGCCGGTTCCTTTTCGCTTTTCCTATTACCCTGGAAGGGCCGCCGCACCCATGCCGGTAGCACGACCAGTTCCAGCAGGAATATTATTCCCAGCCAGCTAAGGACAATCGCCAGGTTCAAGAAAGACATTTCGTGGCTGCCGAACAGGATAAAGAAGCCCAACCCGGCGGCGGCCATCCAGCCGATTTTTCGCTGGTCGCGGTGCTGGGCGTAGCGGAACAGCCCGATAACAAACAGCAGCATGCCACAAGTGGCAAAAGTATCGTGCCGGAGCGACCGCGAATAGTACATTATCGAGGGCGAAATCAAAATCATTAAGGCCAGGGCAATCGCGCCCACCTTGCCAAGAAGGGGCCGCAAGAACCAGCACAGGGCGATCATGCCAATGCCGAATACGGCCGGGGCAAACCGGGCGCTGAATTCGGTGGCACCACCCAGCAGGAAGTAGGAGAGCGATACCATGTAGTAGAGGACCGGACCGTGCCAGGTGGGGTCGTAGCGGTAGACATTCTTGCCTTTGAACATGTCATAGCTGAAGACCCCGTGGATGCTTTCATCATGATGCATCGCGCGGGGAGCCAGGTCCCACAGGCGGGTGACTATCGCCAGGACAATAATCGCGACCCAGAAGACCTTTTCCCAGCTCAACCAGCCTGAAGCAATCAGGCTGTCCAGTACACTCCGGCGCGGGGAGGCAGTCTCCGGGGCAACATAAACCGTCTGGTCCGTTTCTCCGGCGGTCGCGCTGTCAGGATGGCCGGTAACACTCGCCGGGTTGGTGCCGAGCGTTTCTACCCGGTTATGTATATTTTTAAAAGGTCTTGCCTGTTCAGTCATGTTTAGGTTTTCGTTCCTCAATAAAAGACAAACTTAATTTTTTACTGGGGCCGGCTGATTGGAAAATCAACCAGGTCCCCAAATTGCCGCCAAACCCCGATAATATCTTTCTTGATATAAATGGTGAATTCGCGCCGTCCCAACGGCTGAGTCTGGTCCCGGAACATAACATACCGCCATAAGCGGGAAAAGTCGCCCGGCGTGCGTAACTGGTAGAGCGATTTCCCGGCCTGTTGCATGTGTAAAAGGGCCGAGTTACCCCCGTTAGCGTTATAGATTTTGTCCAGGACGCCCGGTTTCCCGGCCTGGTCCTGTAACATTTCGGTCGTCATCACGTCGCCTTTGTTTACAACCACCTGATTATTGGCGTCCTTGACAGTCGCCTGGGATACTTTATTTTGCAAATTGCTGATCTGGATAGATGCTGACTGGTCGAAATCGCGGTACTGGCTTTCTTCGAACCAGTACTGGAAGGTATAGTGCCGCGCCACGTAATTATCGGCCAGGGTTTTCTTCTGAAGCTCGTCCAGGGTGTTCTGCTTGCCATCGGCTACCAGAATCACCGGGTAATCGGCCAGGTTGAGTTTTGGCGCGTTGGCCGTGGTGTAATCTACTACCCGGCGGCGGTTGGTATAATCGCGCAAATAGAAATCAAGCGGCGTCCGCAAGTCATCATCATAGAGGACCGGCACCAGCTTCGTATCCTTAACCGCCGAAGCATACATTCGTTCGTCACTCGGCAAAAGCTGCTTCTGGGCCGACAGGACCGTACTGACCGTGTCCAGTTCTTTTACCACCCGGTACAAATCGGGGGTAGTCTGGGTGTATACGCCCATTTCAAAAGCGACATCGCCGTGATCGAAAGCGTACGTAAAGCCGGTATGCAACAAGAAGAAAGTAAAAAATCCAAAGGCAACCGCGCCCAACACTTTCAATGCTACCTTTAGCCCGATAAAGCTAAAGAGCGCCGTGAAAAAGAGCAGGGCAATCACCGGCGGAATGTAGACCGTAAGCCAGTCGAAACGGCCCGGTGAGGCGGCAATATTTAGCTCGACTGAGGTTAAATTCAAAAGAGTCATATACAGCAAGAAGCCGGAGAAGACCATGCCGCCCACCTGGCACCAGAAGAAGACCTTGCTTTTAACACCCCAGATGGCTATCTCGCGGTGCGCCCCGCTCTGGAAATATTCTTCAATGCCGGACCAGACGCTTTCCATCAGGTAGCCTGCCAGCAAAATGAAAGGCAGCACGACCTGGACTGTCAGCCAGGGCATTTTCTCGCTGGCCCAGGTATATAGGGCCAGCCCGCCAAAAGCCCAGGTAACTAACAGCAGCAGGACCATATAGGGGTGGTTTTCCCGGCGGCGGCGGCCCGGCCAGATGGCGTTTCCCGCTGGCCGCAGCGCTACTTCCACTTCCACCAGGCTTTCCGAAGCGGCTTTATTCGCGGCCGCGCCCGGGTTTGGCACCGGGGTCAGTTCGTCATCGTTATCTTCCGAGCCATCGGTGGCGCTTTCTTTACCTACCTGGCCCAGTTCCGATACCGGCATCCAGACAATCTTGCGGGGCTTGCGCAGGCCGTAGCGGAAAGCCCGGACCAGCACCAATACCCCGGCCAATGTCCCGAAGACCAGGGCCAGCGGTTCGTACAGCGGCAGCATAAAGAAGTAGTAGTACCAGGGCTGGTTGCCCCTTGCGACCCCTTGCTGGGCCATCCAGTACCATAACCCGCTAAATACGCCCACCGAACCCTGCGGGATACTGGTAAAAAACCCGGTGTAGAAAATGAAGTAAAAAGCAAAGGCGAGCCCTAACCCGGTCAAGGTCACGCCCCAGTGGCGGCCCAGCCAGGCGGTCGCGTAAGCGACGGTCCGGGGCTGCTGGTAAGGAGCGAAAAGCGCCCGGCCCAGCGAAATGTCAGGTGTCGCCCAGCCCTGGCTGACCATAAAGTTTCGCCGGGCCGAAGCTACTTCGTGGAAGGCAAAACTGTACACGCCCAGGCCAGCCACCGTAAGCAAAACGCCAGCCCACAAGACCGGGTGATTGAGCAGGCTTTCAATATATTTACTGATTATCTCGCCGGAAATGGTGTCAAAAGGAATCGGTGGCGGTGGGTAAAGCGCCATTGTAAAGAAGAAAATCACCAGGGCCAGCAGGGCATACCCGCCCAGTATCAGCAGCAGCCGGGGCGCCAGTTGCCAGCACAGCCAGGCCATCAGGAAGCCGCCGAACAGCAACACGTAAAAGAAGCTGACCTCTTTGGTGCAAAATAGCAGCGCCAGCGAGAGCATCGCGGCGTACCACCAGCCGGGCCGGGGCCGGTGAATGAACCGGACCAGGCTGATAAACAGGGCCAGGGTAGCAAAGGCTACAAAAATATCTTCCCGTAGAAACCGGCTGAAATACAAAAACATAGGCGAGACAGCCAGCAGGAAGGCTACCGTGAGGCTGCCCCAGCGCCCTAACTCGCGCCGTAGGCCCAGCGGTAGCAGGCAGATAAGGACGCCAAATAAAGCCGTCGAAACCCGCGCTACCTGGTCGGTATCACCGAAAAGCCAGAAGAATAAAGCCTGGATGTGATACAGGAAGGGGCCGTGCTTCCAGGGTTCCTGGTCGTAACCGAGGCCATAATAGAGCCGCCAGGAATAAAAGGCGTGGACGCCTTCATCGTGATGGAGTGCCCGGTAACTCAGTTCCCAGAAGCGGGTGAAAATTGCGAAGATAATAATCAGGCCGTAAAGGACCATTTCCAGGGACAGGTGATAGCGGAAAGAGGGTGGCATCCGCCACCAGCGTTCTTTTTGTAAAATTGCGACCGGCACAGCGGCCGGTTTAGTTTCTACCGGCCCATCTTCCGCCGGTAAACTATCCGGGTTATCAAGGAGCCCTTCCGCGCCGGACCTGCGGTAGGTCCAATCCTTTACAGGCATATCGTTCCCGGCTGGGTGGCCCGGTCCTGAGTCGCCCGGTTGATTTTCGTTATCTACTGCCATTATTCCTGTATCTGCTGGTATTTTTAATCGGCCGGACCGTTTTGAACAAAATTCACACCATTTTCTTACAAGACGCTTGATTTCGCCCAAAAGTTACTCTGGATTTTACTACAAATATAAGTATCTAGCCAGTTGCCAGCCTGAAAAGTAAAACCCTGGCTCAAAAGGTCCGGGATAGGCCAGAATTGTTAAGCCCGCTAATTTTGATAGCTCTGCTAAAGTCTACTATTTAATTGCCATTCTGAGCACTGCGTAAGGCATGTTTTGATACTTTATCCGTCTTCCAAGAAAAAAAACAACATTCAAGACTGTCATTCCGCGCGTAGGCGAGGAATCGCCGCGCCGTTGGCAAATAGCAACCAAACAAAGGAATGGTTCAAGACCCCTTCTATCCTGCCGGTAAACCAGGTCAGGTCTTTGCCTTTGCGGTAAGGCCACCGGTACCAGCAAGCGGGTGCCCAGGATCCCTCGGTCGGCTTTCCCTCCTGACCCTTTATCAGTTGATACAGATTCAGGAGGAATGACAGTTTTCGGGTTTGGGCGGGGCTGGGGTTTTGAAAGATACTGGTTTTTGCCGGAATATTGGGCCCGGGTTGGCAGGTTGAACAACAGAATATGGACTAAATATTAAAACCCTGGCTTCAACCATTGCCAGGGTTCTCAAGACTTTCTATTATATAAGAGGTTAGCTAAAACAATGGGGTAGCCAGCCGGATTATCAGGACCTGGCTCTTCACATTACTGCCGGAATTGTTACCGGCCTGGTCGAAACTGCCAATCCCAAAGTCATTATCGTTGGCTACCGCCAGCGTTTGCCGGTCCACCACCGCCAGGCCCTCAATCTTGTTGGGCATGCCGGGCAATGTCGTTAAATCAATAACCAGTGACTTTGGCAAGGCTGCCACTTCCACCTCGCTTAAATCCTGACACATTTCCAGGCTGGGCCTTGTGGCAGGGTCCGCCCATTTAGTATTGAGGATATTAGTGGCCCGGCTCAAGTCAACTTTGTAAAGCCTCGCCACGGCATCGGTATGTTCGAGTATCAAAAGAGCATCCTGGGGTAGGGCAACTATCCCTGAAACCTTCATATCTGCCTGCGTAATAGCCGGGTCAAAAGTGCTTACTTCTTCAAATCGGTAAACATACTCGGCCACCGGCCGTTCGGTTGTGATATCAAAGGCCAGGATGCGCGTATTGCGGGAATTGTCGCTGGTCGGGGTGTCGGGGTTGGCAAGCGGACTTTCCAGCACCGCGAACAGAGTCGTCTGGTTTGGGCTAAGGCCCAGCCCTTCAAAGCCCCGGTTGAGCTTGCGCCTGGCATAAATCGCCGGAAGGACCGCTGCTACCGGGTAATCCGCCCCCGGCAATTCAACGCCCTGTGGAATAAAGCGTTTGAGGACCACACCTTCTGCGCTAACTCTGACCAGCGAGGGGCGGTACTCGTCCGCCAGCCAGAATTCGCCTGTAGAGGTCCTTATCAGGTCTTCCGGGTCAAGCCCGCTGGGATTATAGGCCAGGGCCGTTTCCGCTTGAAAATCATAGGGGCTTTCGTCCTTGCCTTCCAGGTTGGAAAGTCCCAGGATAGGCTTGCCGGAGCTTCCTCGTAAGGGCAGCACCTGTTCTATGTGAACATCCGTATCTCCCGTATGGACCCTTACCAGGACAGGCGTATATTCGGGAATGGGAAAAGTCCGCCTGAGCTGCTCATTAACAATAACCTTGCCGTTCGGGCCTCGGTCCGTCACCATCCAGAATTCATTTTCCGGGTCTGACGGGTTGCGCCAAAGACCGCTACCCAGGCCGCCTAAAAAGAAGCCCCGGTCGTTCTGGATGCTTCCCGGAAAAAGCGTATTTTGGACTTCTGAGATCGGCCGCTCGCCCAGGGTATAGGTGGCTATAATTTTATGCCCTAGCCCGTTGGTATGGCTTAATGGGTCATTTGAACCTGTTACTTCACTGTTCCCCATTTTATTTCCCTCGCCTATCTAAGGACTCCTATGCTGATTAAACCAAAAATAACCAGGGCTGCGCCGATGCGATACCAGCCAAACGGGGCCAGCGTAATTTTACTAAGCAACTGGATAAAGAATTTTATCGCAAACAGGGCCGAAATAAAAGCGACTACCAAGCCTATACCAAAGGTTGGTATATCTCCTGTTTCCAGGTGTTTTAGGCTTTTGAATAAATCATAGCCGGTTGCGGCGACCATAATCGGGACGGCGGCGAAAAATGAATACTCGGTGGCAGTCTTGCGCTCCACGCCGGACAGCATCCCGCCGACAATCGTAGAAGCCGAACGCGACATTCCCGGCCATAGGGCTAAACACTGGAACAACCCAACAACCAGGGCTTCACGCCAGGTCAAGGTATCCAGACCATTTTTAGTGACCCGGGATTTTGGCAATAGTCGCTCCACCAGGATAAGCGCAATCCCACCCACTCCTAGCCCTATTGCTACCGTAGCCGGGCTGAACAGGCTGGTTTTGATAAAATCGCGGCCTAAAAAGCCCAGGATGAAAGCCGGAATACAGGTCAGGGCCAGCAGTTTTAAGCCGCTTATGCCTCGGAAACCGTCCGACCTTTTAAAATTAAAGAGCTGGATGAACCTTTCCCGGTAAAGTACCACTACAGCTAGAATCGCGCCAAGTTGAATAAATACCTCAAAAGTTGCCGCTCTAGGCCCTTCGAAATTCAATAAATGACCAAAGACAATCAGGTGACCGGTGGAAGAAACCGGGATAAATTCTGTCAGCCCCTCAACTATACCCAGGATAGTCGCTTTCAAAAATTCTTCGAGCATCAGTGTTTTTGCAAAATCCTTTCTTCAACTAAAACGCTAAACAGTTTTGGATTGAAACTGACGGACTGGTCCCTGGGTCTCAATTCTCAAGAGCGTTCCGCCCTGCAATCTCTTACTTCTCAATACACCCTGACCCAATATCGAAGGTGCCATGGTTTTACCGGCACCCGGTTTCTTAATAGACTATCACAATAAATTTCAAACTGCCAGACCTATTTTTACACGGCAAGGCTCTTCAGAGCTGATTTCCGGCCTACTTTACTTCGCGCCGGACCTGCCAGCGCGCCGGGAAAGCCTGGTTGCTCATGGTTCCTTCACCCTATATTTTCAGCTCAATGCTGATAACAAATTTCAATAGACCTTGCTAATGCTCTATTTCAACCGGGGGTATCTTTACCGCCTGTTGCGGAAATGTTACAATCAGGCCAATTAATATTACGCTACCAGGCTTGGTATGTAAAATTTGGGAAGGGTTACTTAATCAGAAAGGCCCGGTTGAGTTAAAACGATGTTGAAAGCTCTATACTGCAATAGCACTAACCGGAAGTTTGACAATTGGCAGGATATTGACTCGATCAGCGATTTAGTTGAGGATCCAAATAACCTCTTCTGGCTGGATTTGAACAATCCCACCGAGGAAGAAATCAAAATAATTGCCGAGGAATTTCAATTCCATCACCTGGCCCTGGAAGATGCCGTTCATTCACACCAGCGCCCCAAAGTGGATGATTATGAGAATTTCTTCTTTGTGGTTTTTTATGCACTGAATTATGAGAACCATGACAAAGCCGCTTTAAATCTTCAGGAACTAAAAATGTTCGTGGGGGCCAACTTCCTGGTAACCGTCCATTACGGCCCTATAAAGGAACTTGATGAAGCCGAGAAGCGCTGGAAACGCCATAAGGACCAGTTTGACCACGGCATAGGGGTCCTTCTTTATTCCATCCTTGACGCTATCGTAGACAACTATTTCCCAGCGGTAGACCGCCTGGTGGATGAGTCGGAAGAACTGGAAACCCGGATTTTCGAAGGCGGAGCCGGGCAGCGCAACCTGACCGAAAAATTGCTGAGTCTTAAAAACCTTTTCCTCCAACTGCGCCGCATCGCCGGTCCCGAACGCGATGTTTTAAATGTCCTGACCAACCGCGATAGCCCGGTCTTTGATGAACGTACTCTGGTTTACTTCCGGGATGTCTACGACCATATCACCCGGGTTACGGATACTCTTGACCTCTACCGCGACCAGATAAGTAGCGCAATGGACGCTAACTTGACGGTAGTCTCTAACGACCTGAACAAGGTCATGCGCACGCTTACGGCGGCCTCGATTATCCTCATGGCTAATTCGATGGTCACCGGTATTTACGGCATGAACTTTGAAAATATGCCGGAATTAAAATGGCAATACGGTTATTTTGTCGTCCTGGTCCTTATGGTTACTATAACCACTTCACTTTTCATTTTCTTCAAACGCCTCAAGTGGTTCTAAAGCCGGGCTGGCCGGTATTTTTATAACCGGCCGCTGGTTCTACCGGGCGATTTCAGGCCTTATTGCCCAACTCAATCAATTTTCCAACCGCCGCGACAATTTCAGCGGTCGTCCAGTCTATAGTCGCGTCGCCAACCACAATTTCAGCCATCGTCACGCCCGGTACGGCCGTTTCCTCAAACCCGCCAAACAGCCAGGTCCCTTCGCGGGCGGCTAACTCCAGGTGGGCTTTTTGTAAAGCGGCCTGCTCCGCCGGTAGGTAAACCTGGAACCCGTTAGTATGCGGCGGGTCCGGCACGGCGACTACACCGGGCAGACTTCCTAACGCCTTTGCGATTTCCCCGGCTCGGGCATGGAACCCGGCAAATTTTGGCAACTGGGCATGCAGCCCTTCGGTGGCCGAGATAATATAGGGGAAGATGGTAAATAAATTCCCGCCAAAGCGCGTCCGCCAGACTTTAGCCTCATTGATAAAATCGGCTGGCCCGGCCAGGATACAGCCGCCCAGGCCGCCCAGACCTTTGTAAAAGGAAACGTAGACCGAATCCGCCAGGGCCGCTATTTCGGCATAAGTGCGTCCGTAGAAGGGGGCCGACTCCCACAACCTGGCCCCATCAAAGTGCAGCGGAACATTCTGGCGGCGCGTCCATTCAGCAATCGCGTTTAATTCTTCCCAGCTAACCAGTTTGTAGCCTGCCCGCCGTAAGGGCAGTTCCACCGTCACCGCTCCTAGCGGCTCGTGCAGGTTTTCCAGGTCGGCGGCTGTAAAGGGCCGGTGGTCTTTGCCCACCCGGACGCCCGCCAGCCTGGTCAGGCGCTCGTAGGCATTGGCTTCATCCAGGTCAATGTGGCTCTGGGGATGCAGGGCAATCGTATTATGGTGCGTCCGGTCGGCCCAGACTCGCAACGCAATTTGCTGGGCGATAACCCCTTTGTGCATAAACACCGCTGCTTCCTTGCCAAGCAGTTCCGCTACTTCCTGTTCCAGGGCCTGGATTGCCGGGCCTTCGCTGTAAACGTCCAGGCGGTCCCCGGCCAGGGGCGAGGCGGCCATTTGCTCCAACCACTGGCGCTGCGTGCGCGAGTAGTGACCTGACAGAAACCGGGTGCATTTACTTCTAATTTCCAGGGGATTTATATCAGCCACTATTTGTCACCATTTCACTTTCAGGATTAATTTTGGAATTTGAAACAAGCCGTCAGCTTTTCAACCGGCCATTTAAAAGGTCGGTTTTCGTCAGGTATTATATTATTGTGGAACCTTAATTGTACAGGTAGCCGCGCTAAAACACAGGAGCGAATTACCCATGCAAGATAAATTTTACCGTTATGTCCACCACCGAATGGGCCTGTTACTGGCCTGGGGTACCCTGAACGTTGCGGTGGGCAGCTTATTGAGTCTTTTAAGCAGGGATAAATACTGGAAGCACTTCTGGCTGCAATGTCTGGGTTGGGGCGGCGTGGATGCCTTACTGGCCGGGTTCTCGCGGCGCGGTTACCGGCGTAAACTGGCCCGGCTGGCCGGTGGTAATACTTCAGGCCGCACCGAAACCTGGCTGAAAGAAGCTAAAACTATTTTCCTGGTGCTGGCCGTGAATGTTTGCCTGGACCTGGGTTATATGCTGGCCGGGGAGTGGTTCCGGCGCAAGGGCCATGCCAGCGGCAAACCCGACCAGGCCGGTATGGGCTTCGGTTTTATCATGCAGGGCCTGTTTCTCTTTTTATTCGATACCTGGTTAAGCCTGGAAATTAAACGCCGCTGGTTGGAAAAGTAAATTTTACCGGGTAAAAACTACCGGGTAAACCGGCCCGGCGGCTTCAAGAACGCCTGGTTGATAGTTATAAGTATCCCGGTAGAGTATAATCAGCCGGTAACTGGAAATATATAATAATTTATTACGGCATCCAGTTGTATTAAATTCCAAAGGCTTGTTGGTGAGAAAGGAACATTTCACTATGCAGTATACACATCTGGGGCGTACCGGCTTAAGCGTCAGCCGCCTTTGCCTGGGTACAATGAACTTTGGTCCGCAGACCAGCGAAGCGGACAGCTTTAGAATTATGGACCAGGCCCTGGAGCAGGGTATAAATTTCTTCGATACCGCCAATGTCTACGGCGGCAAGACCGGCGAAGGTATTACCGAACAAATTATAGGCCGCTGGTTCGCTCAGGGCGGCGGGCGGCGCGAAAAGGTCGTCCTGGCGACCAAAGTTTATGGCAATATGGGTACCTGGCCCAACCAATCGAAACTCTCCGCTGTAAGTATTCGCCGGGCCTGTGAGGACAGCTTGCGCCGGTTGCAGACCGACCATATCGACCTCTATCAGATGCACCATATTGACCGCGAAACGCCCTGGGAAGAAATCTGGCAGGCCATGGAACAACTGGTCCGCGAGGGCAAAATCGTTTACGTAGGTAGCAGCAACTTCGCGGGCTGGCACATCGCCCGGGCTAATGAAATCGCTAAAAGCCGCAACTTCCTGGGACTGGTGGCCGAACAGAGCCTCTACAACCTCAATGCCCGGATGATTGAGCTTGAAGTGTTACCGGCCTGTGAAACCTACGGCCTGGGCGTTATTCCCTGGAGCCCGCTGGGTGGTGGTCTGCTGGGCGGCGTCCTCAAAAAGGTTAGCGAGGGCCGCCGCGCCGAGGAACGCACTCAGAAGAATATTGAGAAAAACCGGGCGAAACTGGAAGCTTATGAAAGCTTTTGCGCGGAACTGGGCGAAGAACCGGCCGATATTGCCCTGGCCTGGCTGCTTGCCAACCCGGTTGTCACCGCCCCCATCATCGGGCCGCGTTCGGTCGAGCAGCTTGATGGCTCGCTGCACACCCTTGATATCAAGATAACCGAGGAGATTAGTAAGAAGCTTGACGAAATCTTCCCCGGTCCGGGCGGCAAAGCACCCGAAGCCTACGCGTGGTAAATAAACTCTCCAGCAATAGTTCAAACTAAAAAGGGACGTAGCGGGGTTTCTCACAAAGAAACCCCGCTACGTCCCTTTTTAATTCTAGTTTAAAGTCGCGCCAGGTCTATACAAAGCTGGCCGGATAAGCCGGGTCGGTGATGACCTCGAACCTTGCCGGGGTGGCCCCGGCCTCCGGTCCGCCTGGCTGCGCGCTGAATTCAATCTTGCCCTGGCGCCGCTCTAACTTCAGGTCGTAAGGCGTTCCCCAGAGCTTGAGATTTTTGACCTCCAGATGGTCCCAGGTTGAAGGCAATTGCGGCTGTACCTCGATAACCTGGCGGAGCGGGTCGGGATTGAGCCGGAAGAATCCCTGGACCACCAGCCAGTTGAAAGTCGCGCTGGACCAGGCCTGGATAAAGCAGGCGTCATGGCCTATAAACTCCGGAATAGCCCAGGGCATATAGTAACCGTACTCGTCTGCGCAATATTGTAAATAGCGCAAGCCCTGGTCCGGCCGGTTGTAGCGAAATTCGGCCAGGGCCACAATCGCGTTCTGGATAGCCATTACTAACTCGGTTGACCCCGGTAAGATCAGGCCGCGCGGACCGGTATGTTCAGGCCCTTCGACTACTTCAAACAGGCTTTCCACGCGGGCGCGGTCTTTGACCACACCAAATTCCAGGGTTACATAACTGTGGGTTGGTTCACCGGGCCGGATAGACAGGTCATTCTCAATCCGCCAGACATACTCGCCCTGCTCTTTATCCCAGAAATGGCGTTCAATCTGCTCCCGCACCCTGTCAACCAGCTGCTGGCTGCGTTCCTGGGTCGCCCGGTCCTCCATCACCTGGGCCAGGTAGGCCAGTGATTGCAAGCCCTGGTACAGGCTGCATGCTACGTCCAGTTTCCGGCCTCGCTCGGCGGTGCTGAGTTCCAGGATGCCCGGTCCCTCCGGCAGCAAAGTCCCTTCCGGGTCGCTTTCCTCCAGCAGGAACTTGAAAATACCATCCACACAGACCGGGTAAACTTCTTTCAGAAAGTCCACATCGCCGGTCCACCTGAAAGCCCGTTCCACCGAAGTAGCAAATTCACCGGCTTCGACCTGGTTGCCCGGGTTGAACATTTCGCCGGTCTGAACAATTTCGTGCGGAATGCGGCCGTCCTGCTTGCGCCCGTAGTTAGCCAGCATTCTTAAAGTATCCAGCCCGGCCCGGGTTTGGCCCGTAACCAGCAGACCGCTCAAAGTGTAGTAGGTATCGCAGCCAAAGAACCAGGCAAAGCCCTGCAACCCGGCCACAATGCCCGGCCCTACTCCCGGTACATCCAGGGTAAGCATGTCCATACACAGGGCCGACCCATTGAAAATGCGCCTGTAGGCCGGTATTGGGGTCTCGATGCGGGGCGTTCCGGCCAGTAAACTGACCTGTTCTTCAAGTTTCCGGTCCAGGATACTTTCCCGGTTGGCTAAAAGCTGCCAGGCCCATTCCAGCCTGGCTTCGTCAAATTCGGCCTCTCCGGCGATTACAAAATTAAGGGTCTGCCTGGAAAGCGGGGCTAACTCCACGGCGTAGGTCAACTGGCCCGAGATACCTTCGCCTTGTAATTCCGGCCGGTTGCGCAAGATGCCTTCGGGCCGGTCGTCCGACCCTTTCAGTGAGCCGGTCTTTTCCGGACCCCACAGGTCCGGGCCGGTCTCCGCATGGAGCGGCCAGCGGTCACCTTGCATCATGGCGCCCCATTTGACGGTCAGGCTGTCCCGGGCAATAATACCCCCTTTCGTGGGGTCGAAGAGAGCCTGGTCGGGCCGGTCCGGCCACTCGCTCCACCAGGCCCCCCTGATATCGAACCGCACCAGCCAGGCCAGTTCCAGCTTGAGATTTTTCTCGCCCGGGTTTTCCAGGGTCAGGCTGATGAAGTGGGCCGGTTCGTTGGAAGCCACGAAGAATTCTTGCCGGGCCGAAACCTCATTCTGCCCGACTTTCAGGCTGAATTCGCGGCTGGCCCGGCCCGGTGACATGGTGAAACTGCGGCAGGCTTCCCCATACAACCACTGCCAGGCCGGGTCCTGCCCGCTCTCGCGCAGGCCGAACCACCAGCCATCGGCCAGTTTTACCGGCGGCGCCCACAGCCCGCCCATTTCGCCCGGTATGTGGTGGCCCAGGTCGGGAAACGACCCGTCCATGTGGCCCACCAGGTAGGCCCTGCGCCCGCTAACCGTGAAGGGCCGGTCAAAGTTTTGGCGGGCTGCCTCAGCATAATCAGCCAAATTCAATTTAGAAACCAATGCCGTAAATTAACCTTTCTTGTTCTAAGGTACTGCTAAACTGTGACCTCGTGGCCCTGCGGCCTGGCTTTCAGGCCTGGAACGGCCTGTGCCTGGGACCGTTTAGCAATTTAACCTTTAAGACCGGTGTAAGAAACTCCTTCGATAAAGAACCGCTGAAAAAAAACGAACATTATTACAATAGGCACCATTACCAGCAGCGACCCGCTCATCAGCAAGCCCCAATCCGTCTTGTATAAGCCCCGGAAGGTACTCATACCCAGCGGCAGGGTATATTTATCGGGACTATTGATAATAATCAGCGGCAATAAAAAGTCATTCCAGCGCCCCATAAAGGTGAAAATGGTCAGGGCCGCCAGGGCAGGTTTGGCTAACGGCAGCACCACCTGGGCAAAGGTCCGGAAACGCCCGGCCCCGTCTACCCTGGCCGCTTCTTCCAACTCGACCGGCACCGAAGTAAAAAACTGTCGCATCAAGAAAATTCCAAAGTTTGTTACCATAAACGGGATAATCAGGCCCGGTAAGGTATCAAGCAGGTTAAGATTCTTGAGCAAAATGTAAATCGGAACTAAGTAGATGATGGCCGGGACCATCTGGGTCGCGACAATACACCAGAAGATAAAATCCCGGCCTGGAAAGGGAATCCGGGCAAAAGCGTAGCCGGAAGTCGAAGAAAAGGCCAGGGTAAACAGGGTCGTTATCACACCGACTATCAGACTATTGAAGAACCAGCGCCCAAACTCTACTTTGTTGAAAATGTCCAGGTAATTATTAAGGGTAAAGTTTTGCGGTATCCAGTGAAACCCGTTGACAAACCCGGCATTGATTTCTTGCTCGGACTTAAACGAAGTGGTGATTGACCACAGGAAGGGTAAAAACTCGAACAGGGCAAACCCAATTAACAAAGCGTAGATCAATACCCTGACCAGTACCCTTCGCCAGGCCGGGGTTTCGCCAATAACTCCAGGCTGCTTTGTCTTCAAACTTACTTCCGTACTTACTGCCATATTTCTACCGCCTTCCTAGTATTCCTGTTCACTGCGGAAAATAAAACGTTGTATCAGGGTAACGGTAAGGATGATTACCAGTAGCACAACCGCTCCTGCGGCGGCAACTCCCATCCTTCCGGTCTCTTTGAAGGCTTGCTGGTAAATATAGAAAACGGCTGTAAGCGTTGATTTTTCCGGGCCGCCGCTGCCGTTTGAAATTACGAAAGCCTGGTCAAAGACCTGGAACGTACCAATCAACCCGAGCGTGACAACAAAAAAGGTGGTAGGCGTCAGGAGCGGGAGCGTTATTCTGAAGAAGCGCTGGAAGGGGTTGGCCCCGTCTACCGCCGCCGCCTCGTACAGGTGGGCTGGGATATCTTGCAAAGCGGCCAGGTATAACACCATCATCGTTCCGGCGGTGGTCCAGATGTTCAGGCCCATAATTGCCGGAAGGGCGGTACGCGGGTCGTCCACCCAGGTGGGCCCTTTAACGCCGATAGTTGAAAGCGCATAATTGAGCAAGCCGTTCTGGTTAAAGACCCACAAAAAGATAATACTGATTACCACCGAACTGCTTATCGAAGGAAAGAAGAAAGCCGTCCGGAAAAAAGTGCTTCCTTTGATTTTTTGATTAACGGCGACTGCCAGCAGCAGGGCCAGGACAGTTTGAATTGTTACCACAAAAAAAGAAAAGACTGCTGTATTGAGCAGCGCTTTATGAAAATTCGGGTCGGCCAATACTTTAGTAAAATTTTCCAGGCCAACCCATTGGCGTTCATCAATATTGAAGCTATTAATTTTAAACAGACTTAAAAATAAACCGTATCCTATAGGATAAACCACAAATACTGAAAAAAAGAGCAGCGCCGGTAAGACAAATAACCAGCCAGCCCATTTATCCATCATTTTTTGCCGGGCCAGGCTACCTGTTGTTGTCTCAACCTGGACCTGCCCAATATTTCCCGCCATACTAATCTCCTTTTGCAACACCCCTTACACATCAACCCTCCCGTGGGTATCTACTGAAAAGTTGTGTTCCCGCACTTATAAAGTGAGGCGGCCCGTTTTATTAGGCCCCGGCCTTTTATAGGAATTAGCCTGCCCGTTTCAAAACAGGCAGGCTAATTCCTATCCTATTACTGGCTTAGCGTCTGTTTGACCAGGTCGTCAATGTTTTTGATAACTTGATCTTGCGGCTTGCTGCCGGAGAAGAGAGACTGTAGCTCGGGATTTACCTTATCGGCAAAACCGCCGAAACCTACCCCAAATTGCCAGGGTTTGGCGAAATTGGTGCTATCTACCAGGGCCTTACGCTCGGGGTATTTCTGGACAAACCCCTCTGTCAGAGCCTGGCGAGAAGGCAGGGCCAGACCAATGTCGCTGAGCAAGCGCTGCTGGCTGGTGCTGGTAAGGAAGCTTAACAGGGCAAAAGCGGCGTCTTTATTGGCCGATTTGGAAGACATCACATAGGCTACCGTGAAATCCAAAGTGGCCTGGGTGGTGGCTTTAGGTAACGGAGCGATGCCAACTTTGTCTTTGGTCGGAGTTTTGTTAAGGGGCGGGATCAGCCAGCCGCCTTCAAAAGCGACCGCCGCTTTTTCCTTAATCAGGGCGTCTCCGGCCCAGTCAGCGCCCAGTTCGCTGGATTTTTTGGATAAACCAGCCTGGCGCAGGCCGTAGTAGAAATCAAGACCGGCTTTGAAGCCCGGGCTATTTACTGCGGAAGCTTTGTTGTCAGCGGACAGCATTGAGCCGCCAAAAGCGTATACCCAGGGCAACACGCGGGCCAGGTCCGGGTCAGCCGCGAGCGGAGCCACATCGGCCGGTAAGACGCCTTTCAGCTTGGTCAGCGCGGCTTTCAGTTCCTCGGTAGTTGTAGGGACCGCCGTAATACCCGCCTTCTGGAACATATCCTTGTTGTAGAACATTACCAGGGTGTTATGATCTTTGGGCAACCCGTACACATTGTTATCCGCGCCGGTGAAGGCTTTGCTCAGCGTCGGGTAAAAATCAGACAAGCTGACTTTGTTTTTATCGGCGTAGCTGTTTAGCGGCTCCAATACCTTGCCGTTTATATAGTCCGGGGCAATCAAGCTATCCACGTAGAAGACATCCGGAGCGTTATTACCGGCAATCGAAGTCTTGATTTTGGTATCGTAATCGCTGGCAATAATTTCGTGGTTAACCTTGACGTTCGGGTAAGCTTTAGCAAAATTCTGGAGTTGTTGTTTTACAATGGCATCTTCTTCCGGTGAGGAAGTAGCCGTTGATAAACGCACGGTACCGCTAAGGCTGGTGTTTGGGGTGATAGTATCGCTAGCCGCAGCGGTAGCCCCGGCCGCAGCGGTAGCCCCTGCGGCGGTAGTGGTAGCCCCGGCAGCGGTAGTGGTAGCCCCGGCAGCGGCGGTGGTAGCACCTGCAGCGGTTGTAGCACCTGCGGCGGTTGTAGCAGCGGCAGCAGTGGTGACGCTAGCCGCGGTTGTAGCAGCCGCAGCTGCTGTAGTCGAAGTAGCGGCCGTAGTAGGCGGGGCGGCTGTATTGGTTGCATCACCGCAAGCGGCCAGTACCAACATTACCAGCAGGGAAAATATCCCTAGCCCGCTAAGTCGCCGTATATTTGATATACGTGACATCTTTGTCTCCTCCTGTTTCGTTGTCAGGGCAAGTAATCTTACCCTGGTTTTAGTTAAAAAACATAATTAGCCAGACAGGGTGCCGGATTGACCATAAGCTCAAGCCCGGTCCCGGTAAAAAGTTAAGACCTAGTGCACTGGAGTTTCCTGGTAAGGCGTAGTTTTTGTTTGAATATTTCCAGTTTCGGAATCGCGCCAGAAAGTAAAATTGGTACGGGTGTGCCCAATCTTTAATCCCGTCAGAGATAGTTTTTCAATACCGGCCGGAAAGATCGGACTGGCGCTAACGGTCAGCGTTTCACCGTCAGGGTGCAGCCCCAGTAAAGTCTGCAAGAGGAAGGGCCCGGAACCGGCCGCCCAGGCCTGGGGACTGCAACTCACCGGGTAAGCCGCCGGGGCCGCTTCCTCGATGCCGTCTTCCGACCGGGGGAACCCACAGTAAAGTTCGGGCAGGCGGCTTTCGGGAAAAGTAGCTGCCGCGTCAAACAATTGTTCAATCAGGGCCAGTGCCTCCCGGTCAAACCCGTAACGCCGCAGTCCGGCCGCCACCAGCGAGTTATCGTGCGGCCAGGTGCTGCCGTTGTGATAGCTCATCGGGTTATAGGTCGGGTCAAAGGCGCTGATGGTCCGGATACCCCAACCGCTGAGCATGTCCGGCTGCATCAGGCGGGCTGCCACCAGCGGGGCTTTATCCTGGTCAATAATTCCACTCCACAGGCAGTGGCCGGGGTTAGAGGTAATATTTAGGACCGGCTGCTTCTGACCGTCCAGGGCCTGGGCATAGAAGTTCGCTTCCGGCCACCAGAAATCCCGGTTGAATTTCTCCTTCAGCCTGGCCGCCCTGGTTTCCAGGCCCTGGGCCAGTCCCTGCCGTTCCGGCCCGCCGAACTGCCTTAAAACTTTGGCTATTTCGGTCAAAGCGGCATAGTAATAACCCTGCACTTCAACCAGCGCGATTGGTCCTTCCGGGTGCGGGCCAAGCGTACCGCCCATCGATTCGTCGCTGTCCTTCCAGCCCTGGTGTAAAATCCCCCGTTCGGAGCGCCGGTTGAACTCGATAAAACCGTCGCCGTCCAGGTCGCCGTATTTCTCGGCCCATTCCAGCGCCCGTTCCACGTTGGGCCACAACTCCGTGAAAAACTCCCGGTCGCCGGTCCACTGTAGCGTGAGCGCGAAACACCAGATGAATAGCAGGGTGCTATCGACCGACCCATAATAGGGGCCGTGCGGCATTTCACCGCTAAGGGTCATGTCGCCCCGGCGCAGCTCGTGCAAAATCTTGCCCGGTTCTTCGTCCCGCCAGTCGTTAAATTCTTTACCCTGGTATCCGGCCAGCGCCCGCAGGGTATCAATCGCGATATTTGGATTTAGCCCCAGCGTTTGGATGGAAGTAATCAAACTATCCCGGCCAAAGAACGAAAAGTACCAGGGCAACCCGGCCGTCATTACCAGGTGGCCGTGATTGTCACGCTGGAGAAGCGAGCGCAGGTCCAGCAAGCTGGTTTTCTGCAAGCGGTTAAACAGGTAATCGTCCGTCTGGACCTGGGCGCATTCTTCTTCCCACTGTTTGAATACGGCGTGGGCTTGCCTGACCTGTTCCGCGAAACCGGCGCTGTCCAGGTCCGGGCGGCTTTCCGCCTGGCTCCCCGGCGTACCGGGACGGGCTACCAGGTTCAATACAACCGGCTGGCCGGTTTCCAGCTCAAGCCGGTAATGCAGCACCACCTGGGGCAAAGTCAGCTGATTAAGCGGGCTGACCAGTTCATTTATTTCATACCTGACCGGCGCCAGGCTGCTTTCCAGGCTTAAAGTGCGCGCCGGTACCTCCGGGCTAACCGGGGTAGACCGGAACTCCAATCTTTGCCCATTGTCCAGCACTTTACTCCGGGAAGCGGTGCCTTTTAGCTGCCGCGGAAAGCCGCGCACTTCGAAAATATCAGCAAAATCGGCGCAAACTTTTAGCGAAAAATCAACGGTTAGCGGCTCAGGGTGGAAGTTAGTGATTTTTAACTGCTCCACCAGTCCGCCCTTTACCTGCCGCTTGCGGATTACGCTTATGGCATGCGCCACAGCCGTCTGGGCCTGTGAAATACTTGAATCTACCTGCTGAAATTGCGATACAAAAGGGCTGCTCAGGTGAAAAGTCGCGGCGATATTGTAGTCGGCGCTGGCATTAAGCACCTGCGGCGGCTGCTGGTTAATCGTTAATTCCAGGCAGCTCAGGTAACGGGTGTCCTCAAAATACAACCCGTGTCCTTCCAGGCCATTTTTAATTTCCCCGGTGGTGTCACTTACCAGGAAAAATTGATCATCTTTTAATGTTATAGTTTCGGTCAAAACAGACACCTTTAACAAACCTGAAGCAACCCCTATCCGGTCGGCCTTGCACAAGGCCGGGGTTAGGAGGTTAAGCTTCAGAGATTCAGGCCCTTCCTTTTATATATAATATGCCCGGAAAGGCCGGAGATAAATAAATCTATGCTGACGCCCGAACTATCAGTTCAGGTTGCAGCAGGACTTGATTTGGTCCAATAAGGGTTAATCCTGGGTCCGGTTCTGAGAATGAAACCGGTTCAGACTGGTTTTTGATCAAAGCGGTGAGTAGATCAAGCAGCACGGTACAGGTTGCAACAATCGGCTGGCGTAAAGTAGTTAGAGCAGGTTGTAAGAAGGACGCAAAAGGTAAGTCATCGAAACCGGTCACGGCAATCTGACCCGGTTCCTTTCCGATTGAAAAACCCAACCCAGGTAAAACTTCGAGAAGGTGTAGCGCCAGGTAATCATTTCCGGCCACCATCGCGGTTGGGCGCTCCTCCGCCGGGAGCGCCAGCATTTGCTTAACAGCGGCGGAAACGCTGGCTTCGTTCTGAAGATTACTCCCGACCAGCCGGGGGTCTTCTACCAACCCAAAGTCCTTTAAACCCTGGCGGTAGCCGTCATAGCGGTCAAGTGCATAGGTCAAAGTGAACGATTCACCCATGTAAGCAATCCGGCGGTGACCATTTTTATACAAATGCTCAATCACCTTCATTACCCCGGCCTTACCGTCTACATCTACAAACGGATACTTCATCCGCTGGTAGTCCTGGGTTCGACCAAATGCTACAAAAGGTGTTTTAAGGCTTTGTAACAGGGCAATTCGTTCATCGCTGGGCCTTATGTCGGCAAGAATTATACCGTCAACCCGGCCGGTCCCGGCCAATTCGCGGTAAACTTCTTCGATATTACGGTTTTGGCTAACTAAAGTTACCAGCAAACTTAAATCATGCTTGAAACTGGCTAAAGCCAGTACGCCGGTGAATTCCTTAAAGAAAGGTTCGGCTTCAAGATGATCATTTAAGCGTGGTGCGAAAGCAATGGTGTTTGTTTTCTTGCCCTGGAGATTACGGGCGGCGGCATTGGGATAGTATTTCAAATCCTCGGCAATTGCGACAATCATCTGCCGGGTATTCTCATTCACATCGCTATAGCCGTTTAACGCACGGGAGACGGTCGTTATTGAAACCCCGGCTTTTTTTGCGATGTCGAAAATAGTAGCCACAACCTTGTAACTCCTCTTCTTGAAAACAAGTTTCCATAAAGTGTCTGTTCAAAGTACCTTTTCCTGCCGGGAATTAGCCATGGGAAAGACTATTTTTGACCCCCGCAAGAACGAATTTGAGCTCACACTTTTATCCAAAACGTTTCGGAAAAAGAACCTAAACATTCCAAAACGTTTTCGTTAGTGCTGTAATTATACCCAAAACGTTTTGGTTGTCAAGGCCATGCCAGTTTTCGGCCTGGAAATTTACCGAAAGTTAATCAAAGCCAGGACCCCGGCGGTCTTAAGTCTGGCCCGGTCCAGGCTACTGGCTTTCCACAATCCTTTGACGGCCGAAAGGTTTTCGCTTTCATCGTCTATGAATAAAATATAGCCTCCCCGGCCCCGGCAATCAGGTCATCAAGCTCCAGCAGGCCGGGTTGAAAAGCGATTTGCCTGTAAGCCGTGTCATTCTGAGTACTCTGTAAAGCAAGATTTGGTATTAAACCTGTTTTCCAGGAAAGGTATCAATCTTGCCTTCACTTAGGTTCAGGATGACATTGCTTGAGGGTTTCTGATTTATTAAAGCAGGGGCCGGGCCGCCAGAGGTTATGGTTTGTTAGAGCTGGCGCTGTTCTGGCGCAACCGCCCGATAGCTTCCCGGTCCCAGGCAATCCCAATTCCCGGCACATCCGGCGCGATTGCAAAGCCATTCTCGATTTTCACTTCCTGGCTGGTCACGGCCCGTAATTGCGGGATGTGTTCAACATACAGGGCGTTCGGGATGGCGGCGGCCAGCGAAACATGCAGTTCCATCAGGAAATGCGGGGCTACTTTAATATTGAAAGCTTCCGCCAGGTGGGCCGTCTTTAGCCAGGGCGTGATGCCGCCAATCCGGGCCGCGTCCACCTGGATAATACCGGCCGCCCCGGCCACCAGGTATTCCCGGAAGTGGCTGAGCGCGTACAGGCTCTCGCCGACGGCAATCGGCACGCTGGTGGAAGCCGCCAGCAGGGCGTGGCCCTGGATGTCTTCAGCCGGTAGAGGTTCTTCGAACCAGAATATATCGTGCTTTTCGAGCATATGGGCCCAGCGTTTGGCCTGCGGGTAGGTCATGGATTGGTTGGCATCCACCATAATATGGGTGCGCGGCCCCACCGCCGCCCGTACCGCCGCCAGCCGTTCCGAGTCTTCTTCCAGGTGGGTTTTTCCTACTTTCAACTTTACGCCCGGCCAGCCCTGCGCCCGCGACTGGACCGCCCCCGCTACAAGCTCGTCGGTCGAAAGGTGCAGCCAGCCGCCTTCGGTATCGTAAAGCGGGACCTGCGGCCTGGCTCCCCCCGCCAGCAGCCACAGGGGTTGGTTGGCGGCTTTGCAGCGAATATCCCACAGGGCCGTATCCACCGCCGCCAGGGCCAGGTTGGTTATGACCCCGACAGCGGTTGAATGGGTCGCCCAGAACAATTTCTGCCAGAGCGCTTCGACCTGCCGGGCATCCTGCCCAATCAAGAAGCCCAGCAGGTCGGTTTGCAACAGTTGCAGCACCGCCCGGCCGCCCGTACCAATCGTATAAGAATACCCGGTCCCCACCAGGCCGTCGTCTGTCTCAATTTCCACGAAAATCGTTTCTTGCTTTATGAATGCCTGGATGGCATCCGTGCGCTTTTTTTCGACCGCAATGTCGCAGAGATACGCCTCGGCGCGAATTATGGTTTGCATTGATTATTTCCTCTTGCTGATTTAATCGGTAAAAATTACAGCCAGGTGGGCGAAAGGGGTTTCTTTTTCTTGCGCGATAAAAGCGAATTCGGGGTCAGTGAGTTTCTTCCAGGAAAGGCTGACCACCGGGCGGTTATGCCTTTGCCGCATAGCGGCGACCGGCTTTTATCCGGAAGGGCTTTCGTGTTCGGGGAACATATCGGCTAACACCCCCGCCCTGGCATGGCTTATGTGTTCGGCCAACAATTTCTCGGCCAGGGCCATGTCTTTCTCAAGCAAGGCCAGCAGGAAGCGTTCGTGGTCGTCCAGGGCAATTTCTATACGCCGGGGATACCAGGTATCCCTGACCTGAAACAGGGCCAACTGGCTACGCAGGGCCGCCAGGAACCGGATTAACCGTCCATTTCCGGAGGAATGGATTAACAGGTTGTGCAGCCGGAGGTCAGACTCTAAAAAGTGCCCGATATCCGGGTTGGGCAGGCTGGCCCGGACTTCCCGTAAGGTTTTAAGATGGCCTTCCAGGTCGGCCCGTTTCAGGTGCGGCCCGGACAGGCGCAGGGCCAGCACCTCGTTTGCTTCGCGCACCTCATAGATTTCCTTGACGTCCTGGGCCGTGAAAACGTGGGTCCAGTAGCCCCGGCGCGGGTCAAACTGCACCAGACCTTCCTGGGCCAGCCGGTCCAGGGCCTGGCGCACGGGAGTGCGGCTGATATGCAGCTCCGCGGCCAGGGCCACATCCGAAAGCCGCCGGGCTTTCTTTCCGGCCGTGACAATTTGCTGCCGCCAGATCCATTCATAAGCCTGGTCAACGGCAGTCAGTACGGGTGGGCGGTCCTGGCCCCATAGCAACTCAAACATGGCTTGAGTAACCTGGGTTAGAGATTTTGGAGGGACGGTATTTAATTCCATTTACTTTTGGGCCTCATAACCTGTTGCGTTGCGTCCGGAGGAGTTACAACCGGCTGTTTTGTGACCGGCTCTTTGCTCTTTGTTGCTATAATTCAAATATGTAATTGCAAATTATAGGCTTATACTTTATATTGTATACAAAATGCAAAAACGCGTCAAACTTCCTGATGATTTACACCTGGAGGGAAATAATGCCTGTACTTGATTTGCCGGTAATCGATACCCACGTCCACCTGTGGGACCCCGCGCTATTTAAGTTGAGCTGGACTGAGGACAAACCTGTGCTTACCCGGCCCTATAAGCTGCCTGAATTTAACGAGGCCAGCCGGGAAATTGAGGTGGAAGGCTTTGTTTTTATAGAAGCTGCGGTTGACCCACAATACAGTTTTTTAGAGGTGGCCTGGGTTGGTAACCTGGCCCGGCTGGAGCCCCGGCTTAAAGGTATCGTGGCAATGGCGCCCCTGGAACACGGCAAGCGCGTCCGTCATTACCTGGAAAGATTGCTTGACAGTGGCCCGTTAATCAAAGGCATTAGAAGGTTGATCCAGGGTGAGCCGGACCCCAATTTTTGTTTGCAGCCGGACTTTATTGAAGCTTTACGGTTGCTGCCGGATTTTGGCCTATCCTTTGATATTTGTATTTACCACAATCAACTCCCGGCGGCCATCGAAATGGTCAAACAATGCCCAGGTAACGAATTCATCCTCGACCATATTGCAAAACCGGCTATTAAAAGTGGCGAGTTATCACCCTGGCAAGAGAATATGGCCCAACTCGCCCAACTCCCCAATGTCGTCTGTAAGATTAGCGGTCTGGTGACCGAGGCTGATCAGGAGAATTGGACTGAGGATAACCTTGCTCCTTACGTATCCCATGTCCTGGAAGTCTTCGGCGAGGACCGGGTAATGTTCGGGAGCGACTGGCCGGTGGCCCTTTTAGCCAGCCCCTACACCCGCTGGATTGAAACTCTGGACCGCCTGACTTCCCACCTGTCCGTTGAGGCCCGGCGGAAATTATGGGCCGGTAATGCCCGGCGCGTGTACCGGCTTTAACCGCCCACCTTTAAACATTCTCAAATAATCAACTAAGAAATAAACAAAAAGCCTGTTCCAATGCTAAATTTGGAACAGGCTTTTTTAGACCCGGTTTTAGGTTGAGTAGTTATAATCAAGATGGGAAAAGGGAAAATTAGTAATCCAGCTAACGCGTCACACTGACAAAGTCCGCCAATACATGCGCTTTTACTTCCTGTATATGGCGTTCCATTGCTTTTATGGCGGCCTTTTCATCCCGGCTAACTAGCGCCGCGACTATCGCCTGGTGCTGCTCAAAAGACGAGTTTACTATTTCCTTCAGGTGGCTACCGTAAAGCTGAAAGACTTTAATTTGGGCGTGGAGAGACTCCAGGTTGGAAGCCAACCGGCCGTTTTTAGAGGAGCGTACCAGCAATTGGTGAAATTCGCGGTCAATATCTAACAATCTTTGCTGGCCTCGTTCATCGTTGGCGTCCAGCAGTTGCTTGGCTTCATCCAGGTCGACTTGCGCTTTGTCCAGGTCACGCTGGGTCAGGTTAGGCAGGGCCAGGCGCACCGCGAGTACTTCCAGGGCCATTCGCAAATCATAAATTTCTTTGACATCCTGACTTGAGAATGTGGTCAGATAGAAACCTCGCAAGGCCTGGTTTTGGACAATGCCCTCCTGGACCAACCGGTAAAGGGCTTCTCGGACCGGAGTACGGCTGGTCCCCAGGTCTTTACTTAACTGTACATCCGATAATTTTTCGCCTGGTAGAATTTTTTGTTCGATAATGCGCTTCCATAACAGGTCATAAACCTGAGCCGCCAGCGAGTTGTAGCCAATTTTTTGTTCTATCATTTAGCTTGTTTCAGCCTTACACTTTTATGGCCGGCTGGCCCTGGCTGTTCACATTTCTCTTTTTGCCGCTAAGGAGTTAAACCGGCCTGGACCGGCTGCCACTCTCGCCCATTCGGAAATTCATAGGCATCAAGCGACTCTGCCCGCATAGTTATGCTATAGCCAGGCTGGACCGGCGGCATATAACGCCCGTTGCGGATCGTCACCGGGTCTAGAAAGTGTTCGTGCAGGTGGTCGACGAATTCGACAATGCGGTGCTCCAAAGACGCGCTGACAGCGATGTAATCGAACATCGAAAGATGCTGGACATACTCGCACAGGCCCACGCCCCCGGCATGCGGGCAGACCGGTACCCCGAACTTGGCGGCCATCAGCAAGACGGCCAGCACTTCGTTTACCCCACCCAGGCGGCAGCTATCAATCTGGCAGAACGAAATAGCGTTCGCCTGTAGCAGTTGTTTGAAAATTACCCGGTTCTGGCATTGCTCGCCGGTTGCTACCCCAATCGGGGCTATGGCCCGGGCGATAGCGGCATGGCCCAGGATATCATCAGGACTGGTCGGTTCCTCAATCCAGAGCGGGTTGAACTGCGCCAGTTTCTGCATATTCGAAATAGCTTCCCCGACATCCCAGCGCTGGTTGGCGTCAAGCATCAGGTTCCGGTCCGGCCCGATTACTTCGCGCATTACCCCGGCCCGCCGGACATCCTCGTCAATGTTCGCGCCCACTTTGATTTTGAAATAGGTCCATCCGTTGTCGATGCCTTCCTGGCAAAGTCGCCGGATTTTTGCATCATCGTAACCCAGCCACCCGGCCGAGGTCGTATAGGCCGGGTAACCGTCCCTGGTCAGTTCCGCTTCGCGTTCCGGCTTGCTAGCGGCATTTTTTTCCAGGATTGCCAGGGCTTCTTCCGGATTCAGTACATCAGTGATATAGCGGAAATCTATACAGGCTACCAGTTGTTCCGGGGCCATATCGGACAGCAATTTCCAGAGCGGCTTGCCTTCAACTTTGGCATACAGGTCCCAGACCGCGTTGACTACTGCGGCGGTTGCCAGGTGAATCACCCCTTTTTCCGGCCCAAGCCAGCGCAATTGGCTGTCCCCTGTAATCATGCGCCAGAAGCCGCCCATATTTGCCGCAAAAGATTCCAGTGTTTTGCCTATGACCAGCGGGGCCAGGGCATTAGCGGCGGCTACACATATTTCATTTCCGCGCCCGATAGTGAAAGTCAACCCGTGGCCTTCCAGGCCGTCCGGGCTGTCCGTTAGCAGGGTTACATACGCCGCCGAATAATCGGGGTCGGGGTTCATGGCGTCCGAGCCGTCGAGTGAGCGCGAAGTTGGGAAACGAATATCGCGGGCGGTTAGCCCGGTAATAGTGATTGGCATTTATTCCCCCCTGAAAATTTTATTAGTTTGTAGTGGTGTTTATTTTTATTGTTTATTTAATTTAGAGAAAAGGGGTTGTCTGCTTTCCTAGACAACCCCTTAAAGCCGCCAGGCTTAAAAATTATTGATAAAGTAGCGGTTTGATGTCGGCTGCTTCAACGTTAGTCTTGTCGTACCAGTGGAAGCCGGTATCAATGCTCTTGGGCAGGGTTTCTCCCTTGAGCGCCTTTACAGCCGATTCAACGCACTTATAACCAATACCAATAGGGTCCTGGGTAACCGCTCCGGACTCAGTCCCGGCCTTGATGGCGTCAATTTGCTGTTTGCCAGAGTCATAGCCGATAACGAAAATCTGGCCTTCTTTTTTCAGCTCTTTTACGCCGTTAAGCACGCCAATTATAGAACCTTCATTGGCACCGAAGATCCCTTTGACATTCGGGTGAGATTGGATAATGGCCTTCGTAAGGTCAGTGGATTTTAGTTGATCCCCGCCACCATATTGGGTATCAACGATAGTAATGTTAGGATGTTTGGACTTCATCTGGTTGAGAAATCCGTCGCGCCGGTCAATTCCGGTCCGGCTGGTCTGGTCGTGGACTACCAGGGCTACTTCACCCTTATCGCCCATCAAAGCGGCCATTTTATCTGCGGCCAGCGCGGCGGCCGCCAGGTTATCGGTAGCTACGGTAGTAACCGGAATATCACTGTCAACCCCGGAGTCAAAGCCAATAACCGGGATATTAGCAGCCTTGGCTTTTTGCAATAGCGGAGCTACAGCTTTGCTATCCAGAGCGGCTAAACAGATTGCCTGGGGTTTCTTGTCAAGTGCAGCTTGCAACATTTCAATCTGTTTGTCAACTTGCGTTTCGGTTTCGGGGCCTTCAAAAGTAATCCTGGCATTGAAATCTTTGGCACCCTTTTCGGCCCCTGCTTTGACCGCCTGCCAGAACTGGTGCTGGAACCCTTTCGAGATGATCGGAATGTAGGGTTGGCTTCCTGTTGCGGCGGCAGCCCCGGCCTGTCCGGCGGCGGTGGTTGCACCCGCAGCAGAGGCGGTGGTTGCACCCGCAGCAGAGGCGGTGGTTGCACCCGCAACAGAGGCGGTGGTTGCACCCGCAACAGAGGCGGTGGTTGCCACAGGTTGCGCGGCGGTAGTGTTGGTACTATTGCCACAACTCGCTAACAACACCGCTATTAACAGGCCAACCACCAAAAGGCTTAATTGCTTGAATCTCATAACCTCTCCTTTTAACTACATCAATGTAAGTATTAAAGTTCCCAATTGAACTAACTTGTACCGGTCAGGCCCGGTGGGACACTTTATTTCTTGCGCCGTCGGACTACATCCAGGTATACCGCCAGGATAACGATGGCGCCGGTAACTACGATCTGCCATTCTTGCGGAACCGAAAGGATCCGCAAGCCATTGGTTAACGTGCTGATAATAAAGGCCCCGATGATGGTTCCCAGGATGGAACCTTCGCCGCCATTCAAGGAAGTACCACCAATTACGGCGGCCGCGATTGCGTCCAATTCATACCCCTGACCCAGTGCGGGTTGGGCTGAATTCAAACGGGAAGCGATTAGAATCCCGGCTAACCCGCTAAACAGGCCGGTCAGGGTATAGACCGCGATTTTCCAGCGGTCCACATTTACCCCGGAAAGCCGGGCGGCTTCTTCGTTACTGCCCAGGGCAAAGGTATAGCGGCCCAGGATTGTCCGGTTGAGCACCAGACTGGCAATGATGGCGGCCGCGAATAAAATCAATACGGCATTTGGAATTTCAATTGCCGGGATAACGTTACCCATGGCAATGCTGTTAAATTCGGGTGTATCATTGAAGTAAATCGGCTTCACCCCGGAAATAACCAGGGCCAGCCCTCTGGCGACATTGAGCATGCCGAGAGTGGCGATAAAAGGGGGGATTTTTAACTTGGCGATAAGTATCCCGTTGACGAACCCGGCAAACCCGCCCGCCAGCAGTCCGGCCAGTATGCCCAGAGGGACCGGCATCTGACCGACTGTTATAACCTCGCCCGCTATGACAGCGGAAAAGGTCATGACGGTGCCAACTGATAGGTCTATGCCGCCCGTGATAATTACAAAGGTGACGCCAATCGCCAGTACTCCGTTTACCGCGGTAGCCAGCAGAATACCTACTATGTTATTGAACTGGAGGAAATTTGGGGAAGCCAGAGAAAAAATGAAAATCAGGACAATCAGGGCCCCAAATGCCAGCACGCGCTGCAAAGCATCCGCCCGGATGACCAATCGCCTTTGAACTGCTGCAACTGCCATAGTTTACTCTCCTCTTCTGGTTGGGTTGGGCGTAAAACCGGTGCTCTACACCTATCCATCTTCAATGACGTTAAACCGAAATTAGCGCCAGGCCAGGCTAACCAGAGCTTCGTTAGCCGGACCGATACTAGAGGATGGCCTCGCGCTGGGTGGCACACTGCATTATTTTCTCCTGGGTCGCTTCCTTGATCGGTAGATTTCCGGTAATGCGGCCTTCGCACATAACAATTACCCGGTGGCTCATGCGGAGAATTTCCGGGAGCTCGGACGAAATCATGATTATGGACTTGCCTTCGTGGGCCAGGGTGTTTAGGAGCTTGTAGATTTCACTTTTCGCGCCGACATCGATGCCGCGCGTTGGTTCGTCAAAGATCAGGATGTCGGTATTGGCCGTCATCCACTTACCAATAATTACTTTTTGCTGGTTGCCACCGGATAGGTTCTTTACCTTTTGAGACATATTGGGGGTCTTAATCGAAAGGGCCTGGATATAGTGTTTGGCGGTCACACCGGTCTTGCCTTTATTCACCCAGCCCAGGTACCCCAGGAACTTCTTGAAGGTGCTTAAAACAATGTTGGTTTCAACGTCCATTCCCAGGACGGCGCCGTAGCGCTTGCGGTCTTCGGAAAGGTAGCCGATGCCCTGCCTTACGGCATCGTTGGGGCTTTTGATATGGACCGATTTGCCTTTGATACAAACTTCACCGGAGTCATAATGGTCTGCTCCGAATACGGCCCTGGCCGTTTCGGTCCTTCCGGCCCCTACCAGCCCGGCAAAACCAAGAATTTCACCTCGTCTAAGATTAAAGTTGACATCTTTTAGCACCCGGCCTTGCTTGAGGTGTTTAACTTCTAGCACGATGTCCTGCTCGACATTTTCCGGCACTTCTGGTGCGGTTTCGTCAAAGGCCCGGCCAACCATCATACTGATGATCTGGTTGATCGTGACATCTTCAATCCTGACTGTCGCTATGTAGCGGCTGTCACGCATGATGGTTGCCCGGTCGGCTATCTGCCGCAGTTCTTCCAGGCGGTGGGAAATATGGACAATGCCAACGCCCTTTTCCCGCAACTGGCGGATAATCCGGAACAGGTCCATTATCTCGGTATCGGTCAGGGCGGCGGTGGGCTCGTCCATAATCAAGACCTGGGAGTTAAAAGACAGGGCTTTGGCTATTTCAACCATCTGCTGCTTGGCGATAGAAAGTTCGGAAACCTTGGTGCGGGGATTTAACTTCAAATGCATCATTTCAAACAGTTCCTGGGTCTGCTTGTTGATCGCCGTTTCATCCAGTACGAGCCCGAAGCCCTTGCGCGGCTCCCGTCCGATGAAAATATTCTGGGCGATGGTCAGGTGCGGCATCAGGTTCAGTTCCTGGTGGACAATGCAGATGCCTAAATCCTGGGCGGTCCGGGGATTCGGAATATTCACCTCTTTGCCTTTGTATAAAATCCGCCCGGCATCCTTGCTGTAGATACCAGAGAGAATCTTCATAAGAGTGGATTTCCCGGCCCCATTCTCGCCCAGCAGGGCATGGACTTCACCGGCCCGTAATTCCAACTGGCCGTCACTCAGAGCCTTGACCCCCGGAAAGCTCTTCTCTATTCCTTCCATCTGGATTAAAACATTATCCATCTGCGTATCCTCTTGAAAATATAAGGCCAACTGTTTGCGGCCTGCTTGACTTGAAAATAAATCCCTTGCAACTTTAACCGCCCAAATTTCAGGCAGCTAAAAGTTCCCGGTTTTGAGGCAGGGACCGGGCTGGAAAATATATCAAACTTTAGTTAGCGCCTGGTGAAACGTGATTTTTGGCGGGTTTAATAAACACTCGAAAGGGTAAATATTTGCTGTATTAGATTTGCCTGGTTAGATGTAAGGTTGGTCACCCATTATCAGCAAGCAAAAATAATACCGGAAGCTAATTGCGAATAAAGGAATAGCGTTATGACCATCAGCACTAATCTTGCGTTAAGAGATTGTATACAGTATACAACTAATTAAATATATGTCAATAGAATCTTTTTTCTTTGTCTAATTTCACTTTATTATTCAAAGATAAAATTACAGGTCGGACACGTTCTAGTTATATATGTAATGTGAAAATTGGTTTGTTAGGCTCATAAATTATTGGTACTGTGGTCAAATCTTATAAACCAGTTTTTAAATTCAAACAAAAAAGGGCGGCCGGTCCTGAACCGTTCACCCTTTCTATTCTAAATATTTTAAGTTAAGGTTGTTGTGAAAGCCAGATTTGGGCCTGGGCCACACTGGGGCTGGCCGGGTCATAGAGGGCCGCCCGGTGAACATAGCCGTATGCCTCATCGCGGTTTGGGGCGGTAAAGGCCAGCCAGAGCAGCAAATTAACGTCCAGCGGGTTGTCCCTCTCCAGCGCTTTGAAAGCGGTGTGGGCCTGCCACTTCTGGCCGGATTGGGCCTGCGCGGCAGCCTGGTTAAATGCGCTCATATAGAACGGGTTAGGTGAGGCCGGGCTTGAGGTTGCCGCCGCTACCCTAACACCCTCATCAGGATTTACAAATCCGGCAGTGGTGGGAGGTGGCGGCCAGGACCCGGTCCCACTAAAATCAGGTCCGGTAGCAATTGCCCCGGGTTGGGCCGGGTTCCAGGCCTGGGAAAAGTCCTGACTGTTTACCGGCGGGTAATAGGGTGGGTAGGATGGCACCTCGTAGTTAACGGAATTACTCAGGGCCGAGGGACCGGTGGGCTGGTTTACGGCCTTGCTAACCAGGGCAAAAATACCGGCGACAATCAGCAGCGCGCCTGTAAAGCCGGTTATACCGGAGGTAGCCCTGGTTAATATCAGGCTCATTATGCCACTTGTCAGGAAGATACCTCCCCAGCGCAGCGCGTTTGGCGGGTTCTGAAGCGCCACCCGCAAGACTATCAGCCCTATAATCAGGGGAATAACCCCTCCAAGCAAGAAGCTGTTAGTAAAACCATAGCGGCCATAATAACGGCCGATTCCAAACAGGCTGGTCCCGAAAATAGACAGGAAAATAGCCAGGCCCGCGCTGATCAGGGCCAGGACTTTTGAAAGTTGGAGGTAATTTAACCTGGTTTTAGGTTTTTGTGGGAAACCATAATAATACTGGTTCATAGTAGATATACCTGAAATAGTCAGCTTTCCGGTTACTGTGAAAGCTTATTTTTATAAGTTCCTGTCCAAATAATATCATTCTTGGGCCGGTAATAAAATATAAACCGAGGTTTTCTATTCAATCCTTAATCTTATTGCGGGTATCAAAATTGAGTTATAAATCAGGTCTTGTTTATAATCTATATTCCAAAATCAAAGCTGGCCTGGTGCAAATTGATGGTCCGGGCGGCCATTTTGGGCTGGGACAAGGCCGGTTTAGCCTGGTTATTGGCTTTTTGTTTCTCACGGGGAAAGTTCCCGGTAGGGGTGGCGGCCTGTTCGGCAGCTTCCAGGGCGGCTTGCAGTTTGGCCGGTTCTTCAAAGCGCAGTTCCAGTTGGGCCTGGGCAGTCTGGCTAAAGCGTTCTTCAGACCGTAAAATCCGTTTGTCCGGGAAGTGGTATTTTTCTCGCAATTGGGCCATTTTATTTCGCAGCGATTCTTTGTAAGCCTCGGTTATCATGCTGCGCTTGCCGTTCTGGTAGAGCCGGTTGTAGCGGGGCCGCAATTCAGGAAAGTTCTTATCAATAAAGCCGTAATAATATTCTTCCAGGCCCCTGGCAATCCGCAACGAGTCGGCGCTGACCGAAGTAACCCCGATATCGGCGGCGGTTTTTACCAGGGTTTCCAGCTCATCGGGTTGGTCGGTGATGCCCGGCAGGACGGGCATGATAAACAGGCGGGTTTTAATCCCGGCCTCACTCAACCGGGCCAGGGCATCCATTCTTTTGCGCGGTGCCGGTGCGCCCGGGTCAATCAGCCGGGCTTTTGCTTCATCCAGGGTAGTCAGGCTCATATTGACCGCCAACTGGCCGTTGGTGCGCCGGTTAAGTTCGGTCAACAGGTCCAGGTCATCCAGTACCAGGTGGGACTTGGTAATAATGTCCAGGGGGTTCGCTTTTTCGCACAGCACTTCCAGCAACTTGCGGGTCAGCCGGTAGCGCCTTTCGACCGGCTGATAGGGGTCCGTCGCGCTGCCCAGGCAGATTGACTCGCGCTTCCAGCCGGGCCGGGAAAGTTCAGCCCGTAAGACCTGGGGCGCGTTGATTTTTACAAAAATGCGGGTGTGAAAGTCAACTCCGGCGTTCAGGTCGAAGTAATTATGCGTTGGGCGGGCGAAACAATAGACGCAGGCGTGGCGGCAGCCCCGGTAGGGGTTGATGGTCCAGCTAAGGGGCATCATGGCTTTTACCCGGTTCAGGACCGAGCGGGCCTGGATCAGCTGGTAATGGACCGGCCCATCCTCGACCAGGGCGCTGGCCGCCGCTTTTCGCCCGGTTTTTCCCTCTTGTTTTTGGCCTGGGCCCGCTCCGCTAACCGGTATTGCTGCTTCTTCCATCATGGCACCTGCCTCACTCATAAAAAAGGGTATTAGAACTAATATTCTAATACTTTAGCACAGGTTTTGCCGGAAGTAAATGCCCCTGGAAAAGAGAAACTAACTATTTATGGCTCAGATCATACAGGTAAATAATCGAGCCGCTAGTTTCCCGGCTATCGAGCTTTTTGCCAATTGAGTCCAGGTAATATTTAAAGAATATATTCTCGTCTTCCCAGATATGCGAAATCATCACCCAGACCCGGGGCTTCCCACGCAATTTATCCAGGTCAGCCGGGTATTTATTCCAATCATCACGCGAACCTATTCCCATAATACAGCAATCCGGTGGCAGCCCCAGTTCAGCTTTGTAATAGCGAAAGGCGGTATCGGCCCCGTAATAGACATATAGCTGGTCGCCCGGCTGGCGATTGGCCTGGTAGTAGCTGAGGACAGGCCGGATTTCTTCTTTGGTGCGCGGCACACCGACCGCCCCAAGCGCCCCGGCGGCAGGCTGGAAAAACAGTAAAACTACCAGTATCAGCCCGGCTGCCGGGAAGGAATTCCGGGTTGCTTCGCGCAGCACGACAATTCCTTCGGCAATCAAAAAAAACAGGGCCGGGAGTAAGAAAAGGACCAATCTGCCGCCGAACGAATACTTGTGTAAACCGGAAGCCAGCAGGATATAACCGAAAGGTAAAATCAAGGCCCAGAAAAGTAAGTTGTTACCTTTGTAGTAATAAACTCCGCCAACCAGGCAGCCTAAAATACCCGGACCGGCCATACCCAATGACCCCGGGTTTTCGAAAATGAAAAAAAAGTTGGTCACCAGCCAGGTCAAGTTAGCCGGGGTAAAAGGCGGCAGCGGCATAAAGAAAACATTGTGAAAATCCAGCAAGCCCTGGTTAGCGGTAGCCGCCTGGACCGAAACCAGGTAAAAAATCAAAAAGCTAACTCCCCAGAGCCCACCGGTTAGCACCAGCCAGCCCAGTGTTTTCCAGGCGCGTCCATACAGGTTCCGCACTACCAGCACCGTCCCAATACCGGCCAGGATAAATGCTGCCGGGTGCGAAAACCAGATAATAATCGCGCCGGTAAGACCGGCCACCAGGGCTTTCAAAGGAGTAACCGGCCTGGTGAGGGGCAAAAATGCCCCGAGGTAGAGGGCCAGGGCCGCCGTTACGTCCCCGGAGTATTGTTTGAGTTCCGAAGAATAATAGATCAGGCTTTCGGCCAGGGCAAAAAGGCCCAGCGCGATTGGCACCGCCGGGGGCCTGATAAACCTGCGAGCGGTCAGGTAAAAAAGCGGCAGCGCGGCCAGGCCGCAAACCAGGGGCGTGAGCCTTAGCGCATATTCGTTATAGCCAAAAGCTAAAGCGGCTAATTTTACCAGCACCAGGAAGCCTACCGGGGCGGCCTGGTTGTAATCCAGGGGGTCGAATAATTGCGGAATACTTCGCTCCCGGATAATCAGGGCGACTGCCGCCTCATCAATCCACAAGGAGCGGTTGAATAAATATTGGGCCACCCTGAGTAAGCCGCCCAGCATAATAATCGTCAGCGGCAACCGGTCTGGCGCTACCAGCAGTCTTAAACTCCGGGCCAATCGCCTCCCAGGAGTGTTCAGGGGCCTGGGCGGGCTGCAAGTGACCAAAATTTCACGCTCTTCCTGTAAATGCCTGTGGCCGGTTAACCGGCTGACTGGACCGGTTCGGGTAATTTCCGGTTGGGCTGGATAATAAGTAATTGGGCCTCTTCATCAACCCTGGCTTTGAGGGCGAACCGGGTGAACTGGATAAAAGCCCCGATAGTGATAAAGACGGCCATTAGCCAGAAGAAGGTTGCGACAGGCAGCAGGGCCGGGGGTACGATACTGGTCGCCCCTTCAAACGGCCAGAAGAAAAAGAGATTGTCCTTATAAATCCCGACACAGTTCGCCGGGGGATTATAGGTTCCGGTGAAGACTTGTCCTATATTGATAATTCGTTGTAGGATGCGGAATTCGGTGCCATACCCGCAAGTGAACTGGCGGATTTCCAGGCTGTACCAGAAAATAATTGAACATACCTGGAATAAGCAGGCCAGCCCGATCAAGCCCTGGATACCTCGCTTTACATAAATATTTAACCGGGGTGCTATTTCCAGGAAGAGCGGCACCGCCACCAGGCATAGTAGCTGCACCGGCGAAGTATGATAGCGCGCGCCCCAGGCGTCATCGCCACCCCAGAAATCAACCGTCGAATAACCCGCCAGGTATATGCCCAGCGAAGCCGCCCCTGAAATGAGAAAGGCTTTCTTAAAATTATCCAGCTTACCGGCGTGCAGCCCAAAATGCCGGATAAGCAGGGTCAGGCCAAGCACAATCAGCAAGGGGTCATAGATAAACAGCGACTTTTCCGGCGAGAAAAGCACGTTTGTGATACCGGTCAGGGGCGACAGGTTGTAGGGCCAGCCCGGCGGAATATATCCTCCGTCCGGGTAATAGATAAATTCCCCGGTATTTACCTGTTCGGCCAGTACAGAAGTATAATTCGAGGTAAAACTGCCAAACCTCTTATACTGGAATAGCCGGTCTATCAGGAAATAGAAGCCTACCACCCCGCCAAAGGTCACCCCAAACCGGATAAATCTTTGAATGGTAGCTCTACTGAAAACCGGTTTTTCTTGCCAGAACAGGAGCAAGCCTGTAAATATAGCAGCCGCCAGGATATCGGCAAACGTGGTAATCCTGAATAAGAGCAAGGTTCCAAACAGGGCCGACCCGATAAATAAAAAGAGGAATCGCCGGTATTTGACCCATTTTAGCAGCATGTAATAGCCGCAAATATTCAGGAAGATAAGCTGGCTGTTTTCCTGGTGTATCTGCGAATAGTGCAAAAAGGTCGTCCCAAAATAGAAAAATAAGGCGCCTAAAAGCGATACCCGCAGGCCGAAACTTAACTCGGTCAGCAGTAGAAAGGCAATGGCTACCGTCATTGCGCTCAGGAGCGGGAATGTCAGGTTCAGGACGATTGTTTGCCGGATATTTTCTTTCGTATCGGCGTTCTCAACGTTGAGAAAGTTGAGGGTGTGCCAGGCTACAAAGTCAGCCGGGGCCAAAAGCACGCTTTCGCCCATTCCGTACCAGTAATACTGCCCGCCGTTAACGCCTTTAAGGTAGTGATTTCCCACAAAGTCTACGTACCAGATCGGGGGCGCACCTGATGTAATCGCCTGGGTTACCTGGTACCGTCGGGCGGTATCCACCGTTTGAAACAGTGTTTCGTGGATTAGCATTGTAAAAACGAAAGTCAGGCCGAACAGGATGAAAGCAATACGTTTTTTGGTGAGTGTCATTTTTGGCAAATACCCTTTATCAGTTTTCTGGCCTGCTTTATTGTGCCTGATTGTTCTGAAAATCGTCCTTTATAGACCCATAGCCAATAAGGTTGGAGGGCAGACCCAGCAAGCGGTGCTGGTGCAACTTGACCGCCGCCTGTCCGGGAAAGAGCTTTAGAAAGGTGCCCGGTGAGAGCAGGTTTAAGTTTTCGGTGGATGCCCAGAAGTTCATTCCAAGCTTGCGCAGCACTGCCTGGTGGGCCGGTTGCGGAAGCCAGTGCAGCAGGGGCAGGAAAGTGTGCATTTCTACCGGGAACTGCCGGTTGGGCGTAGTAATAAAAAAGTGGCGGCTCACTCTTAAAAGTTCGTCTATAAAAATCTTCTGGCTGGCCCGGTCCCCGACATGTTCCAGCACCGCCGAGCAAAAGACAATATCAAAAGTCTTGTCGGCAAAGGGCAGTTCCAGGCCGCCGGTCTGAATAAAGCGCAGGCCGGGATACTGTTTCTCCAGGAAAGAAGCATCCTCGATGCTGGTCGCCGTAATTTTATCTTTATAGGGGTAGAATTGTTCAAAAAAATTGGAGTCTTTTAAACTACGGTCAGGCGTAACGCCAACATCTAGGACAGTTGCGCCGGGTGTTACCGGCATAACCCGCCTAAAATAGTCGAACATGCGCTTTCTGGCCCGGTAAGCCACTTCCGTGGCGGCTTTGCGCAGGGGATGAGTCGATGAGAAGTAATCTACAGGTTCAGGTTGTTTTTCCTCTTGTACATCATGGGCCGGATTTCTCACTTGAACTTAACTCCTAGAATAGCCAGAATAAAACCGGCAAAGCTCGCCTGGACGCCCAGGCCCACCGCCGTTATGCCGGGAATAATTATCCGTAAGCTATCCGGGTAGGATAACCGGCCAAAACCGGCCGCCTTCCAGACCAGCAGGGCATAGATAATCAGGCCAATCCCGCTAAATATAAACAATATTCCTATAGCAATGCCACACTCGGCGGGCTTCCCATCCAGCAGTTTCTTTATGGCAGGGTCCGGCGGCAGTAGCCCGACACTGGTAGAATACGCCCTGGCAAAGACATACATAACCGTAACCTGAAAGCCGACGATTATCGCCAGGCTACTCAACAACAATGTATTGGTATCAAAAGTCACCGTACCCAGCGTGAGCGGTCCGGGCAGCAAGGCCAGAAAGCCCAGTAAACCCACCACGAACAAGAATATTCCGGGGTAGAGAAACAGCCAGCGCGGGCTGTACAGCAGTAAAAAGCGCAGGTGCCGCCAGCCGTCCCGCCAGCTTCGCAAATGCGGCTTGCGCGAACGTTTATCGGGACTCAGCGTTACCGGAACCTGGCTGACTTTGTAATCGGCCAGGGTGGCCTTGACCACCATTTCCGAGGCAAATTCCATCCCGGTAGTTCGTAAATTCAAGGCCCGTATAGCATCCGCCCGGAAGGCCCGCAGCCCGCAGTGGAAATCGTCAATCGGCGCTTTGAAGAAGAGCTTTCCGATGCCGGTCAGGACCGGGTTTCCGACCCGGCGGTGCAGCCAGGGCATCGCGCCCGGTTTAATCAGGCCGCCCCCTTTCGGCATCCTGCAACCCATCACCAGGTCATCCCCGGTGCGCAGGTGGCTCATGAAGCGGTCCAGCTCTTTAAAATTATAGCTGCCGTCAGCATCGCCCATCAGGATATAGGAGCCGCTGGCCCTGGCGATGCCGCCCTGCAGTGCGCTGCCGTAACCTTTTTCGGGAATTGTTACCACGGTAGCCCCGGCCAGTTCCGCCAGGACTTGCGAACCGTCGGTGCTGCCGTTATCGGCCACAATAATTTCCCCGGCTATTCCGGCTTCCTGCAGAGCTTCCCGGGCTTCAATAACACAGGCGGTGATAGTCTCCGCTTCATTAAGGCAGGGAATTACAATCGAAACTTCTAAATCAGCTACTAAGGTTTCCACCATAAAAGCCCTTATTCCGGAATATTTATACTCGACTTTAAACTGTAGTGCGCAGGGGACCGTTTTACCTGTATCTGTTTAGGATAATTAAAATGGTATGTTATTCCGGGGATAGTGTCAATAAACCTTTGGTACTACTGCTGTGGGTAGAATAAGGTTTTATAAATTTGCCTTGCGAGAGCTAAAAAGGTTAAACTTATACATTATTTTGTTAGTTAGTAGAAGGGGAAACTCCTTTGAAAGTAACCTTAGTAGCTAGCGCGCTGCTTGAAAATGCCGGGAAATATTTACTGGTCCAGCAAGCCCGCAGCCGCCGCCAGCCGGGTAAATGGGGTCCGCCGGGCGGCAAACCGGAGCAAGGCGAAGACTTGCAGGCGGCGGCTTTGCGGGAGACGCTTGAGGAAACCGGCTTGCTGGCCGAGCTTACCGGGTTTGTCGGGGTGCTTCGCAGCGGCCACCGGGACGACCCGAACCTGTTCGTCTGCTTTGCCGCCCGCCTGTTGCCGGGCCAGGATGCTCATAATTTAAAGTTGCTGGAAGGGGAAATTTCAGGTGGGCGCTGGCTGGACCTGGCCGAAATCGAAGCCGATACCGTAACTTTACGGTCCGCCCCTTTCAAAAAGCTTTACCGGCGTTTGAGTGAGGGCCAGGTCTACCCGTTGGAACTGGTTCTGCATGAAATCCTGGACCAGGCCGGTTAAATTAACCGGCGGCCTTTCAGGGCGTTGGACAGGGTTACTTCGTCGGCATATTCCAGGTCGCCGCCGACCGGTAGGCCGGTCGCCAGGGTTGAAATAGTCGCGCCTAGTGGCACCAGAAGCCGGTTAATGTAGTTGGCGGTGGCCCGGCCTTCCACATTCGGGTTCATTGCCAGGATTACTTCGTTGATGTCGTTTAACTTGACCCGGTCCACCAGTTCGCGGATACGCAAGTCGTCGGCCATAATCCCGTTTATCGGGTCAATATGGCCGTGCAGGACGTGATAAAGCCCATTAAACTCATGGGTCTTTTCAAGCGCAACCACGTCCAGCGGTTCCTCGACCACGCACAAAAGCGTCCTGTCGCGGTCGCGGCTGGCGCAGACCGGGCAGGGGTCTTGCTCGGTCAGGTTGAAACATTCCGAACAATAAACAATCTTTTCTTTTACATCTATAATCGCCTGGGCCAGCGCTTCGGCGTTATCTTTAGAGCCACGCAGGATATAAAAAGCCAACCGTGAGGCGGTCTTGGGGCCAATCGTGGGCAGCTTATTTAATTCATCAATCAACCGGGATACCGGCTCGGCAGTTACCTTCATTTGTTGTCTTTCTCTCCATACTTTTTTATAAAATATCGGCGTATTTAGCGATTCGAGCCGCATTTCGTAGCTGGTTTGATACACCTATTATACAGGAAAAAAGACCGGACCCTGCTTAAAAGGCCCGGTCTTTTTATTGTGCTACTCAAATCAAACTAATTGCTAACGCGCGCTCCTGGCCGGATTTTAAGGTTAGCCTTCGACCAGTTCGGCCACCACGATTTCGAAAGGTTTCAGGTTAAGCCCATCGAGCGCCAACGTTTGCTCCTGGCGGTCCTCGTTGGAGAAAAGCAGCCGGGCCTGGTTGACCTCGAGTTCAAAGATAACCGCCTGCTCCTGGTCCGAAAAGTTAAGGACTACCAGGCAGGTCTTGTCCGTACCCGCTTCGTGGCGCAGAAAGGCAAAGTAATCCTCACTGTGCGGGTTCAGGGCCAGGTATTCGCCGCCTACCAGGGCCGGGGTATTCCGGCGCAACCGCAGCATCTCACGGTAGAAGTTGAGCAGCGAGTCAGGGTCGTCCTGCTGGGTGGCGGCATTTACCCCTGTTGCGTAATTGGGGTTAACCGGCAGCCAGGTTTCCACTCCTGGCGGGCTGAAGCCGCTGTTCGGGTCGTTGTTCCACTGGAACGGGGTCCGGCAGCGGTCGCGGGTACTGGCAGCTACCTTATTAAAGGCTTCTTCCGGCGGCATACCCAGTCTCTCGGTGAACACCTGGTACCGGAAAGTTGCGGCGGTGTCCCGCAACTGGCTTACATTGTCCAGTATCAGGTCGCTCATGCCAATTTCCTCGCCATTATAGAGAAATGGCGTGCCTTTAAGGGTCAGCATCAGGGCCAGGTGCAGCCGGGCCAGGGCCGCGTCGTGTTCCCCATCGCCATAGCGGCTCCACACGCGGGAGGTGTCGTGGTTGCCAAGGGTGTTGCAGGGCCAGGCTCCCGGCGGCAAATCCGCCAGCCGGATAGCCTGGTTGGCCCGGATATGTTCAGGGGTCAACCGTTCGGTTTCCATGAGCGGGAAATTGAACACCAGGTGCAATTCATCGTCACCCGTGCCGTGATAGGCCACGTTATCGTCTTCACCGACCAGCACCCGGTCCCCAGGATATTCGTCCACCAGCCCGCGCAATTCTTGCATCAGGTCGTGCAGGCCCGGTTGATGGGTCTGGAAGCGCATCAGTTGTTCGTATTGCGACCTGTTTAGCTTGATATTGAGCAGTTCGGCCGGTGTGAGCGGCAGGGTATGGTCAGGCAAATCATGGTGTTCGTAGATTGTAGCGATAGCATCCAGCCGGAAACCGTCCACGCCCATATCGAGCCAGAAACGGACAGCCTCCCACATGGCCTGTTTGACTTCCGGGTTGTGCCAGTTGAGGTCCGGCTGCTCTTTTAGAAAGGCGTGGTAATAGTACTGGCCGGTCTTCGGGTCGAGTTCCCAGGCTGAACCGCTAAAGATTGAGGTCCAGTTATTCGGCGGGCCGCCGTCTTTACCGTCCTTCCAGACGTACCAATCGCGTTTAGGATTATCCAGGTTGGAGCTGGATTCTATGAACCAGGGATGCAGATGTGAGGTGTGGTTCAGTACCAGGTCGAGGACGACCCGGATATCGCGGTGGTGCGCTTCTTCCAGGAAGTGTTTGAAGTCTTCAAGCGTGCCGTACTCCGGCCCGACCCCGGTATAGTCGGAAATATCGTACCCGCAGTCCAGATAAGGCGAGGGATAATGGGGAGAAAGCCAGACCGCGTCCACTCCCAGCTCGCGCAGGTAGTCCAGCCTGGCGCTCATTCCCGGAAAATCGCCTATGCCGTCACTATTGCCATCGGCGAAACTGCGCGGATAAATTTGATAAAATACGGCTTTCTGCCACCATTTCAGTGTATTCATTAACTCGCTCCTTGATGCAAAATCAAACACAACCCGGTTCCTGACAATTGCAGATAAATTCATAAGTATTTTTCAAATAACTGCTACTTTGATTTGCCAGTATAGGTGAATGCCTGAAGCAGCGTCAATTTGGGCTTCAAGATAAGCTAACCGCCGGGGCATTAACCCGGCTTTGGCCCGCAGTACCGGACCTGGCGTAATCACACATCCTTTACCGGTTGCTAATTCGTTGCCAATCCTATATTTCCGCCTTTCGTTTATAATAGAGGCGGTCTTTATGGAAATTGTACAGGCTGCACCATTAGAGGGATTATTTAAATGGAAATCTTGGAGCGTCCGACCGGGGAAGCCGGGACCGGAAAAAAACCGACTGTTTTAATCGTAGGTGGGGGTCTGGCCGGTCTGACAGCGGCCAAATATCTTTCCGACGCCGGTTTCGGGGTTACTTTACTGGAAAAAAGGCCCATCCTGGGCGGGAAAGTTTCGGCCTGGAAAGACGCCGACGGCGATTGGGTTGAAACCGGCCTGCACGCTTTCTTCGGCGCCTACGAAGAAATCTATACCCTGATGCGCGAACTTGATACTTACAAGCATATTGACTGGAAAAAGCACGAGCTGACCTATACCCTGGAAGGTGGCGAGCGCTTTTCCTTTCAGACGGTCAACCTTCCCAGCCCGCTTCACCTGCTGCCCGCCGCTTTCAAGAACCGCTATTTCACCCTGGCCGAACGGTTGACCCTGGTTAAAGCCCTCGGCCCCATGCTCTTTGGCTCGGCTAAATACTTTACCAGCCAGGACAAGTTTTCCTACGAACAGTGGCACGAACGCTGGGGTATTAGCAAGCGCATGCTCAAGAAGATGTTCATGCCAATGGCCCTGGCCCTTAAATTCCTGCCGCCGGACGAAATCTCGGCCAAAATCGTGCTGGACGTAATCGGCATCTTCCTGCGCCAGAATAAAGCCAGCCGCATGGGCCTGCTCAAAGGCTCACCGAGCGAACTGCTGACCGGCCCGATTGCCGACTATGTCTGCCAGAAGGGCGGGACGGTCAGGACCGAGGCGAAAGTAAAAGAAGTCCTATTGGGCGAAACCAATCCCCGCAAGCTGGCCGGGGTGGTCCTGGAAGATGGCGAGTTATTGACCGCCGACAACTACCTGTTTGCCCTGCCGATGCATAACCTGAAAAAGCTTATCCCGGCCGAACTTTATGATAACGAACCCTTCTTTGCGAAACTGCGCAATATCCAGAGCGTCCCGGTAATTTCGGTCCAACTCTGGTTAGACCGCCAGGTTAGCTACGTCAATAACCTGCTTTTTTCACCGGACGGCTTTATCCCGGTCTACACCGATATGGGTAACTCCAATCCCGCATACAGTCACGCTGGCAAAAGCCGCTTCCATTGTTGTGTGGCCCCGGCCAAAGACCTGATTAAAAAGAGTGATGAAGAGATCATTGCGGTTGTCTGGGACAATCTCCGGTCGGTCTTCCCGGACGGTAGCCGAGACGCTAAAATTGAAAAGGCGGTGGTGGTGCGGATTCCCTGGTCGGTCTACAACCCGGCCCCCGGTATAGACCAGTTCCGGCCCAGTCAGGAAACTCCGGTCAAAAATCTCTGGTTGGCCGGAGGTTACACTCACCAGAAGTTTTACGACTCAATGGAAGGGGCCGTCCAGAGCGGCAAGCTGGCCGCCCGGAAATTAATTCAGGCCGCCCAGGTAACCACAAAGCTCTAATAAGTAGGTTTCGCCTGCCCCTGTCAGAGTCCGGTTTCTCATTAATGGCACTATAATCTTTGTAAGCATGGTACTGTAATTCTAGCCCCAAAAATAAGTAAGCATATAGAAAAAGCCCCGCGCTTAATCAGTCGGGGCTTTTGCTTGTCCAAACAACCGGGATTCAGCCCTTAAGGCCGCCTGGTAAATAAAGCTAAGGCGCAACTAATCCCATACCAGGAAGCGGCCGTTCTCGTCACGCGGTACCTCGCGTATTTCGAAGATTGCGTCGCGGTTGAGCGGGCCGTAAATATGCGGGAAAATCCGATTGGGATCCTCATAGATGACCGGGGCCGTTACCAGGCCCTTGTCAATCACCAGGACTATAAACTCGCCTGGGTCGGCCGTATAATAGCGGTTGCCGGTATCGGCTAGGTTCTGGGCGCCTTCCGTAGTGTGTATAAAATTCTCGCGTCCGGCCCGCATAGGTTCCGGCTGGTAATCCTCTGCGGCCGGTTGGGCCTCAAAATACTCTCGCGGTACAAGGTGGAAAGTGTACCCGTTCTGTCGCTGCTGGCTCATTAAGGCTCCCTTTAATCCAAATTCTTACGCATTACAATTTCAAAGGGTTCGAAACCGGCTTTTTCCCAGAATTTCAGACCGCCCGGGTTTTTCACATCCACTTCTATCTGGACCCGTTTAACGCCCTGGTCCTTGAACCACTCATAAGCACTTGCCAGCAACTGGTTGCCCACCCCGGCCGTCCGGTAGGCTTCCTCGGACCAGAGGTCGGCAATATAACCAAAGCGGTGATGTACAAACAGCGGTGCTTCGTAATGGAACGAACCTATAATATATCCGGCGGGTCTGTCGGCTATTTCTTGTGAGGCTGACCCGGTTGGGTAGGCAATGGCGAAGAAATAGTCATCAGACCCGGCTGCGCCGCTTATCCAGTCGCTGCTGCCTTCTTGCCAGCCTGGCCGGGGTTCCCAGTCGGTGTGCAGTGTTGCATGGTATTCGTACATTCGCTGCATCATTTCTACAAACTGGTCTAACTGGTATTTTGGGGTGTCCGGCCCCAGGACAACTACCCTGAAATTTGTTTGTTCACTCATAGAATTATACCTGGAAACTTTTGCCCTTTAGCGGTCATAGCACTCGCTGACCGGCTGTAACCTTGGTTAGAATGCAAAATTCCGGTTGGGCCTTCCAACCCACCGACCTGACAAAACCAGCATAACATACTTTTTGAAATCAAGGGGGCGGGAAGGGCCTGATTTAGCAAGCAGGCCCGGGAAATCTAAATCGGCTCTTCGATACTGGTCCGTTCGCCCTCTTCGAGAGTCTCGATATTGGATGCTTCCGTATCGCTGGAATCATCCTTGAATCCGACCGGGTTTTCGACATTGTCACCGGCCGGTGGGCTATCGATAGTTTCCGCGCCATCCGTACTGGTGCCGTAGTCCGGACTGGTTTCAGGTTCAAGCGTACTTTCCGTGGTTTCCGGTTGTTCGTTTTTATCGTTCACTTTACCCTCCTGATTATTATTTGAAGTTGACCTGGATATTCCAGGCCGCCTGGGTGGTTAAAAGGCTTCTCTAAGGGCCTGTTCCAGCTCTTTTAACGTGTAGGGCTTGGTAAGGACTGCCCGGAAACCATATCGGCTGTGGTTCGCCATTATCAGGTCTTCCGAATAGCCGCTGGAAGCCACCGCTTTTATTTTCGGGTCCAGTTCAAGCAGCTTGCGGATAGTATCTTTACCGTTCATTCCGCCTACAATCGTCAGGTCCAACAACACTGCGTCAAAAGGTTTACCGGCTTCCAGGGCTTGCCGGTAAGCCTCGATAGCTTCCTTACCTTCCCTGACAACGACTACTTCATAACCCAGGCATTCCAGCATTTCTCCAACCGAATCCCGTATTGCCGGTTCGTCATCCATTAACAGAATTCTTTCCTGTCCTATAACCGCCACTTTAGACTCCTTTAAGCAGCCTAATATTAAATTTTACCTGGCCTGGGAATTTTTATAGACCGCAGCAAAAGGACCGATTACTGCCTTAGCGATGAAATCGGACCCTAAAAACGAAATGTTTGGCTGCGTCACAGTCTATATTCTTAGGGTAACAGGGAGTTCCAGGTTACATAATTAAAGCCTGCGCAGATACTGATGGTAAGTTTATTTTATCATAAGAGGCTAAAAAGCATAATCGTATAACGATGTGGGGATAAAATCTGAAAAATTATTGCAAAGGTAAAATTAATTTGTTTCATCTTTTCCGGGCTTGCCGGACCGTTTTTGCTAAAATAAATAAAAAGGAGCTGCCCGGATTTTATTCCGGGCAGCTCTTTATCCAGGGTTAAAATTTACTAGGCTAACATTTCGGCCATAATCTTGTCCAGGGCTTCTTTGGACGGGCGCAGCTTTTCGGCGGGCAAGTTGGCCAGGGCCGTCCGGGGCAGGTTGTGCAGCTCCGGCAAGGTCTGGCGGGTCTGGTCGATATAGAGCAAGCCGGTGATAAACTCCTGCTTGGAGTGGGCTTCTTCCAGCAACTTCATGGCCGCCGCCCGGCTGGTCGGGTCATAATCTTCGCCCAGCTTGCGGAGTTGGATAATCGGGCCGTCGTGCATCTGGACCATGCGGGTGGTACCCGGGTCATAGTCAACCTGGATTTCATCTTTGGACTCAATGAAGTTGATGTCGTGCAGCCGTTCCTCGTGGGCTTTGCCGTAAGGATAGCTCTTGGTCGACTCTTCGTGGTTATTAAAGGTCACGCAAGGGCTGATAATATCCAGCACTGCCGTACCGTTATATGAAAGGGCCGCCTTGAGCAACTCGCGTACCTGCTTGGCGTCACCGGCAAAGGACCGGGCCACGAAGCCGCAGTCCGAGGCGACCGCTTCCAGGCACAGGTCAATCGGGGTTAATTCGTTGGTCCCGGCGTACTTCAGTTTCTGGCCCAGGTCGGCGGTCGCCGAGAACTGGCCCTTGGTCAGGCCGTAGACCCCGTTGTTTTCGATGATATAGACCATCGGCACGTTCCGGCGCAGCAGGTGCTTGTACTGGCCCAGGCCGATACTGCCGGTATCGCCATCACCGCTGACGCCAATCGCCTTTAGTTCCCGGTTAGCCAGCATCGCCCCGGTAGTTACCGAAGGCATGCGGCCGTGCAGGGTGTTGAAGCCGTGCGCCCGGTTCATAAAGTAAGCGGGCGACTTACTGGAACAGCCAATGCCGCTCATCTTGATCAGGTGCTGCGGATTAATCGAAAGTTCCCAGCAGACGCCAATAATCTGGCTGGTGATCGAGTCGTGGCCGCAACCGGCACAAAGCGTGGAGGGTCGGCCTTTATATTCCAGTTTATCCAGGCCCAGCTTGTTCAATTTCTCGTTACTGGGTTTAACATCAGTGGTCATTGGTTTAATACTCCTTTTCCCCATCATTGGGTCAGGGCCAGCCTTTAAGCGTGGACTAAACGCGTTTCAGGCTGGTTGTCCTGTCATTTACCGGGCCAGTTAGGCCGCTCCTTCGCCTTGTTTAACCTTATCCATGATGAACTGCGCCGTTAGCGGCAGACCGTCGCACTTGTTAGTTGCGATCAGCCGGGTGGCGTATTCCGGCGTGTGCAGTTGCAGCAAAGAGCGCATCTGCGCGTCGTAATTAAGTTCTACCACGTAGACGTGGTCGTACTTGCCAATGAACTCGCGGACGGTTTCATTCAAGGGCAGGGCTTTGATCCGCAGGTAGCTGGTTTCGATACCGTCTTCGCGCAGGTAGTCCCTGGCTTCGACAACCGCCGGGTCGGCCGAGCCGTAGGAAATAATACCGACTGTGGCGCCTGGTTTTTCATCAACAACCGGAGCCGGGACAAGGTTCCGGGCCGTGTCGTGCTTTTTGCTCAGGCGGGCCAGGTTATTTTCCCAATCGTCCGGGCGCTCGCTGTAACTTGCCTGGGTGTTATGGCCGGTACCGCGTGTGAAGTAAGCGGCCGCCGGGTGATCGTTGCCGGGCAGGGTCCGGTAGGTTATCCCGTCACCGTCAACATCCTCATAGCGGGCCCATTTACCCTGCAATTCTTTAAGCTGGGGGGCGTCCAGGACTTTACCCCGGTCCATCGGTTCAGCCGGGTAATCAAACGGTTCGGTCATCCACAAATTCATGCCCAGGTCCAGGTCGCTAAGGACAAATACCGGGGTTTGCAGGCGTTCGGCCACGTCAAAGGCCCGCCAGCCAAACTCGAAACATTCCTTCATATTGCCTGGCAGCAGGATAATGTTTTTGGTGTCACCGTGACCCAGGAAGTAAGTTTTAAGGACATCGCCCTGTGAAACGCGGGTGGGCAAGCCGGTGCTGGGTCCCATGCGCATGATGTCCCAGATTACGCCGGGAATTTCGGCGAAATAGGCCAGGCCGGTAAATTCGGTCATAAGCGAGATGCCCGGTCCGGAAGTTGCCGTCATAGACCGCGCCCCGGCCCACCCGGCCCCAAAGACCATCCCGGCAGCGGCCAGTTCGTCTTCGGCCTGGACTACGGCGTAAGTAGCTTTACCCGTTTCTTCATCGTGGCGCAGTTCTGGCAGGTAATCGTTAATGGCGTCTACCAGGCTGGTAGAAGGCGTAATCGGGTACCAGGCTACAAAACTTACACCGCCAAAGACCGCGCCCATACCGCCCGCGCTGTTGCCGTCAATCATAAACTTGCCGCTGGTGGCGTTCATGGGTTCGACTTTGAAAGGGTCTTGCTTGGGCAGGTTATTCCGGACATATTCGGCGGCCTTTTGCACCACGCCGTAGTTTATCTCAACCGGCTTGGCTTTGCCTTTGAAGTGAGCCTGGAGGGCTCCCTTTACCTGGCCCGGGTCGAGGCTTAAAAGTTCCATTAGCGCGCCGACATACACCATGTTGGCGATATAATCGCGGAGCTTGACATCCACGTTCGCCTCTTTGACCATTTGCTTGACTGGCAAAGTGTAAAAGGTGATGTCGGGGCGATTAGCTTTGTCTTTGAGGACGAGGTCTTGCGGGTGAATGCACACAGCCCCGGCCTTCAGAGACTCCAGGTCGGCATCGGCGGTCTGGTTGTTAAATGCGACCAAAATTTCGGTGCTGTCGCGCCGGGCGGTATAGCCGTTTTTATTTACCCGGATGGTATACCAGGTCGGCAAGCCCGAAATATTTGAAGGGAAAATGTTCTTACCGGTGACCGGGATGCCCATTTTGAAGAGCGCCCGAATAATAGTAGCGTTCGCGGTCTGGCTGCCGGAACCGTTTACCGTAGCTACGTTAATGGTAAAGTCATTTACTATTGGGGTCTGGTCGGGTCGGTTGGATTGTTCGGCTGGTCTTTCAATCGTGATACTCATAAAATCCTGTTCTACCTCCTTGTAGGATAAAAGGCCGGATATTTTTAAGTTAGGCTGGAAAGTTTCAGGCTTGTTCGCTCTGCCTGGCCTGCTACCCGGCCCATTATGTTTTAACCTGGGGTTAATTCATCCTGGGGATTGACATCCGGGTCCTTATCACCTGACCGCTCTTCCCCGGTCAAGTCGCTTGGTCCGGTAACCGGGGGCATTACCGGGGTAACATTTTCCTCGGTAGCTCCCATATAGCTCTGTGGCTCCGATGGATCACTGGCCGGTTCAGCCGGAATACCCTGGTGCGTTACGTTCTCCTGGCTGAGTTCTTCACGCACACTGGCCGATTGGGTTTCGGGAGAAGCCGGGACCGGGTTTTTGTTTTCCTCTGTCATCACACTTTGCCCTTTTCATTATAGAGTAGTAGTTTTAGCGCCGTTGCTTTCCGCTCTCACTTTATTAAATTATACCGAAAGATTGAATGACAAAACCGGCGAGTAGTTCAAACTGCCATAGGTTACCCTTATGGCGGTTTTCAATTGGGGACCAGAAAATCTCCAAATAACTATTAGTTTTTTGAAGGGCTGTGCCCGGATAATAATCGGTCCTGAATATAATATCACAAGAGAACTTGTAGTTCTATTCACAAAGCAACCCCTAAGCCATAGATAAAATTTAGAGTAGGTATTATCATAGGGAATTATATATATAGTCTATAACGTGGAGTGTATCTTATTATATACTGGCATCCGTTGTGATATGAACTGATATGTTATAATTTTGAGGTAAAAAATAATAAATTAACTTGAAATAGGTTAGGGTTATAACTAAACACAGCCCGCAGTTAATCTGCGATTACCAAAAGCTGTAGGTACGATGGCGAGGCAGCTTTTAACCTAATTCACCCGAGGAAAGATTGTATGAATGACCTGGAATCCTTTTATGGCCCAAATGCGGGTTACGTATTGGAGCTTTATGAACGTTACCGGCAGGACCCCACATCAATAGATTCTGATACCAGGGCTTTTTTTGAACAAAGGGCATCGGAGATTGATGCCCTCCTGGCTGGTGGGAATGCTCAACCGGCCACCTTACCCGGCGCTTCAACCGGCCCAGCCCCGTCTGAGTCGCGTGAGCAAGCCAGTGGTGTTCAAATTGGCTGCGTGGTTGCCGCGACCGCCCTGGCAAACGCTATCCGGTCCCTGGGTCACTTTGGCGCTCACCTTGACCCCCTGGGCAGCCAGCCCCAGGGCGACCCGGCTTTGCTGCCGGAAGCTCACGGCATTTCGGAGGCCGATCTGGCGAATTTACCGGCCAGCGTCGTCGGCGGCCACGCGGCCGAAAATGCCGCCAATGCCCTGGAAGCCATTAACCGGCTGCGCGCCATGTACTCCGGTACTATCAGCTACCAGTTTGACCAGGTAAAGAGCCCCAAAGAACGCTACTGGTTGCGCGATGCCGTAGGCTTGCGCCTCTTCCAGAAGACTCTTCAGCCGAACGTAGCCCGCCAGCAACTGCGGCGGCTTTCACAGGTTGAAGCCTTTGAACGCTTCCTGCACACCACCTTCCCGGCTCAGAAGCGCTTCTCGCTGGAAGGTAACGATACCCTGGTCCCCATGCTGGACGAGATTGTTAGCGGCGCCCTTGAAACCGGCACCAAGCAGGTTTTGATCGGTATGGCCCACCGGGGACGCCTCAATGTGCTGACCCATGTCCTTAACAAATCCTACGCTCGGATTTTAGCCGAGTTCTCCCACGCCAAACATGAAGGCGATGATACTCCGACTGACCGCGATTGGAGCGGCGACGTTAAGTATCACCTGGGCGCTGAAACTGTCTTTAAGAATGAAGGCACCGGCCAGGAAATTAAAGTCTTACTGGCTCCCAACCCCAGCCACCTCGAGTACATCAACCCGGTTATCCAGGGTATGACCAGGGCGGTCCAGGAAGTTCGCACGCAGCCAGGCGTTCCTACACAGTCGGTTGATGCCGGCCTGGCGGTCGTTATTCACGGCGACGCCGCTTTCCCAGGCGAAGGAATTGTCGCCGAAACCCTGAACCTGTGGAACCTGCGCGGCTACACGGTGGGCGGCACCATTCACATTATTGTAAACAACCAGATCGGCTTCACCACCGAACCGGAAGATGATCGCTCGACCACTTTTGCCAGCGACCTGGCTCGGGGTTTTGAAATTCCTATCATCCACGTAAACGCCGATGATACGGACGCCTGTCTGACGGCGGTCCGCCTGGCTAAAGCCTATCGCGACCGTTTCCACAAAGATGTCCTGATTGACCTGGTCGGTTACCGGCGCTGGGGCCACAACGAAGGCGACGAGCCGAACTTTACCCAGCCGCAGATGTACGATGTCATCCGCAACCACCCGACCGTCCGGGAAGTTTACGCCAGTTTCCTGGCCCAGCAGGGTATGGTTTCCAAAGAGGAAGCCGACCAGTTGTATAAGGAAGCGACCGCCGTCCTGGAACAGGCCAAGCGGCTTGCCGACAGCGGCAAGTTCGAGGTGGACCCGGAAGAGCCGGAGGACCTGGACGATGAGGCCGCCAATTACACTACCGGGGGCAAGCTGGCCCTTAACCAGCCGCCCAATGTTCCGGCTGACCAGCTGGCCGCTTTAAACCAGGAACTCTTGAAATGGCCGGAGAACTTCACACCTAACTACAAGCTTGCCCGCCTGTTGCAGAAACGGGGAACTTCGTTAGGGCCGGAAGGCGGGATTGATTGGGGCCACGCCGAGGCGCTGGCTTATGCTTCTATCCTGGCCGAGGGCACCGCTATCCGCTTGAGCGGGCAAGATGCCGAACGCGGCACCTTCAGCCACCGCCACGCGGTCTTGCACGACCAGAAGACCGGTAAAACTTATATCCCGCTGCAAAATCTGCCCCAGGCTAAAGCCTCCTTCGCGATTTATAACAGCCCGATTTCCGAATCGGCCGTAATGGGTTTTGAATACGGCTATAGCGTCGAAGCCGAAGATGCCCTGGTAATCTGGGAGGCCCAGTTCGGCGATTTCGCCAACGTGGCCCAGGTGATTATTGACCAGTTCATTTCATCCGGCCGGACCAAGTGGCGGCAGGAATCGGGCCTGGTGCTTTTACTGCCTCACGGCTATGAGGGCGCCGGACCGGAGCATTCCAGCGCGCGTCTCGAACGCTACCTGGCCCTTTCAGCCGGGGAAAACTGGCGGGTGGCAAACTGCTCAACCGCAGCCCAGTTCTTCCACCTGCTCCGGCGGCAGGCGTTTGAAATCAAACGCGACCCGCGCCCGTTGATTGTTATGACACCCAAGAGTTTGCTGCGTAACCCTAACGCAGGGGCGACCTTCCAGGAATTGACCCAGGGCACTTTCCGGTCGGTGATTGATGACGACCAGGCCCTGACTAACCCGACCAATATCCGCCGGGTAGTGCTTAGCACCGGTAAAGTCTCGATTGATTTGCTTTCAAGTGAGAACCGAGCCAAAGCCGAAGACGTGGCGATTGTACGGGTTGAACTGCTTTATCCTTTCCCGGCGGAAGAATTGACCAGTATTCTTGCCAACTATCCTGGTTTGAAGGAAGTGGTCTGGGTCCAGGAAGAACCAAAGAATATGGGGGCCTGGCGCTATATGCTGCCGCGCCTGACCGAGATTGTACCGGAAGGAGTTGTCCTGGACGTCATTGCCCGGCCCGAACGTTCGACCCCGGCAACAGGCTTTATGGAACGATTTCAGCATGAACAAGAACAAATCATTGCAGGAGCGTTACGCTCACCTATCTTAGAATACGGAGGCACACATGGGCATTGAAATCCGCGTACCGGTATTGGGCGAATCAATTGTTGACGCGGTAATTGCCAGGTGGTTGAAAAAAGAAGGCGATACCGTTCAGCAGGATGAAACACTGGTAGAACTCGAAACCGATAAGGTTAACGTAGAAGTACCGGCCCCACAGAGTGGTGTACTGCAAAAAATTCTCAAACAGGAAGGCGAAACGGTCGCCGTTGGGGAAGTAATGGCGGCCCTGAGTGACGGCGCGGGCCAACCGGCCGCTGCCTCCGCTCAGCCGCAAGCTGCGGCGAGCGCCGCAACCACCGACCAGGCCCAGGCCGCTCCTAACTGGGGCGCGGCCCCGGCGGGCAAACCTGCCCCGGCGGCAGGTCAGAATAATTCGGCCCTGGCGACACCGGTCGCTAAACTGGTGGCAGCCGAGCACAATGTTGACCTTTCCCAGGTCAAGGGCAATAACTTGCCTGGCCGGGTGACTAAAAACGATGTGCTTGGTTACGTTCAAACCGCCCAGGCTGCCCCGGCTCCCGCCGCTCCGGTAGCCCCGGCCCAACCGCAAGCTGCCGCTGCGCCGGCCGTCGCCCCGGCTCCTTCAAACAATGGCCGCGAGGAACGCGTCCGGCTGTCGCGCCGCCGCCAGACCATCGCCCAACGCCTGGTCGAGGCTCAGCATAATGCCGCCATGTTGACGACCTTTAACGAGATTGACATGACCGCCATTATGGAAATTCGGGCTCGCCGCAAGGAAGCTTTCAAAGAGCGGAACCAGGTTTCTCTGGGCTTTATGTCCTTCTTCACCAAGGCCGTAGTTGGCGCTCTGAAGGCTTTCCCGCGCCTCAATGCGGAAATCCAGGGCACCGATATGATCTTGAAGCACTACTACGATATCGGTATCGCGGTAGGCGCTGAAGAAGGTTTGGTAGTGCCGGTGTTGCGTGATGCCGACCGCAAGAGCTTTGCCCAGATCGAACGCGAAATCGGCGACCTGGCAAAGAAGGCTCGCAGCAACTCTTTGTCCATTTCCGACTTGCAGGGCGGCACCTTCACCATTACTAACGGTGGTGTCTTTGGTTCCTTGCTGTCCACCCCGATCCTGAACGCGCCCCAGGTTGGTATCCTGGGCATGCACAAGATCCAGGAACGCCCGATGGCGATCAAGGGCCAGGTAGTCATCCGGCCCATGATGTACGTCGCGCTTTCCTACGATCACCGGATTGTAGATGGCAGCGGCGCGGTCCAGTTCCTGGTCCGGGTCAAAGAACTGGCCGAGGACCCCGAATCGTTGCTGCTTGAAGGCTAGAATTTTCTAACACAGCTTACAAAGAAAAGCTCTGCGAATTTCCGCAGAGCTTTTTTTCTTTTACCTGCTTAACAATAGTTAATTTCGACGTAAAGTCAAAACCGCCGGAATGCGGTCAAACATCATAATTGTGAAAGGGATAGTTACAATCAGTCATTATATTAGAGTCAATACCTGGATTTATAGCTTAAATATTGGGAAAATATATTAACAAATATGCTTTAATTACTATCTGTAGTATTGCTTAGTATAATTTTGAGTATTGATTTCCAACAAAATTTAGATGTTGTAAAAAAGAAAAGTGGTAAAAGCTGGGGATTTTTAGGCACAAAAAAACCACCTTCCGGTGGAATAATTGTTTGGATGGTGGAGGTGAGGAGGCTCGAACTCCTGACCTCTACAGTGCGATTGTAGCGCTCTCCCAACTGAGCTACACCCCCATCCGTGATACGCCCCCAATTATATATTAGCCCTCACAAATAGTCAAGCTCAATTTTGTGGGAAGAGGCCAGGGGAAGGCAGAGAGTGGAGAGGTGGCCGGATGGTCGAAGATAGAAATAAATGGTTTTAATACAGGAACAAGGGGTCAGAGGTCAGAAGCTGGTCAAAAGCAATTAGAACCTTTAGCTGTTTGTTGCTCCGGCACTCTGATTTACAGCGGCTTTTCTTGATGGGGTTTTAGTAACCCGGTGTTTAAAATTTACGGAAACATCTGGGATACCCCCTGAACACTGCATTACCAGAACCATTCGGCATACCTACTGGCAACTACTTCGCCAGTAGGTATCAAATGCATAAGGATAATTCAAACTTACGAAAGTGCCAGCTTTTCTCACAACCCACAAACGAAATCCCTGTCATTCTGCTTTCATCCTACTGACTACAACCTACCTTTCTGCTACAATTATATTAATCTTTTTTTATAAGCATCAAACTCTTTAACATCAGGAGTTATCGTCATGAATGGCAGTCAGGTGCTGGGATATTTGGCCCGGAAGGATAAATGGTTTCTGGGAGGTGGTAAAAAAGTAGTCTGGGCCCCGGAGTTTCCCCTCTGGCTGGACCAGCCCGGTTTTTGGGACCACGCCTGTTACCTGGATTATAAAGTCGGGCCAATCTTTACAGTAACAATCATTGACGAAAGAGGCCGGGAAGTTAATCTGAACCGCCTTGAGCGCTACTGGCAGCCCGACCACTCCAGCCAGCTTTACCGTGACCGCTCCCACGACCTGACCATCCAGGAACGCCGGGCGCTGCTGCCCTGGGATGTCTTAGCCAGTTCCTTTGAAATTAGCCACATGCTCGACCAGGAGCAGACCTTCCATGTGATCGTCTGGTCAGCCCAGGAACGCTTTGAAAGCCAGGGCATTTACGAACTGGACGGTAGCCGCTTGCGCCAGCGGGATAGCACCCTGGTCTGGCGCCGCCGGGTGCGGGATGCCAGGGTGCCGCGCAACCCTCAAAACACGGACGAGGGCGTTATGATGAAATTCGCCGTAGCCCTGGGCGCTAACCGGAGCGCGGCCAGCTTTTGTATCAAAACTTCCGACCGGCAGCCGAACTATCCACGCTGGCAGTATTCGCCCTTCTATGAGAAGTTAGCCGAATACGGCCACCTCGGCAACGAAGCCCCCCAAAACCTTGACCCCGACCATCCCGGCCTGACCTATTTCGGCCTGCATTACAAAGTTACTCTTCCGCCAGGTGGGCGGGCCGGGATAACCTTCTTTGCAGCGATTGCCGGGAGTGAAGAAGAAGCCATGATAAACTTGCGGGTGGCCCGCCGCCGCGAGGACCTCAACCGCCGCCAGCCGTCCCCGGAAGTTCTGGATCCTGCCCACCCGGTGCCACCCACCGAGACCCCCGAGCGGGACCGGCGTCCGACTTTCCCGGCCAAACGGCACTGGCAGGAGCATTTCGAAAGCGTCCCTGATTTTACCTGTTCGGACCCCTATCTCCAGAAATATTACTGGTACCGCTGGTATGGTCTGCGCCTGAATACCATCCAGGCCGGCGACGACGAGCGATTGGGCCTGCCTTACCCCTGTATTTTCGAAGGTATCAACCTGGGTTGGTTCCGGCAGCATATCACCTATAGCGCTTCCTGCCATATGCTTGAAACCCGCTGGATGCACGACCCGACCCTGGCCCAGGGTTCCATCCTGAACTTTGTAGTGAACCAGCTCGAAGACGGTTCTTTCCCCGGTGTAATCAAGAATATCTACCAGGGCGACCGCTCGCTGCGCGTTGGGGTCGCTTTTTACCACTCCAACTGGGGCCTGGCGGTGCGAGAGTTGCACCGGGTCCACCCCGACCTGACCTTCCTGGAAAAGATATACCAGCCCCTGGCCGCTTACCTGGGGTATTTCCAGCGGGTGCGGGACGCCGATGGGACCGGGCTGTATGACGTGATTTCGCAGTGGGAAACCGGCCAGGAGTTTATGAGCCGCTACCAGCAAGTTGACCCTGACGCCGACCGGGGCGGTAACTTCCGGTTGAAGGGGCTGGACGCGACCGTCTATATCTACGAATTGCAGCAAACTATGGCCTGGATGGCCGGTATCCTGGCTAAGCCGGAGGCCGGGAAATGGCAGAATATGGCCGCGACCACCCGTCAGGCGGTCCGGCAGCGCCTGTGGGACCCGTCCCAGGAGTTTTTCTACGACCTGGACCCGGCTACAGGCCGCCGCACTACCGCCAAGGCCGCTATCGGCTTTTATCCTTTTATGGCCCGGGGTCTGGCCGGGCGCGAACACCTGGGTATCTTCACTCGGCACCTTTTTAACGAAAATGAGTTCTGGACCCCTTACCCGGTCCCTACCACCAGCAAGGACGACCCAACCTACAGTCCCGGTGGCGAGTGGAACAACCAGCGCCTGGTCTGCCCCTGGAACGGCCGTAGCTGGCTCATGACCAACAGCCACGTGGCCGAAGCCCTGGCCCGTGCTTCCCAGGACCTGGACGCCTCCCTCCAGCCTAAAGCGGTGGAACTGATTAACCGCTTCATAAAAATGCTGTTCCTGGATGGCGACCTGGAAAGGCCGTCATCCTATGAGTATTACAACCCCGTTACCGGCCAGGCTCCTTTCTTCCGGGGTACCGAGGATTATATGCATAGTTGGATTGTGGACCTGATTATAAAATACGTGGTGGGCGTGCAGCCTGGCGATGATGGCCGCCTTCTGATAAGGCCACTGCCCTTCAACCTGGACCATTTTACGCTTGACCGGTTGAAAGTAAGCGGGCATTGGCTTAAAATTACCTGGCGCAAGTCGTCCGGCGTGACCGGGCAGGCTTTCAATGCCCCTGATAACAACCCGGTAGGGCTGACCGTCTGGGTAGATGGCGAAAGAGTGGCAAATAATTCCACCCTGGAGCCGCTGGAAATTAAACTGGCTTAGTAGGTTATACTATGTGAAGCGGACGGGTTTATGATTTCAGGTTATTATTTCCTGATAAAACCCCTTGATTCAAACATGGTTAAACCGGGATAAATATGCAAGAACAACTAAATTACACACAACAGTTCCGGAAAAGCGCCATATATGCGCTGGTAGTCCTCGGCCTTATGGGCAGCCTGGTTCAATTTGTCTGGCATTTCTTTTGGGATAATCCATCTTCGGAACCGCAGCTTATCCGCCTGGCCCTGAACCTGGTTCTTGTTCTGGTTATGATTAGCCTCTGCTGGTTAACCTTAACCAATAAGCTGGTTCAGGCGGCCCTGGTTTTCTGCATCGTTTCAACATTTACCCTCAGTATTTACCTGGTTAACCTGAGCCTTGACAGTTATTTTCCGGTCTTATATGGGCTGGTAATTTTGATTGCGGCTACTTTACTCAACCCGCGCAGTTCTATTTTCTTTGGTGCTCTGGTTACAGTGCTTTATGTTGCAATAAATACTTGGAAAATTAGCCAGTCAGCGCGGCCTGTCCCGGTCGAGTCCGGTGCGAACACGGTGATTTTAGCTTTAGTGCTGATTATCGCTACCATAATTCTCTCCGGTTTCAGTAGCAGCCTGGGGAAATTGATTTATTCCGTTACCCACCAGGCTAACGAACTGGCCCGCCTGAATCAAAACCTCCTGCACCTCCGGCAAGTTGAAGCGACCACCGCCCAGCAAGTTAACGAGCTGACCGGCAAGTTAAGCATGATTTTCAAAGAGCAGGACCTGACCACCCAGCAGCAAGCTACAATGGTCCACCAGGTCGCGGTAACCACCCAGGAAATGGATACCTCTGTCCGGAAGATTGCGGAAAATGCTTTAACCGTGGCCGTGGTTGCCGATAAGGCCCAGCGCAACGCCGAAGTAAGCCTCCAGGCCGCATACCAGGGCGCAACCGCTATTTCAGCAGTGCGGCAGCGGGTCCAGGATATTAGCGAGAACATGCGGGTTTTAACTATGCAAATCGAGCGCATCAGCGAAGTAACCAACATAATCGGAGAAATTGCCGATGAGACGAATTTGCTCGCCCTTAACGCGACTATCGAAGCTGCCGGGGCCCGTGAATATGGGCGGCGGTTCGCGGCGGTCGCCGATGAGGTCCAGCGGTTGGCCCGCCGTTCCACCAACGCGGTTGAACAAATCCAGTCGATGGTCCAGGAAATTAACCTTGCCAGCAACAAAGCCCTGGCAGCTACCGAACAGGGGCTGCGCGAAACCCAGTTGAGTGACCAGCTAGTCGGCAGCCTGACTATGGCTAATAATGATGTTACCCAACTGGTAGCTAAAACTTCGACCCTGGTTTCGAGTATCGCCGAAGCTACCCAGCAGCAGCGCGAGGCCAGCACCCAGACGGTGGAAGTGATGCAGCGTATAATTATAACCACTGACCGCCTGGCCGAAGTAGGCCCGGAGGTCAGTGCGATTGTCCACCGGCTGGAAAGAGCCTCCGAGTTCCTGGCCCTGTCTACCGAAGACCAGGGAGTCCAGGCAGGAACTTTAACCCTGGCTTCCAAGCTCCAACTCACCCAACCATCCCGCCCCAGGGCCGATACCGGGCCGGAAGTTGCGGCCATAATGAAGAATTAACCACATGAAAGTACTTTTGCTACAACTGCCGGTCCCCAATAACCGGCGGGCTAACTTACCCCTGGCCCTGGGCTATCTGAAAGCTTCGGCAGATGCCGCCGCCCTGCCCGGTTTGCAGGTTGAACTGCTGGACCCCGCCTCTCAGAACCTGGGCGGTGAAGCTTTACTGGTTGATGCCATCCTGGCCTGCGACCCCGACCTGGTAGGCATGTCGCTCTACACCTGGAATAGCAGCCGGAGTTTGCTACTGGCTAAAGCCCTCAAGCAGCGCGCCCCGGAGCTTTTGATTATTGGGGGCGGCCCTGAAATAAACCATGACGGCGATTTTATCCTTAACTCGCCTTATTTTGATTACCTGGTCCAGGGCGAAGGCGAGCAGACTTTTGTAGAGCTTTTGCGGCAGCTTAACGCGGGTCAGAAAAAAATCACCCCTGACAACTTTAAGTATTCCGTCCACGTCCCTTTACCGCCGGTCAGGTCCGGTAGTTCCAACAACCTTAATTTTGTCAGGTCCCCGGCTTCCCCGGCCCTTCCGGTAGTCCTGAGCGGCCCGGCCCTGGAAGATGTCAACTCCGCGCCCTCGGCCTACCTTACCGGGGCTCTAGAAGGCCACCTGGGCCGTTTCATGTCCATTGAACTGTCGCGCTGGTGTCCCTCCAAATGTACCTTTTGCTATTACGGGCGGCAGGATATCCTGCGTGGTGGCAAGCGCTATTTTGACCTGGAGCGGGTCCGGAAAGAATTACTATTCGGGATGGAACGCGGTATCGAGCAGGTCCATTTCGTAGAAGCTAACTTTAATACTCTGCCGCACCTGGGCCAGCTTTACGACCTGCTCAAAGACAGCAAGGCCAACCGCCAGATGAGCTTTTATGCCGAAATGCGCGGCGAAGCCATCACGACCGAGCAAGCCGCCAGGCTAGCCGAAACCAATTTTAGTATTGTCGAAGTGGGCTTGCAGTCGGCGGTGCCGGAAGTCCTGGCCCGCGTCCGGCGCAAAAATAACCTGCCCCGCCTGGCCCAGGGTGTCCACAACCTGCGCGGCGTGGGTATAGAAGTCTTTCTTGACCTGATTTTAGGTCTGCCGGGCGAGACTCCGGCCACTTTTCAGCAGTCGGTGGACTGGATTGACCAGAACGAACTGGCCCCCTTTGACCTGTTTCACCTGCAAATGCTGCCGGGCACCCAGCTTAAATCCCAGGCCCATGCCGGGCAACACGGCATGCGCTGGCAAGTGGCCCCACCTTATTTCGTCCTGGAAACCGCTGAACTATCTTTTGAACAGCTTTGCGAACTGCGCCGCCGGACTTTGCTGGCCCGCCAGGACGACCCCGCCGAAGTGGCCGGGCTGCCCCAACCGGGGCCGTATTCCCTGGTCGCGCCCGCCAGAGATGCTTTGAGCCTGGCACCCGCCGGGCCGGTTGAAAGAGTAATACTTGATTTTAGCCAGGAAACCCTGCCCCCGGATACTTCCTCTCTTAAAGATTTGGCCCGCCAGGTAGCCAGCGAGCTTACTGTCTGGCTAAAGCTGGGCCAGGCTAACTCCCTGGCCCTGGCTGCCGCCGGGGAAGCTCTGACGGCCCTTTCAGAGCCAAATCCGGCTGGAATGTGGCACCTATTTGTCGAGAGTGACCGTCCCCTGACCCGGCTGGAAAAGCTTGAATTGGCCGGTGCTATCCGCCATGAAGAAGGTTACCTGGACCGGCTGGCCGTTTTTGCGCAACTCGAAGCGGATTTTCAGGATTGCCCTCGCTGGCCTTCGATTAACTTCTATGAAGTCTTGCCGTTGGAAGCCGCTCTATCCGGCCCGACTGGCCGCGACACCGTTATTAAAATTGATTTGAAAGAAACGGATTCTTTAGAGCAGTGGCAAAGACAGCTAACCCGCCTGGCCGCTTTTAGCGGGGCCGGGTTGGTGCTTGATACCGGCACGGGTTGCCCGGCCGGACGTTTTAAGACTGCTTTTAAGGGAAATAAGTTTGCAGCCGGAAATGTCTGGCTGACTGACCTAAACCTGGCGGTGGGTCTGGCCTATAACCAGGCTGGCGACCTTGCCAGCGCCTCAGATAGTTTAATTTATCCTTCAACCGCGCTAGTCAGTGCAAACAAAGTTTATTACCATAATCCTTCGGGCGAACAACTTCAACAGGCCGCTTTGAATTACAGGTTAGCCGCAATCAAAGGTTATCAATTTATCTAATTGTGCTTCCAAGAAGCCTATATTAATTATATAATATATTATAACATTTAACGAAAATACTTTCATCCAAATTTTTTGTTATATTATTGATAATTCTTTATTTTATATTCTGGTAATGGTGTGCATTTGTCCTCAAATAAAAAGGTGAAACGGGTTCGGATTATTATAGTTGATGATCAGTATATAGTCAGGGAGTTACTCCGGGCCATTTTAAATGATGAACCCGAATTTGAATTAATTGCCGAGTTTGACTCCGGGGAACCTTTATTGGAGCGGGTGGCCGAACTGAACCCGGATATAATTTTGATGGATATTCAGATGCCTGGTATAGACGGCCTGACCGCTACCCGCAAGCTCAAGCAACTGGTCCCTGACAGCGAAGTTATAATGCTAACCAGTTCCGAAGACCCGGCCGTCTTGCGGGAGTCGCTGGCAAGCGGAGCCAGCGGCTATATCATTAAAAATCCTGACCAGACTAACCTGGTGAACAGCATAAAAACCATTGCCGGTGGTGGGTCACTTATCAATCCCCATTTGTTGCGCAATCTAATCCAGGACTTTGCTACTATCTATTCTACCGGGAACCAGGGCCAGGCAGACGGCAACGGCGTAGAACCCGGCCCGGCTCCGGAGATTGACGGTAAAGCTACCCTGGAAAATCTAACCCGGCGGGAAAGGCAGGTTTTGGGCCTTATCGGCCAGGGCCTGAGTAATTCCGCCATCTCCCAGCACCTCGGTATTAGCCACGATACCGTCAAGAGCCACGTCCGTTCAATCCTCTTAAAGTTGGATGTTAAAGACCGCACCCAGGCGGCGGTCCTGGCGATAAGAAACAATCTGGGTTAATATACCGCTTGCATATTTTTTCTGAGCAGGTATACTACCGCGTACCTGGCGGATGAGGCTCCTTTTATGCGCCTGGTAGATTTATAAGTATCAAAATGAAACTTATTACCGTTGGTTGCGTAAATTATAGTGTAGTAAAACACACTACAAACTAAGAAAAAAAAAGGATTTGTAATCTTATCTAAATTTAATCCTTTTACTGAACCAAAAGGACTAAAAAAACGTTATTATATTAATAGCATTCGATAGGGCAAGTAACAGGGTCGTAAAAGCCTTTTCCAGATAAGGACGAGAACCTATTTAAAAGTGTGATAGGCTAAGTTGTACCGGCTTATCCCGTAATTAGCTAGAAAAGAAGGTAACCTAATGGCTCAATATAGTGATCAGGAAAAAGATACTGAGCAAAACCCGGAAGAGACTCCTACGGCTGAATTAACTAATGTAGGTGAAAATATTGACCTGGTTGGTGGTCGAGTGATCACTGCGCCGGATTTTGTAGAGTTAGCTTCTCAGGGCTTTAGTGAAGGTCAGTTGAAAGATATTCTTAAATTACGGCGGCGTTATAACGAGACCGAAGAAAACGAAGTCACCCCGGAATTTAAACGACTTCGCTTCGCCCGCTTCCTCTACAGTAGCGGCAAAATCGAAGGGTAATCAGAAGGTAGTTTCCAATAACCAATAACCGGAAGAGCAAGGAGGAATCCTTGCTTTTTTGGTTCAAAATTTCCCAAACCCTTAATCACCCTGACAACAAAACAGTCAAAAAAGGAGCCATTCCCAGCCTTTAAAAGCTGGAAATGGCTCTAACATTACCTGACCAGTACTCCTGAAACTAACTCACCGTCAGCACATAGCTGAACACAAGCACCCGGCCCTGGTACTGGAACTCCGCCCATAAGCGGTAAGTCCCGGCCATATCGAAGCGCAGGTCGTACCCGACTTCCGGCCCGTACCGCGTGTTTGCCGCCGGTTCAGCCATCGTGTCACCCATCACGGGGGCCGCCTGTCCGGCCAGCCCGCCAACGGCATGGCCGTGCAGGTGACGGAAACTGCTGCCACCGTTTGACAGCACAATCATGTGGCCCGGTTCGCCCAGGTACGGTTCCAGGTCGGACATTGGGCGGTTGTCCTGCTCGAACTTGAACTTCAGGTCCACCGGCTGGCCGACTTTGACCGGTTCGTCCAGTTGCAGGGTCGCTTTTATGTTGCCAAACTGCTGCACCTTGCTAAAGCTAGCCAGTCCTGCCGCCGCGCCAGGACTGCCGCTTACCGTAACATCCGTCCGGTAGAGGACCGCTTGCCCGGCCCTGGTCTGGAACTCATTGTAGACCGAGTACAGGCCGCCCACCGGGAAAGTAACTGTAAAGGTATAAAGTCCCTCGCTGGCCCCTTCCGGGTGTAAGTGGCGGTAGAACTGGCGGTCCTGGCTGGCGACAATCAGGTGCATAAGCCTGGTGTGCAGCAGCTTTAAGTCTGCCGGGGTTACCGGCTTGCCACTCACCGGGTCGGTCAGGCGAAAGATTAACAGGGCCGGTTGGCCGGGTTGCGGCTGGGCCGGGAAAGTGCTGACCTGGATGCGCAGGTTGCCCACCTGGTAATCGGCCGGTAGCGCCACCACGTTCGCGGCCGGGATAATATCCGGCTCAGCTTCCGCCATTGCCGCCTGGCCGCTCGCCATTGCACCGCCGCCGGGGCGAGTGAAATAGTCATAACCCTGCCAGCCGAGCAGCCCGACCAACCCCAGCAATGCCCCTACCAGGCCGACCTGCCAGACCAGCATTTTGCGCCTGGCCCGTTTATCGGCGGCCGACAACGGCCCACTGTGCTTGCCCCGGTAGCGGTTCAGCAGCAACGAGTTTGAAATCACCGTTACGCTGCTGACAGCCATCGCTCCCGCCGCCAGGACCGGGTTGATAACACCCATAATCGCGGCCGGTATCAACAGGACGTTATAAAAGAAGGCCCAGAACAGGTTCTGTTTAATCTTGCGCATGGTCGCCCGTGATAGGCCAATCGCCGTGGCAATCGCCCGCACATCGCCGTGCATCAGGGTTATATCGGCCGCTTCCATCGCGATATCCGTCCCGGTGCCAATCGCCATCCCGACATCGGCCTGGGCCAGGGCCGGGGCGTCATTGATACCGTCGCCGACCATCGCGACAATTTTTCCTTCGGCTTGCAGTTGCTTGATAACCGCCGCTTTTTCTTCCGGCCGCACCTCAGCCAGCACCCGTTCGATCCCGGCCTGCCGGGCCATTGCTTCGGCGGTGCGGCGGTTGTCGCCGGTCAGCATTACCGGCTCGATGCCCATTGCTTTAAGCTCGGCTACCGCTTCGGCGCTGCCTTCTTTAATTGTGTCGGCTACCGCGATCAAACCGGCCAGTTCGTTCTCCAGCGCCACCAGCATAACGGTTTTGCCTTCTGTTTCCAGGCGGCTCATCTGCGCTTCCACGCTGTCGCTCAGGCTGATTTGCTGCTGGGCCAGCAGGCGCCGGGTGCCAACCAGCACCAGGCGATCCACTACTTCGCCCTGGACGCCCGCGCCGGTATAACTTTTAAAGTTGCGGGCCTGTTCCTGGGCATCGTCCAGGTACAGGCCGCTCTTGACCGCCTTCCGGACGATTGCTTCGCCCAGCGGGTGTTCGCTGCCTCTCTCGACCAGGGCCGCCAATTTCAAAATGGCGCTCTGGTCCAGCCCGTTCAGGCTGACCACCTCGGTTACTTCGGGCTTGCCGCGAGTAAGGGTGCCGGTCTTGTCCAGGACTACGGTCTTAATCTGCCTGGCCCGTTCCAGGCTTTCGCCGCCCTTGATCAAAATCCCCTGTTCGGCTCCGACCCCGGTCCCGACCATAATCGCGGTCGGTGTCGCCAGGCCCAAAGCGCAGGGGCAGGCCACTACCAGTACCGCGACCGCCGGTAAAAGGGCCGTCTGGAAGTCATGGCCGGTCAGTAACCAGCCCACGAAACTCAGTATCGCGATAACTATTACGATTGGTACAAAGATGCCGCTGATAGTATCGGCCAGGCGCTGCACCGGGGCTTTGCTGCCCTGGGCTTGCTCGACCAGCCGGATAATCTGGGCCAGGACCGTTTCGCCCCCGACCTTTTTGGCCCGTATGCGCAAGAGGCCGTTCTGGTTGACTGTCGCCCCGATTACCGGGTCGCCCGGTCCTTTCTCGACCGGCAAGCTTTCGCCCGTGACCATACTTTCGTCAATGCTGCTCTGGCCGCTTTCAACCTGGCCGTCCACCGGAATTTTCTCGCCCGGCCTTACTACCAGCAGGTCTTCCGGCACCACCTCGCCCAGCGGAATATCCTGCTCAATGCCCTGCCGGACCACCCGGGCGGTCCTGGGTTGCAACCCGACCAGTTTCCGGATAGCCTCGCTTGTCCGGCCCTTGGAAATTACTTCTAAAAATTTCCCCAGGTAGATAAGGGTTACAATCAGGGCGGCGGTCTCAAAATAGGTGATCGCCTCGCCCCGGCCACCCGGCCCTACTGACATCTGTCCGGCTGGCATGTAAGTGTTGCCCGCCAGCAGCAGCCAGGCGCTAAACAAATAGGCCGCTGTGGAACCTATGGAAATCAGGGTGTCCATATTGGCCGCGAAGTGCCGGGCGTTCCGCAGGGCTCCACGGTGGAACTCCCAGCCCACTATTGCCCAGACCGGCGTGGTCAGCGCGAACAGCAGCCAGTCCCGCACCTGGGCTTCCCGGAACCAGTCCATGCCAAACATATTGATTACAAATACCGGGACGGTCAGGACGACCCCCAGTATCAGCAGGTTGCGCCGCCTGGTGATTTCTTTCTCCCGGCGCGCCCGGTCGCGTTCAGCCGACTCTTCGAGCGAAGGGGCCTTCCGGCGCGGCTTGTGCATCTGGACCGGGGTTGCCGCCACCGCTTTAACTACCGGTAAGTTCACCGCTGGCCTGGTCTGCACCGCGACCGGCGCTGGTTCCGCCGCTTCTTCCAGGGTATCCCCGTAGGGCCGGGCTTTGTATCCGGCCGCCTCCACGGCCCCGATAATCTGCGGCAGTTTGACCACTTGCGGGTTATAAGCAATCGTCCCGCGTTCGGTTGCCAGGTTGACCGAGGCCGTTTCCACCCCCGGCAGCTTGTTTAGCTTGCGTTCAATCCGGTTCACGCAACTTGCGCAGGTCATACCCTCAATTTCAAGTTCAACCTTCCCGGAGGTTTCCGCAGCCGGGGCAATTTCTACCGGGCTTTCCACAGCTTGAGTGGCAGCAGGAACTGCTTCCACGGTACTTTTTACAGGCTGAACGGCTACCGGGGTTTCGGGTAGGGCGGTAACCGCCGCCGCTGTTTCCGTGGACACTTCCGGTATAAAATCTTCCGGCTCTTCCAGCGGGGTTGCCCGGTACCCGGCTGCTTCCACCGCTTTAACCAGGCTGGGCACATCCGTCCGGGCCGGGTCGAACCTGACCGTTCCCTTTTCGGTTGCCAGGTTTACATTCGCCTCCGACACCCCCGGTACTTTTTTAAGTTTTCTTTCAATCCGGTTCACGCAACTCGCACAGGTCATGCCCTCCAGTTCCAGGGTCACGCTTGCCGTCCTGCCGTCCGGTCCTTGAGTTAAATTTTCGTTTTGTTCCGCAACTTGAGACATAAATACACACTTTTCTTTTTGGGAAAGTAGTTAGAAGTCAGTAGTCAGTGGGGGAGTAGTGACAAAGTAGTCAGTAGTTAGAAGTCAGCGGGAACGTGTTGTGGTTGTAAGTGAGAAGTTATAAATTACCTACCATTTACTCGTCCATACTTATGTATTCGCGCTCCCCACTGACAACAGACCTCTGAATACTTTCTCCCTACTCCCCTGGCTGTCGTTCGACCATCCGCCAGCGGCCCGGTGACTTCAAGACGCCCATCAATTCTTCGATTTTTTCTTCGCCGTTGCCCTGCTGTATAGCATCGGTTACGCAGTGCCGCATGTGGTCTTCCATTAATAACAGCGAAACCTGTTCCAGGGCCGCCTGGACGCTCGCGACCTGGGTCAGAATGTCCACACAATAGGTGTCTTCTTCCACCATTCGCTGCAAGCCCCTGGTCTGCCCCTCAATGCGCCGCAGCCGGGTCAATATTTTCTCTTTATCAGTTTTATAACCGTGCATCTCTGTAATTCCTTGCCTTCATTTTAATCTTTATATACCCACCGGGGGTATCAATAGATTGATTATAATACCCACCGGGGGTATTGTCAAGTGTCGTTACTCACCCAAAATTTATTCTTCCTGGCACATATGTTGCGCTTAAAAATTAGTGTGGCTAGAAAGCTACTTAAAAGTACCAAAAGTAAGGAGGCAAGTGTTAACTTGGAAAACAAAGCTGAGGATAAAAACCTTATCAACGAAGTTTATGCTGATGGCAGCGTCAGCGAAACCCTCGAACGCGTCAACGGCGTTAAGACTCAAACAAGCGCGGCGTTAGGCTCGGAGTCTGCCAAAACGGCCTCGGAATCATCAAAAGCAAAAGCACGCGCCGGTAAGTTTGCGCCTGTGCCTGACCAGAGCGCCTCGAACAGTAAGTTAAGCGATAGCGAAGTCGAATATGTAGCCGTCCATAACGACGAATCCGCGCCCGACTACCGGGACGAAATCTACCGGGAAAAGCCGGTTGAAGGCCGCACGGCTAACCAGGACCAACTCTAAAAAGACCCGGACCGGGCTGTATGAAAGGCGGGCCGCGTGTGTTTGCGACTGATTTAACATATAGGCCGCCATTTACCAGGCGCTAAACTGTCCTGGCCCTTTTCGCCGTTTGTACCCCGTTCCGGCTGTTTCCTGAAAGAAATTAATCACACAATAGGAGGACTAATCGAAATGAGTAAGCTTCGTATTGTCAAAGATGAAGACCACAACCAGGATGCTCGCCCCAACACCCCCGAGCAGTTTGAACGCGACTTGCATCCCCATAGCACCAAGGCAGGTGCGATTGCCTCGGACGAAATGGCGGACCGGCAAACCGCCTACAATAACAAAGATATTGTCCGGGCCTACCCCGACCTGTCCGATGATGAGCTAAAACGCCTGACCATCCTGCCGGAAGGGACCCAGTTGGAACAGGGTACAACTTACTATGACTTGAAGCATCAAGGCCGGGGCGAATTCAGGGCGGGCAGCGGCAAAACCGCCGGTAACGACAACTGGTACATTGCCAAGAACCAGACCGATTACCCTCTCTGGAACCGAATTATCGGGGTTGATAACCCTGAACGGTTGGACCAACCCGATAACCAATCCATAAATCAGCCATAACAAAAAAGGCCCCTGTTTTCCAGGGGCCGCTTTTTTTGTTTGAACTTCAGGTGAATCAAGCCTTTAACGGTTCTAGAAATACGTCCACCGGGGTCGGGTCTATCCCGGTTACCTTTTTCACCGTATCTGACACCACCTCAAACCCACCCTGGGCCAGCATGCTGTTTATCCAGACCAGGCCTCCGGCCGCTTCCGGCGGCAGGCCGTTTGATATGTAGTGCGCCTGCAACTCCGCGTTGGAAAGAGCTTCCACCTCAATGGATTTGCCTAGCACCTCTGAAATTCGCTGGCCCAAATCCCGGTAACTTAGCGCTTCCGGCCCGGTAATGTCTACCGGCCCGCTCAGGTCGGGTTTGCCGGCCAGGATAAGTGCCGCCACCCTGGCGCAGTCTTCCCTGGCTACATACCCGGTTTTGCCCTCGCCTTGCGGGATAAAAAATTTGCCGTTCGACAACGAGGGTTGCAGCATCCCGGCCAGGCCGTCCCCGTAAATATTATTGCGTAAAGCGGTCCATTTCAGCCCTGACTCTTTCAGGTGGTTTTCGGTTAAACCGTGGTCGCGTTTAAGAGGGTTTTCCGAATCTGGGTCGGGATTTACCGCCGAGGTGTAAAATAAGTGCTCCACCCCTGCTTCTTTGGCGGCCCGGATAGCCTGACCGTGCTGTTCGCTCCGGTTCCCGCCGGTAAGGTCGTCAGTACTTATGATAAGCAGCCGTTTCACTCCCATAAACGCCACTGGCAAAAGGGCCGGTTCGTTAAAGTCGCCTTCCCGAAGCTGTACGCCCTGCACCGCAAATTCTTCTAACCGGGCGGGATGCCGGGTGACTGCGATAATCTGATTGGCCGGGACCATGGCCAGTAAGTTATTAATGACCAATCGGCCCAGTTGGCCGTTGGCTCCGGTAATTCCGTACATGAGTTTGCTCCTTTGTTCGCCGACCAACCAGGGTAAGTTAGACCGCGTAAGTTCCAATTATCAAGTAAATTTTCCAGGTGACCAGGGGGTTACTGCCCCGCCCCTTAAATCCAGCCTGCCTCACAGGGCGGTCGGGAAAGTCTCCGGTACTTCCTCGGTCGTCAGGTCGGCAGCCCGGTCCAATGGCTCGACTGCCGTTGTCTCATCGAAATAAAGCAGCGCGTCGAACTGTTCCGGCAACCGGGCCCAGAAATAATGGCTCACCCGCTCCGACTGCGGCCGGTAAATCACTCCGATGGCCCGTTCCAACCGGGGCTCGTGCAGGCTCTCCAACCGCTGGTCTTTCCTGGTCAAATCCAGGTAAAAAGCGGGCAGTCCTACCTGGTGAAACAGCAATTCGTAGCTGTTCTCAAGCCCTGGCCGGACCCGCTTGATTTCTACCGGCGCGCCCCAGTCCGAAGCGGCCGCGACCGTCCCGGTATAGGTCGAAAATCCTACCAGCACCGCCTGGTTGCCGTAGCGTTCCCGGACCAGTTGCCCCACGTTCAGTTCGCCTCCCTGGCCCATCTGGGTCGCTCGCGCATCGCCCAGGTGCGAATTGTGGGCCCAGACTACCACCCTGGAATTGTTTACGCGCCGGTCCAGGTACTTTAAAAGCTCGTCCAGCGTTTCCGCCATATGCGTATCCCGCAGGTTCCAGGAGGACTTGCGGTTATCGAACATGGTCCGGTAGTATTCCTCGGCGTTTTTCACCACCCGGGCGTTTTGCACCGCGAAAAAAGCTTCATCGCCTTCAATTCCGTCTGCTCGCCGGGCGTATTCGGGCGCTTTCTGCTGTAGTTCCAACAGTGCGCTGATTACCTGCTTGCGGCAGGTTTCGTTCATATCAAAACTGGCCGTGTAACCGTAAATTTCGGGATTTTCCTGGGAGTCTTCAAAACAACTGTACCGGAAACGCGCTCGTTGGGCCGCTTCTGGGTCGGTCCGGTCCAGGTAATCTATGACCGACTCAATAGAACTGTGCAGGCTGTAAAGGTCCAGCCCGTAGAAACCGACTTTTTTCGCCTCCGGTTGTTCCCGGTTATACCGGCGCAGCCACTCGACAAATTCTTCCACGTCAGTATTGCGCCACATCCAGGTCGGAAAGCGGGTAAAACCGCTCAGAGCTTCGGCGGCGGTCTTATCGCTACCGCGCCCCTGGATATAACAGTTCACGCGGTAAGCGTCCGGCCAGTCGGCCTCGACAGCTACCGCGTTAAAGCCTTTTTCGGTTATCAGGCGGCGGGAAATTACCGCCCGTGCCTGGTAAAACTCGTGGGTCCCGTGGCTGGCTTCTCCAAGCAATACCAGCCTGGCCTGGTCTAAATGGGCCAGTAAAGGGTCGTAGTCCTGCGGTCCGGTTCCATTCAAGGGCCGGGCGGCCTTCCTTATGGTACTGGCTAACTGGTGGCTAATTGATTCTGGTATCAAAATGACCTCCTCTCCACATTGCCGGGCGGGTAAGGTTTTGAATTTGAGGAGTACAACAGTCTAAGTCCGGACCAGTAAGTAAATTCGAATGCAGTGTTTCCCAAAACCTTACCGGGTTTTAATCCGCATACACCTGGGAAACCAGCACAATATGTACCAACCTGGCTAGCGCCGGACCCGCGCCACCAATCCCTGGTTGGCTTTTACCAGTTCGGCCGGACTAATTTTCACCAGGGAATATTCCGAGCCGCCCCCGGTATAAACCTCACTCTTTTCCATCACCCGGGCGTCCACCAGGAAAGCCGCCTGGTAGCCAAAAGATGGCGTGCCGCCACAGGGATAGCCGCTGAGTTCCAGTATTTCGGCTTCGGTGGCGGGCCGGGCTTCCGCCAGGCCCAGGGCCCTGGCCGACCGCGACGCGCTGGCCCGGTCCTCGCCCTTGACAATCGCCACAATCAATTGTCCATCCGGCCCGACCAGGCAAATATTTTTCACAAAGTCGGCCGGGTCAGCCTGGGCCGCCTGCGCGGCTTCCGTCACCGAGTGGCAGGAGGCTTCGAAACTTAAATGCTGAGCTTGCAGGCCGTTTTGCTTGATGTAGGCTTTTAACTTTCCTTCGTAGTGCGCTTGTTCGTTCATTTCTGCGGCTACTCCTGACTGTATTGGTAGTTGCTCAATCCCTGGCTCTTTGAAATCAATTCAACTATTTCCTTGACCAGTTCCCGGTTTAGAAAAGGGCTGAAGGTCGCCAGGGTTTCCTGTTCTTCTTCATTATAGACCGCGATAACTTCCCAGCCACCGCCGCTTTGTTCGCGCTGCTCCTGTAAAACTATCGAAATTGGGCGTGTGTTCATTGGTTCTTCTCCCTTAATCAAAGTTTACATAACCTTATATCATATTAATAATTTTAGCATAAACCTTTCATTTTTATTAATGTATGTGCAAATAGGCAGAGCGTAAGTTCCTTGCAGTCGTTTTGTATAATAAAATTAGTACATTTAAACAAACCCGGGTTGCCCTTAACTGTTTCAAACTTGATATGGGTCAGGTTTTGTGTGATAATGTCATTACGACTAAAAGTACTTCAGGGCGAAGGGAAACGAAGAACGGGGTTTATGGCAACTATTTCGATGGGACAAGCACAAAATCCGTTAGTGTTGTCACTGGATGTTGGCAGTAGTTCCCTTAGAGCAAGCCTTTTCGATGGCGCCGGTCATTCTTTAGACGGCCTGGAAATCAAAACCACTTACCAGTTGGATACTACCCCTGACGGTGGCGTGGAGAAAGACCCCGACGAACTGCTGGGAATTGCCATTGACGCAATTGACCAACTGCTCGCCCAGGCCGGGCCGCTGGCTAGCCGGATTGAAGGGGTAGCCCTCGATACTTTCTGGCACAGCCTGATGGGCATTGATAGAGAAGGCCATAGTACCACCCCGCTTTTAACCTGGGCCGATACCCGTAGCGCGGCGGTAGCCCGCCAGCTTACCCGCGAGGTAGACGAACATACTCTTCATTCCCGGGTTGGAGTCAAAATTCATCCCAGCTATTTCCCATCCAAGTTGCGCTGGCTCGCGGCAGCTCAACCCACTATCTTCCGCCGCACCCGTACCTGGCTTTCCTTTGGCGAATATTTCTACCTCAAAATTTTCGGACGCACCCTTTGTAGCATTTCCATGGCGAGTGGCACCGGCCTTTTTGACCAGAATAAACGCGATTGGGACCCGGAAGCCCTGGCCCTTTCCGGCATTACCGCCGAGCAGTTGCCTTCTCTTGGCGATACAAACACGCCCTTCAAAGGACTTCTGCCCGAATATGCCCTGCGCTGGCCGGTCCTGGCAAATATTCCCTGGTTTCTGGCTGTCGGAGATGGGGCCGCCGGGAACCTCGGCAGCGGCTGTTTCTCGCCGGACCGTATCGCCGTTATGGTCGGCACCAGCGGGGCTATGCGGGTGGTCTACTCCGGCGAAACAGTAAAAATACCCTGGGGCCTGTGGTGCTACCACGCCGACTACCGGCGCTTTGTAATCGGTGGCGCCCTCAGCGAAGGCGGAAACCTGTTCGCCTGGATGCGCCAGAACTTTCAACTTCCCTCAATTGAAGAAAGCGAATTAGCTTTGAGCCGGCTTGAACCGGACGGCCACGGCCTGACCGTATTGCCTTTCCTGACCGGCGAACGCAGCCCCGGCTGGAACGCCAGCGCCCGCGCCGCGATTGTCGGCTTGAGCCTGGATACTTCCCCCCTGGAAATCATGCGGGCCGGGCTGGAAAGCATTGCCTACCGCTTTGGTATCCTGCACGATATTATGGCGGACGCTTTGCCCCAAGCTTTGCAAATCATTGCCAGCGGCGGGGCTCTTTTGAACTCACCGACCTGGATGCAAATCCTGGCCGATGTTTTAAACCGGCCGGTCACCGCTTCGGCGGAAGGTGAAACCACCAGCCGGGGCGCGGCTCTACTTGCCCTCGAACAGCTTGGCGTTTTTGGCCCGCTGCCGGAGGTACCGGTAAAAGTTTCAGGGGTTGGCTCAGAAAATGCTACAACCTTACTAGAACATAAACCGGCCCCTGTAGAAGTCCCCGTAATACAGCGAAACGTAGTGCAGTCAGGAGGTTTAAGTTTTGCCCATTATGGTTTTGGTCAAACTTATCAACCTAACCAGGCCCGTCACGCTCGTTATACCGCCGCAATAGAACGGCAAAAACAGCTCTACAACGTACTGGTAAGAAATAATACGGTATAGGCGTAGGACCTATGGTGTTTAATGTTAAACGCTAATGATGACCGGCTTTGTATGAAAGCCCTAGTTTACCGGCCTTGTATGAAAGCCCTTGTTTAAGGAAATGTATTTGGCCCCGGTGGGGCAGCAAAAATACGTTAAACGCAATTCGTCCGGCGTTTCGCAAAACCAGTAATTATTAATTTTTGATCTTTTAAAGGAGGCGCGGAATTTGACTACTGCAACACCTGATAAGTTGACCAGCGACCAGTTGGACCAGCTTTGTATCAATACTATCCGGTTTCTATCTGTTGATGGCGTCCAGAAGGCCAACAGCGGCCACCCTGGCGCGCCTATGGGCATGGCGGCTATTGCCTATACCCTCTGGACCAGGCACCTTCGCTTTAATCCTAAAAACCCGGACTGGGCAGACCGTGACCGCTTTATTTTGTCCAACGGCCACGCTTCAATGTTAATCTACAGCTTGCTTTACCTCAGCGGCTATGACCTTCCCCTGGAACAATTAAAACAATTCCGCCAGTGGGGCAGCATAACTCCCGGGCACCCCGAACGCGGCCTGACCCCCGGCGTGGAAGTCACCACCGGCCCGCTCGGCCAGGGCTTCGCAAACAGCGTGGGCGAGGGTATCGCCGAAGCCTTCCTGGGTGCCACCTTTAATAAACCAAACTTTGATCTCTTCAACCACTACACCTACGTCTTTGCCGGTGACGGTTGTATGGAAGAAGGCGTGACCCATGAAGCGGCTTCCCTGGGTGGACACCTGGCCCTGGGCAAACTGATCTGCTTCTATGATGATAATGGTATCTCAATTGACGGCAGCACCGACCTTACTTTTACTGAAAATGTAAATAAACGTTTTGAAGCTTACGGCTGGCACGTCCAGGATGTCCCTAACGCCTCGACCGACATCGAAGCGATTGACAAAGCTATCCGCGAAGCCAAGGCGGTGGTTGACCAGCCTTCGATGATCGTCTGCCACACCCACATCGGTTACGGCAGCCCGAACCGCCAGGATACTTCCAAGGCCCACGGTAATCCACTGGGTAAAGATGAAATTGTATTGACCAAACAGGCTCTCGGCTGGCCGACCGACCAGGACTTCTACGTACCTGACGAAGCGCTTGAGGTCTTCCGCGCCGCTGGCGAACGCGGCGCCCAACTGGAAGCCGCCTGGAACGAACTGTTCGAAGGTTACAAACAGGCCGAACCGGACCTGGCCCAGAAACTTCAAAACGCCCTGGACCGCAAACTGGCTCCGGGTTGGGACAGTAACCTTCCCGTTTTTACTCCTAAAGATGGCCCGGTCGCTACCCGTAACGTCCTGGGTAAAGCCCTCAATGCGGTAGCCGAAGCGGTCCCGACCCTGTTCGGTGGTTCGGCCGACCTAAACGAGTCCACCTTTACCAAACTGGAAGCCTATCCCGAGTTCCAGCCCAACAAATACCACGGCAACTACGCCGGACGGACCATCAACTGGGGTGTCCGCGAGTTCGGTATGGGCGCGGCGGTCAACGGTATTGCCGCTCACGGTGGAATGTGGCCCTACGGCGCGACCTTCTTCACCTTCAGCGATTACATGCGCCCGGCGGTCCGCCTGGCGGCCCTGTCCGACCTGCCTTCGATCTTTATCTGGACCCACGATAGCGTTGGCCTGGGTGAAGACGGCCCGACCCACCAGCCGATTGAGCATTTGATGTCCTTGCGGGCCATGCCCAAACTGAATATGATCCGCCCGGCCGATGCCAACGAAACGGTCGAAGCCCTGCGCTTCACCTTACAGGCCAATGAACCGGTCGGCCTGGTCCTGAGCCGCCAGAAATTGCCGGTAATTGACCAGGAGAAATACGCCAAAGCCGGTGGCCTGGCTAAAGGCGCCTACATCCTATCCGAAGCGAAAAGCGGCAAGCCCCAGGTTATCCTGATCGCCACCGGCTCGGAAGTTTCGCTGGCCTTGGAGGCCCAGGTCAAGCTGGAAGAAGCCGGGGTAGCCACCCGCGTGGTTAGCATGCCAAGCTGGAAACTGTTTGACGACCAGCCGGACGAATACCAGCAGGAAGTCCTGCCGGACGATGTGACGGCCCGCCTTTCCCTGGAACTTGGCGTCACCCTGGGTTGGGAACGCTGGGTCGGCCCGAAGGGTGCCAGCCTGGGTATTGACCACTTTGGCGCGTCTTCTCCGTACGAAAGGATTCTCAAGGAATATGGCTTTACCGTCGAAAATGTTACCGCCGTGGCCCAGGAACTTCTCAAAGACCCTAAAGGCACCCAGCGCAAGCTGCGCGACAACCAGCGTAAATTTGCCGCAGGCGGACATATTTCCAGCGCACCGGCCCGCGGTGATGAAGGACACAGTTAATACAAAGGGAGATTTATTATGAGCGACAAAAGTGGCGAGGAACAGGTCAAAGACCAGGCCCACCAGGCGGCTGAAGCCCCCAAGGGTCCATTGTTTGAATTGCTAAACTACGGCCAGAGCGTCTGGTATGACAATATTGCCCGTGGCCTCATCAAAGACGGCTCTATCAAGAAGCTGATTGATGAAAGCGGCGTCCGGGGTGTCACCAGCAACCCGACCATTTTCGAAAAGGCTATCAGCGCCGGTGACGACTATGACGACCAGATTAAAAAGTTAATCGGCCAGAACAAAACGGCCGAAGAAGTCTTCGCCGCCCTGGCAGTCACCGATATTGGCAATACCGCCGATATCTTCCGCCCGATTTATGACGAAAGTAATGGCGGCGACGGATTTGTCTCGATTGAAGTATCGCCGACCCTGGCGAATGATACCGAAGGCACCATCCGGGATGCCCACTATTTCTACGAGGCCATCAACCGGCCCAACGTAATGATCAAAATCCCGGCAACTCCGGAAGGGCTGCCCGCTATCACCGAAGTCATCGGCAGCGGCATTAACGTAAACGTAACCCTGATTTTCTCGCTGGATGCCTACGAGGATGTAGCAAACGCCTACATCGCCGGGCTGGAGAAATTAGACGCCAGCGGCAAGCCCCTGGACAAGGTCGCCAGCGTCGCCAGCTTCTTCGTAAGCCGGGTGGACAGCCTGGTAGACAAGCTGGTGGACGAGAAAATCTCCGCCTCGGACGAAGCCGGGAAAGAACAGCTTGCTTCGCTCAAGGGTAAAGCCGGTATCGCCAACAGCAAGCTAGCCTACGAGCGTTTTGAGCGAATTTTCAGCACCGAACGCTTCAAGAAACTGGCCGCCAAGGGTGCCAAACCCCAGCGTGTCCTGTGGGCCAGCACCAGCACCAAGAACCCCAAATACCGCGACGTTATGTATGTCGAGGAGCTTATCGGGCCGGAGACGGTCAATACCATGCCACCTCAGACCGTCATAGCTTTCGCGGATCACGGTAAAGTCGCTCGCACGGTTGATAAAGATGTTGACCAGGCGCACGCCGCTATTGATGCCCTTGAAAAAGCGGGTGTCAGTATGGAAAAAGTAACCGACCAGCTCCTTGACGAAGGCGTCAAAAGCTTTGCCGATAGCTTCACCAAATTATTGGAGGGAGTTGAGGGCAAGCGCCTGAAGTTGCAAAAGGAGCTGGAGGTTGCTCGATGACGAGTGAGGTTCTCCCAAACCTCCTAAGTCTACAGGAAGCGGTTAATGCTGCCCTGGCAAAACTCGACGTCGAAGATTTTGCAGCGCGGGTCTGGAAAAACGACCCTACGCTGTGGACAACCGACCCAACTGCCCAGGCGCAGCTTGCCGGGCGGTTAGGTTGGCTCGATTTACCAGACACCATGCAAAGCCGGGGACCGGACCTGTTGGAACTGGCCCAGAGTATAAAAGATGAGGGCTACAAACACATCGTCTTGCTTTGCCTGGATAATAGCAGCCTGGGGGGTGTCGTCTTGTGGCAGTCCCTGGGTAACGTCTCCGGCTACCCGGAACTGGTCGTGGTTGACGCCACCGAGCCCGGTTTCAGCCTCCGTCAGGATCACCCGTTTGATTACGAAACAACTATCTTTGTAATCAGTTCGGTTACCGGCTCACCTGACCGTCTGCCTGCCCTGGTTGAATGTTTCGAACGGGTCAGCGCGGTACGTGGCGAGCAGGCCGGTGAAAACTTTATTGCGATTACAAACCCCGGTACAGCCCTGGAACGGGTGGGCCGCGAGCGCAAGTTCCGCGAGGTTTACTTGAACCCGCCCGGTATCGGCGGGCTGTATCTTGCGCTATCTTATTCCGGCCTGGTCCCGGCGGCCCTGGCCGGTTACAATGTCCGTGAAATGCTCAGCCGGGCCGCGATTATGGCCGAAGAATGCCTGAAACCTGGCCTGGATAATCCCGGCCTCCACCTGGGCTGTATTCTTGGGTCAGCCGCTATGCAGGACCGGCGTCGTATCCGGCTGATCTTGCCCCCCTCGGTCGAAAGTTTTAAACTCTGGGTCAACCAGTTACTTGCTGGAAGCCTCGGGCGGGCGTTAGACCCGGTTCCCCCGGGCTTCGACGGCCTGACTGTGGCGGACGAAGATTGCCTCTTTGTCAGCCTGCAGGTGAACGGCCAGAAGGACAGCCAGAGTGAGGAGTTGCTCAAGCAGTTGGAGGAAGCCTCTCACCCGGTCGTCCGGCTGCGCTTGCAAGACCTATCGGACCTGACCGCCGAATTTTTCCGCTGGCAATTTGCTATACTGGTCGCGGCGGCGGTGCTGGAAATTAATCCGTTTGATTAATCCGGCAAATCTTACTAAACCCGGCCTTGTATGGCCTGGTAAACTCAAGGCAGGTACTTTAAAATTGTTGGGAGGACCACAATGATGCGGCCATCCCTAGTCAACCTTAGTATTTGTTAAACGAAAGGAAAGGGATACAATGGAACTAGGCTTTGTTGGCCTTGGGCGTATGGGTTTTAACATGGTACAGCGATTGCAGGAAAAGGGCCATAATGTAGTGGCCTACAATCGCAACCAGGCGAAAGTTGAAGAAATCAAGCAGCATGGTGCCCGTGGGGCCACTTCGCTGCAAGACCTGGTAAACCAGCTGACCGAATCCCCCAAGGCGGTCTGGTTGATGGTCCCCAGTGGTAAAGTTACCGAAGAACACATCCTGGAAGTCGCCGATATGCTGCAGCCTGGCGACATCATCATCGACGGTGGGAACTCCAATTATAAAGATACCATCAGTCGCCACGAAATGGTTAAAGCAAAGGGTATTTACCTGCTAGACGCCGGTACTTCCGGCGGTATCTGGGGCCTCCAGGTGGGCTATGCCGAAATGGTCGGCGGCGACCCGGAACCGGTCAAGCACCTGGAACCCATCTTCAAGTCGCTGGCTCCCGAAGGCGGTTACCTGCACTGCGGACCTTCCGGCGCCGGTCACTTTGTGAAAATGGTCCACAACGGTATCGAGTACGGCATGCTTCAGGCTTACGGCGAAGGCTACGAAATCCTGGAAAAGAGCCGCTACGACCTTGACCTGCTGGCCGTCTCCAAGATGTGGCAAAACGGTAGTGTCGTCCGCAGCTGGCTGCTCGACCTGGCCGTTCTCGCCTTCGAACAGGATGGCAACGCCCTGACCAACATCCGGGGTTATGTCGAAGATAGCGGTGAAGGCCGCTGGACCGTCCAGGAAGCCATTGACCAGTCCACTCCCGCGCCGGTTATTACCGCTTCGCTGCTGGCCCGCTTCAACAGCCGCCAGGACGAAAGCTTCAGCGCCAAAGTTATCGCGGCTCTGCGCAACCAGTTCGGTGGACACGCGGTTAAGTCTGAAGGTGGCGACATGATTGGGGTACGCCAGGTCCCTAAATAATTGCATTAACCTCTCAACAAGGAAGAGTAGCACAATGACAATGATGGCTTCTTCGCCGTCGCAAGCTGAACTGCCGAATCCCCTTCGTCAAGGGATTCGGCAGGAGCGTGTGCCGGAACCATGTACGATGATTATTTTTGGTGCTACCGGCGACTTAACGCACCGGAAGTTAATCCCGGCCCTGTACAACCAGGCCCTGGAAAGACGTTTACCGCCAAATTTCAACATGGTTGGGTTTGCCCGCCGCCCCTATAATGACGAGACTTTTCAGCAGGAAGCGCTGAATTCCATTAACAAATTCTCCCGGCGTCGCCCGGTTCAACCGGCGGTCTGGGACCAGTTCGGCAAGAACATTCATTATGTCCAGAGTGATTTCACCAACCCGGAAGGCTATAAAAAGTTGGCCGAAACCCTGGACAAAATTGATGAGGAAAGCGGTACCCGTGGTAATCGCCTGTTCTACCTCTCTACCAACCCGGACGACTACCCGACCATTGTCCAAAACCTGGGTAAAGTCGGACTGGATAAAACCAAAAACTCCAATTCCTGGGTCCGGATTATCGTGGAGAAACCCTTTGGCTTTGACCTTCCTTCGGCTCTCAAGCTGAACGAAACCATCGCCAGTGTCTTTCACGAAAACCAGATCTATCGTATAGACCACTACCTGGGCAAAGAAACCGTTCAGAATATTTTGGTGTTCCGCTTTGCCAACAGTATCTTTGAACCGCTCTGGAACCGCCAGTACGTTGACCATATCCAGATTATCGTTTCCGAGGAACTCGGCGTGGAAGGGCGCGGCCCCTACTATGACGAGTCCGGCGCTATCCGCGACATGGTCCAGAACCACATGATGCAGGTCTTAAGCCTTATCTGTATGGAACCGCCTTCTAACTTTGAAGCTAACGCGGTCCGTGATGAAAAGGTTAAAGTTCTGCGGGCTATCGCGCCCCTGACCCCTGACGACGTAGTTGAGCGCACCGTGCGCGGCCAGTACGGGCCGGGCATGATCAATGGTGAGCCGGTGCCGGGCTACCGCGAAGAAGAACGCGTCCCACCTGAGACCATAACCGAAACCTATGTTGCCATCAAGTTATTCGTGGATAACTGGCGCTGGGCCGGGGTCCCCATTTACCTGCGGACCGGCAAGCGCTTGCCCAAGCGCACCAGTGAAGTGGCCCTTCAGTTTAAACCGGTGCCGCACGGCCTGTTCAGCCAGCCGGGCGAACCACCGATTGAGCCGAACGTGCTGGCCCTGCAAATTCAGCCCAACGAAGGTATTTCCCTGAAGTTCGGTGCAAAGGTGCCAGGCCCGACCATGAACATCCGGCCGGTGACAATGGATTTCCGCTTCGGCCAGAGCTTCGGGGTTGCCGCCGCCGACGCTTACGAACGCCTGATCCTGGATGCCATGCTGGGTGACTCCACCCTCTTCGCCCGCCGCGACGAAGTTGAGCAAGCCTGGGCGATTGTTACTTCAATCATTGATGGCTGGAAGTTGCACATGCCGCCTAAATTCCCGAACTACGAAGCGGGAACCTGGGGGCCTCATGAAGCCGATGAACTGATCGAGCGCGACGGCCGTCGCTGGCGCAGACTTTAACCTGGCTTTGAGGATGTCCCGAAACAGCGGCTTAAAAAGGGTAATTCAAAAATTCCCCTCTTTTAAGCCGCCTGTCTCACTCTTCAGCTCGTTTGAGAAGGGGGTTTACTTTGAGTGAAATTGTAACTGATAATTCAAAAAACGGTGTATCAAAAGAAACCCTGGTCAGTACTGCAACTTTGACCGAAGCCGGGGTCGTAGACGAAGTATCCCTGGTTATCGAGCAAGGGGAAGCCAGGGAAGTTAGCCTTACCGATATTGAAAAGGGCCTCACCACCCTCTGGCAGAGCGCCGCGAAACCCCGCGCCGGTGAGGAAGAACCCCCGGTCAGCCGGGCCTGCGTCTTTAACCTGGTCATTTGCGTTAATGGCGACACCCAGTTAGCCGGAGTTACCGAGGTTATCGCCAGTATTACCTGGTCCTACCCTTGCCGCGCCATTGTACTGGTCCGCAAACCGGAAGAACCCACCTCTCCCATTACCGCTTCAATCTCGGCCCACTGCCAGTTACCAACTTCCACCGGCAAGAAAGTCTGCTGCGAACAAATCACGGTCACCGGCCGGGGTGAGTCGGCTAAAGGTCTGTGGAGTATGGTGCTGCCCCTGCTGGTGCCCGATTTGCCGGTTATGCTCTGGTGGCCCATCGAGCCGCCCCTGAATGAACCCTTATTCACCCGCCTGGTTAAGACCGCCGACCGCTTGATTTTCGACTCTCGCACCTTTGCCCGGGCCAGCCAGACTTTCGCCCGTCTGGCCGGATTTTCTCAGGATATAAACAAAGACACCGCCTTTAGCGACCTATCCTGGTCCCGCCTTACTCCCTGGCGCAATACCCTGGCCCAGTTTTTCGATAACCCGGAGATGCGGCCTTTCCTGCATCATATTTCCAATGTCGAAATTCACTACGAAGCCCCCTATGACGATGAGCATCCCAATTTCGCGGAAGCTTTATTGCTGGTGGGCTGGCTGGCGAGCCAGTTGGGCTGGCAGCCCGCCTTCACTTTACAGCGCAAGGGGTCAAATGCTACCCTTATCTTGAACCAGGCTGGTGCCCCCCTGACCATCCATTTCAACGGCCACAACGAACGCAAGGACGAAATAGGCGGCATTACCAAAATTAAATTGGAAGCCTACACCCTGGATAAATACCACACCGTCCTGAATACCGCGACCTTTGTGGTTGAGCTTACCAACGATTTCGAACGGGCCATCACCAGCATTACCCTGGATGACAACCCGCCGCTAACCGGCAGCGTCCTTTTCCCGCAGCGCGATACCACCGAGCTGCTTTGCGAGGACCTTAATGTCGTCCGGCGCGACCAACTTTTTGAAGCGGCCCTGGCCCTGGCCGGGCGCTTCAGCCACTAGGGTTAGCAGGGAATAACTATTTTATGAAAAACCAACCTGACTACGAGCTGCTAATTCTACCTTCCGGGGCTGATGTTGCCCGGGAAGGTGCCGCCCGCTTTGCCGCCCTGGCGAAAGCCGCTATCGCTCAAAACGGCCGCTTTACGGTGGCCCTCTCCGGCGGTACTACTCCGCGTGACCTTTTCCAGATCCTGGCTGCGCCGCCTTACCACGACAGCCTCGACTGGTCCAAAGTCTATATTTTCTTTGGCGATGAACGGACGGTTCCACCCGGCGACCCGGATAGCAATTTCCGCATGGCCGATGAAACTCTCCTGAGCCAGGTGCCTATCCCGCCTGAAAATATCTTCCGGATGCGCGGCGAAGCACCGCCTGCTGAAGCCGCCGCCGAATACGCCCGCCAGTTGCGGGACTTCTTTCACCTGAGTCAGGCCGGTGGCGCTTCGCCTGAAAGCTATCCCCGGTTGGACCTGGTGCTTCTCGGCATGGGGCCTGACGGCCATACCGCCTCGCTCTTCCCCGGCACCGCCGCTCTGCAAGAACGCTCCAAACCGGTCACACATAATTTTGTGTCCAAGCTGAATACCAACCGCTTGACCCTGACCGCCCCGGCCATCAACCGGGCGGCCAACATCATATTTTTAGTCGCAGGCGACTCCAAGGCCCCCGCCCTTAAAGAGGTTTTGGAGGGCGAATACCAGCCGCAGGTTTACCCCAGCCAGCTTATCCGGCCCAGCCAGGGCCAGTTGATCTTCCTGGTGGACCAGGCCGCCGCCGCCCAACTCAAGAAAGGATAAACCGGCCGGGCCGGAAATGCCCCATAACGGCTTTCCGGCCCCGTTTGTCAAAATGTCTGAAAATACTCTCGATTTTAACAAAATGTTGTGGTTCCAGGACATCTGGCGCGACCGCGAAGAACGCGCTTATCCTGAACTGTTCGGCAAGTTACCTGATTCCCTGATTCCGCTGCGCGCCGAAAAGCTCCGCTCCATCCTCGGCCCAGGCGTCACTATTGACAATAACTGGCTCCATCACGCGGTTGTCGAAGTCGCCCCCAACCAGCAGCACGCCGATTGGCTGTACGTCACCACTGGCATGAGCCAGCCCTGGAAGATTGACGACCCGGATAAGCTGGACCGCAACGGTTACAGCGGCCAGGGTTTTGAAATGGTCCTGCGCACCCACGCCCGCGCCGGGTGGGCCGTGGATGTCCTCCACGCCCTGATGGCCTACCAGCTTGGGGTCTACCACGAAATAAAGCGCGGCAAGCTGTTTGAATACTATGATTGGATGCCCCTGAACGGTCCCATCAGCCCGAACCACCCTGATACCGAGGTGCGCGGCATGTTCATCAGCCGACCTCAGGACTTCCCGGCCCGTTTTGAACTGCGCTCCGGCCAGGTTGATTTACTGCAGATTGTCGGCATCACCGGCCCAGAACTGGCCTATGGCCTCAGCCTGGGTATGGGTCGCCTGGAAAAACTGCTCTTCGCCCAGGGCGCGGCCCCGACCACCGACCCGGCCCGCTCCACCATTGAGCTGCCCCAGACCTTCGGCCTGCCGCCCCAGATCGCCACTCGTTTTTAACTCTAAAAAGTTTTTCAAATCCCAGTAAACTAAAAGCGGGTTGTGGTATCGCTCCACAACCCGCTAAAAATCCCCCAAATAACCGTCATCAGGCCAGGGCCTGTCCCATCAGAGCTGGCCTCTTTTAAGACTTAAGCCCCGACCGGCTGGTTATGGCTCTCTTCCAGGGTAATTCCCCGGACGTTTTCGGCAACCTTCAAAGGCGCCCCGGTCTTTGCGACCACTTCCTCGACGGTCGTATCCGGCGCGACCTCTACCAGCACCAGGCCCTCCGGCGTTACGTCAATCACGGCCAGGTCGGTGATAATCCGGTTAATAACTTTCTGGCCGGTCAGCGGCAGGTTGCAGTCTGCCAGGATTTTCGGCTCGCCTTTTTTGCTGACATGTTCCATCAAAGCAATAACCCGTTTAGCGCCCACCGCCAGGTCCATCGCTCCGCCCATACCCTTGACCATCTGGCCGGGAATAGTCCAGTTTGCCAGGTCGCCGTTTGCCGAAACCTGCATTGCGCCCAGAATAGCCAGGTCAATATGGCCGCCCCGGATCATCCCGAAACTATCCGAACTGCTAAAAATCGAAGCCCCTTTGACCATCGTCACGGTCTGTTTTCCGGCGTTAATCAAGTCGGCGTCTTCTTCACCCTCGTATGGGAAAGGCCCGATACCCAGCAGACCGTTTTCCGAATGCAGAAAAACGTCCACCCCTTCCGGGATATAATTCGCAACCAGGGTCGGTAAACCAATCCCCAGATTTACATAATACCCGTCCAGTAGTTCCTGGGCGGCCCGTTGGGCCATTTGAGTGCGCGACAGCGGCATCTTTGTGCTCCTCTTAGTTTTGCTAAACTTTCTCTCTGGTGCGCAGGGTGCGCTGCTCAATCGGTTTCTGGTAGTCCTTGCCCTGGATGATGCGCTGGACAAAGATACCGGGCGTGTGAATCTGGTCCGGGTCCAGTTCACCAGTTTCGACCAGGATTTCCACCTCGGCGATAGTAATCTTTCCGGCGGTCGCCATCATCGGGTTAAAGTTACGGGAGGTCATCCGGTAGATCAGGTTCCCGGCCTTATCGCCCTTCCAGGCTTTAACAAAAGCATAATCGGATCGCAGCCCGGTTTCCAACACGCATAACTTACCGTTAATCTCGCGGACTTCTTTGCCTTCGGCGATTACCGTACCCACACCGGTCGGAGTATAAAACCCTTCTATACCGGCTCCACCGGCCCGGATCCGTTCGGCCAGAGTGCCTTGCGGGTTCAACTCCACTTCAACTTCCCCGGAAAGCATCTGGCGCTCAAAGATCTTATTCTCGCCCACATAGCTGGCGATGACTTTCTTAATAAGCCGGTCTTTCAGCAAAAAGCCCAGACCGAAATTGTCTGTACCGCAGTTATTACTGATAACGGTCAGGTCTTTGACCCCTTTTTCATGCAGGGCCTTGATCAGGTTTTCAGGATTACCGGAAAGTCCAAATCCACCAAACATCGCAGTCACGCCGTCAGTGACATCTGCAACCGCCTCTTCCGCAGTTGCATATACTTTATTCATGCTTAGGTCAACCTCCCCTTTTCGTTAAGAGAATAACGTTACCCATAGATCTAACTTTTTACGTCCAACATTGAACGGGTTTGGCTATCCGTTAAACGCCGAATTACTTACTTTTATTCCAGGACTACTTTTAACAGGTGTTTGACCTTAAATTTAACACTCCCTGAAAAAACCGTCAATAAAAAAGGCTATGCTCCAATCCGCATAGCCCTTCTACCCCCAATGTTGTTCCTTTTAACCTTCCCAACAACTCTTTCTTCCCTGTAGCTCCACTACCTCAAACCATACCACGAAACTCAGCCAGCACCCCTATCCTTACTGTCATCCCAAAGAGGCTGCATCCTACTTTAACCGTGTCATCCTGTTGGAGGCCGTACCAGCCAACCCAGATTCAGGAGGAACCGCCGACACCGGGATCTCAAGCCGTTGGCCCGAACGCAAAGGCGAAAACTTTCCCGGTACTGAGGCAGGAAAGAATCGTCCTAACTCATTCACAAAAAGGACACTCGCCACCGGCACTCAGGGAGTACCCGGATTCCTCGACTGCGCTCGGAATGACAGGGCAAGAGGAGCGACCAGGATTAGCGCACAACAAAAACCGCTACCAGGGTAATCACCCCATACAAACCGTTACCAGAAAAAAGTGAGAAAGGATTACCAAAAATTTAAGCGGGAACTAGCAAAAGGACACCTTGATTATACATTCAAATCTCTCATTTACCACAGTTAATTTCCACTCACCGTCCGTAACGAGCGGTGAGCCACAGCTAACCACCCTGTCCTTGTCTGCCTCCACATGTGACCTTGCCTTTCTAATTGAGGGCCTTCTAAAACTTCCTTAAATCAGGGCCGGGGGCAGCCTCTTTCAGGAAGCCGCTCTAAAACCGGCCCGATTTAATGTTATAATGGCTTATCCTAGAAACAAACGGGAATTGAAGCGGAAACGGATTGATTTTTACAAACTACGAACCGGTAAACAATACCAAAAGTCCGGCTGCCGGGGCCGTCTACCATATCGAGAACCTGACCAAAGTTTACGGCAAGGGGAAAGCCCTCAAGACCGCCAAACCGGCCAACCAGTCTATTGACCTGGACATCCGGCCCGGTGAAGTCTTTGGCTTGCTCGGCAGCAACGGGGCCGGGAAAAGCACCCTTATCCGCCAGATGGTCAACCTTGTCGCGCCAACTTCCGGCCGGATTCTCCTCATGGGCCAGGATATCGCCCGCCATCCCGGGGCGGTCACGCGCTACGTGGCCTACATGCCCCAGAAACCCCACGCCCTGCTGGACCTGACCGCCGAGGAAGCCATTTACTTTACCGGCCACATGCGCGGCCTAACCCGGCCCGCCGCCCGGCACGAAGCCAGCCGCCTGGTCGAAGAATGGGGCCTGGGTGACGTTCGCAAGAAAGCCGTCCGCCACCTTTCGGGCGGGCAGCACCGCCTGGTCAGCCTGGCTGCTACCCTGACCGGAAACCTGCCGGTCTTAATCCTGGACGAACCAACTAACGAACTGGACCCGGCCTTCCGCAAGCAGGTCTGGGAGCAATTGGTCCAGGTCAACCAGCGCCAGGGCACCACCATTATCCTGGTGACGCACAACGTCCAGGAAGCCGAACGGGTTATCCAGCGGGTGGCCGTAATGAGCCAGGCCCGGATTGTCGGCCTGGGCCGGGTCAGCGAGTTGAAAGCCCAGCTAGAGCAGGAAGTCAGCCTGGAACTGTTTCTTAAACCGGACGTAGCCGCCGCCGCTGAAATTGTCCTCGAAACCCTGACGGGAGCCCGGCGCTTGCAGCCCTTTCAGTGGCGGGTTACCGTCGAACGGGCCGGGGGAGAAGAAGCAATTCACCGTATTTTGAGCCTGGTGAAGCTGGAACGCCTGGAAGATTTCCGCGTCCATACCACCAGCCTGGAAGATGTATACATGAAGCTGACCGGACACCCAATCTCAACCGACGATACCGGCCAGGGAAGCCAGGGTTAGGTCATCTCCCAGGATTTCACGATTATAAAAACTTTAAGCCGGACGCTTTATGCTGTCCGGCCAGGTTACAAAAATAAGGAAGCCGCTTGCTAACGACCGAAACCGACCAATACCGGGCTGACCCGGCCAATCTATCGCCCTTGCGGGTTTTTTGGGATTTGCTTTTAATACAACTGGCTAACTGGCGTTGGAGCTGGCCTGCCACCATGATTAATGGCTTGCTCGTGCCACTGACGGTCCTGTTTTTCCTTAAAGCCGCCGCCGGGGACAATCTCGCTTCGGCTGAATTTTTGGTCAGCGGCAACATAATCATTTCTCTGATTTTCACGACTATGTACGGCACCAGCGCCCGCTTTTCATTTATGCGGACCTTTGGCGTGCTGGACTACTACGCGACCCTGCCGGTTTCCAAGATATTGCTGGTCCTGGCCGTTAACACCAGCTTTCTCATTCTGACCCTGCCCAGTTCCTTGCTGACCATCCTGATTGCCCAGCTTTTCGGCCTGCAATTTCAGCTAAACATTTTCTTTTTTCTAATCGTGCCGCTGGCTTCTTTTTCGCTCTCGGCGGTAGGCGCTTTCGTCGGGGTCGCCGCCCCCAACTTCGATACCGCCAACACCATAACCGGCATTTTGCAGTTTTTATTTATGGGCTGCGGGCCGATTCTCATCCAGGCTGAACGCCTGCCCGACTTCCTGAATGCTATCGGCCGCCTCTTGCCCAGCACCTACGCCGCCGACGCCCTGCGCCATTCCCTGACCGCCAACTACGACCTGACTTTTCTGATGGACCTGGCCTTCCTGGTCATCTTTGACTTCCTGGCTATGCTCTTTGTGGCTCGCCGGATGGAGTGGCGGCGCAGCTAGTCTGCCGCCGGTCCGGCTTCCAGGACGGCTTCGGCGGCCTCGTGCAGGGAAAAGTCACCATGCCACAACCGCCGCATTTCCGGGCTGCTTTGTAAAAGCTCTTCCAGGCCGCCTACCGCTTCAATCCGGCCATCTTTTAACACGATAATCCGGTCGGCCCGCCGCAGGGCTACCCGCCTGTGGGAAACTACCAGGCAGGCCGCTTTTCTCCGGCTGTCGAACTGCTCCCACAAAGCTTTCTCCGTCTCCACGTCCAGGGCGCTCGAAAGGTCGTCAAAGATCAACAGTTCCGGGTCGCGCACAAACATCCGGGCTGCCGCTGACCGCTGAATCTGGCCGCCCGACAGCTTGACGCCTCTCGGCCCCACCGCCGTGTTAAGCCCCTCTTCCAGCCCGGCTATATCCCGGTCCAGTATACTTGACCGCACCGCTTCCGGCAGGTCCACCCGGTCCTCCGGCAGGCCCATCAAGATATTGTCACGCAAAGTTTCGCTGAAAAGGCGCGGCACCTGCGGCGTATAGGCGCTTCGCGGCGGCACAAAGAAGATATCCGGCTCTGTCACTAACTGCCCATTCCAGCGAATTTCGCCGCTCTTGAGCGGTAAAAGTCCCTGTAAGGCTCGCAGCAAGGTCGTTTTCCCGGCCCCAATTCGCCCGGTCACCACCACAAACTCGCCTCGCTCGATGGTCAGGTTGATATTTTCAATACCTCGCTCCGCCTCCGGGTAGTTGCAGCTAAGGGCCCGTATTTCCAGTCTTTCAAGGCGGTCCTCCGGGGTTTTCGGACTGAATTCCACCGGCGGGTAAGCCCCTTTCAGGTGTATCGGCCCGTGTTCGACCAGTTTTCCCGGCGGTAAGCCCTGCAACAGTTCAGTCATTCTTTCCAGCGAAACGCCGGTCCGCTTGTGCTGCCCCAGCATTTTACCAAAGTAAAACATTGCGTTGGTGACACGCGGCAGGTAAGACAGGAACAGGGCAAAATCGCCCAGGCTGAACTTACCGGACTGGATGGTTTGGGCGACCAGTAACAGGATGACCCCTGTCCCGATATTGACCACGTTGCTGTTCACCGACTGGAAAAGCTCGGTGAAAAGGCTGTCCTTCAGGGCCGCTTTGCGCCGGGTTTCGTTTATTTGCCGGAAATATCCGGTTACATACGGTTCGGACCCGGCCACTTTTACCGCCTGGATTGCCCCGAATAATTCCCCCAGGAAGTCGGTCACCCTCCCACTCGTCTCCCGGTTGTTGCGGCGGTACTTGCGGATCCGGCTGTTCATTTTCTTGGCGAAAATCAGGATAAACACCAGCGGCACAAAGACACAAAACGTAATCAGCGGGTTAATACTGAACATTACGGCCAGGGCCACGATTACAAACAGGGCTTCCCCGCCGTTGTCTACAAAGAACTCCAGGTAGGCCGTTATTTCATGTACATCGTCCCGAAAGCGGCTGATTGCTTCGCCGGGCGATTCGCGCATAGCTTTCGCCCCTGGCCGGTGCAAAAGACCGTCCATCAAATTTTTCCGCAGCAGCGTTTCAATACTCAACCAGAAATTATTCCAGATGATCGCGCCGAACCAGAATATAAGCTGCCGGACCGCTTCGATGCCTGCTAATGAGAGCAATATCAGGCCAAGTTTAAGGTCAAAGGCCCTGGCGCTTTCCAGGTGGTTGAAGAACTCCCGGATAATCAGGCCGAAAGTTACCGGCAGGCTGTGGACCGTCATCCAGGTTAGCACATTAAAAGTGAACAACCAGGGCCGGTACAGTATTATTTGGCGGATGAATTGGGAAGTTCTCATATTATGCCAGGGCCTCCTCCAGGCCCGTTTTTAGCAGCCCGTAAAAGCGTGAGCCCGGGTCGGCTGCTAATTCCTCGCGGTAACCTTCTTCTGATATTCGCCCGCCGTCCAGGATCATAATCCGGTCGGCCCGCTGCACGGTTGCCAGGCGGTGGGCGATAATAATGCCGGTCCGGTTTTGCAGCAGCTTTTCCACCGCCCGTTGGGTTAGCTGTTCGGTAGCCGGGTCCAGGCGGGAAGAAGCTTCGTCCAGGATGACCAGGCCGGGGTCTTCCAGGAAAACCCGCGTAAAGGCCAGCAGTTGCGCTTCTCCGGCCGAAAGACCGGCCGCACCCGCTTTAAGCTGGCTGTCCAGCCCTTCCGGCAGCCCCCGGAACCAGTTGCCCAGCCCCACATCTTCCATCACTTCTATGATGCGTTCATCGGGGATAGCCGGGTTGAAGAAGGTCAGGTTATCCCGCACCGAAGCGTGAAAGAGTTGGACTTCCTGGGTTACCATACCAATTCGGGTCCGCAAATGGGCCAGCCTGGTATCCCGGATATCCTGCCCAGCCAGCCTTATCCGGCCTTCGCTCGGTTCATACAGCCGGAATAGCAGCCTTGTAAGCGTAGTCTTGCCGCTGCCGGTCCGGCCCAGCAGCCCCATAACCTCACCCGGCTTCAACTCAAAAGAAATTCTATCCAGTACCCGGCTTGCCTCGTCCGCCCCGTAGGAGAAAGTGACTTCCTTGAAGCTCACTGGCAGCGGCCCCTGCGGTAACATCGCGGACCCCTCTTTGATCTGGCTCTGAGTGGCAAAAAGTTCGTTTACCCGGCTGACCCCGGCCCCGGCTTTTTGCAAATCCTGGATTTGCTTGTTAAGCTGTTCTATCGGGTTGCGCAGTAATTCCATATACTGGAAGAAAAGATAGACCGTCCCCAGGCTGGCCGTACCTTCCACAAACAAAAAGCCTCCCATCATAAAGACCAGCAAATATCCCAGCGTAAAAAGGGTGGTTGTTATAACCCAGATCTTGGTAAACTTCATCCAGGCCCGGTGCGCTTTGTAGTAATAACCACGCAAATTTATCGACAGGCCGTGCATCACATGGGCCGTTGCCCCGTTGGAGCGAATGTCCTCCAGCCCGGCCAACCGTTCTTCCAGGAAACCGTACATTTCGGCGCTGGCTTGCCGTTCCTCTTTGGTAGCGCTCACCCCCAGGTTGCGGGCTTTGCCCATTACAAACATTGCAAACAGGCTGTAGAGCATCATAACCAACCCGACCCGCCAATCTTCAATTCCCAGCAGCACCACAATACCCACCAGTAAAAGCAGGTTGCCAAGCACCTTGATGACAAACTGGGAAAAGAAGTTTGCCATGGCGGTAACATCCCCATCAATCCGTTCGATCATGGCTCCCGGGTTGGTGGCGTTATGAAAAGGCATATCCAGACCCAGGCAGTGCTCCGTCAGGTCGGCCCGCATCAGGTTAGTCGCCGTCCAGCCGACATTCTCGCTGACATAGACCGACCAGACCGAAACAACCTGCGTCACCAGGGCCAGCCCGATAAAGGCCACTGCCGTTAGGGCCAGGCCCGACACCGGCTTCCCGGCCATGGCATCATCTATAAACCAGCGTAAGACCTGTGGATTCAGGAGTTGCAAGCCGGTCACGCCAAACAACAAGATTGCCAGCAAACCCACCCGCCTCAACTGGGGCCGGAGATAGTGGCCCAGGAGCCGGGCGTAGTCCTTTAGGGGGATTTTCACCTGAAGTTACCTTTGTTTGTCCTTCCCACGCCCCGGAAAGCTCCGCCAGCGCTAAAATGTCTGGTACGTAAGCAACTCAATTTGCCGGGTTTTAATTGCTTACCTGCACTTATTATATCAAAGTATAGCAAAGGCCCCTGCCGGAGTCAATGACATCATGAGGCAGTGTTGATGAGTTACAGGCTATATGTTTCCGGTACATAAAGGGTTTCAGGCTCAAAAAGGGGCCACGGCACATTATTTGCTTTAGATATTAGAGAAAAACCCACAGGGTTTGAGCAAAAAATTAGTTGCTCAAGGATATACACTTTTATCTGAGGCTGGGGAAACATTCAGTGGCGAAGCCAGTCAGGTAATAAAAGTGGAAAGGAGATTCTAAATTGGCTACAGTAGCAGGATTATTCGAAACTCGTTCGGAAGCTGAAATAGCAGTCGAACAATTACAAAACAACGGAATTGACCGTAGCAATATTGGTATTGCTATGCAGGATAAAGGCGAAATGCGTCAAGCCTCTGAGAATACAGGCGCTAATGCCGGTACGGCTACCGCCGCGGGCGCCGTCACCGGTGGTTTGCTGGGTGGTGGTCTTGGCCTCGTTTTGAGCGCCATTGGTGCCGTGACGGTCCCCGTAATCGGGCCGATTATCGCGGCTGGTCCAATTGCCGCTGCCCTGACCGGGGCCGGTATCGGCGCGGCGACCGGCGGTTTACTGGGAGCATTAACCGAAGCCGGTATTCCAGAAGAAGAAGCCCGGGTCTACCAGACCGGCGTTGAACGCGGTGGTGTTCTGGTAACGGCCACGGTACCTGACGAAATGGTGCCCCAGGCCCAATCAATTCTACAGCAGCATGGTATGTTAGATACTTCCCGGGCTCGCAGTACTTTTGAAAGTGACCCGGATTACCGCTTTGGTTCCGGCCGCAGCCTCCGTGGTGGACCGAACGCTGATAGCGTCGGTGAAGGCACCAACAGCAGCGGGACCGCTGGAACTGCCGCTGGCGGTGGTGCCGGTGCGGTTGCCGGTGGCGTGCTTGGCGCGGTCGTAGGTGGCCCGGTTGGCGCGGCCGCTGGCGCGGCTATTGGTGGCGCGGCGGGTGCCGGTGCGGCTCACGTAGCCCAGGATGAAAAGGGCAGCAATGCCGGACCTATCGCCGGTGGTGCTACCGGGGCTGTCGTAGGCGGCGCTATTGGTTCCGTCGCTGGTCCGCTAGGTACGGCCGCTGGGGCCGCTATCGGTGGCGCGGCCGGTGGAGCTTCGGGTGATGCCGCTACCAAAGCGGCTGATGATGCCGACACAAGTGATGGAGCCGGCACCGGTATGGGTAACCGCTCGAACATGGATACCCGGTCGAACATGGATACCGGTACGACAATGGGAACCGGAACGGGTTACGAGGCGGACGATACTAACTATCGCTCCAATGACCCCGACTACCGGCCCACTGATCGCCGGTTGTAAGAATTAATAAAAACAGGGCAGCCTTCACGGTCGCCCTGTTTTTATTTCATAGAATTCCTTTAAACTGGTCTTTACCATTAGAAAACCTTTACTTATGTGACTCGTCTCACAGTAAAATGGGACCATATGTATTAAATTAAATAGGCAATCACAATGCTGAAACGTTACGACAGGAGGTAGTCCAATTGCCGGGTACATATAGGTCTAAAGACGCATCTACAACCAACCGGCCCTATGTATAATACAAATGCCCCTACGTAAAAGACTTTGGCCGCGCTACCGCCAAATCCCACATCGCAAAACCCGACCAGCCCGGAGTCAATGTCCTAAAAATCAAGATCCACCCTCTGAAAGGTCTGATGAACGGTATTCAAAACGGTTCGCCAACCGGAACTAAGTGATTTAGAACGCTAACACATCAGAAGCCCTCATCTCTATAATTATTCCGCAAAGTTCGAACGGACAACCAAAACGAAACCTTAATTTCGCTTCTAATACTTGTTGTATCTATTTAACTAAAAGGTTTACTAAAAGTAAAAATAATAAAATGATAAGCCCGAGGTAAGCAATGCATCCTCAAACTTTACAGAGCGTTAAGAACGGCTCTAAATCCCCCACCTATTCCCTGGATAACAGGGATAACCCAGGTTCACGGCTGTACCGGGTTGAACGGGAAAGTGTACGCCAGCTTTTCCAGTTAGTCGGCGGCTTCAAAGAAACCAGGAACGTTCCAACCCCGCCCAATAACCTGCCGCTCCAGGCGACCGCTATCGTCGGCCGCGAGCGTGAAATTATGGATTGTGTCGCCCTTCTCCGGCGCGAGGACCTGAGCCTCTTGACCCTGACCGGCACCGCCGGCACCGGCAAAACTCGCCTGGCCCACCAGGTAGCCCACGAGTTGTTGGGTGATTTCGAAGACGGTACCTTTTTCGTAAGTTTGAACTCAATCACCGACCCGGCCCTGGTCGCCACGACTATCGCCATGACCCTGGGTATCAAAGACCTGGGCGGCAAGCCGGTCCTCCAACTTTTAAAGGATTGGTTGAGCCACCGCCGGGTTTTACTGGTGCTGGACAACTTTGAACAGGTTGTCGCCGCCGCCCCGCTCCTTACCGAAGTGCTGATGGTCGCTCCCGGCCTCAAAATAATGGTCACAAGCCGCGAGGTCTTGCGAGTCTACGGCGAGCGCGAATACGCTGTTACGCCCCTGACAGTACCCGATATTAAAGAACTGCCTTCCCTGGAACAACTGGCTGAAAATGGCGCGGTTACCCTCTTTGTCCACCGGGCCCGCTCGGTAAAACCTGACTTTAACCTGAACGAAAGCAACGCCCTGGCGATTGCCGAGATTTGCTCGCGCCTGGACGGTTTGCCGCTGGCGATTGAACTGGCCGCCGCCCGAAGCAAGCTTTTTACTCCCCAGGCCCTGCTGGCTCGCCTGTGCAACCGCCTGGACTTACTGGTTGGCAATATGCGAGATATCCCACAGCGCCAGCAGAAATTGCGCAGCGCCTTTGATTGGAGCTACGACTTGCTGGACCCGGCTGAGAAAACCCTTTTCGTCTGGTTGGCTGTCTTTGTCAAAGGCTTTACCATCGAAGCCGCCGAAACCGTCTGTGGTGCTCTCCCCGGCCACCCCGGTTTTGATAATGCCGCCATGCTGGACATTCTCTCGTCGCTGGTTGATAAAAGCATGCTCCAACTGGTCACCGCCAAAGATAGCGAGCCGCGCTTTGTAATGCTTGGCACCCTTCGCGAATACGCCCAGGAACGCCTGAACAATTCCCCGGAAGCCGAAATTTTGCGGTTGCGACACGCCGAATATTTCCTGGGACTGGCCGAAAAGGCCGAACCGGCCCTGATAGGCCCTGACCAGAACACCTGGGTCGAGCAACTGGACCGCGAACATTCCAATTTTCGGGCCGCTTTGACCTGGCTGCTGGAAAACCAGGCGATTGAAGTCACTGAAACAGGCGCCCAGGCCGGTATTCCCACCCGCTTTCTGGAAATGGCCGCCCGCCTGGCCGGGGCACTGGCCCGCTTCTGGCACATCCGCAACCACGCCACCGAAAGCCTGCGCGGTTTCGAGGTGGTCCTGGCAAAAATTACCAACCGCAACAATCTTCCGCTTCCCGTTATGCGCAAGACCCTCTGCGGAGCCGCCGCGATGGCCTATATCAAGGGCGATTACCCGCAGTCGCTGGCCTGGTACGAAGAAGCCCTTGAACTGAACCGGGCCGGCGGCGATAGCCTGGGCGTCGCCACCGTCCTGCGTGATATGGGCCTGGTGCTGGCCTATGCTGGTAATTGCGACCGCGCCCTGGAGCTATTCGAAGAAGCTATGACCGTCCAGCAGCAGTTAAACGACCGCTGGGGCCTGGGCGTAACCCTCTTAAACCGGGGACTGGCCGGTATCGGGGCCGACAACCTGGCCCTGGCTCGTGAAAGCCTGGACAGCGCCCTCAAGCTTTTCACCGAGTTAAAAGAAACCAGGGGCAGTTCCTATGTCCTGAACAATCTGGGTTACGTGGCAATCTTCAGGGGTGAACTGGCCTCCGCGACCGAATATTTACTAAATAGCCTAAAACTCAAACAGACCCTCAACGACCGCCTGGGCATCGCCTGGTCGCTCGATGGGCTGGCCGCGATTACGGCCCGCCAGGGTCATGCTGAAAAAGCCGCCTGGTTCCTGGGAGCAGCCGCCAAACTGCGCGAGTTGGTTTCCTCACCCCTGACCTACTTCGGCCACAAGCTGAACAACCCGACCATTGCCCTGGTCCGGGCCTCCCTGGACGAAGCGTCCTTCCGCCAGGCCCAGGCCAGGGGTTACGCCCTGACCATGGACGAAATGCTGGCCGAAGCCTTCAGCCTGGAACCAGCCATCGACACCAAAAAGCCGGGGAAACCGCCCGTTCAAAAATCGGTCGTGGTCGCCACCCTTGTTCCCGGAACGCGGAATGCCGCCAGCCTGACCGAAGATATTTTGCCAAAACCGCGCAACTCCAGCCTGAAATTGATTGACCAACTCACCAGCCGCGAAATAGAGGTCTTGCGGACGGTTGCCCTCGGTCTATCCAACCAACAAGTCGCCGAAAAACTGGTCATCGCTCCGCGCACCGTCAACGTTCACCTGACCTCCATCTACGGCAAGCTAGGCGTAACCTCCCGCACCGAAGCCACCCGCTTCGCCTTCGAAAACAACCTGGTTTAGCCCCTACTTCCACCTTGCCACCCAAAGAGAGGGGTTCCGGTACGTCTTAACCACGTGCCGGAACCCCTCTTTAATTATTTCAGCCCTGGGAACTCCATTTGCTTATTCTTCCGCCTTCCCACCATCCAGAAGCCTACTTGCAATACTTCAGAATAATTGCTTTCCGCCAACCCAACCTCCAACCTTCACTACCGCCCACCCTCGAAGATTTTGTCATCCTGTGGAAGGCCGTACCAGCAAAAAATTCAGGAGTAACTGCCGACCCCAGGATCCAGGGCACCCGCTTACGGGTCCCGATGGCCTACCGCCAAAACGAAAACCTTTCACCATTCCAGGCTGTCCAGAGCCTTACCCTCTTCCTTCCTCATATAAGATAAAAAAACCCGAATAAAAAAAACACCAGGCGAATTCTAAAACCCGCCCCTGAAACCACTATTAAAAATTCAACCCAGGCGGTACAATGAAACAGGAGGTAATGCTATGAAAGAAATCCAGCAAAACGGCTTGCAAAGCGAATCCCACTATGAGGCGGTCCTTGAAAATGTAAAACAGGACGTCCAGAACGCCTTTGACTCCTTGAACAGGGCATTCCATCCGGTCGTGGAGGATTACCAGCCCAATGGACTTTACCATCCTCCCACAAAAGCCCACATTCACCGGCATCTCTCAGATACCGCCGCAATCGCAAAGCATAAAAACTAGCTTGCCCGGCCGCCCCTCATAAAACCCTTCAAACCTTGCCTTTCGAGGGTGTTATTTCCTTTTGCCAGGTTTCCGCCGGTTTCCCGTGCCTGGGCCCTATAAATTAAAACGCGGCCTGCTATCAGGCAGGCTGCGCAACCTCTCGCTCGTTAACCCATCTTTTTGAAGAAGCGTTCCAAATCTTCGGCCTGGTAAGCCCGTAAAGTCTCCGAGTGGACGTTCCCGGTGCTAGCCAGTGCCAGATAGAAGGCCATGGCTGAGTCTTCGTCCGGCCATTCAGTTATAGCCACTATGTCATATTTACCCTGTGTCCATAAAACGGTTACCAGACGGCCGCCCATCTTTTCGGCCATCTGCCTGGACTTTTCGACCCGGCTGACGGTGTCCTTAACGTTTTTAACTCCCTGTTCGGTCCAATTAAAAAGGGTTACATAGGTTAACATCGGTGAAACCTCCTTCTGGCTAAATATAAAAATTTACCGTTAAGCCGGAACCCCGCGTGATACTGGCAAAACGCCAAGCTGCGCCAGCATTGCCATTACGTCTTCCTGGTGCCACCACTCGACAATCTTTCCACTTTCTACCCTTACAATATCAATCCCCGTAATCTCAAGGGGTTTGCCGGAGGGCGGCAAGTTACCCAGGGCGAAGTGACCGGTTTGGGTTCCTCGCATTGTCCAGCGCCCGATGGCTTTATCGCCATCTTCTAACAACAGTTCAACCTCCAACTTCAAGTCCGGGAAAGCCGTCTGGAACATACCGACCATCTGATTAAGTCCTTCATAGCCGTGAGAAAGCCCCGCCAACGGATTATGGTCCATATAATTTGGGGCGACTGTTTCCTCAAGTACTCTCACAACCCTGGAAGGTTCACCGGCGTTCCAGACACCGGTATAATGCTTCCTTAAAACTTCTTTGGGGTTTTCATTAAACATCTTTAAACCCTCCATTGTTGCTTTTCCGGCCTTACATTCGCTCCGGCCCGGCCTGCTCGTCTTCACCTGACACGCTGAAGCCCGCCAGCATATAGGCCCTTTGTAATTCCGGAAATTAATCATAAACCGGGAGGCTTTAGTAAAGTTTTCTAACGGCTGTGCGCCGGTATGAAAGATAACCTCACTCTTAAGAGGCCAATCCCGCCCGCTACTTTTCAACCCGAGATAATACCTATCCTTCCGGCCCCCGGTGTGGTTGCTCGGCGTACTGGCAAATGCCTTTGCGGGATCGGAAAACCTGGTCCTAACTATTTAATCTCAAGTTGGCCTTTATAACATTTGAATGGGGTTGATTTGCCTTTGTTTGCTAAAAGCCTCGCCTGGCTAATCCATATTTCAGGTTGAGGTAGGAGTTTTATGGGAGAAAATATTTTATAAATTAAGCAACTACCCCGATGCTTATATTATATCAATCTAATCCAGTCCTGAAATTTTAATTAAAACCCATCCGCTTTAATGTCTTTCTCAAACCGGGCCGAGTCCGGCCCTGGATTTACCAACGACCTTCCCGGATTCTCAAGTCCCTTATAACGGTCCTGGATGGGCTTATCAGGTTACCTTCGTTACGAAAAAATAACCTTGCCAACTAAAAAATTAAACAAAAAGCAACTTTTTACCCTGGCCTTTCCGGCCCCAGGGTAAAAAGTTGCCCATTGAGATTTATGGCTTAATACCCCGGTATCCTGAATTTATACTGCTGCCTGTAACCGCCACATCTTCTTGAAAAGCCCATCCTGTTCCAGTAGGTCCGGTTGTTCATCGCGCTCCGCCACCTGCCCGGCCTGTAGCACCAGGATTTCCCCGGTGTTTTCCAGGTCCGACAGGCGGTGCGTAATCAAAATAGTCGACCGGCCTGCCCTTAAACTTTGCAAGGCTTGCATCACCGGTTGTTCGTTCTGATGGTCCAGGTTAGCGGTCGGCTCGTCCAGGATCAGCACCGGGGCATCCTTCAAAATAGCCCTAGCAATCGAAAGGCGCTGCCGTTCGCCGCCGCTAAGGTCGAGCCCGAACTCGCCCACCGCCGTATCATACCCCTGGGGCAGCCCGCAAATAAAGTCGTGTATCTGGGCCTGCTGGCAG
>JAQBPB010000102.1 GCA_028287745.1 Chloroflexota bacterium
GCGCACAGGTTCCTTTGCTATAATGTCTAAAAGTCATTTTCAAATAAGGAAATTCCCCCTAAATTGCGAACCCTTCAAGAAAGGAACAGATCTTATGCCTTTGCGATTAACCAGTATTGTGATTGACTGCCAGGACCCCGAAACACTGGCCGGTTTCTGGGCTGAAGCAATAGGCTACACCCGGGCCGGAGTTTTTAACCAGTACGCGGTGCTGGAAGACCCGGACAAAAAAGGCCCAAACCTGCTTTTGCAGCGGGTGCCGGAACCGCGTTCAGGTAAAAACCGGGTTCATTGGGATTGGCTGGCTGAAAATGTGGCCGACCAACAGGCCGAAGTTAAACGTCTTGAAGGCCTGGGAGCCGCCAAAGTTTCGGAATACCAGGAAATGGGTATCCAATGGGTGGTGATGAACGACCCGGAAGGCAATGTTTTCTGTATAGCGGCCCATTAATTACCTGTAAAATCAGTCCTTAAATAAGTAGATATTAAAGGTAGGCGTAATGAGAATTTTAGAGATGAAGGTAACACCCTGCGCAATTACCGACCCGCCTTTACGCTCAGCTTTTGGGCTGCATGCGCCCTATGCGCTCAGGTCTATCATTGAACTGGTGACAGATAACGGGTTAGTTGGCTTGAGCGAAACTCATGGCGGGACAGCCGTCCTGCATGACCTGGAACTGGCCCGGCCCCTGGTTATTGGCATGGACCCGGCCCATTTAACCAGTCTCGAGGTGGCCCTGGACGGCCGTCAGGCCGGAAAGCCAGGGTCAGGTAGCCTCCCCGGTGGATACCTGGAGCAATCAAGACTGACATTACCCACCCTCATTTTTGGCGCAATCGAGGTTGCCTGCCTGGATTTATTGGGCCAATATGCCGGGCTGCCGCTGTGTGATTTACTCGGCGGCCGTTACCGGGACGAAGTGCCGTTCTCGGCCTATCTCTTTTACAAACACGCCGGTCTGGGCGGCAGCGACGGTTTTGCCGGAGAAAGCCAGGCGGCTAAACACCGCAACGATTTCCTGGTCAGACAGGCTTTGAGCGCCGGGGAATTAGTTGACCAGGCCCTGGAGATGTGCGCCCGGCATGGCTTCCAATCCCTGAAGCTAAAAGGCGGTGTGTTATCACCCGAAGAAGAAGTTCGGACAATCCTGGCCTTGCGCGAAGCCTTTGGTCCGCAAACCCCTTTACGGATTGATCCCAACGGCTATTGGAGCGTGGAGACTGCTATAAAGTACGGCCGCCAGTTGGAAGGGGTCCTGGAATACTTTGAAGACCCGGTAAGCGGTAAGGCGAACATGGGCCAGGTCGCCAGGGAAGTAAATATCCCCTTAGCCACAAATATGTGTTGTACCTCATTCCCGGAAATACCGGAAACCCTGCAAACGGGCGCGGTCCAGATAATCCTTTCGGACCATCATATCTGGGGTGGTTTACATAATTCGGTAAAGCTGGCTAAAATCTGCCAGACCTGGAACCTGGGATTATCAATGCATTCAAATACTCACTTTGGGATTTCCTTACTGGCTATGACTCACCTGGCGGCGGCCATTCCAAATTTAACTTACGCCTGCGATACGCATTATCCCTGGCAAGTAGAAGAAGTTATTGAAGGTGGCAAGTTAGAGTTTTCAGGTGGTAGTTTAAAAGTGCCTGACCAACCCGGCTTAGGCGCGAAGCTTGACCAGGCGGCCCTGGCTCAATTGCATGAGAATTATTTACGCTGCGGTATTACCAGGCGCGACGATGTTTTAGAAATGCAGAAAATTGAACCGGGTTGGAAATTACGCTTCTGGTAACTGGTTACAACTTCTTCCGGCAAGGCTGGTTTGGTGGGGTAGTCAACCGTCCTTCCCTTTTGCACCTATTAAGATAAGACTTTATTAGAAGTACAAAGATTAGTCAAGATAAGAACCATTATCTTGACTAATCTTTGAATCTATTTGAGGCTGGGCCAGGCGCTTATCCCGACCTATCATGCATACCCGGCCCGGTCTACCAGGGCAAACCGACTGTTTTTAGGCAATTTGCATGGGTAGCCTAATTTTTATTTTCGAAATATTCCCCATTCTGCCCCAAGTGATAAAATTCTGATAGAATCCAGTTTTGATACTCCATAACGGCAATTTTCGTTTGGTACAATAGATTGTGAGAATATATTGTAATTTGATTCTATCAAATGGGGAAATGTGAATTCGTATTTTTGGGAAAGAGTATTAAATTCTGACGGTAAGCCAACAACTTCATTTTACACTGACACTCTAGTTAAATTGTCATACCGAAGGCGGTACCCCTATAAACGGTACAGCTATAATAAAACTGTACCTAACAACTCCCCTGGCTCCAATGACTTTAAAGAGAAAAAAAAGGTTGTATACTCGCCTTAGTAATCGGGTTGATTATTGTGGGTCTGAGTATATCAGTATGCTGTTAAAAATGGTTGGCGTAAAAGCAAAGTTTAACCTCCGAACATTCGTTACCAGAAGCCTATTGTCTCTTCAAAAATTTAACTTGACAATACCGAATGAAAAGGTACCCCTTCAGCGTCAGCGGACGCTCTTCAAGCTGCGGTTTGAAGATATTAAAAGAGAATTTTTAGCAGAATAATTCAACTGGGATTTCTTTAGTTACGCCCGCTATTTGTGGCTTACTGGCCCTGAATCTGACAAAACCAATACAACGGTGTCATATGTTCTTCTCGGTTTCGCCCAAATACCGGATAGGGTTGCGCAAACGGCCACCCGACACATCGCCCAGTTCGTCCTGGCTCAGTTCCCCCTCTTCCGAGAGGTGGTCCTGTTCGGTGGCGGCGTGTTCGGGGGTGGTCCGGCCACCGACCTCGGCGTCGGCGTTTATCGCCTTTTCGGTCAAGTGGGACAAATCTTTATTATTTTGCATTCTGGTACTCCTTACAATTATGTAACACTAAACGGTTAAAACCCGATAGGTTCAGTATATCACCCTTATTGGTTACCTTAGGGATCTAAGGCTACTTTTCATTCCAGGTTTCAAGCGACTTTCTCATAATAATGGTGAAGACCTCCTAAAATTGGAAAAGTAACGATCTTACCGCCAGTTTCCACTTTTGCCCAACCTTGGTGTTTCGGTGGGATTGAACTAAAATATCTAAAACGACCCCGTGTTGGTCTACGGACCGCCATAAATAACAGAGTTCCCCTTTGATTTTTTGAACTACTTCGTCCAGGTGCCATTTGTCACCCGGACGAGGGCGACGGCGTAATTCGTTAGCAAAAGTCTGGCCGAACTTGCGGCACCACTGCCTGATAGCTTCATAACTTACTTCAATGCCCCGCCGTGCCAGCATCATTTCAACTTCCCGAAAGCTGAGAGCAAAGTTGAAGTAGAGCCAGACCTGTGCTAGGTACTTCGTGTATCCGGGGTATAATTGGGCTGATTTTATTGCCAAATAGCTAAAGGAAGTCCAATCTGGATATTTCACTGAAGACTGTCAGAAGTGAGCTTACTAAGATCAATCAAACTTTCCAGAAACGGGCAATGAGCTGGATAAAACCCGTCAAAATCTCACTCAGGTAGTGTCAGGTCTGGATTCGTTGCGAGCCTGGGGGTTAAGCTCAAGCGAATCCAGACCTGACACTACCGTTTGTCACTAAAGTTATGTGTTAACCTGGGGGCATATTGAGAATAAAAAGAACTACTTTTACAATAAATCTAATTTTTTTCACGTAAGCAATACCTATTCAGGTTGTGTGTCACCAAGGCTCTATTTTACCTGCACAAACCTGTTGCAATTTGCTATATATTAATGGTTTAATAGAACCATTGGTAACTTCTCCACAAATTAAAGCTTCAGGGTTATTTGAGTCCTTCTAAGTTACAAGTGAAGTCCTAAAAGAGGTTAAAGTGAAAAGTAAATACGCCGTTTTACCTGCCAGTAAAAAATCAGGGTCAGCGCAGGGCCTGGCAAAGGTAAATGAAGTAGAACCTTCTTCTGTAGATGAAACTGTTAATTTTGTAGGTCAACCTTCAACCTTTTCACGGGATAAAATTCTGTCCATGCAACGCACTGTTGGTAACCAGGCCGTGCTGCGGTTAATTGCCGAGCGAAAAGAGCAAGTTGTCAAAAGCAGTCCGACTACTGTACAGCGTAATGGTGTGACAACTTCCTTTCGCCGCACTTTTGGCACGAACGATATGCAAAAGGCCGAGAACCCGGTGGAGATGGACTCTACCCAGGGTGATGGAGCTAAATTTTTGAAACAAGCCGGTAAAAACCAGAAGGTCTTTGACCAGGAAGAAGCCGAAGAGAGCGCGGTCAAAGCTAAAAAAATTGAGATCAGGAACAAGCAACGCCAGATAAAGCTGGAAATGGGCAAACCGAAGGTTGACCAGGACAAGATTCAAACCCTGAGTACTGAAATAGGCATTTATAAAAAGGAAAAGGAAGGCCAACTTGATACCAGCGGCGCCAATGACGGCAAATTTTACAGCGGCAAGATTGGTGGCGCTACAGGTTTCGCCGGGACAGTCGCTTCGTCCAGCAAGTCGATGGCTAAGGTGGTTAACCCCGGCGATAAAGGAACAATCGGCGTAACTAGTGGGTCCGGTGATAATACCAGAATTGTAGAAGTCGGCAACGCCGCGAAAGGCTCCGATGTTATCGGCGGAATAACCAGCCTCGCCTCGATTGCCCAGGATGTGTCCGGCATTGTCGGCAACATTCAAATTTTAACCTCTTCCAAAAAGACCGGGGCCAACTCCCCGCAACGCAAAATTGCCGGGGATAAATTGGTAGACGGCTTCCTGGACTTCGGCAAAACCCTGGTTACGACCGCTCAAACCGGTGAAAGAATGGCTGCCAGTTTTGGTGATGCGGCTATGGCGAACTCCATGATTTACGACCAGGTGCCTATCCTGGGCATTGTTACTTCTATCATCGGGTTAGTGCAGACCGCCAGGAAAATGATCGAGCAGTGCTACCGTGTTCACAAAGAACGCCAGCTAGTCAATGAGGCTGAAAAAGCCAAAGATGCCGTCTACAAGGCTAGCCTAGGCCACTTGCGCAACCGGGACATCCAACTGGTTGCCAATAGCAGCGTAGAATTAATTGTGTTGGGCCTTAAAGTCGCTGGAAATGCCGCCACTTTGAGCGGTATTGGTGCTACCGTAGGTGTACCGCTTAATGCCGCCGCCACTGCCCTGGGCTTGGCTAACAAAGTTGCCCATACACTGGCGGACAGCTATAAGGCCGGTTTAGTCCAGGAAAACCGCAAGCAATTTAAAGATGCAGGCGGCAAGGGCAACCAGGCAGCCGGAGCTGCCTCAGTATTGATCGCTGAAGATGTCAAACACGCTTCGCAGACCTTGGTGAGCCTGGCCCGTAAGTTCACCAAAGACCCGGTTAAATACGCCCGCGACGAAATGGCCTTTAAAGCGGTCAAGCTGTACGGTATTACAGAAAAGATGCTGGCCGATGAGAGTATCCCCGACAAAGACCTGCGAGCGCTAATTGTACACCATTTGCAGGAAAGCGAAGACCCTGAAACGCTGGGCGAACAGATCAAAAATGTGCTACTAAAGATCCAGACCCTACCTGCGAAAGTCAAGGAATTAGGCGGCAAACCAACTGCCGTGCGGTTAATGGCCGCCATCAAGAACCACCTGAAGTACGGCGGCAAAAATGACCGGGGGAAGGGATGGCGGTTCGGACAATTCGTGGGTGGCGATTCCGCGCCTGACCTGGAGGCCGGTATCAGCTATATCTTAGCCAATATAAGTCTGGGCGAGAAACTTTTGCTGGCGCATAATCTGAAGGATAAGTTTGGCGGTAAATCTAACGAATGGAAATTGTTAGTAGCCTTGAACAAGAAACCCTAACAACCGGGAGACAATCCCTGGTACCCTCACCTGCAACATAACAGTCCGGGACCACGGGGTCAGGGCCGTTCATCTTATCGGCTGGTTTAGCGTTGAAGGAGAAACAGATAGTGGGCTTTATTATGGATAGTATCGACGAATTTTTCAAAGAGGAAGGATGGCCAGTTTCAAAAATAGGCGACCATCCGGCCTTGAGCATGACTTATGGCGGGAAAGAAGACGCTTGGCCCTGTATTGCCCAGGTTGTAGAAGATGAAGGGCTTTTTCTGTTTTATTCCTCCTGCCCGGTAAACGCAACAGAAGATAAGCGGGCCGCCCTGGGCCTTTTTTTGAGCTATGCCAACTACACATCGTTTGTCGGGGGATTTGAACTAAGTGAGGAGGATGGCGATATTCGTTTCCGCACCGAACTTCTAATTAAAGGCATAAATGAGAAAAACTTAACCCAGGGCAAGGTTTTCCAAGACTTGATACGCAATGTAGTCTACGCCAACTTACAGAACATGGAATTGTACCTACCGTCTATCAAAGCCGTCCTGAGTGGTAAAGACCCCCTGGAAGTTATCAAAAAATTCGCTTTATTGTAAGAGAGCTAGTAATTTGAAAGGTATTGTCACCGTTCTGTGTAAAAATCAATAGTTTTGGCAAGGAGCTTTGAAAATTAATTTTATCAGGCAATGAAGGGGCCAGTTTAACTGGCCTGCCTGGAGGAAATGGATACGGCTGCGGTTATCGCCCGGCAGGCTCAACTTGTTCTGGTTGACGAACTGGCCCACACGAACCCACCTGATTCAAACCACGAAAAGCGTTTTGAGTATATAGAGGAAATCCTGGCCGCCGGGATTGACGTTTATAGCACTGTGAATGTCCAGCACCTGGAAAGCCTGAATGACCGGGTCTACGAATTAACTAAAACCAGGGTCCGCGAGACTTTCCCGGACCGGATCCTGGAAATGGCAAATAATGTAGTCCTGATAGATTTGCCGCCCGAAGAATTACGAGAGCGTATCCGGCTCGGTAAAGTTTACAAGCCGGATAAAGTCTACCAGGCCCTTAATAATTTCTTCAAGACCTCGAATTTACTGGTCCTACGCGAGCTGGCTTTGCGAGAAACGGCCGATGCGATAAATACCAACGCTTCTCAACACGCCCACAAATGCCAGAACGAGGGAGAGACACCTACTCTACAGAGTTTTATGCTGATTTGCGTTACCCTCAAAGCCCAGGATGCCGGGGTAATTCGCAAAGGGTGGCGTTTCGCGCACCGCCTGAATGTCCCGGCGGAAGTTGTAACGGTCTGGCCGGACGACAATCGAAAAGCTTTCCAGGAAGAGGCAATAGCGCCCCTGCGCCGCCTGACCCGCTCGCTTAATATGGATTTTTTAGAATTAAGCGGTGACCCGATCGCGCGGATCGTGGCCGAAGCCCGGGAAAAACGAGCGACCCTGCTTGTAATCGGGGGAAGTACGCGTAATACCTGGAAGGAACGCTTTTTTGGGAGCTTTACCGATAAGATTATTCAAAGGTTGGACGGGCTGGATATCTATATAGTGGGGCAACCCGGTCCACCCTAATTACTGGTTTTCCAATCAGAAGTAATCCCGGTAAGCTTGCTTCATAACAAGTTTTACGAATTCCTGGCCTGGCCGCCTGTTAGGTGGCAGGGAACCGGTTTATAAATTAAAAAGTAGCTCTTGAAACCTGTTAGAGTTTCAAGAGCTACTTTAATTAAGTCCGGGTACTTGCTTATTTGCTCAGGTGGCGGATAAGGGTGTTCATAACCGGTTTATCCTGTCCGTTGGTCGGTTCGGAGGAGAGGACATAATCACCCCACCACGGACCACCGGCCCAATAGGTTCCACCGACACCGGCTTCATTCAACTTGTTCAAGAAGTTGTCCAGTACAACCTGCCAGCGCGGGTCATTGTTCGGTATACCATACTCGGTAATGATGCCGCGTACATTGTTAGCCTTTAACCAATCCAGGAAAGGCTGTACTCTATCCGCGCCAACCATCGGGTAGGCACCGCTGGCATCGTAGGACTCTTTGTACGTCCCGGAGTTGTCACGGTCGAAGTACTGGTGCGCTTCGTACATCAGGTTATTGGACGGGTCATTGAGCAACAGGTTAGCGTTGTTCATCTTCCAACTCCAGGCACCGCTCCAGCCGTCGCCAGGAACCATTACCAGGTGAGTTTTGTCCACGCTGCGGACGCCGTTCAGTCCGGCCTGAGCGGCCGCCGGCCAGGTGCCGTTGGTATCGTGAGGCTCGTTCATCAGGCTGAAAGCATAAATGGTGCTTTCGTTTTTGTAATGATTAGCCAGCTTGGTCCAGAAATCGGTGAAAGTGCTGTTAGGGACCTGGCTGGTACCGATCAGGTACTGGGTGCCGTTCAGGGTGTACCGGCCGTAGTTGTGCGGGTCAAGGATAATTTGCATTCCACGTGCTTTGGCAGCGGCCACGACCGCGTCAATCCGGCCCAGTTCGGTGGCATCAAGCGGACCACCCAGGGTGCGCTGCAGGCGTTCCCACAGGAACGGCAGGCGGACCAGTTTCAAACCCTTGCTGTTGTAGTAATCCAGGTTCGCATTGCTCGGGTAGATGTAGTCAATACCGTAAACTCCGGGCAACTTGTCGTGACCGAATTCGGCCCCGGCCAGGTTAATACCGCGCAGGTAGCTTGCATTACTGGTCACAGGCGGGACGGCCGGAGCAGGTACAGGAGAAGGAATTGGGTCCTTGACAGGGGCAGGCGTAGGAACGGTGCTGCTGTTGGCTACGGTAAAGCTTAAAGCATTGTCGTTCCAGTATTTTGACTGCCAGTTAGGGGTGAAGATACCCATTTTAACTTTTAAGGCACCGGCAATGTTGGCCGTCCAGTTCCACACAACCACCTGGTTGGCCCCGGCGGTAACGTTGCGGGTCTCATAATACTGGCCCACTTTGTTGTTCTTGGTATCGTACAATTCCATATTCAGAATGTAAGCGCCGGTTGTCTCTACGTTAAAGGTACCTTCAAGCCGCTTGGTGGTATTGAATACCGGCAAACCGGCCTGCAAGCGGGCGCTGGTCTGCCAGCCAACCTTCTGAGTTGAAACAGGGGCTGTGGCCGGGGCCGGAGTAGCGGTAGGAGCCGGGGCCGGAGTAGCAGTAGGAACCGGAGCCGGAGTAGCGATAGGAGCTACAGCCGGAGCCGGAGCAGAACCCACCGGGTTAATGTAGGTGCTGCCAGACTCGTTGTTCCAACCGAATGAATTTCTCCAATCGGTGCTGAACAGGCCCTGTTTGACAATATATTTACCGGTAGCTAATCCCGCAGTCTTCCAGTGGTAGCTACGGATAACGGCTTCCTGGCTTTTTAACTGCACAGTTTCGTAAAACTGGGCAACCCTGGCACCGTTCGCGGCCGAATAAATTTCGGTATCAAGAACATACTGCTGGGTGTTAACATTTGAAGGAGCCTGGAACCTGGAAAAAATAGTGGTTTCCTGGCCTTGTACCAGGGTGCCATTTACCCAGGAAGGGCCTAAAGGTAAATTCTCGGCCTGGGCATTAGAGATAGAAAAGGTAGAGAATAAAGAAAAAATTACAAAGAAAATTGCCGCACTAATGAAAGTGCTCTTACGAGCAAACATTATTAAAAAACCTCCATGCTGTAAACAATGAATTTCGGGATTTTGCTAGAACTGGCTAGAATTGGCTAGAACTGGCTAAATTTGTACAGGGTATAGCTTTGACAAAACCAGCAGTGGTTTTGGGGAGTCACTCGGAAATCTATGTTTAAAAAGTAGTGTGACGAAGGCTAAAACTGTACCGAATTGCTACAACTCTTAAAATACTCTGTGTACTTATGTCTGTTGCATTTTAACAAAACGTACATTACAAGAAGATTACGGAATAAGCTCGGGAGGCCAAAAACGGGGGTACTTTAATCCCTTATTTGCCACTTTAGAGTACTACCTGCTTTTACAGGACTATTGGCGGTGTGGACGGGCAGTTTAAAATTGCCTTTTGGGATCAGGAATTACTGTTTTGGACCTCAACCAACTAATTTTGGCAGTCCCCTGGCAGTGGCTGACTCCGCCCCTGCCACAGGCGCACCCTCGGTTCCCCTCAATCTTGACGGTTTTGACAAGGGTTTTTGCGTTTTGACATGGGTTTGCTCTTTCAGGTACACTTCGGTTTGTACCGGATTACAATAACCAATATACTTTCCAGGTTTAAAAGAAAACAAACAAACTATTCCACAACAACCAGGCCAGATGGATGGGCCAGCCTTGCCGTATTATCGCTATTCTAAAATGTGAAGGTACATGCTAATGAATACTTTGACGCTGCTACCGCAGCCACGTTCGATTAATTTCAACTCAGGTGAACACCGGTTGGGAAACGGCCGGTTTATCCTTCTGGAGTCTGAGGAACCTTCCAAACTTTTGTTTAGTGCCAGGGCCTTACAGGCGGCTCTACAGCGGTATGCCGGGACGGTGGCGCCGGTTACGGCTGCTTCGTCCGGTCCCGGCGAACTGATGGGAATTGTCCTGCGCCTGGTACCCCGGCCTGACTTAAATGAGCAAGGTTATGCTCTGGCGATTACCCCGCAGCGCGTGATACTGGAAGCGCAAACTCCGGCCGGTATCTTTTACGGTGTAAACACTTTTATCCAGGTTCTAAAACAGAGGGGCCCGGTCTTGCCCTGCCTTGAGATTACCGATTGGCCCGATTTCCCTGTACGTGGCTTTATGCTGGATACCAGCCGGGATAAAGTACCAACCATGCCGTCCCTGCTGGAACTTATAGATAAGCTGGCAAGCTGGAAAATAAACCAGTTACAGCTTTATACCGAACATACTTTTGAATATCTCAATCACCCCGAAGCCTGGGAAAATGCTTCACCGCTGACCGGTCAGGAAATCCTGGAGTTGGACACCTATTGCAAGGAACGTTTTATTGAACTCGTCCCGAACCAGAATTCCTTTGGTCACATGCATCGCTGGTTGGAGCTTCCGCGTTATGCCGGTCTGGCCGAACTTACCGGCAGTTTCGAAGCGCCCTGGGGTACGGCCCAGGGGCCGTTTAGTCTCGACCCTACTAACCCGGCCAGCCTTGAACTTGTGACGGGGTTATTTGACGAATTATTGCCACACTTTACCAGCGGGCAGGTCAATATCGGCTGTGACGAAACTTTTGACCTGGGCCAGGGTAAGAGCAAGGCCGCCTGTGAGCAGCAGGGTAAAGGTAAGGTCTACCTGGATTTCTTGCTTAAAATCTGTAACAACCTGATAGCGCGGGGCTACCGGGTCCAATTCTGGGGTGATATTATCCTTGAACATCCCGAACTTATACCGGAGATTCCTGAAGGGGTAATCGCCCTGAATTGGGGTTACGAAGCTACCCACCCGTTTGAGTTAGAGGGTGCCCGGTTCCAGGCGGCAAACATTCCATTTTATGTCTGCCCCGGCACTTCGGCCTGGTGCAGCCTGGGTGGCCGGACCGCCAATGCAACCGGAAACCTGTTGAAAGCGGCCGAATCCGGCCTGAAATATGGGGCCAGCGGGTATTTAATCACTGATTGGGGCGACCTGGGCCACTGGCAAACCCTGCCGGTCAGTTACCTGGGGATTGTAACCGGGGCCGCCCTGGCCTGGTCAATCGAAGCTAACCGCAACCTGGATATCCCGGCCGCCCTGGACCGCCATGCCTTTGAGGACCAGGCCGGAGTTTTGGGCCAACTGGCCTACGACCTGGGGAATATTTACCAGTTACCCGGCCTGGCCCGGAGTAACGGCTCACAGCTTTTCTGGATTTTACAAACTCCGGCCGAAGTATTAAACCGGATTTTTCAGACCTCGGCCCCGGTTGAGCCGTTAGTTCCGCCCTTGAAGTTGACCTATATCCCCGAGTCTACCTTTGTGGAAGCTTTGAAGCAGCTTGACCGGGTAATGGCACCGCTCGAAGACAGCCGCATGGCCGGGGCGGATGCCGAACTGGTAAAACGAGAATTTCGCTTAACTGCTAACATGATGCGCCTGGCCTGTTACCGTGGTTTACTGGCCCTGGATGGGCCGCGTTACATCGAAGAATATGGGGATGAGATTGCCGCCTTTATTCGGGAGTATGAAGCGGTGTGGTTGAGCCGGAACCGGCCCGGTGGCCTGTCCGATAGCATTAACAGGTTCAACTTGCTCCTGAAGTAACCGGGCAGCAAAAGTGCCAGGTGGGATAACCGCCTGGCACTTTAATTTTAAAGGTTATGGGTAATTGGTTGTGGTCCGGATTCAAACAGCGGATATTCCAGGGGCCGGGGAGGTTCTGGTAAAGGCCCGCCTATTAACGGCAGCGCGTAATCTACAAAATCGGGCCATTCGGCGGCACCGTCCAAACCGTCCGGTCCAACCCACTCCAGGGGTAAAAGACGCTCGTAACCGGCTACCTTCACCAGCGGGACCGGTGCTACCCGGGCCTGGTAGGGCTGGCCCGGCCCGGAAACCCTGCTAATACCAACCATAACTTCAGTGGCCCCCTGCCGGGCCAATTCCACAGCTTGCTGCCCGACTTCAAAAGCCAGTTGCCGGTCCAATTCTGAGAAACAGGCCGCGCCGCGCTGGAGTGTACCGGGCCGGTCGAACCGGGCTTTCAGGCCTAATTTCTTGATTACCAGTTCGCATAGATAGGGAGCCGCGCCGCCGGTAAAGCCGAAAAGAGCGCGGCCGCTGGCGTCACGCGGTAACCCGCTCATTTCAGCGATAAATTGACCCTGCCCGTTACGGATACCCTCGGCGATTACAACCAGGACAACTCCTTCTTTGTCATAAATACGGGCTACATCTGCCAGGAAACGGTCATTATCAAAAGCTACTTCCGGCAGGTAAACCAGGTGCGGTGGGTCGCCCGGCCGGTTGCGGGCCAGCGTAGCCGAGGCCGCCAGCCAGCCGCTATGCCGCCCCATCGCTTCGATTATTTTGACATTATCAAAGCCGCGCATGCCCAGCAAGTCCTGTCCGGCATCCCGGGTGGTCCGGGCCAGCCAGCGGGCGGCGCTGGGATAGCCGGGAGCAAAATCCGTCCCGGCCAGGTCGTTGTCAACGGTTTTAGGCACCCCCAGGCAGGCCAGGTCTAGCCCGGCCTGCCGCGCCCGAGCGCTCAGTTCCAGGGGAGTCCGCATTGAGCCGTTTCCGCCGATATACAGGAAATAGCGGATTTGGTTGGCCTTGATATAATCCAGAAGGAAAGGGTAGTGGTCCTCGGTGACCGCCAGGCGGCAGGAACCTAACGCGGTCCCATTACTCTGGCGCAGCGTTTCGAGCTGGCCTTTGTCAAGCTGGCTCAGTTCAAAAGGCGGGCGCCCGTTAATCAAACCCTCCAACCCGCCTTGCAGGCCGATGATTTTATCTATTTCAGGCGCCTGTTGCGCGGCCTGAATAATACCGGCCAGGCTGCTATTAATGACCGCTGTGGGACCGCCGGATTGGGCGACCAGCAAATTACCTACTTTTGAAAGCATAAGACTTTCCCCCGGCCGGTGCTAGACAACCTCCAGGTTTTCAGCCCCACCATAGAGGGTCCAAATGGATTGCGCACCCTGGTTCAGGACCGCGTTTAGCGCCTGGATATTCTCCACGCCCCGGCTCTCCAGCCAGGTTTGCAGGGCCGGTAAGCCCTCATTAGCGTAAATCGGTATGGCATCTTGCCAGGTAGCGCGGCCGCACAAAACGCCCGAATAGGGTACGTTGGCTTCCGCGGCCAGTTCCAGGGACTCTATAAATATTTCGCCCCGGACGGCTGCGCTGAGGTAAATAAAAGGTTTTTTAGCGGCCTGGGCGGCATTTTTGAAATGTTCCAGGGCTTCCTCCCGGCTGTAGGCGGCCTCACCACCGGCAAAAGAGCGCGTGCCGTTCACAAACTTCATGTTAACCGGCATTTCAACTTTCAGGACATCCACTCCATAACGCGGTTTGGAAAACTCTTCCATGTACCGGATTACATATTCGGGTTTCTTGCGCGCAAATTCCAGGGTCTGGGCATCGCCCCCGGTGATACTTTCGTCATAAGCAATTGGCTCCAGGAAGAGCGGGATATCCACCGCGGCGCATTCCGCTCCAACTCGTTCCACAAAAGCTTTTTTGACCTCATTGATTTCCGGCACATCGTTGGGATTGTAATGTACCAGGATCTTAATACCCTGCGCCCCACGCTCGACCAGCCGCCGCACACTTAATTCCGGGATAAGGTCGGGCATCCGGCCCTTGACTGTAACGTCATAACCGGTCTTCTCATAGGTCAGCAGGAGGCCTACGTGGGGCGCTCTGCCCTTAAGCGCCTCGGAGCCGTAGCCCAGGTCAATCAACAGCGAACTGGCATAAGGTGACAGGGCTTTTACCACAGCCGCCTTAAACTCGTACATATCCGCATCCGTAACCGGCCCTTTTGAACCGCGGGCGGCGTCCAGGGCATTCCTCAAAGTATGCCGCTGGTCAAAAGCCAGGGCGGCTATTACGCCTTTTTCATTAGCACAGGCCTGGATGCCCTCGAACTTGCCTTTTCCAATTTTTACTTTCTCAACGACTGGTCTCATCTAAATTTATCTCCTGTGACAAGCTCTATTAACACTTTTAACGGTAAGACAACGAAACCCCTGGAATAAAAAGGTCAGCTTAATTCTTCCGACTGAAGTTTTAACGATTGTACTAACACTAAAATTGCACCAGGAATGTTTTTATTTCGTAAGGACTTATTTCAAAGCTAATTATATTTCCATCATAAGCTACCGGGCACTGTTTATCTTCCAGCAAGTTACATTCCCAGGCAGCTTTTATAGGAAAGGCGAAGGTAAGCCGTTCCGGACCACGCTCATTGTGACATTCGTATAGCCGCACAATGACGCCATCTCCATCTTCAGCCGATTTTAGAGTTGAAATAATTATCCCTGATCGTACATTTTTCAACAGGGTAAAAGGCTGCGCAATCGCTTCCGTTTGACCCGGAAGCGGTAAAGTCCGTGCGCCCACATTTAAGTCGTAGGCCATGTGGACAGTCCGGGCCTGCCGCCAATCGCCCGGGTGCGGGTACAGGCTATAAGTGAAAGAATGGTGCCCCAGGTCGGCTTGCGGGTCCGGGGCGTCAGGCGACTTGAGCAAAGTCAGCCCGATAGTGTTCCGGTCCAGGTTATGGCCGTATTTACTATCGTTCAGAAGGCTTACCCCGTAATCGCCTTCGCTTAAATCAACCCATTTATGGGCCGTTACTTCATAGCGGGCCTGTTCCCAGGTGGTATTGGGTTGGGTTGGGCGGGTAAAGTTGCCAAAAGCCACGTCACAGGTGGCGTAGGCGGTATGTACATTTAGCGGGAAGATCGCCTTCAGTAGAATCTGCTTTTCCTGCCAGTCAATCTCGGTAGCGAAGTCCAGTTTTCGGCTACCGGCCCACAGGCTGATTCGCTGGGTGATAGTTGAATTAAGATAAGCCCTTTGTATTTCGAAGGTGGCCCGGACCGGCCCATCTTCCACCACCTGGATGCTGCTGACTGCCAGGAGGGGCGTAGCCTTTTCCCGGTAATAAGGTTCAATGTTCCAGGCGCTAAAGCGGCGCGGCCGGTCCTCGTAGGCGGTCAGCCGGTTCAAGGTTGTACCAGGCGCGACAACCTCCCGTCCGGCTTCTTTATCAAAAATTGAACTAATTTCGCCCTGCCGGTCAAACTCCACCCGTAAATATTGGTTTTCCAAAAAGGGCGGCTCAAGCGATATTTTCAGCTCCGGTATAGTGGCCTGTTCCTGGCCGGTTTTAACCGTGATATAGCCCAATGGAGGAAGGTGAAGGCCGGATACGAGTAATCCGCCGGGAGTGGCCTGGGTCAGCAACGGTTGCCCACCGGCAGATTCCTTAAGGTTGGTTGGTAAGTTATCCAGCCCTTCAAGCAGAATTGGCCCTACTCGCTCCCACGAAAGAGGGTTGAAAATTACCCAGCCCTGGCCGGGAATGTTCCGGACAAGTTGCTGTAATGCTTGCCCGGTGATTTCCAGGGCAGTTTGCCGGATGAAGTCCTGGTCGCGGCGGGAATCTTCGTAGACCGCTCCAATTGACGAGCCGGGCAGGATATCGTGGAACTGGTTCAGCAGCAATCTTTCCCAGGCTTCCGCCAGCCGGGGTTCGGATGCCGGGTTGCCGGGCAAAGCGGCCCAACTGCTGTATATTTCCGCCTCACGCAGCAGAAACTCGTTCTGCCGATTAGCCTGTTTTAGCCAGCCCTGGCTGGTGTAGGTGCCCTGGTGATATTCCAGGTAAAGTTCGCCGTAAAAGCCGGGCAAATCTTCGGCCTCGGCCACCCGGTCGCCCAACCGTTCGAAAAAGGCTTCCGCGCTGCCCTGCTCACAGGTGGGCAAACCCGGAAAGTCTTGCCAGCGCACCGACCGTTCCAGCATTTCGTAGGTCGGGCCGCCACCGCCATCACCCCAACCGTACAAATAAAGCAGTTCGCTGTTATGCTCTTTCTGGCGGTACTCTTCCCACAGCCCGGCAATTTCGGGGGCATTGAAATTTCCGTTGTAAGTATGCCACCTGTCATCCTGGGAGGGTGTGGTGACGAAATGGGCCAGCACCCGCGTGCCATCCAGCCCTTCCCACCAGAAAGTATCGGCGGGAGGACGGTTAACCTGGCTCCAGCTAAGCTTGGTGGTCATAAAGTAATCCACCCCGCTGCCCTGCATCAACTGGGGTAGGGCCGGGCTGAAACCGAAGGCGTCCGGCAGCCATAGCACCCGGCTGCGGCGGCCAAATTCTCGCTCTAAAAACCGCTGCCCATAAAGAAACTGGCGCACCAGGCTTTCGCCGCTGGTCAGGTTGCAATCTGACTCTATCCACATAGCCCCAAGCGGCTCCCAGCGCCCTTCGGCTATCCGCTCCCGGATGCGCCGGTAAAGGTCGGGCTGGTCCTCTTTAACATATTTGTAAAGTTGCGGCTGGCTCTGTGTATAGTGATAGTGCGGGTATTCGTCCATATACTTCAGGACCGTGCTAAAAGTACGGCTGGCCTTGCGGCGGGTCTGCCAGAGCGGCCAAAGCCAGGCCATGTCTATATGGGAATGTCCGGTAACGATATGCCTGGGACGATGCGCCGGGGCGGAGGCACGCAACCGCTGGTAGCCTTGCTCCAAAAGCGCGTTAGCTTCCTCTAACGAAGCATTAAAAGAAGCTGAACCGGGCTGGCTAAGGTCAAGCAGGCGGTAAGCCTGGTTCAATAAAGTACCAAGTTCGGCGAATAACAGGCTGCTTTCAGGGATAACGGCGGCGGCCATCGCGCCCGCCTGCAGGTTAAAATAAAAGTTTTCAGCGGCGTTATCGATTGCCACCAGGGAGTAATCCACCAGCACCGGCCTTGTATTTTTTACACCTGAATAGGCTTCAACGGCCAGTTGATAGGTTTCACCACCCTGGGCCTTTTGGGTTAAGACAATCCGGTCATGGAATTTGCCTAACCCCTGGGCTTCCTGCCCATTGAGATAGACCAGCATCTCCGGTTCGGTAACGTTCTGGTACGGCCCTAACCGGAGTTTTAGTGCTACCCGGCGACCCGCCCAATCCACCGGAATTTTTACCAGGCCCTTAAACCAGCAAGTTACATCGCTTTTACCCCATGTTTGGCCGGGAGCAATCGGCTGCCAGCCGCCGTACAGGGTAATCTTTTCAGGGTGGCAGCCCACCGGGGGTTCGGCCGACCATTCCAAACCGTTTACCGGCAATTCGGCCAGGTAAATATAAGGTTTGAACTTTTCAAGGACTGCTTTAAACTTGGAGTGTATTTGTGACTGCATTATTTTTTTCTACTTATGTAAATCATCCCGGCGGTCCGGTCCAAATTCAGTAAGGGCCAGGGCGGCCGCGCCAATCACGCCCGACCCCTGCCCCAGGGCCGCCGGGACTATTTGAAGGTCGCGGGTGAAGGATAAGCGGGCGTATTTGCTCCAGGCATGCCGCAGCGGGCCAAACAGAAAGTCCCCAGCCTGGATTAACCCGCCCCCGATAACCACCCGGTCCAGGTCCAGTAAACTGGCTGCCCCGGCGATGGCAATCGCCAGGCTCTGGGATGCCTCTCGCCAGAGCTGTTGGGCCAGGATATCGCCACCATTGGCGGCTTCCAGGATAACCCGGGCGGTTATTCCAGCCGGTGGCCGGGCCGCGAGGCGGCTTTCAACGCCACGCACCAGGGCGTGACGCGCTCTTTCGGCCATGCCGGTCCCGGAAGCGAAACAGGTCAGGCAGCCAATTGCACCGCAATCGCATTGTTCGCCTTCAGAGGCCACCACGATATGCCCGATATGCCCGGCGTTACCGGTTGCGCCGTGCCACAGCCGACCACCGGCCACGATGCCGCCGCCCACCCCGGTGGAAACAACCATCCCCAGCAGGCATTTAGCTCCCTGCCCCGCCCCAAATAGAGCTTCGCCCAGGGCAAAGGCTTTGGCGTCATTATCTACAATGACCGGCAAACCCAGGGTTTCTTGAAGACGCGACCGTAAAGGGAAGCCTTGCCAGACCGGAATATGCAAAGGAGAAACATTACCGGCCGGGTACTCCATAGGCCCGCCGCAACCAACCCCGGCGGCGGTAGGCTGCGCCCCACTTTCCGCAATTGCACGGCGGGCCAGGTCAAGGATTATGTCAAATAAGCCATGTGCGTCGGACGGTGGTGTAGGTATTACCAGGTAGGAATGCAGGCGGCCGGTTGCATCTATCACCCCGGTTGCCAGTTTGGTGCCGCCAATGTCAATACCAAGAGTCAGGTTTTCAGGTTGCTGAGTCATTTTTATGGTTATTTTCCTAGTTAAAAAGTCCTTTTAGTAGCGCCGGATGAGCCAACAACTCCCTTAATGGAGCCTCGGCCCGGGTGGAAAAGATGTAGCGGTTGGAGCCTTCCGGCCAGGTCAAATTAAGCACCATTGTACCTTCAAACTCGGTGGGCAGGGAAATATCCAGCGCAGTTAGTTTCCGGCTGGCATTGGCCGGTGCTTCCACCAAATGGGTGCCAGGTTCCGCCAGCGACCGGCCAGCAAGGTCGTGAAGTTCCACCCTTAATTCACCGCTGTAAGCGGCCAGGTCATTTAAAAACCATAATTCAACCTGCAGCGGTTCACCTTTTGCCAGTTTTAGCCCGGCATAACGGGCCGTTGCCAGCCGGGGCCGGTAGGCCTGTTTTACGGCGTAATAGGCCGGTTTGGGCTGTCTGCTGTACTCAACTGCCGAAGTGCAGACCGCCAGCGGCCAGGGTTCGTTTAACTGCCAGAGGAAAAGCCCGGCCGTATGCGGCCAGCGCCGCCGCGAGGCTTCGACGGCGTAACGCAAACCTTCGGCCTGCAACCACTGGCTGGCCCCGATATATAGTTCTTCGTCCACTATAGGGCCAAATACACTTTCGATAGTGGCCTGGTGGTCCCACCAATCACCGCCGTGATGGCGCCGGGCCGGGTGGCGGCGAAGGGCATGCTCCCCGGTCAGGTAGCGTTTCTGGGTTACCAGGCTGGCATCACCGGGCAACCCCATTTCTGAATGCAGCAAAGGATTAATCGCGTTAAACCGCCAGTACTGCGGGCCGGGCCAGCGCTGGCTGTATTCCCACGGCCCATGCACATCCCAGAGTTCGCCTTTTTCCGGGTCGGCCTCAAAGTGGGGACCGAGCGGAGAACTGGGCCGGAACTGCCGTTCAGGGTCGAACTTTTCTATAACCGATTGCAAGCAGCGGGCGTAAGGGTGTTCAAAAGTGAGCGGCCGGTTGCCTTCGGTGGTCAATTCATTGCCGCCGCCCCACAGGGCCAGGCTGGGATGGTTGCGGCGGGCGCGCACAACCGGCCCGGCATAGGCTTCCAAACGGGCCAGGTATGCCGGGTCGGCGGGTGGGTTATTGCTGATACCGGCCGATGACATGGGAAATTCCTGCCAGACCAGCAGCCCCAGACGGTCGCACTGGTCATAAAAAGCCGGGGTTTCCGGGTCGGCCCCACCCCAGCAGCGCAGCATATTTGCCCCGGCTTGCTGGGCCAATTGCAGCAAGGTTAAGGCCCGGTCATCCGCCGCCGGGCCGCCCATCTGGTCGGCTGGCACCCAGTTCCAGCCTTTTTGAAAAATACGCTGGCCGTTAACCAGCAGGGTAAAGGGCCATTCCGCCTCCTGGGCATCTTTCCGGCGAGCCCATTCCAGGCGGCGCAGTCCAAAGGTTGTTTCCAGGCGGTCGGAACCGTCCGGAGCCTCGGCGCGGGCAATATACAAAGGCTGCTCGCCCAGGCCGTTCGGCCACCACAGTTCGACCCCGGCCAGTTCAAGCACTGCCCTGGCAATTCCATCCGGACCGGGCGTAACCGCAACCTCGGCTAACTGGCGGTTCTCTCGCCAGACGCTAAAACGCACCGGTTGGCCGGTTGGACCATCCACCTGGGCTTCCAGGTTCAGGCTGGCCTGGCCGTTATCCGGTGAAAGAGTGCTGCGTACCAGGAAATCGCCCAAACGGTCAGGCCCGGTCAGTCGCAGGCAGACCCGCCCAATGATACCCACCCGGACCATGCGCGGGGCAAAATCCCAGCCAAAGCCCATTCGACCTTTCAGGCTGCGCGTCTGCTCGGTCCAACCGGTCTGCGGAAATTCCGGTTGGGGCGCTTTTACCACCACGATTAGCTGGTTAGTGCCTTCCCGTAAACCCGGGCCAATCTCGACGGAAAAAGGCGCCCCCGGCCCTTCGTGGCGCGCTTGCAGCGTCCCATTGAGATAGACCAGGCAAGCGTCATCAACCGCTTCGAATTCCAAAAAGACCCGGCCCCTTTGAGGGTAAGCAGGTGACTTGAAATCCAGGGCATAAACCCAATCGCGGTGTTCAATCCACTCGGCTTCACGGCTGTTGAGGTCATAATAAGGGTGTTTTATTTCACCCAGTTCCACCAGGGCGGTTTGCACCGAAGCCGGGATTTTGACCGGACGCCACCCGCCCAGTACATGCTGGCGGCGGGCCCGGTTGCTCCATTCCCACTCGTTCGGGTTACTGTCCATCAGCCGCCAGCCGCTATCCAGGATTATTTGGCGCGACATTTTACCGGACTTTCAGGCGCCAGGCGGCCACTTCAAACGGTTTGATGGTAGCAGAAGCACCGCCCCGGTTAGGCGTTTCATCAAGGTTAACCCTTGCCCCGGTTACAGCGGCCTCACGCACTTCACTGGTTGGATTATGGGCGTGCAGTATTACCCCTTCCTCCTCAAAACCGGGCTTTAAGGTACTGATTACCAGGCGGTCATCGCCTTCAAAAAGCGACTTTTCAGCCGGGGTCTCACCATCCGACCACTGGACCGGAAATGTGGCGGCCGGGCGCAGGAACTGCTCGACCCGGGCCGGTACGCAATCGGCTTCGCCCGGTCCAAAAGGCAGCAGGGCCAGTTCCCATTCATGGTGGCCGATACACTGGGCGTCCGGGGTAGCTATCATTGGCCCGGCGTGGTCAGGGCGGGTCTGCAGGTCGGGCCGCGACAGGTAATCCACTCCGCGCAACAATGTTAAAGCGACTTCTCCGCCCTTATCCGAACGCGCCGCCGACGCCTCGTACAGGCCCCGCGCCAGGACCGCCCAGCCAGCACCGTCCGCCGTCTGGAGGGCCGCCCAACCGCGCATCGGGAAATCTGGTAGGGTTAGCTGGGCCGCATTTTCCGGCACGTGGCTGGATTCGAAAGGCCGCTGCTCAACCGTAAAAGGTGCCCCGCAAAAAGCGGTCTGGGCGTCAGCGAGCCGGGCCACCAGCCGTAGGTCAAAGTTACGAGACCGGTTTTCCAGGGTCAGGCCAATATCCACGCGGTCTTCCAGCAGCCTGACCGTCATCCGGCCTGCCAGGCTAACCAAACCGGTGCGGGTATTGCGGTCCTGACTTAGCCCCGCCGGTACGCGGGCCTGGATGGGTAGCTCTAACTGGTCAGCCAACCCGGGTCTGGTGATCCTGGCCCGGGTCGCCTCCGCTGCGAAATGAAGCGCCGGACCCGGCAAGGGGCAGGCGGTATATTCATCGCCCTTATCGCCCTGGTGTGAGAAATTGACCGGGCCGAGGGTTTGGCCGGAACGCTTATCCTGGACGAACAGCCCGCTTTCTTCGGCCCAAACCCTTAACAGGTTGTTGGAAATTTCATTTTGCGAACCGGGCTGCGGCCTGGTCCTGATCGGCCACCGCCGCGCTTGCTCCAGGCGCAGCACCCGGTACCCGGCTTTGGGAGCGTCAATTTCGAATTCAATTTCGACCCAGTGCAGGTTCATCATGCGCGGCCGCGTCCGCTGGCTGTTAACCCACTCCCGGGAAGCGGCGATATGGACATAGGTAGTGGCATCCTGGGTGGCGAAAGCGTCCTGCAAGCGGTGGTATTGGACGTTTTCCCGGCCCTGGGCGGTAACGCTAAAAGGGATTTCCCCGCCGTCCGGTTGGACGAGCCGGAAAAATGGCACGCCTTCTTCCGGCCCATGCAGCTTTGCGCGCAGCCGGTTTTTGCCGCCTACCAGGCTGACAACCCCTAACGCCCCCAGTTCGCCACGCGTGTCGGGCCGCAGGGCCCGGGCCAGGCGTTTCGCGCCTCGTTGCGCGGCATCTTTAGCCGCCATTGTGGCGCCCGCAAAGCGGGTCATCATTTCACGGTGAACTTCATCGGTACCGCAGCCCGGAATGGAATCATGGGCATGGTTCTGGGTTAACAGCCGCCAGGCCCAACGCAAGTGACTCCGGTCACTCCCGGCCCCCGCCATTTCCGCCAGGGCCTGGAGGGGTTCGGCTACACCCAGCAGGGCCGCCTCCGCTTTTTGATTGGCCTGTTTAAGCGGTATGCGGGTGCCGGCAACCGAGGCCGGACAGATGACCAGGCAGGAGTCGCGCTGCTCGGCTGAAATCTCAGGTAGCCGGGTTTGCGGCCCTATTTCACTGCGCAATAAGGTCATCATTTCATCCAGCGAACCGACCTCCACCGGGTGTCCCACCTGCTCGGCTATCCGGCCGGAAAGCCATGGCAGTCGCGGGCTGGCGATAAAATGGTCACTGCCCATCATGAACAGGCGGTTGCGATAAAGCCCCTTATCCTGCTGCTCCACCAGGCCAGGCAGGTGTTCGCGAAGAAAGCGCTCCGGGTCTACCACGCCAACAGCTGCCTCGGAATAGCCTTCTTTCAGCCGCAGGGTTAGTACCCGGCTGCCATCCGGCGATGACCACCAGCAAACATTTGCGGCATCTTCTGGGTGCAACCCGCGCCAGGCAAAGGCGTTTTCAATACCAAAATTTCTTAAAATCTGGGGAATCTGGCCGCTGAACCCAAACAGGTCCGGCATATAACCCACCGGCATCGGCTCCGCTCCCATTCTCTGAGAAGCCCAACGGCCCAACTGCAGGTTGCGCACCAGCGACTCAGGGTCAGGCAACAGGGTATCGGTCGCGGTGTACCAGGGGCCAACTTTCAGGCGTCCCGCCTTTGCTAACCGCCGAACTCGTTCTTCCATTTCCGGCCGCACCTGCAAGTAATCCTCCAGCATTATGGCCTGACCGTCCAG